>JBIJCO010000017.1:0-58169 GCA_044344665.1 Bacteroidia bacterium | reverse complement strand
AAAAAAACTAATGTCTTTTTTAATGTATACAGCGAGCAGGATAATAAAAATAAACCTTTGCAGCAAACTTTATCTCAACAGCAAAAAAATGTATTAATTGCAATTGGCGATACGCTTGAGAAAGCTGTTTACAGTGGTGTTGAAATTTCAGCGTTTAATAACACCGATGTTTTTTATAAACGAGTTGATACACTAATAAATGGTATTATTTATAACAATGTTTACGTTTATAGCATTAATTCAGACAGTGCAAAATACCGCCTCAAATTTAGTAATGTTGGTGCTGGTAAAGGAAATTACAATCAGGTAAGTTCAACAGCTAACGGCAGAGTATATAAATGGTTTGCTCCGGTTAATGGCGTTATGCAAGGTAGCTACGAGCCCGTTGTGCCCCTAGTTACGCCTAAGCAAATTCAAATGTTAACCGGTGGACTTTCGCAAACGCTAACAGCAAATAATAGTTTTTCTATTGAAGGCGTTTATACAAAAAATGATTTAAATACATTCAGCAGAGCAGATAAGGGAAATGATGAAGGAGCAGGTGTGAAAATTATTAGTAAAAATCAAAGTATACTGAAAACAGATTCAGCAAAAAATCAAACTAAATTAAGTTATAATATAGGATATGAATACCTCCAAAAAACTTTTCATCAAATAGAAAGATTTAGAAGTATTGAATTTGAACGTGATTGGAACAGGCCATTGACCTCTGTTTTATTAAATGATCAGAGTTTAGCTAGTGCCGAACTTGGCCTGGTAACCACAAAGGGGTCGGCATTAGTTTACGCAGTAAATTTTTTTGATGAAGGCACAATTTATAAAGGCATCAAACATAACGCATCTATTAAACATCAGTTAAAAAGTTTAAGCGCTAATTACGCCGGAAGTTTTTTAACTACCATCAATAATGAAAGTTTTCAAAACACAGAATTTTACCGACATAAAATTTTATTGCAGCAACGCTTAAAAAAATTAAAATTCAGTTATAGCGATGAGTTCGAAAATAATTTATTTAAATTCTCATCAGATAGAATGTTATTACCAAAAGCTTATCAGTTTTGGGAATGGGAGGGAAGCATAGCTAATGCTGACAGCTCTAAAAACAATGTAAAACTTTTTTACAAGGAAAGAAGAGATAAACTAGCCTATAATAATCGCCTGCTCGATAGTACGTTTGCAACAAACATAGGTTTACAAACATCAATTTATTCCATTAAAAATAATCCTCTTACGGTTTTGTTTACTTATAGAAAATTAGAATTAAAAAATGTTGTAAGTAATTCATTAAAGCCAGACAATACTGTCTTAAGTCGCTTAGAATACAATCCCCGTTATTTAAAAGGTTTAATTTCATCGAGTATATTTTATGAAACAGGTTATGGTTTAGAAAATAAAAAAGAGTTTTATTATTTAGAGGTTGCGCCCGGTCAAGGGCAATATGCCTGGAATGATTATAATGGTAATGATGTAAAAGAAATAAATGAATTTGAAATTGCGCAGTTTTCTGACAGGGCAAGATTTATAAGAATTTACACACCAACAAATCAATATGTAAAAGTATTGCAAAATCAATTAAGCGTATCGGTTTTTTTAAGACCTGCCTCTTTATTTAAAGACCCAACAAATAATTTTATTTATTTTTTAAATCGTTGGGTAACACAAACTGTATTTAGAGTTGACGGTAAAATGACAGATAAAGGCGACGTTTTAAACTTTAACCCTTTAACAAATGTAAGTGATACTAATATTTTGGCAAGTAATAATAATATAAGACAGAGCGTTTTATTTAATCAAAGTTCTGCTGTATTTGGGGCAGATTATACTTATATAAACAATCAATCAAAACAATTGCTTGTTAATGGAATTGAACAGCGAACTCTTTTGTCTCACGAAATAAAAGCCAGATTAAACTTATTAAAATCATGGGTAATAAACAGTAGTGCAATTTACAGCAACAAGGGCAATAATTCTCAGTTTTTCTCAAATCGTAATTATTTAATTGAATCATATGAGACTGAGCAAAGATTGATATTTCAGCCCAATACTTTTTTTAGATTAAGCAGCATATATAAATACAATCAAAAACAAAATAAAATTGAAGGTGGTTTTCAAACTGCTTTTATAAATACCTTTGCTGCCGAATTAAAATACAATCAATCAGAAAAAGGGAGCTTAACAGGAAGACTGGATTTGATTTTGATTAAATTTAACGACACTGAAAATTCTTCAGTAGCCTACGAAATGCTCAACGCATTAAGTAAAGGGCAAAACGTAACCTGGGAACTAAATTATCAGAGAAATTTAAACAGCAATATTCAAATAAGTATTAATTATAACGGAAGAAAAACATCCGGCTCAAACATTGTGCATTTGGGTGGTGCGCAAATTAGAGCATTCTTTTAGTAGTATTGTTTTTTTAAATTTCTCCTAATACAGATTGTGAACCTCTTACAACATCTCCTATTTTTACATTTAATTTAGTGCCAAGCGGCAAAAACAAATCAACCCGAGAACCAAATTTAATAAATCCCATTTCGCCGCATTGCTTTGCTTTATCACCTTGTTTACAATACCAAACAATCCTTCTTGCTAAAGCGCCTGCAATTTGACGAAATAAAATTTCCGTTCCATTAGCATGTTTCACTACAACAGTTGTACGCTCATTGTCTGTACTGCTTTTAGGTTCCCAGGCAGCTAAAAATTTCCCGGGATGATATTTAAAAAAACTTACGATACCGGCTATAGGATATCTGTTAACGTGCACGTTAATGGGGCTCATGAAAATACTAACCTGTAAACGTTTCTCTTTGAAATATTCGTTTTCTAATGTTTCTTCTATAACAACTACTTTACCATCGGCCGGTGCAATAATTAAATTGTCTCCTATGGTATGTTGACGTGATGGATGTCTGAAAAACTGAAGAATGACTAGTGTTAAAAATACACTCAACACGTATGCAAACCAATGTGCAATAGCAAACTCAGGAAAAAAATAACGGGCAATAAATATTAGAATAGCACTAAAAACTAGCACCAATATTAAGCTCGCATAACCCTCTTTGTGAAATTTCATATGAACTAAATTTTTTCAAATATAATGGTTTAAAATCAATAAAAATTGAGATAAAAACTTGGTACTTAAACAACCTTTCATAAATTTGCAGACTGTTTAAAAAATTATTAAAAACCCCAATATTATGAGTAAAATTAAAGTAGCAAATCCTGTTGTTGAATTAGACGGGGACGAAATGACCCGAATTATCTGGAAATTTATCAAGGACAAATTAATAATTCCGTATTTAGATATTGATATTAAGTATTACGATTTAGGCATGGAATATCGTGATGAAACAAATGATCAGGTAACCATTGATGCCGCTGAAGCCATAAAAAAATATCAAGTAGGTATTAAGTGTGCTACTATTACACCTGACGAAGCACGCGTAAAAGAATTTAATTTAAAACAAATGTGGAAGTCACCAAATGGAACCATCCGTAACATCCTTGATGGTACTGTGTTTCGTGAGCCTATTGTTTGTAAAAACGTTCCTCGTTTAGTAAATAACTGGACATCTCCAATTATTGTTGGTCGACACGCATTTGGCGATCAATACAAAGCCACTGATTTTGTAGTTCCTGGTAAAGGAAAATTGACAATGAAATTTGAAGGTGAAGACGGAAAAGTAATTGAGCATGAAATTTTTCAATTTAAAGGTGCAGGTGTAGCAATGGGTATGTATAATGTTGAAGAATCTATCCGTGGTTTTGCTCATTCTTGCTTTAATGTTGCGTTAAATAAAAAATGGCCATTGTATTTGTCAACAAAAAACACCATTCTTAAAAAATACGACGGTCGCTTTAAAGATATTTTCGAAGAAATTTATCAAGCAGAATACAAGGCAAAGTATGAAGCTGCTGGCATTGTATACGAGCATCGTTTAATTGATGATATGGTGGCGAGTGCGTTAAAATGGAATGGTAATTTTGTTTGGGCATGTAAAAATTATGATGGAGATGTGCAGTCAGATTCTGTAGCGCAAGGTTTTGGTTCTCTTGGATTAATGACCTCTGTTTTAGTTACTCCTGATGGAAAGATTATGGAAGCAGAAGCTGCTCATGGCACAGTAACCAGACATTATAGAGATCACCAGGCAGGAAAACCTACATCAACAAATCCAATTGCCAGTATTTTTGCTTGGACAAGAGGTTTAGAATTTAGAGGTAAATTAGATGGAAATAATGAATTGATTCATTTTGCTCAAACATTAGAAAAAGTTTGCGTTGAAACTGTAGAAAGTGGTAAAATGACAAAAGATTTAGCTGTTTGTGCACATGGTAATAACGTTAAACACGGCGAACATTATTTGTATACTGAAGAATTTTTAGCTGCAATTGATGATAATTTGAAGAAAGCACTAAATAAATAATTTACGGTTAATTTTTGTAAAACAGCCTCGTTCAAAAGACGGGGCTTTTTTATTTAAGAGCAATTACAATTAATTTTTTGTTTGTTTGTATAATTTATAAATCTCAGAAATACCCATAAATAGTGATAGGGGCAATACAATAAAAGACAATTTATTATAATGGTAGGCAGATTTAAAGTCCAAATGAATCAGATGCTGAATGGCTCTGGTCATCCCACAACCGTAACATTCTTTTTTTAAGAGTAAAACAGAAACGCAAATTGATTGTCCGCTATCAAAGAAATTTTTCGGCAAGCAAATTAAAATTACCGCAAGCACAAATGCAAAACCGGTAAAACTATAAAAAATAAATTTTTTATAGTTCTTTTCTGTTTTGAATAAGTTTATAATCAGTCTCATTTTTTAATAATCACAGTTGATGATTCTCCTTTTTTTAACTTAGTAACAATTGCATGCGTTACATCATTGTCTTTTAAGAGCAAGTTTACTGTGTTTGGAGGATTTTTACCTTCTGAAACAGCATATATTTTTATAGTACATAAATCAGTCGCAAAAGGCAGCGTGATTATTTTTTTTTCATGTTCAATAATATAATTTTCGAGAATAGGTTTTTCATCAACTGTTAAAGTAATAACATCATTATCAAACGTAGCAGCATCCCATAATTCAATAATTAGTTGTTGCGATTGCCAGTTAATATTAAGGTGATTATCGGAAGTTAAAAATGTTTGATTCGTTTTATTTAAAAGATTGACAGCATTCAATTTATTTAAAGCAGTATCATGTTTTTTTATTTTATCTAATACATCCGTGCTGACTAAGTAAATGGTTCCTTTTGCACAATTGCGGTCGTTATTAAATTTGCCGTAAAACGCCCCTTCCATCATGGTTTTTCCATTTTTTCTTTTTATGGAAGCATTTTTGACGTGTATATAACAAAAGTCTTTTGGGTTGGCATTAGAAATTGTAGAAATATTTTCAATTTCGGTAAACGTAATATTGTTTTGTTTTTTGCTTAAAAAACCTTCTATTTTCGATTTTGTTTTGTTTGATCCATAAAAATCTGTAATTGAAAAACCTTCAATTTTAGTTTCGTGATTTTTTTTAAAAGTTAGTTTATAGGGAATAATGCCCGAATCGGAAAGCTTTAACATGCCAATAAATTCATAATTATTATCATCTTGACAATAAACATAAACAGGAATTAAAAACGCGAAAAAAAACAGCAATCTAAATTTTAATCTAAAAAATGGATTGGAGTTAATTAATTTATTAAAAAAAAACATTTTAAATTGTTGTAAGTTTTTTGCTTAGATTTAATTTTAAACTCTAATTTAGGATAAATATAAACTTTAATAAACTTAATCAAACATGAAAAACAAAATCAATTTTATTGGCTGTTTAGTTGCAATTTTTTTATTTACAGGAACGGTAATGGTCGCTTCATTTCCGGTTAAAACAGAAAAGACAGAGAATGCATCTGAAGAGAATGTAGTTATTACAAAAAACAATATCAATAAAAAAATTCAGACACAGTTTAATACCTATGTTAAGTCAGATAATGCCAAAACTACGCTTCCTGGAAGTAAAGAAGATGATATGTTAATTTTATTGATTTTATGGTTTTTTTTATGGCCTATTGCAGCGCACAGATGGTATAAGCAAAAACCACTTGGTTACAATATATTATTTATTTTAACTTTTGGTGGTTGTGGTATTTGGGCTATTGTTGATTTGGTGAACATTATCCTAGAGAAATTTTAAAATTCATTATTTAAAAGAACTAAGCCTCGTTTAAACAACGGGGTTTTTTTATGTAACAGATTTGCTTTTAAATTAGTAATATTCGTTTAAATAAATTTTGCAAAATCTTTCAATGTATTGTTTTATAGTTTCTCTTAACAAAATAAAATGATTTAAAATTTCATCATCACTACCATTAAAATTTTCTAAGTCATTAAAATGGTAATGAAATTTTAATGTTGAAGCAGGTAAGCTGTCAGCAATTGGTTTTGCCTTATCTGAAAGTGAAATCACGTAATCAAGTTTTACTTTGTTTATCTCATCCAATGAAATAGCATTTTTGGAATTGATATCAATGCCATCTAACATCATCACTTTAACTGCATTTGAATTAACATTTTTTGTTTTTACGCCAAGGCTATAAACTTCGGCATTACATTTTTTGAAATGGTTCAAATATCCTCTTGCAATAGGGCATCTAACGCTGTTAAAGTCAGATATAACTAAAATTCTTTTCATTATTTTCTGTTAATAAACGATATGTTTGATGCAATCAAAAGTACTAAAACCTTAGTATCTTTAAATTATGTCTAAAAACAAAAAACCAAAAAGATATTTATTTGAAGAAGTTTTAGATTTTTTAAAACATAATAGTTCAAAAGTGTTTAATTACAAACAGCTTGGTGCTGCAATGGAGTTTAATAGTGATGGTGAACGACTTGAATTAATTGAAGTTTTAGAAGGGTTAAAACAGCAAGGTTTTGTAGTTGAAAAGGAAACCGGAAAATACCAACTAAAAGAAACTAAACAATATGTTACAGGAACTATTGATTTTACGAGTCAGGGAACAGCATTTGTAGTTTATAGTGAAACGGATAATGATATTTATATTCCTCCATATAAATCAAAAAATGCTTTACAGGGCGATTTGGTTAAAGTTTATTTGTATTCAAAACGTAGCGGAAAACGTAAAGAAGGGGAGGTAGTAGAAGTTATTAAGCGCGCAAAAACCGAATTTGTTGGAACCATTAAAATAAATCCAAATTACGCTTTTGTAATTCCTGATAGTCATAAAATTCATGTAGATTTTTTTATAAATAGTAAAGACATTAAAGGTGCCTTAGATGGCCAAAAAGTTTTAGTAAGTTTAAAAGACTGGAAAGCAGGTGATCAAAATCCTGTGGCTGCTGTTACACAAGTATTTGGTTTTCCGGGTACCCATAAAACGGAGATGAATGCAATCATGGCTGAGTATGGCTTACCTGAACATTTTCCGGATGAAGTTGAGTCTGCTGCAAAAAAAATAGATACTGCCATTACTCAAAATGAAATTTTAAAACGCAGAGATTTTAGAGGTATTACAACTTTTACAATTGATCCGGTTGACGCAAAAGATTTTGATGACGCATTGTCTATACAAAAATTAGATAACGGTTTATGGGAAGTTGGCGTACATATTGCGGATGTAACTCATTTTTTGCAAGAAAGTACAATTTTAGATAAAGAAGCTGTTTCAAGAGCAACCAGTGTTTATTTAGTAGACAGATGCATTCCTATGTTGCCTGAGGTGTTGAGTAATTTTGCGTGTTCATTAAGGCCAAATGAAGATAAATATTGTTTTAGCGCTGTATTTCAATTAGATCAAAATGTAGATATTCATCATCAATGGTTTGGTAAAACAGTAATTAATAGCAACCGACGTTTTACTTATGAAGAAGTGCAAACCATTATAGAAACCGAAGAGGGAGATTTTAAAAGTGAAATTTTATTATTGGATAAGCTGGCAAAAAAATTGAGAGCAGAGAGAACAAAAAGAGGTTCTATATTTTTTGATAAGGCTGAGGTAAAATTTAATTTAGACGAGGAAGGAAATCCTACAGGTGTCTTTTTTAAAACACAAAAAGATGCTCATAAATTAATTGAAGATTTTATGTTACTGGCTAATAAATCTGTTGCAGAATTTTTAGGCAAGTCAAGTAATAATTCTGATACTCCAAAAAATCAAAAGAAGAAGGACGATGCTAAAAATTTATGCGTTTATCGTATTCATGATGTCCCTAGCGATGAAAAAATGCAAGAACTTAGTGGGTTTGTGGCGCGTTTTGGGTACCAATTAAATTTAGGTAGTAAAGAAAAAACAGCACAGTCTATAAATAAATTATTAACTGATGTAAAAAATAAAAAAGAGCAAGGAATGGTTGAATTGCTGGCAGTTAGAAGTATGCCAAAAGCAATTTATACAACTAAAAACGAAGGTCACTACGGTTTGGGGTTTGAGTACTATACGCATTTCACATCTCCAATTCGACGATATCCTGATGTGATGGTTCATCGTTTGTTAGAGGCCCGTTTATCTGGTAAAAAATATTCAACTCAAGAAGAGCTGGAATTGCTTTGTAAACATAGTAGCGACATGGAACGCACTGCAGCAGAGGCAGAGAGGGCTTCTGTAAAATATAAACAGGTTGAGTTTATGAAAAACAAAATTGGTCAGATATTTGATGCAGTGATTAGTGGTGTTACTGAGTGGGGAATTTATGCTGAGATAAATGAAAATAAATGTGAAGGGATGATAAAAAGCAGAGATTTGAGAGGCGATCAATTTAATTTTGACGCAGATAATTACCGATATGTAGGTCGAAATACTGGTAAAATATATGCCTTGGGAGACACTGTTAAAATAAAAGTTTTAGATGCCGATCTTATAAAGAAACAATTAAATTTTGGCTTTGCTTATTCTGAAAATGATTCAATTAATTTAAATTCCGGAAAATATACTGATAATATGAATTACAATAGGTTTAGTTCATCAAAAAATAAACCAGGTTCTAATAAAGGTGGTAAAATAAAAAGCAGTAAAAAACGTAAACGATAAATTACCTTTATTGCGATATGCCATCTTTTTTTAAAAATTCACATACCAAACAAACTATTAAACTTGCCTGGCCCTTAATAATTACGCAGGTGGGCCATATTATTACCGGCATGGTAGATACTATATTTTTAGGGAAAATTGGTCCGGCAGAGCAAGCTGCATGTATTCTTTCTAATAATTTATATGTGTTGTTGTTGGTATTTTGTATCGGAGTAAGTTATGCTACAACACCTTTAATAACTGATGCTCATGAAAAAAATGATACATTAAAAAAAGCGTCTTTATTTAAAAATTCTTTGGTGCTTAATTTATCGGTAGCAATAATTTGTTTTGTTATTTTGTTCTCAGCATCAGATGTTTTAAAATATATGCAACAACCTTTAGATGTTGTTAGGTTGGCTGTTCCTTTTTTTGATGTTTTAATTTTTTCAATAATTCCTGTTTCGTTATTTTTTACTTGTAAACAATATTGCGAAGGGTTGAGTAATACACGTATGGCATTAATAATAAGTGTTATTGGAAATTTAATAAATATAATTTTAAACTATATTTTAATTTATGGTAAGTTCGGATTTCCTGAATTAGGATATCTGGGATCTGCCTGGGCTTCTTTTATTTCAAGATTTTTTATGGGCTTGTCATTTTTATTTTTTGTCTTTAAATCTTCGCTGACCAAAGAAGTTTCTCTAATGTTCAAACAAACAAAAATAAGTTGGATTGAATTAAAAAATCTTGCTCGCATAGGTTTAAATGCAGGCGCTCAATTTACCTTTGAAGTAGCTGCTTTTGCAATTGCCGGTTTAATGGTGGGAAGTTTTGGTAAAGAACAAATTGATTCACATGGAATAGCAATGAGCATTGCGGCGTTTACCTATATGTTCGGAAGTGGTATTAGCAGTGCAGCCACCATACGCATCGGAATTTATAAAGCACAAAATAACTGGTGGGAAATAAGAGAAGCAAGTGCTACTGCTTTTAAATTGGTATTAATTATTATGGGGTCTTTTGGATTGCTTTTTTTATTTTTTAGCCCTATACTGCCTAAAATCTTCAGTAATGAAATAAACATTATTGAACTTTCTTCCAAGCTCTTAATTATTGCGGCTATATTTCAATTGTTTGATGGTGTTCAGGTCACTGCAATTGGTGCATTAAGAGGCTTGGAAGACGTCAAATATCCCACAGTAATTACACTGGTTGGTTATTGGTTAATTGCCTTACCGCTAGCTTATTTTTTAGGGTTTAAATTGCAATTCCAAACGGTTGGGGTGTGGGTTGCGCTTTTAATATCGTTAGTGTTTGTTGCAGTTGGTTTATTTTGGAGATTAAATTATTTAATCAAAAATAATTTAAAATAATATTATTTTATACCAGGGGTTAATTTCCAGTCTTTTAAATTATATTTTTTAGGTACTGCAGATTTGTATAATGTTTTGCTGCGTTTGGTTAAAATAAAGCCAAGAACAAAAGAACCTCCGTAATAAGGGGCAAGCGATTGAATATTATTTAAAAACAAAATCCCAAATAAAAATGGCATAACCTTTAATGAAGTACCAACGATATAGTTAGAATAAGCTTTTAGTGCACCATTCTTACTATATGTAGGAGAGTAAATAATGGTGTTTATTTTTTTTAAAGGGATAGCATAAGTTTTTTTGTAAATTAATGTTTCAAATTTTTTTATACTGTCATCATAAATAGCGTAATTAAATTTAGAATAGTAAATAGAATCTTTGGAGAAACCTTCAACAAAACAATGATTAACAGGCGTTGTATCACCCTTTAATACTAATGTAAGTAATGCTCCTGAGCGAATTTTAATAATTTCATTTTCTTTACTTAAAATAGCCTTGTCGCATGTAATTCTGTTTGGGAAATTTGTATTTTTTAAATGTTCTCCTTCTCTGTAGCGCTTAGGTACGCTGACAATTTTGTCAAATTTATTTTCATCATATTGAATTATAACTTCGCCATTAGTATTATAATATCTGCTAACGCCCGTAGGTTTTATAATGTGTGAAGCTAGAGTGCCGTTTTCTTTGTAATTTAAAGTTATTGTTTCATCGTCATTTTTACCGTATGTTATTATAGATGCTATTTTGCCACTTTCGTAATAAATTTTTTCAGTTCCAATTAGTTTTTGTTTTCCTTCAACTATTGTAAATCTGAGGGAGTCGTTTAGTTTTCCTGATTTATAATATTTTTTAACTTCAAATGTATCAGTGCCTCTATTAATAGTTATTTGTTTAGTGGTTCCGGTTTTATATGTTAATTCTTCAACGATAGTTCCTTTTTGCGCGAAGCAAAGCATACAAATTAGTTGAATGGTTATGACGAAGGTGTATTTCATGTAAATTAAAAATTAATTATTCTGATTTATTTTAATTTCTTCAATTAATAGTTGTATTGTAGTTACACCTTTATATTCATTTTCCTGAATTTTAAAAACTATATCCATTGGAATTTTTCTCTGAAAAAAACTAATATAATCTCCTTTGTCAAATGCAATTGCCTGAAATCTGATATTTGGATTTGATTTTTGAAATAATTCTATTTTTAAATGATTATTTCCAAATACTTTTCCCCATCCTGTTTCAAAAACATTTTTAGTATAAAATGTTGGTGTCATGTTTTCTGGACCATGAGGGGCAAATTGTTTTAAAATTCTAACAAGTTTATCAGTTATTTCATAAAAATTTAATTCAATATCAATTTCCACTTTTGGAATTAATTGATCGGATGTTATGCTGGATGAAACAACATTTTCAAACTTAATTTTAAAAGCTTCCAGATTTTCTTTTTTCATGGTTAAACCTGCAGCAAATTTATGTCCACCAAATTGCTCAAGTAAGTCGCTACATTTTTCAATTGCATTATACACATCATACTCCTTAACGCTTCTGGCACTTCCTGAAACTTTGCCGTCACTTTCTGTTAGTATAATGGTTGGTCTATAAAACTTTTCAATTAAGCGTGAGGCAACAATGCCAACCACACCTTTATGCCAATTGGGGCTAAATAAAACGGTTGACTTTTTTTTAGATAATAGCTCATCATTTTCTATTTGCGCAATTGCTTCATCTGTAGTTGCAATATCTAAATCTTTGCGTTGCGTATTTGTTTCATTAATGGCTTTTGCAAATTCTTCTGCTAAAGTATCGTCTTCACAGGTTAAAAGTTCAACGGCTTTATTACCATGTTCAATTCTGCCGGCAGCATTAATTCGTGGGGCGAGAACAAAAACTAAAGTTGAAATGGTAACTGCTTGTTTTTGCTGATTTAAATTTAATAATGCATTAACTCCTGGTCTTGCATTTTTATTTATTTGCTCTAAACCAAAAAACGCTATAACCCTATTTTCGCCGTTAAGTGGTACAATATCCGCAGCAATGCTTATGGCAACTAAATCTAAATAGTTATAACAATTATTTAAGGGTAATTCGTTTTTAATTGAAAAAGCTTCAATTAATTTAAGACCAATGCCACAGCCGCTTAATTCTTTAAAAGGATATGGGCAGTCGGTTTGTTTTGGGTCAAGAACGGCAATTGCATTAGGAATTTTATCTCCCGGTAAATGGTGGTCGCAAATAATAAAATCTATATTTTTTGAATTGGCATATTCAATTTTATCAATAGCTTTTATGCCGCAATCTAACGCAATAATTAAAGAGAAATTATTTTCTTCGGCATAATCAATTCCTGCAAAAGAAATTCCATAACCCTCTTTATAGCGGTCAGGAATGTAATAGTCAATTTCTGAAAAGTGATTTTTAAAAAAACTATAAACAACGCTTACTGCAGTAGTTCCATCAACATCATAATCACCAAAAATCAACACTTTTTCATTATTTTTTATAGCATTATTAATTCTATCAATTGCTATATCCATACCTTTCATTAAAAAAGGATTATGGAGTTGTTTTAAATCAGGTCTGAAAAAATCTTTCGCTTCCTGATAATTAAAAATATTTCGTTGTGTTAAAAGTTTGGCAATAACATCATCAATATTTAATTGCTGTTTTAAATTTTCAATAGCATTGGTATTGCTATTTGTATTTATTTTCCATAGTTTTTCCAAAATGATTAGGCAATATTGTGGTAAACAGCTTCAATATCGTCGTCTTCCTCCATTTTTTCTATCATGGCCATTACCTCTGCTTCTTGCTCGGGTGTTAGTTCTTTGGTAGTAGTAGGTAAGTATGTTTTGCTTGTCTCAATTACATTTATTTTTCTTTCTTCGAGTGCCGATTGCATTTTACCGAAATCTGTAAATTGTGTTTGAATGATGAACTGATTATTTTCTTCATCGAGATTAATATCTTCTAAACCAAAATCAATCAATTCTAATTCTAAATCATCTTTGTTTAATCCGGTTGCATCTATTTTAAAAAATACAACGTGTTCAAACATAAAACTTACCGAACCGTTAGTGCCCATTGCCCCGTTTGCTCTATTAAAATATAACCTCACATTAGCCACTGTGCGTGTTGGATTGTTAGTCGTGCATTCTACCATTACCGGTACACCATGTGGCGCGTAACCTTCGTAAATTATTTCATCAAAACTGCCAGAATCCTTTTCGCTGGCGCGTTTAATTGCTGACTCAACATTTGCTTTAGGCATGTTAATTGCCTTGGCATTTTGAATTATCATTCTTAAACGTGGATTGCTTTCCGGGTTAGGACCACCGGTTTTAACGGCAATAACAATCTCCCTTCCAAGCTTAGTAAATGCCTTTGCCATTTTAGCATAACGCTTAAACATGGTGGCCTTTCTTGTTTCAAATATTCTTCCCATTCTTATTTATTTACTTACTTACAAAGATAATTTTTTTACTGTAAATTCGGTTGTGAAAATTACTCCAATTAAAACATCTGATGGGATGAAATAATTAAATATTTTTTGTAGTTTTTTTAAATTTCGTTTATGTAACTGCGCCGGGTACTTTATTTTTTAAGCCTCAGAATGATCGAGAGTATCACTAAAAATATAGCGATAATTGTAGAGAAATATGAAATTAGATCACCGTTTTTAGCAAAAAAAGTACGGTTGTTGTTTTTATAAAGTTGTTTTTCAATAACGGCTTCTTCCCAAAAATTGGTAGCATTTGAAATTTCACCAAATTCATTTATAAAGCAACTAATACCCGTATTTGCACTTCTTGCAATTTGAACTCGGTTTTCAATGGCTCTTAATCTTGCATAGTTCAGGTGTTGAATATGCCCAGGCGTTTTACCCCACCAACCATCGTTAGTAATAATAAAAATAATATTGGCGTTTTTTTGCATGTATCCTGTAACAAAGTCGGAATAAACGCTTTCGTAACAAATAACCGGAGCTACATTTGTGTTACTAAAACTGTCAGTAAAAACAGATCTGTGTTTTTGTGTTCCTAAACTTCCAAAAGTGCCACCCATTTCTATAGCTAAACTTTCCAATGGTTTTAAAAGACTTGCAAACGGCATCCTTTCAACACCGGGAACTAATTTTGATTTGTGGTAAATTTGTATTGTTTTACTTGAGTCTATTTGAAGCGCTGTATTATAAACGTCATAATAAACACCGGGCTCCTGGTAGGGCCTTGCTGTTTCAGTAATTGAATCTTCATGGTGAAAAAAACGATACGTGTCTGCGCCTACAACTATTTTTAATTTTGGGTATTTTTTTATTAAACTGTCTTTAAACCAAGCAATAGCTTCATTTTCATTAATGAGTGCTTCGTTCATTCCTTGGCCAACAATAAAGGTTTCTGGTAAAACAAGGTAGTCAGTGTTTTTATTTACTTTATCTTTTATTAAGCTTAAACATTTCGAAAATTGAGTCTGGAAATCTGTTACAAACTTGTCGTTATAAGGATCTATATTTGGTTGAACCACCACCGCATTTAATTTGTTTTGAGTTTTAGAGATTGGCGTGGTAAAAGCATAAATTAAGTATGAAAATAAAATTGGGATGAATATGCTTGCACAAATTTTTAGAACGGGTTTTGAGATAATTCTTAAATAAGCATGTTGTTTAATTACATTAAAAATTAAGATGTTTACATATAAAATCCATGCTGTTCCGCCACTTGTTCCGGTATATTCAAACCATTGAACCCAGTTTGTATTAAAAGAAAAAACGTTACCTAAAATTAACCAGCTCCAAGAAAGGTCCCAAATGGTATGTAAAAATTCATAGCCAAGCCATATTGGTATAAGTAACCAAACGGCAAATGGTTTATTTATTTTGTTTTTTAAGTTCAAATAAAAAACAAACGTTAGCGTCATAAAAATTGAATTAAAAAGAAAAGCAATGCAAGCTCCGCCAAATGAGGCAAGGCTGACCCACCAGGTTGTTAAAACATTCCATATTAAAAAAGTTAGGTAAACGTATGAGGTTAATTTTAATTTTTGTTTTGGTATTCCATTGTTTTTAGAAATGGCGTCCTCTAATAGTAAAAGTGGAACAAATGCAAAAAAAATAAATAGCGAGAAATGCAATAGCCAGCCTGCAGAGAATAGTAAAGCAGATAAAAAACTTAAGTAGAAATATTTTTGTTTAGTGCCCATGTTGGTGAAGGTATTAAATATTGTTTTTCTTAACTGTAAATAGATATAAAAATATTTAATTTCTGATAAAAAAAGTGGTATTTGTTTGCTTTAGCACTATATTTGCAAATTGCCTTTTTTTTATGATTGACGACAAGATTGAAACAGCCGAACCTCGCAAATTATATCCGTTTCAGGAGGAAGCTGTCACTAATATTTTTAACCGCTTAGTTGAGTTACCGCCCAATGCCAATTTGCTTTTTCAATTGCCAACTGGCGGTGGAAAAACAATTATTTTTAGCGAAATAGCTAAACGCTATATTCAGAAATTTAATAGAAAGGTGTTAATCTTAACACACCGCATAGAGTTAGGAAAACAGACATCTGATGTTTTGGCTGAAGTTGGTATAAGCAATAAAGTCATTAATAGCGAAGTAAAGCAACTTCCTCATCAAAGCGATTATCATAGTTTTACCGCTTTGGTTGAAACTTTAAACAATCGTTTACAGGAAAACGATCAGTTTTTAGAAGATATTGGATTAGTTATTGTTGACGAGGCCCATAACAATTCTTTTCGTAAAATATTTCAATATTTTAATGATGTAAATATTTTGGGCGTTACTGCAACGCCTCTAAGCAGTAATAAAAAATTACCTCTTTATCAAACATATTCTTCTTTGATAGTTGGTGAAAGTATTGCTTCCTTAATTGAAGCAGGTTATTTATGCGAAGGTCAAACCTATGCATATGATGTTAACCTAAGTTCTTTGCGCGTTGGTAATAATGGTGAGTTTACGGTTGGGTCTCATGAAGTATTATATACCCAGGCAATTATGCAAAGTAAACTTATTGATGCTTATGAGGAGATGGGAAAGGGGACCAAAACTTTAATTTTTAATGCGGGTATTTTAACCAGTAGGGCAGTTTATGAAGCATTTAAAAAGAAAGGTTATCCTGTTAGACATTTAGATAGTACGTTTAGTGAGAAAGAAAGGGCAGAAACCTTAGATTGGTTTAGAAAAACAAAAGATGGTGTGCTTACCTCGGTTAGTATATTAACAACCGGTTTTGACGAACCTGAAGTAGAAACAATAATATTAAATCGCGCCACTAAATCGTTAACACTTTACCATCAAATGATTGGCAGAGGAAGCAGGATTTTACCTAATAAAAAAACATTTAGAATTATAGATTTAGGAAATAATTCGCGTCGCTTTAATTTATGGCAATACCCAATTGATTGGAAACATGTTTTTGTAGCGCCGCATTTATATTTAGAACAGAGATATAAGGATGAATGGAACTATGAATTAGAGAATGATTATGACATGCCACCTGAAATTAAGGAGCGCTTTTTGAATTCTAGCGCAGAGGCATTTATCGTAAAAGACAGATACGCCATGGCGATAAGAAAAGGTCATAAGCCACAAACTGTTTTAGATCAAAGTTTAGAAGATCATTTTGCCCGCATAAAAGATAATGCCGCTGATTTTGATGAGGCTTTAGAATTATTTAATTTACTTGGCGAAGAAATGAAATACAGGGTTAAGCAGTATGGCCGGTGTATTAATTCTACCAATAATCATAACGACTGGCAGTGTCAAACATATGCTAGTAAATTACGCAGAAGATTAATGACATATTACGCAGAATCATGATAAGTCACAGATTATTGTATAAAGCCCTTGGTTATTTATCAATTGTAATTGGCGCATTGGCTGCCTTAAGTATTTATAAATTACAATTTGCCTTTTATGGTATTGCACTCGGGATTTTAGGTTTTATTATATCTGGCGTTAATATTTTTTTAAATACAAAATATTATTACGAAGAAGAAAAATATCCTAAAGGATATATTGGCATGTTGTTAAGTTCATTGCCAGTGTTATTTATGCTTTTTGTAATTATGAAACACAGACATTAAAATAATTACATGTTATGCCAGTTAATGCCTTTTTTTAATAAACTTAAAGTATCTTCTTCTGGAGAATTTTTTTCAGGTTTAAAATTATATTCCCACCCTGCAGTTTTAGGTAAGCTCATTAAAATAGATTCAACTCTGCCGTTTGTTTCTAATCCAAATTTTGTGCCCTTGTCGTAAATTAAATTAAATTCAACGTAGCGTCCTCTTCTAAGAAGTTGCCACTCTTTATTTTTTTCGGTGAAAATTTTGTTTTTATTTCGTTTAATGAGTTCAATATAAATCGGCGAAAAAGCTTTGCCCACATCTTGCCAGAATAAAAAATTTTTTTCAAAACTCATTTCGTTATCATTATTTAATCGGTCAAAAAAGATACCTCCAATTCCTCTGGTTTCGTTTCTGTGTTGTATGTAAAAATAATCATCGGCCCATTTTTTAAACTTTGCATAGTATAATGGGTGATGTTTGTCGCAAATATTTTTTAATTGTGTATGAAAAAAACCGGCATCTTCTTTAAATATATAATGAGGTGTTAAATCAATGCCCCCACCAAGCCATTTAATGCCACCATCCATCTCAAAATATCTAATATTCATATGTATGATTGGAACCATTGGGTTTCTGGGATGAATAACAATGGAAACACCTGTTGCAAAAAATTGAGGTTTTAATTCTTTGGAAAAATTTTTAGAAGCATTGCTGTGATTTTGTTCGCTAAACAAAAAATCTGGTGCATCGCCGCTAACAGCACTAAATAATACGCCACCTTTTTCAATAACCTTTCCGTTTTTAATTATGCGGGTTATGCCGCCTCCGCCTTCATTACGAGTCCAGTTCTCTTCTTCAAATTTTGAGCTTTCGTCGGCGTTTTCTAAATCTTTGCAGATTTGATCTTGTAGGTCTTTTAACCAGTTTGTAATGCTTTCTTTATTTATTTCCATCCGGTTTTTTGAAGCTGATAATTATTGTATTTAAAAATATACACGCCTCTATTGTCAAATCCTGTTGAATTATCTGGTCTGTAGAATTTAAAACGCATATAATTAGTTTCAAACGAAAGGTTGTTTAAATTAAAAATAAAATTTGGACCTGATTCTTTTAAATTTTTTAAGTAATAGGTTGCAATGTCATAACCCATATAATAATAGTCGCTTGGATACGATTCCATTATGGCTTTATAGTTGGTAATACATGAGTTGTAAGCATTTGTATTTATTAAATTATTTTGATGCGGAAAAGTAAAATGTAATTGATTGAGGTATTCCTGGTCGATATTATCAATGTTCATGGTGTTTTGCCAGCCACAGAGCACCACATCTTTTTTATCAGCAAAAATTGCTAGCTGCGTTGTAAAGCCAGCAATAAAAACCTGGTTGTTACTAAGTGAAACTAAAATGTTTTTCGCGTTGGGAGTATAGCTGTTTTTAAATCCTTCTAAACCTTTTACTGTAGTTAAGGTATCTTTTAAAGATTTACCTGACAATTTTTGTTTTTCGTTATAATATTTTTTAAAAGCGTTTACGTAAGCAATTTCTTTGGAGTCTTTAGGATTAGCCGAAATTAAAAATAGTTTAGCGTTATTGTTTACGAGTGAATCTATACAATAATCTGCGAGACTTTCTAATAAGGTGTACTGCGAGGGATTTGTTTTAGAAGCATAAACATTATTAAATAACATTTTATTTTGTTGGGTAATTGGGGTAATTATAGGAATATTTAATTCTTTTGCTTTCTGAGATATAGCTTTAAAGCCGCTTGCATATAATGGCCCGAAAATAAAATCTATTTGTTTTGTTTTAAGATCGCTTAGTAATTGTAAAGGTTTTAGCGAATCTTTTTCTTCTTCGTCAAACAACTCTAAATTTATTTCAAAATCTTTATCATTCAAAGAATCGCTTGCGTTTTTAAATCCTAAATAAAAGTCAAGAGCATACGAAGGGACAGTTGGAAAATTTATTTTAGACTTGGCTAAATTAACAACATCAGTAGCCAAAGTCTGGTCTAATTTAAATGGCAAAACCAGCGCAATGTTATAACTTGTTTTTTTCGATTTTAAAGTAACTTTAGATTTCGAAGTGTCAATAGTTAATGAAATAGGTTTAACTTCTTTATATTCTTTTACGTTTTTTGGTTTGTTTTTTTCACTGATGGCAATTAATTGCCCTACTTTAATACCTAATGATAATTGGGGATTTAGTGTGTTTAATTGTGTTTCTGTTACATTAAATTTTTTAGTGATGGAGTATATGGTTTCGCCTTTAATAACCTTATGTGTGCAATATTTTAACGTATCAATAGTTAGTGTATTTGTAAGTGCTGTGTTTGTAATAGGTTTAATTGTTGTGTTAGAATTATTCGGGATTTTTATTTCCTGACTGGCTTTAATACCATTAGTTAACTGAGGGTTATAAATGTAAATATCATCTAAGCTAACATTATATAATTTTGAAATAGAGTAGAGGCTTTGTCCTTTTTCTATTTTATGTATGTAAAATGATTTTCCTTCAATGGTTTGAATGTTTTGAGATTTTGTTTGTGCACTAAAATGTAGGTTCAACCCTGAAATCAAGCTGATTAAAAAATATTTATAAAGTGTATTTTTCATTATAATATTTCAGTTGAGGTTAATTATTCCCATTCTATGGTTGCAGGGGGTTTAGAGCTAATATCGTATACTACTCTGTTTACACCTTTTACTTTATTAATTATTTCGTTGCTTATTTTTGCTAAAAATTCGTATGGTAAATGACACCAGTCTGCAGTCATACCATCAGTTGAAGATACTGCCCTTAAAGCGACTGCGTTTTCGTAGGTTCTTTCATCGCCCATAACACCAACACTTTGTACATTTAGTAAAATTGCGCCAGCCTGCCAAACTTCGTGATATAAATTGTTTGATTTTAATCCATCGATAAATATAGCATCTACGTCCTGAATAATGTTTACTTTTTCTTCTGTTACATCGCCAAGAATTCTTATTGCCAATCCTGGTCCGGGAAAAGGGTGACGATTAATTAAAGCTTCATCAATTTGTAAAGCTCTGCCAACTCTGCGAACCTCGTCTTTAAATAACGAACGAAGAGGCTCTACAATTTTAAGTTTCATATAATCGGGCAAGCCGCCAACGTTATGGTGCGATTTAATTGTTGCGCTTGGGCCGTTTACGCTTAAGCTTTCAATAACATCAGGGTAAATAGTGCCTTGAGCCAGCCATTTTACATCACTTATTTTATGCGACTCTTCATCAAATACGTCAATAAATATCTTACCAATTGCTTTTCGTTTTAATTCAGGATCACTTAAACCTGCTAATGCACTATAAAATTTATTTTTTGCATTAACACCTTTTACGTTTAATCCCATGTGTTTATATGAATCTAGTACGGCTTCAAATTCATTTTTACGGAGTAAACCATTGTCAACAAAAATGCAATATAAATTTTCACCTATGGCTTTGTTTAGAAGCACTGCAGCCACGCTGGAGTCTACTCCGCCTGAAAGACCAAGCACAACTTTATCATTGCCGAGTTTGGTTTTTAATTCGGCAACAGTTGTATCAATAAATGAGGATGAGGTCCATAATCCTGAACAACCGCAAATATCGTAAACAAAATTACGTAATAGCTGTGTGCCTTCTAATGAGTGATAAACCTCAGGGTGAAACTGGATTCCAAATGTGTTTTCGCCTTTTACATGAAAACCGGCAATTTTAACATCTTTAGTACTGGCAATAATTGTATAATTTTCCGGCGTTTTAAGAATAGTATCGGCATGGCTCATCCAAACCTGTGAGTTTTGCGAAATGTTTTTTAGTAAAGCGCATGAATGGTCAATAAAACTTAGGTTGGCTCTTCCGTATTCTCTTGAGTTAGATTTACCTACTTCTCCTTGGTAGAAATGAGCCAAATATTGTGCCCCGTAACAAACGCCCAATAATGGTAATTTGCCTTTTATGTTTGATAAATCTGGGATTAATGGGTTTTCTTGCCTCACACTATGAGGGCTTCCTGAAAGAATTACGCCTTTAATTGATGCAGTTATTTCAGGAATTTTATTATATGGGTGAATTTCACAATAAACATTTAATTCGCGTAATCTGCGAGCAATTAGCTGTGTAAATTGTGAACCAAAGTCTAATATTAAAATTTGCTCTTGCATAATTTAACAAAAATACAATTTAATTCTATCTCTATAAGGCTTATGAATTAAGCAATTAAACATAATTTAATAAATTAGTGCCTATTTTTTGTGGATATAAAAAAATATGTATATTTGCATCCTCAATTTTTTTGAGAAAAACCTCGGGGTGTAGCGTAGCCCGGTATCGCGCCACATTTGGGATGTGGAGGTCGTCAGTTCGAATCTGGCCACCCCGACGGGTAAAAAAGCCTGACACTATTGTCGGGCTTTTTTTATTTGGTTTTTAAAATTAAAAAGGAGATTCTAAATAACTTTGTAAAATTCATTTACTTATTTAATCTTCATATTTATTGCTTCCCCTCAATTAGATTTTTTTGCAAATAACTATAATTAATAGTATTTTTAAACTATAAAATATAGCAATGAGTAAAATAGCATCTAACATTCGGTTTTTACGTCAGTTAAAAGGCTTGTCTCAAGAACAGTTGGCCGACGATTTAAAAGTAACACGTTCGCGTATTGGTGGTTATGAAGAGGCGCGTAATGAACCGCCTATAGATTTATTAATTCGCCTTTCGGAGTATTTTCATATAGCTATAGATGCCTTGGTGAGAGGCGATTTAAAAAAAACAAATTTAGATGGTTTAATGAAAATTGGTAAAAACCGTATTCTGTTCCCCATTTTATTGGATAATGATGGCAATGATATGGTGGAATTAATTCCATTAAAAGCATCGGCCGGATATACGCGTGGTTATGCCGACCCAGATTATATAGAAAAATTACCGCAAATGAAACTGCCTTTTTTACCTTCCGGTAAGCATCGTGCGTTTCCGATTAAAGGCGACAGTATGCCCCCAATTAAAGAGGGGTCTTTTGTTATTGCAAAGTTTTTAGACAGGTTAGAAGATATTAAACTTGGGCAAACATTTATAGTGGTAACAAAAGATGATGGATTGGCTTATAAACGTATAATGGCCTTTAATAAAAAAGAAGGTACTTATGAATTACATTCGGATAACAAATTATATCAACCATTTAAAGTAAAGGCCTCAGATATTTTAGAAGTTTGGGAATATTCATGTTGCATAAACATGAATCAGTACGAGAATGAGGAGCTTAATTTAGATAGCATTATGAATATGCTACGCGGTTTAAAAGTAGAAATTTCGGAAATTAAAAAAGATAAACGATAAAAACGCTAAGATTTTATTTAAATAAAATAATTATCTCATCGTTAATTTTTGACAATTGTTTTTTTGTTTTTTTAGTTGCGTAATAATTAAACGATTCGTTTTTACTGTAAGCTTTAATTACCCAGTTGTAATTATTAAATAATGAACCTATATCTGAAAGTTTAAACTTTACAGTAAACCTAGATTTGTAATAGTTTTTTACTTTCTCTGCAAATAATAGTTTAAAGTTAGTTGAAGAAGTGTATTTGTCATTGTTTTGAATACTTATACTATCTATTGATTTAAGAAGTTTTTTGTTTAAAAATGAAAAATTAATTGTTGCCGAATCTTTTAGTTCGTTTTTGTATCTGAAAGTAACATCAGCCCAGGCCTGATCGCTGTTTAAGTTGCTGCTAAATTTAATCGCTTTAATAAAATATTGTGTTCCTTCGTCGCCCACAAAAAAAGTTTCATATAATTTACCTGAAGCACCTGATTTTTCTGGTTTCATACCAAAACAACCTGATAAAAAAACCGTTGCAATTAATAAAAAGGAAAGTATAAAAAGGGGCTTAATCATAAAAAGTAAATTATTTTTTTAGTTTATAAAGCAATTCTTTTGCTTAATTTTTCGAATGAAAAAAGTGAGTCTGAAATGGATTGGGAATTGGTTACACATAATAAATAAATGATGTTGGCATCATATTGTTTTGCAAATTCTGTTATGTAGCTGTTGTTTAGTCTGGATTTTCTAAACATAAATGAAACAGAATCGCTATTAAGAATGATAAGACTGCTATCGTTAATATTAATAGAGTTATTAAGCAGTTTTGGTATACTTGATTTAAACGGTAAACCTACATAAATCTCGTAGTTGTTGCTTTTAATAAATTTAAATAATGGGAGCTGGTTTTTCTTTTTATCAAAAAAAGAGAAATAGTTTTCTTTTGTTATTTTATTAATATTTTCGTTAACTTCTGTTTTTTGAAGCTTGAATTTTAAACCATTAAAAATTTCTACGTCATTATTTTTATTTTTAGTATTACAGCTAAACAACAAAAAACAAAAAAGAAAACAGATTAGTTTGTTCATATAAATCGAGGATATTGACATAAAAAAAACAGCGGGTTAAAGCAAACTATAAAATCGAAAACTTTAATAAGTTACAAGTTTAGTTATGAATTAAGAATTCTTTTTAACTTGTAATTCGTTTTATTAGTGCTTAAAACCCGCTATTCTTGAAAATAAAAATTATTCTCCAGTTACGATTGTTTCATAAGTAGTGATTAAGTTAAGGATGTTACCTTCCTTAATGTCTACAGTTGAAATTTTAGTGATACCACCATTTTTTGCAGCAGAACGGATACTTGCATCAGCATTGAAAAATAGAACACCGAAGAAGCCAGTAGCTTTCGCAGTTCCTGTTTTAGAACCTACTGAATTAGAAGTAGCAGTAACTGGTAAAGTTAATGAACAGCTAGTCATTACTACAGTTGCAACAACGATTGCAGCGATTGTTTTGATTTTTTTTAACATTGTGTTTTGTTTTTTTGTTTCCTACTCTTAAGGCTTTTCGGTTTTTGCCCCGTTTTTTTTTGTGGGTTCTGGCATCCACATTAATAATTCAATTTTAATCTTAATTTTTCTAAAAAAAAAGGATTTTTGAAAATATTTTTACAATTGATAGTCAGTAAATTGAATAACTTTTGTTTTTCTTGAATCAATTTAGTTATACTTTCAAAGAAAATGAAGAAAAATAAAAAGTATAATTAATTTTTAATTTTTGATTTTATAAAACTTAAAATAATTGGTAAAACGGACAGTAGAATAATTCCCAAACAAACTAAATCAATATGTTTTCTGATAAATTCTACCTCACCTAAAAGGTATCCGGCAATTGTTAAACTGCCAATCCATAATGCTCCGCCAAAAATATCAAATATAAAATATTTTTTATAATTCATTTCGCCAATGCCTGCTGCAAAAGGTGCAAATGTTCTCACAAATGGGACAAACCGCGCCATAATAATTGCTTTGGTTCCGTGTTTCTCGAAAAACAAATGTGTTTTATCTAGGTATTCTTTTTTTACTAAGGCTTTACCCTTTAGTTTTAAATTAAAAATACGTATACCTATTTTTCTTCCAATCCAATAATTACAATTGTCTCCTAATACCGCGGCAATGAATAATAAAATAAGTAAGTACGACATGTTTAATAAACCTGCGCGTGCAAATAAACCCGCGGTAAATAAAAGCGAATCGCCGGGCAAAAAAGGCATTGCCACCAAGCCGGTTTCTATAAAAATTACCAAAAATAAAACTACATAAATTGCTGTGCCGTAGTTAGCAAATAACCAGTCAAAATCTAAATGCAAAATATGTTTAAACAATTCTATCATGTTAAATTAGTTTAGTGTGATAATAAATTAAATGGTGGTTAATTAGTTTTAAATTCCTACTTCTTCAATGTAGGCTAAAATTCCGCCTTTGAGATTATATAAATTAGTGAAACCATGTTGGTTTTCTAAAGCATTAATAACAGTAGCGCTACGTTTTCCGCTTCTACAATGAATAACAACCTGTTTATCTTTTGAAACTTCGGCCGATCTTTCTAAAATTTCGCCCATAGGAATTAATTCCCCATTAATATTTACTTCTTCGTGTTCGTATTCTTCGCGAACATCTATTAATTGAAAATCAGCTTTGGAATTTATTAAATCTTTTAATTCTTGAGGTGTAATTTCTTTCATGTTTTTAATAAGTTAAAATGGTTGTTTCATTTCTTCAGGTAAAAAGGTAAAAAAAGTATCGCCACGTAAACCAAGGCGCAGTGTTTCTAGAGGGATAACGTCATCTACACCTATATTACCTAAATTTACATTGCATCCAAATAATTTTAAAAAGTATACTTGTTGGCTTTTAAGCGGGGTTTCCCAAATAATATTTTCAATTTTTACTTTGTTTACAATTCGATTTATAAGTAGTGTATGAGCACTACCATTTTTATGGAAAATACCGACTGTTCCGCTTTCTCTAGCTTCTGCAATAACTTTAAATGAACCTGCTTTTAATTCATTTTCCATCATTTTAATCCAACGAGCCGGATGAATAATAACACCTTCTTCTTTACTACCAACCTCACTTAAAACTGTATATTCTTTGGAGAGTTTATTTATGTATTCGCATTTTTTTTCATGGTTTAATTCTATACTTCCATCGCTTACTTCGGCGCAATCTAAACCTAAATCGCTAATGTATTTTAAATAATCGTCAAATTTATTTCTAACAATAAATGCTTCAAATAGAGTACCTCCAACATAAACTTTTATGCCGGCATTTTTGTAAAGTTTAATTTTTTCTTTTACATTTTTAGAAACAATAGATGTTCCAAATCCAAGCTTTACAAAATCAACATAATCTGATGAAGTGCTTAAAAAATCTTCAGCCAGTCTTAAACTAATACCTTTATCCATTACCATGGTAACGCCATTTTGGCGAGGACTAGATGTGCGTTCGGGTAAGTGTGATAAGTTAAAATTATAATTTTTTGCCATAATTAGTTTTGTAATTGGAAATTAAGTTTAAAATTTCTTTATCGTTTTGTAACACCGGTGCATATTCAAAAATTTCGTTGTGTTTTGAATAATCTAGAGACAATGCTTTTTCAAAATATTCTAACGATTCTTTTCTGTTTTCTTTGTCTAATAAAATTATACCCATCCTATAATATAATTCTGCCACATCCGGAAAATATTTTATGCCTTCAATTAGTGTTTCAATTGCGTTTGTAATGTAATTATTTTGGTGTAAAAGTTTACTGTAATCTAACCAAACATCATAATCAGGATATTCTAATTCAATTACTCGCTGGTAGGCCATAGCAGCTTCTTCTGCAAATCCAAGTTTTTCTTGAATCTCAGCAAAGACATACCAGTATTCGGCGTTATTAGGATTTATTTCTATAGCTTTTTTAATATAATGTACCCCTTCGGTTAATCTATTTAGAGCATCTAATACAACACCAATTCCTAACCAGGCATCCGCATTTGCAGGATCTATTTTTACACATTTATTGTAATTTACCAACGCTGACTCAAAATCATTAATGTTTTCGTAGCATTCTGCAATATAAAAATAGGTTGTTGGTTCATGATCCTCGTATTTAAAAGTTTCCTTATAAATAGTAATTGCTTCCTCATATTTTTCCAATTGCGCTAGTGCATTCGCTTTATTAAAATAGGCAGAACTAAAATTTTCGTTTATAGCAATGGCGTAATCATAGGCATCAATGGCTTTTTCAAACAATCCCATACGGCTGTAACCTAAGCCTAAATTGAACCATGCATAATAACTGAAGGGGTGATTATCAATGTAGTTCTCGTAAAAAGCTATCGCCTCACTTGATCTTCCTGATAAATCAAAACAAAGTGAAAGTTCATTTAATGCCACTTCGTTTTTGGGATTTAATTTTATTGCCTTCTTCAAATAATAGATAGCATCATCTGTCTTATCTTCATTTAAAAATTCAATTCCTAATGCAACATATACTTCATCTTTGTTTTCAGCTAGTGGAATTGCATTTTTAAAGTTTTCAATAGCCTGCTCGCCTAATCCCATTTGACTATAAATATTGCCGCGAGCCATGTACAAATCAAAGTTGTTGTGTTCTATTTGTTCAACTTCATTTAATATGGTTAAAGCTTCATGTGTAAAATGTTGGCTTGATAAGTATTGGGCCTGCCTAATTTTTATTATACTTGAAAAAGGAAATCTCTCTAAACCAAAATCAATGGCTTTTTTTGCCATATCATAATTTAACCATTGTAAATAATAATCAATTATTTCTTCAAGGTTATCAGCGTCAAAAAAATCGGGCTTATCGTTAGCCAACATGTTTTCAAAACGCTTTAAATTTTCTTCGAATTCATTTTCATGCTGTCCGTTTTCGTCATCATCATCAAAAGCACTCATACGCCATTTCTATTAAATAATAAAGTTACAAGAATAATTCATTAAAAAAAGGTTGATTATTTTAAAAATTTGTATAACAAAAAACCCCCTCAATATTGAGGGGGTTTTTTAATAGGAAAAGATAAAAAAATTAGGATAATAATTGTCTTGAAATAACGATTCGTTGCACCTCGCTGGTGCCTTCATAAATTTGGGTTATTTTGGCATCGCGCATTAAACGTTCAACATGGTATTCTTTTACAAAACCATAACCACCATGTATTTGAACAGCTTCCGTTGTTACCCACATGGCTGTCTCGCTGGCATAAACTTTTGCCATAGCGCTTTCTTTATCAAGCGGTAAGTGTTGATCTTTTAGCCAAGCAGAACGGTAAATTAATAAACGTGAAGCTTCAATTTTTGTTGCCATATCGGCTAATTTAAATTGAATGATTTGGTGGTTACATATTTCTTTTCCAAAAGCTTTACGCTCTTTAGAATAAGCTAGAGCTAACTCATAAGCTCCGCTTGCTATGCCTAATGCCTGAGAGGCAATTCCTATGCGCCCACCGCTTAAAGTTTTCATGGCAAATTTAAAACCGAAACCATCTTCTCCAATTCTATTTTCTTTAGGGACTTTTATATTGTCAAACATTAAAGAATGGGTATCGCTTGAGCGTATTCCCATTTTGTTTTCTTTAGGACCTACTGTAAATCCAGGCATTCCTTTTTCTACTATTAACGCATTAATACCTCTGTGGCCGGCTTCAATATTTGTTTGTGCAATTACTAAATAAACTGAGGCACTGTTGCCATTGGTTATCCAGTTTTTTGTACCGTTTAATAAATAATGATCGCCCATATCTATTGCTGTAGTTTTTTGCGAGGTTGCATCACTGCCGGCTTCAGGCTCTGACAGGCAGAAAGCACCAATTTTTTCACCTTTAGCAAGAGGTACTAAATATTTTTGTTTTTGTTCTTCATTGCCAAATGTCTCTAAACCCCAACATACAAGAGAGTTATTTACACTCATAACTACGCTACAAGAAGAATCTACTTTAGATATTTCTTCCATGGCCAGCACATAAGAAATCGTGTCCATTCCACCTCCACCATATTTTGGATCAACCATCATTCCCATAAATCCAAGCTCTCCCATTTTTTTAATTTGCTCAGTCGGGAATTTCTGGAGTTCATCGCGTTCAATAACACCTGGTTTAAGTTCGTTTTGAGCAAACTCGCGAGCCGCTTTTTGAATCATTAAGTGTTCTTCAGATAAATCAAAATGCATAATATTTTATTTTAAGGTTTAAACTAATTTTGTAACCTTGCAAATATAAGTGTATAGTACGATAGCAACAATAAAAAAAGTGCATTATTTTGGAAAATACTTCAAATAAAATTTTCAGGGTTCTTGGTTTAATGAGTGGAACATCTTTGGATGGTCTAGATATGGCTATTTGCGAGTTTTACCAACAGGACAAATCATTTAGTTTTAAAATTTTAAACTCAAAAACAGTTGAGTATTCAGCGGAATGGAAATATAATCTTAACAACGCTATAAATTTATCTGCTGCCAAATATTTTGAACTAAATAGTTTTTATGGGAAATTTATTGCCAAAGAGGTAAATAACTTTTTAACTAATTGCCAAATAAAACCTCAAGCTATTGCCTCACATGGACACACTGTTTTTCATCAGCCTAACTTAGGTTTTAGCACACAAATTGGTTGTGGGGCAACCATTTCTGCAAATACTGGGTTAACCACTATTTGTGATTTTAGAAGTTTAGACGTGGCTAATGACGGTCAGGGCGCACCTCTAGTCCCAATTGGCGATAAATTATTGTTTTCTGATTACGACGCTTGCTTAAATATTGGTGGCATTGCCAATATTTCGTTTGAAAGTACTAAAAACCGTTTGGCTTATGATATTTGTGAAGCAAATATGTTATTAAATTTTCTAGCAGAAAAAATCGGACAATCATATGATAAAGATGGTCAATTAGCGAGGGCAGGAAATGTAAACCATGAGCTTTTAAAAAAATTAAATAATCAAGATTATTATACACAGACGGGGGCTAAATCACTTGGCAGAGAATGGTTTGAAACAACCAATTTAATTTTAATACAAAATTCAGTGTTAGGTATAGGTGAACTTTTGGCAACTGCTACAGAGCATGTAGCTCAGATTATAGCAAATGAAATTAATAGACATGGTTTAAAAAAAGTTCTTGTTACCGGCGGAGGCGCATTTAATACTTTTTTAATGGAATTGTTAAAAGCAAAAACAACAAGTGAAATTATTATTCCTGACTCTAGTATAATTAATTTTAAGGAAGCCCTAATTTTTGCATTTCTTGGTTATTTGAGATTAAACCACATTACAAACACATTATGTTCTGTAACAGGTGCCAAAACTAATAGTATCGGCGGAGCTGTTTATTTGGGGAAAATATGATGATGAAAATTTCTAATTGGTTTTTTAATATTTGTGATGAAACTTTTTTAAACTAAAACTTAAGCTCCTCAGTTGGGTCCCAAAATATGGTTTTAAAGTCTGATATCTTATCAGCCACAACTTTAATGTTCTCTTTCTCTAATAGTGCTTGCATTTGAAAAGGGTTTTCAAAATGATGTTTTCCCGTTAATAAGCCATTTCTATTTACAACTCTGTGTGCAGGCACTTGTGGTTTTATTTTATGCGATCCATTCATGGCGTACCCCACCAAGCGCGATGATTTTTTTGCTCCAAGATAATTAGCTATAGCTCCATAACTCGTTACTCTTCCCCTCGGAATTAAGCGTACAACCTGATAAACCATTAAAAAAAAATCTTTATCTACCACATTTAAAACTAATGTTTTTACAAAATTAAAACAACAAAAAACTTATCTTTGCACCCTTATGGAAAAAAGAGTAAGAGTAAGATTTGCGCCGAGTCCAACTGGCGGATTGCATATGGGTGGTGTAAGAACTGCCTTGTTTAATTATTTGTTTGCTAAACGCCATGGTGGCGATTTTATTTTACGTATCGAAGACACAGATCAAACTCGTTTTGTTAAAGGGGCGGAAGAATATATTGTTGAAGCTTTAAAATGGTGTGGCATTGAACCCAATGAGGGTGTTGGTTTTGGCGATGGCCCGCATAAACCCTACAGGCAAAGTGAGCGCAAAGAATTAGGGATTTATAAAAAATACGCCGATAAATTAATAGAAAGCGGGCACGCTTATTATGCCTTTGATACAGAGGAAGAATTAAATGACATGCGTAAACGCATGGAAGCTGCGAAAGTAGTAGCGCCGCAGTACAATGCCATTACGCGTCAAAACATGCGCAATTCATTAACTTTAGGCGAAGACGAGGTAAAAAAATTATTGGCCGAAGGTTCAAAACACGTTATTCGTTTAAAAGTCCCTAGAAATGAAGAGATTCGTTTTAATGATATTATCCGTGGGTGGGTTACTGTAAACTCATCGCAGGTAGACGATAAGGTTTTATTAAAAAGCGATGGTATGCCTACGTATCATTTGGCACATATTGTTGATGATATTGAAATGGAGATTTCGCATGCAGTTCGTGGGGAAGAATGGTTACCGAGTGCTCCTGCTCATATTTTAATTTACCGTTATTTAGGTTTAGAAAACGAGATGCCAAAACTGGCTCATCTACCTTTGATTTTAAATCCTGACGGCAACGGAAAAATCTCTAAGAGGGAAGCTAGATTTCCTGTATTTCCTTTAAGCTGGACCGACCCGCGTGAAACAATGCCTTATATTGGATATAAAGAAAGCGGTTATTATTCCGAAGCTTTTGTAAATATTTTAGCACTATTAGGATGGAATCCGGGGAATAATGAGGAGATTTTTACCTTAGAACAATTGGCTGAACTTTTTTCTTTTGAAAGGGTTCATAAGTCTGGTGCAAAATTTGATCCTGAAAAGGCAAAATGGTTTAATCAACAATATTTGCGTAAAAAGTCCGATGTTGAATTAGCTGAAGCTTTTAAGCCTTTATTAGCAGAGAAGGGATATGCAATGAATGACGAGTTTTTGATGGATTTTTGCAAACTGGTAAAAGAAAAGGTACAGTTTGTTCACGAGTTTTGGGACCATGGTAAATATGTTTTTGAAGCGCCAACTTCTTACGATGAAAAAGTTATTTCAAAAAAGTGGAATGATCAAAGTAAAGATTTGTTTACACGTGTTTTAAATACATTTACTAATTGTAACGAATGGAATTCTATTGCTATACATGATTGTTTTGAAAAACTAGTGTTAGAAACCGGAAAAATAGATATGCAATTATTGCGAGTTTTAATAACCGGTGTTGCAGGAGGCCCGCAGTTATTCGACATGTTGGCATTAATCGGAAAGGATGAGGTTTTAAAACGTCTGCAATCTGCTTTGAGTAAATTTTAAATTCAGTTTAAAAAAAGGAATGGCGATATTAAAAATCAAATTAGGTTAAATTCGCCAAAAATTACAACGGCAATGCAAAGTAAAAAGAATACCAAAATGGTATTTGTAATTTTCTTTTGCTTGATACTAAATAGATAATCGCCTATAAAAAATGATAACGGAAAAGCAAACGTTAAAATAATACTTGAACTATTTGCTCCGCCCGAGAAAAAACCGAATATCGAGAAAAATAAATGCCAAAGTAAAATAATTTTTGTTCGTTGTTTTTTTACAGTATTACCAAATCCGTGCATTAAACTGTTTAACAAAGAAATGACTAGGGTAACAATAAGAAAAGTAAACAGTGGAAAATAATATTCGCTGATTGATGGTGGAGTTAAGAATTGAAAAAATAATACGGTTGATTTAAATAAGTACCCAATTGTAAAATCGCTCAAGTAAGCAATTCCTTCGCAAATAAAAACAGGAGACAAAAAGCCTATAAAAGCTATTGCCCATTCGCGCCAGTAAAACGGCCTCAAAATTAAAAGTATAATAAAAAATAACGGAAAACTAATTATACTTGAAATGGTAATGTAGGCCGAAATACTCAACCAAAAAGCAGCCTCAAATAAATCGTTTAATATGTGTTCTTTTCTATAAGTATTTAAAAGTTTATAAATAGAGAATAATGCAAAAACATTTGTAAAAATTTGAGGAGTAATTTCTTTTGGGTTTACACACGCAATACCTAGCATTAAAAAAATAAAAACCGGAAAGTAATTTAATTTATCAGTTATCTCTTGCCTCACAGAAATCAGGCTGATTAAAACAACACCTATACCAAGAAATGAAAAATTAAGTAGTGTAATTATTAGTTTGTTGTTTATTTTTTTAGAAAAGTAATTGTAAAATAAATTGGGATAATTGTTGGACTCTAAATTTTCGGGAGCAAAATAAAGGACTAACGCAGAGCCTAAAAATAATAGTGCCAACAATACTAAACTTCCCCTAATTCCTTTATTTAAAAAGCCGGCAAACACTATTTTTTTATTTGTAAATTATACTTATTTTTGTTTGGTAAACTTACAAATTAAAAAGATATGACAAGCTTAATGATTACATGGACAGACATTTTTGAAGGAATTGGTAAATTCTCTTATGTGGTGTTTAAAGGAATGCGTGTGTTGGGTCATGGACCTAATTTCTTTATTTCTTTATTTGTAATTGGCATGTTATCCTATTGGACATTTCGTTTGGTAAAATATAAAAACCACGCGAAGTCAGATAACAACATTATTGAATAATTTATTTTTTCTATAAAAAATGAAACCTAAGTAATTAGTTTACTTAGGTTTTTTATTTCAAGTTGTTTTAGAGCTTGTTAATTATCTCTGCTGCTTTCTCAAGCGTTTCGTCTTTTTTCGCAAAACAAAACCGTAAAATTTTATCATCTTTTTTATTGCTGTAAAATACAGAGAGGGGTATAGTGGCTAATTGTTTGTTTTTTGTGAGCTTAACCGCAAAATCAATATCTGCTTCGTTACTAATTGTCACGTAGCTCATTAATTGGAAATATGTGCCTGTAGTTTTTAGGGGTTTTAATCTGGATGCAGCAGTGTATTTTAAAAATAAATCGCGTTTGTATTGATAAAAATTTTTTAAATCAAGATAATTATTTTCATCTGATAAAAAATCTGCAATAGCCAGTTGAAACGGATGATTAACTGCGAATACTAAAAACTGGTGAACTTTTCTGAATTCGGTCATTAATTGGTTTGGAGCTGCTACATAGCCTATTTTCCAACCTGTAGTGTGGATAGTTTTGCCAAAAGATGAAACAATAATAGATTGTGCTGCCAGAGTTTTATTACGGGCTACGCTTTGGTGCAATTTGCCATCAAACACCATGTGTTCATATACCTCATCGCTTAAAACGATAATGTTTTTACCGGCAATTATTTTTTCTAATTCCAAAAGGTCTTCAGCATTAATTGTTGTACCGCTTGGGTTATGGGGAGAATTAATCAAAATCATTTTAGTTTTGTCGCTTAATTTTGATTTTACATCATCCCAGTTTATCGAAAAATTTTCTGTATTTAATTGTGATATTATTGCTTTAGCTCCATGTAATTCTATTGCAGGAATATAACAATCGTAAGCAGGTTCAAAAACAATTACTTCGTCGCCTATAGTTACAAATGCAGCAATGGCTGTATAAATGGCTTGGGTTGCTCCGGCAGTAACTGTAATTTCGGTTTCAGCGTTGTAATTATAATTGTAGCAGTTATTTATTATTTCTGCAATACGCTCTCTTAGTTGAATAACGCCAGGCATAGGCGCGTATTGGTTAAACCCATTCCGCATGTGTTTTTGAGTCAATTCAAGTAATAGCGGGTTACATTCAAAATCGGGAAATCCTTGTGAAAGGTTAATGGCATTATTTTCTTTTGCCAGAGCACTCATGGTTGTGAAAATAGTTGTGCCTACGTTTGGTAATTTTGAATGAATCTGCATTTTTTTAAAATTATGCTACCAAATTGCTAAAAAAATCTTATTTTTGCTACCCTGTTCTTTAATTATTAAATAATGGAAATACAACAATTAATTTATTGCTGTTTATTATCAGTTTAATACTTAACTAATTTAAAAGGTCCTGTGGCCGAGCGGCTAGGCTCAGCTCTGCAAAAGCTGCTACAGCGGTTCGAATCCGCTCGGGACCTCCAAAAAACGATAAAACCCCTGTAAAATCAGGGGTTTTTTATTTTATAAGACCCTTATTAGACCTTTTTCTTAGAAACACTGGAAAAGAATTTGAATAAGTAAAATAAGTAAACTCAACTTACAGAGAACAATATATATCCACTATATCCTCTTCCACCAATCCAATATATTTTCTAGTAACACTAACTTTAGAGTGGTTGAATATTTCCGATAATAAGGTTAAAATCTTATCACTACAACCATTGGATTTCCAAACATGTTGACCAAAGGATTTCCGCAGTGAATGTGTACTCATATTTTTTACACCCATACCGTATTGGTAGTTAGCCATCTTTAATACTCGGTTGAGGTATATGGTACTAACAGATTTACCCAGCCTATTAGAAACAATTGGTTTGTTGAGGTCTTCTACCTTTAATTTAACCTGATATTTCTTTATAGAATCTATTAAGAAGGGATTTAAATGGATTCTCCTAGACTTCTTGGTCTTCTTTTCTACTATGTCCAAATAATCCTTTCCTGATAGGACTTGAGACCAAGTTATGCGTTTAACGTCACTTACACGTAAACCACTGTAAATACTTAGAATGATATAAGAACATAACCAGTAGTTCTCATCCTTTTCAATCTTTCTGATTGTTTTGTGTAATACCTCCCAGTCAATTGCTGAAGAGGTTCTGATGTCTGCTTGTTTTTCCATACCACGATCATACAGGCATAAATTTTCATGGCAATGGATTTTGGTTATAATTTTAACCTCAACTGATATGTTTTTATAACTGAATTTGAGGTAAAAAAGATAAGCGAGTGATTTTCACTCGCTTATAGGTTATAATAAGTTACAAGAAATAATTAGAATTAGTTTTTAATAATTTTTGACTTAGTGTGGGACAGTTGTAACTAGTAACTTTTAGTACCTTACTAACGCATCTAAAGGAGGAACCTTTTCTTTGTAAACTCCAAATAGTTTGTATAAAATAAAATTTGAAATTTTAAACACTTTACTCTTTTATTAATTGTTTAAATACTTTATAATTTTCGTTGTTAATTTCCATAAAATAAATGCCAGAGGGTTGTGAAGATAAATCTATTGTTATTGATTGTTGATCGTTTTTTATTTCAAAAACTTTCTGCCCAAATAAATTATAAACTATAACTTCCCCTATTATTTGATTGATATTATTTGAAATTTGAATTTCACCATTTGTAGGGTTAGGATAAATAGTTGAAAAATTATCTAAATAATTTCCTTGAATACCTGTGGTAGTGCAAGTTACTAAGGTAGGAATAATCACGCTACTCCCCAAGCCTAATACCCCCCACAAATTACCTCCCCAAGCCCAAAGTGTACCATCTGTTTTGGTGGCGTGATTGTGATTATAATTAGCACTAATATCGGTCCAATTATTAGCAGTTCCTATTTGAGTAGGTATATTTTTATTTGTCCATGCCCCATTACCTAATTGACCACTATTATTAAGCCCCCAAGCCCACAGAGTACCATCTGTTTTGATGGCGATACTATGTTCTTCACCCGCACTTATTTTACTCCAATTAGTTGCTGTTCCAATTTGGATAGGTACATTTTTATTAGCTGTTGTTCCATCACCTAATTGACCACTACTATTAAGCCCCCAAGCCCAAAGAGTACCATCTGTTTTGATGGCAAGTGTATGCCATTTATTAGCACTTATTTTGCTCCAATTAGTTGCTGTTCCAATTTGGGTAGGTATATTTTTATCTATTGCTGTACCATCTCCAAATGTCGAACCGTTTTTCCCCCAAGCCCAAAGTGTACCATCTGTTTTGATAGCGAAATTGTGCCAAGTAGTAGCACTTATATCGGTCCAATTAGTAGCTGTCCCAATTTTGGTAGGTATATTTTTATATATAAATGTCCCATCGCCTATTTGACCGTAGTCGTTTCTTCCCCAAGCCCAGAGTGTGCCATCAGTTTTGATGGCAATTGAATGCTTATCACCCGCACTTATTTTACTCCAATTAGTAGCTGTACCAATTTGGGTAGGTACATATTTATCGACTAATGTCCCATCGCCTAGCTCACCAGCAAGGTTATAGCCCCAAGCCCAAAGTGTACCATCTGTTTTAAGAGCGAAAGAGCTATTATCTCCTGAACTTATTACATACCAATCAATAGCTACACCTATTTTTTGCGGGGTAGGATTAGAATTTTGTTGATTAAATGTTCCATTACCTAATTGCCCATTAGAGTTAAATCCCCAAGCCCATAGAGTTCCATCTGTTTTGATGGCAAGCGAATGCAAGCTACCTGAATTTATTTTACTCCAACATTGTGCAGTTGAATTTAAGAAAACTGCAAAACTTAAAAAAAAAAGTAGTTTTTTCATTTACTATTTGTTGATTTTATTTATTTTTTAGATTCTTGAGTTCTTTATGAAATTATAATTAGGATAAATAAATTAGTATAAAACTATAAATTATTTTATTTACTCCAACTTTTATTTTATGAAAATTAGGAAATCTAACGAATTAAAATTCTATTTATTTTTTTTCAAACTCTCAATCTGTATTCTAAGGTTTTCAATCTGTATCTTATAATTTAAAATCCTTTTCTTGTTGGGTTCTGTTTCCTTACTAAGTTGTTTCTGATATTTGTGGATTCTTTCCTGTGACTTTCTGATTGTTTCACTCATTTTAGTTAAATAAATCCATAACCATCGGGGTTATTATTTAGTTCTTTGGTGAAGTAACTTGTGCCAAATTTTCTCGACTCATAGACCTCAACCTTTATATTTTCACCCTTTTTTGATGAAAAACTTTGATTCTCAAGGTCTTTTTTAACAATTTCGGTCATATTTTCGGGTGTTTTAACAAAAAAGTGAATATGATAACCTTTTTCACGGTCTCTATTCTTCTCTGTGGCAAAAAAACCTTCTATTTGTGGATAAACATCCTTCAAAGACGAAATCTTTCGTTTAAATCGACTTATGCAAGTTTTGGCGGGTAATTCTTGACTATAGTTTAGTGTCCCCATCAGTGTCCAATCCATCCCAATCAAATATTGACCCCAAATTGAGTTGATTGAATCAATCCTTTTTCCAATTCTAAGTTGGTAGTTTACCAAATCATGAAAATCAATAAAATATTTTGAAGAATATTTTCTAAGTAAGTTTTTATGAAGTTTTCGTTTACCATCTTCTAATTTAAGTAACTCCGGAGTTTCTTTTTTAGTTATTCTTTTCAGTCTTTTTAAAGAACTCTCTGAGATGTTTGTAAATCTCATGAACTCTTTCCCCGTTAACCATTCGTTAATCATTTGTTTAGTATTTACTGTTTTATTATGAAATAAGGCAAAGTATTATCCAAGTAGTCCTATTACCTCATCTATTAATAAATATGTGTCAAAATGAAATAGTAAATGGACATTTAAAGAAAAGTGGGGGGAGTATGGCTATATTACAAAACATGAATTTGATGCAAAATTCTCTGAATTAACGTTTACTATACTTAAATTAATAAAAACCGTTGAACGCATCGAAGAGCGTTTTCCTAAAACAAAAAACCCAGCGTCTAAGACAACCAAAACTAAAAAGAAATACGCTAAAAAATTAACGCGTAAATAATATTCAAAATAGACTATCTTCCTTGATAAAAAAAATATTTGGTACAAAAAAAGAGCGATAAATTTTATCGCTCTTTTTTTATAAGTTTTACTCTTAATTTATTTTAAAGAGCAATTAAGATCGTAAACCGATGTAATGGGGCCATTTGTTTCGGTCCATTTAGTATGGGTGCAATGGTTGTAAGCCGTGCGACGAGTCGATTTAGTAATTGTATAGTCGTAATCTGTTACAACAGTACCTATTTTTGTAGAGCCATTGGTGGTATCTACCACACTTTTGCAAGAGCAAACTCTATCTTTTTTACAAGATGTAGTTATTAAGCCTGCTGCAAAAGCGATTAATATAAATTTTTTCATGAGTAAATAATTTAAATTAGTTTAGTTTACAGTCAGAAGTTACAATAGTACCTGTTGTATAAGTTTGTTTAGTGCTTACACAATTAGCTTTGGCCTGTGATTTAGTGCTACCAACAAGTGTGATAACATCGGTTGAGCTTGCGCTTGCGCCGTTGCCCGAAACTGAGGTTGTGCAAGTGCAAGTACGATCTTTTGAACATGAAACAGCTACCATAGAAGCAAAGGCAGCGAATAATACTAATTTTTTCATAATGTATGGTTTTAAAATTTGAGGCTAAATGTAGTAATTACTTATATGAAATTAAAACGGCTGTAATTTACAGTTTGAAAAAACTTATTACTAAATTCAGCAAAAAATAATGAATAAAGAATTTATAAATGATATTCTGCAATGGGATGTTACGTCATGGTCAAAAGCATTGTATTATTGGGAAAGCGAAGTTGATTGGTTTGCTGTAACTAATTGCCTTGAATTAGGAGCCAGAGAAGGGGGATTGTCATTATGGTTAGCATCAAAACAAAAAAAGGTTGTATGCTCTGATTTAGAAAATGTTGCTCAAACTTCAAATCCGTTGCATACAAAGTATGGAATTGGCCCATATATAGCCTATCAAAATATTAATGCTACTGATATACCTTATGAAAATCATTTTGATGTAATTGTTTTCAAGTCAATTATTGGAGGGATAGGTAGAAAAGATAATAAACAATTACAGCAACAGGTTTTTGATCAGATTTATAAAGCACTTAAACCCGGAGGTAAATTGTTGTTTGCAGAGAATTTAATTGCATCCCCTTTACATAAAAAAGTTAGAAGTTTAAATGAATGGAGTAATTATTGGAATTATCTTTCACTTGAAGACTTACATCAATTTTTAACTAGATTTTCTTCTTTTGATATTAAAACAAATGGGGTAATTGGTACTTTTGGCAGAACTGAAAAGCAACGAAAAGTTTTAGCTGTAATGGATGATTTAATATTCAATAAAATTATTCCGTCTAACTGGAAATATATTGCTTATGGTGTGGCTCAAAAATAACTGTTTTTTTTACGGTGTAAAGAATTAAGTAGTGTTTTAGCTAAAGCACAGGTAGCTTTTTATCTCAAAATTTTTCTAACAAACGCTACTGTAAAATAACTCATTAAAAATACACCCGAGAAACCTTCAAATGCCGCAACTATTTTTAACGCGCCATGAGGAAAATAGTCTCCGTATCCGATGGTAAAAAATGTAATGGCACTATAATAAATGCTATTCCAGAATTCCTGAAAGTGATTTAAATTTCCTGGTAAAGTACTTTCTATTGAGCCAAATGAGCTAAAGAAAATTGTAAACAAGTAGTAAATAAAACCAAAAACAAATACAGTAATTAGTGTATTAAATAAAACACGGGTAGGGGCTGTAGCATACCTTCCAATAAAATCAAACACGTATTTTTGAAAATAATATTTTGGATATGCCAGTAATTTTTTGCTGAAAGAATTTTGTAATTCCTGATTTAAAATGGCTTTTGCTTCACAACGTTTAAATTCAATGTAGGCTGCATCTTCATCTTCGTATTGACCGTTTACCCTGAAATTTTCTTTTAAAATTCTGAATTGTTCAGCCTTTTGAAAGTAAGAGCTTTTTTTCTGTTCGTAAATTAAACCAAAAACATTATTCTCGCGCCAGTTAATAAAAATTCTTCCCAAAATGCGCGTATCGGTTAAGTTTAATTCGCGAATATGCACATGGTCGCGTTCGGGTTTAATATCCATGATGTCTCTAATAATTGCATTGCTGAGGTTGGCAATTTTACAATCTTTAAATCTTAAATCTACGTGGCTATTAAATGGGCAGCTTCTAAAAGAAATATGAGCGGCAATTGCCTGGTTAAAACTTAAATGACCTGAGCCAAAATCAACATGGTCAAAAATGGCGTCTCCATTAGCGAAATCCGTATGTTCAAAACCAATATGGCCTTTTCCAAAAACAGCGCCTCTGAAATTTACTTTTCCGTTTCCAAATTCAACTCCTTCAAATAACACATCTCCGTCATTAAACATAACGCGTCTGAAATCAATTTTACCACCACCAAATTCAACTTTTTTAAAATCTTTTTTTCCGACACCAAACACAGCTCTTTCAAAAGAAATGTCGCCCTCAGCAAATTTTGCAAATTTAAAATCTATGTTACCGTTACCAAAAATAGTATTTTTAAAATGTACATGGCCGTTACTGAAATTGGCATCTGCAAAACTTAAATTTCCATTACCAAAGTTTGTTCCTTCGAAGGTGATGTCGCCATCGCCAAATTTTACAGACTGAAAATTTGTTGCGCCACTGCCAAATTTTACACGTTTAAAGGAAACATTGCCATGACCAAAATTAGCGTAAGAAAAATTTGTATAACCATTTCCAAATACCGCGTGATTAAAAATAGTGTTTTTACCTTCAAACACGGCGTAGCTGAAATCAGTTGCTGATTCGCAATCAAAGAAACAGTTAGTAATTGTAAAATCAATTAACTGTATAGGTTCTTCATCAGGTAAGTTGTTTAATTTTCGGTATTCGTTTAGCGAAAAATCTTTAATGTAAGCATGTTTTAAGTTTACAGGCTGTTTGTTTTTTATTAGTTCGTATAAGTGTTCTTTGGGTATTATTATAAAATGTATGATGCTAACTTTGCGCTGGTGTTCATCTAAAAAAGTTACATCGACAGAAGCTTCTGGAACACCAAGTGTGGTTGTATAACGCAGTAAATTATCTTCGTGTAATTGTCCGTTAAGCATAATACAAAATACTTAAATTTTTAACAGTAAATGTAATTATAAACTAGATAAAAAGATTTTTATTGTTTTTTTTATAAATATCACTTTACACTCATTTCAGGAATTCTTAAGGTAGGCTTATTTTATTTCTGATTATTTTTTTGAAGGTAATCTGATGCTTTTTCAGAAAGTTGTTGCTTAATAAACAATAATCAGCGTAAATAACATGTTGTTTGGCACTGTGTTTTATTGAATTTAAAAATTGCAAATTTAAAAACGTAAAACTATTTTTTTCATAATAAAAATAATAAATGCAGTTTTTGTTTTTATTAATGTAATAGTTGTGGTTTAGCATTTTATATTGGCAATGATTTTATTTTGAGTTTATTTGATATTGTTGAGTGCAAACTAATTTCGAATGGATTTATAAGTAATAATTTTTAGCATGTTATTTCACCCAATTTTTTAGTTTTTAAAAATAGTAAAAAACATACAATGTGTATGTAAAATACATACACTATTATAATGTTTTAAAAAGTAAAAAGATAGATTTTTGCTAACATGCCTAAAATTCATATAGGAAAAAAAATAAAGGAGGTTTGGAAAAAATCCAGATTAAAAGGGACTGAATTTGCCTCTTTGATAAACAGAGACAGGCAGGTGATTTATGATATTTTTAAACGTGAGTCAATTGATACTGAATTACTTCAGCAAATAAGTAAAGTATTGAATCATGACTTTTTTGGCTACTACAATTCGGGTCAACACATAATAAAAGAATCTAAAGAAAAATATGGTTTTGTTACCCAAAACGATTTAAGCGAAGTAATAAATTCTCTCCAAAATTTGACAAGTGCTGTAGAAAAAATTCAAACACACATTTATAAAAAGCCGACAACAAAACGGAAAAATTATAAAAAGAGAGTATAGTTTTTTATCTTTTTAAATTTTAATTATTGCCCAGTTAGAATTTTAATCGATTTTATTGGTTAATGAGTGAATTAGCTGTATTAATTAGTAATTTGTTTTTGTTTTTTTAACAAAAAGATTACATTTATTATAAATTAAAAAGCTATGAAAAAAGTTACCCTCTTATTGTTTGTGTTTTTGGTAAAATTCAATTTTTCTCAAAATAGTGGTAAAACACATTTTATTATTCATTCACTCGACAAATCAACTGAATTAACCAAATATCAAAATGTAGTTGCTCTGTGTTCGGATTTAGATAAATATAGACTTTTAAATAAACGTCGTGTGATAAATTTTACAGACATGAAGGCAAGTATTGAATTGTTTTCTGCCCAAGAACTTTTAGACACCTATGGTAAACAAATACACCCACTCACTATAAAAACAGAAACCTATCCATCTATCACATTTGATATCTCCATGGATGGGAAATCACTTAAACCGCAGTTAATAAGCAAATAACTTTTAAAAAAATTGTAATGAAAAAAATTGCATTTAGTTTTTTCCTATTTGTATTGTCTGGTTTAATTTATTCTCAGTCAATAAATATGGGTGCAGGGATATCATCAACAGCCAATTATTGTGGATACACGTTTTATGATTCAGGAGGATCAGCTGGGAATTATGCTAATTCACAGAATATTACTGTAACTATTTGTGCCCCTGCAGGCCAGTATTTGACCATAAATTTTACTACTTTTAATACCGAAGCAACATTTGACGTTTTAAGTGTTTATAATGGTGGTTCTACTGCATCCCCTTTAATTGGAAATTATTCAGGAAGTAATTCGCCAGGTTCTATTACAACTACACAAGGTGGTTGCATAACAATTAAGTTTGTGTCCGATGGCTCTATTGTTTCTTCAGGATGGGCAGCTTCAATTTCTTGTTCCAATAATCCTCCGGCTTCACCTGGGCCAATTATAAATTTTGGTTCAAATATACCGGCTACTACAGGTGCTTGCGGCGCTACTTTTTACGATGCCGGCGGACCTAACGGAAATTATTTAAACAATCAAAATGTTACGGCAACGTTTTGCGCCCCTGCAGGTCAATATTTGACAATAAATTTTACTTCATTTAATATTGAGTCAGGTTGGGATTTTTTAAATATTTATAATGGTCCGTCTGCAGCATCGCCGTTAATTGGTGCCTACACCGGTGTCAACTCACCTGGTTCAATCACCACTTCTATGGGCGGTTGTATTACAATTAATTTTACATCTGATGGAATTGTTAATGCTCCCGGTTGGGCTGCTAACATCTCCTGTTCACCAACCCCACCACCACCGCCACCACCTCCTGCGCCCTCTCCTACTTCTTGCGCAAGTGCTCAACCATTTTGTACAAGTGTTGGTGCTAATTTTCCTGCAGGCGTTAATACAACTGCACCGGTTGGACCTAACTATGGTTGTTTATTTTCACAACCAAATCCTGCATGGTATTTTTTGAATATAGCTACAGCTGGAAACATAAATATAAATTTATCAAATAGTGCTAATGTGGATATCGATTTTGCTGCATGGGGTCCGTTTTCCTCGCAAGCAGCTATGTGTGCTGCTATTTTTAGCGGTACATTAAATCCATTAAGTTGCAGTTTTTCAACTGCATCAAATGAAACTGTGGTGTTACCAAACACACAAGTTGGTCAATGGTACATGGTATTGATAACTAATTTTTCTAACCAACCAACAAACATATTTGCAACTACTGGAGCAGGTAGTGCCGGCGCTACTAACTGCAATATTTTGTGTAATATGACAAATTTAACTGCTGTTCCTGGGGCGTGTAATCCTGCTACCGGTCAGTATCAAATGACTGGGCAGATTAATTTTACTGCACCACCAACTAGTGGATTGTTAACTGTATCGAGTACTTGCGGTGCCAGCATGACTATACCTGCCCCATGGGTTAGTCCAATTTCATATACCTTAGCGGGTTTAACGGCTAATGGAGGTGCTTGTTCACTTTCGGCGGGTTTTTCAGCAGATGCAACTTGTTCGTTAACTGTTCCTTACACAGCACCTGCTTCATGTTCAGGTTGTACAGTTTTAGCGTCAAACAATGGGCCTGTTTGTGCGGGCTCTGCATTTAATTTAACATCTTCTACAATTGCAAATGGAGCTTATTCTTGGTCGGGTCCTAATGGATTTACGTCCAATCAGCAAAATCCATTTGCAATAACATCACCTACTGTTGCAGGGACTTATATATATACTATTAATGTTACAACTGCAACCGGAGTTTGTACAAAAACTACTGCAGTTATTGTAAATCCTAAACCTGTAATTACTGCAAGCGGAGCAACGGTGTGTATTGGCTCTCCAATTAATTTAGGGGTTACAACAGGTTCAACCTATTCTTGGACTGGCCCAAACAGTTATAATTCTAATGTTCAAAATCCTGTAATTAATAACGCTGCGTTAAACATGAATGGTAATTATACTGTTTTGGTTACCAGTTCTCAAGGATGTACCAATACTGCCGTGGCAAATGTTTCTATTGTACCTTCACCAACGGTTTCAGTTTCAGGAACAAATACACTATGCTCTCAAAACTTTAATGGTTCAATAAATACCACCTTATTAAACGCTTCAGGAGCCACTAATTATACATGGACATTACCAACTGGTTATTCTGCAAGTCCGAATGTTAATAGTTCTAATATTACGGTAACAGCTCCTGTTACTAATATTCAAACAGTAACTACATTAACTGTGCTAGGTGCGTCGGGTTCATGCACAAATACAGCGATTTATACATTGACCGTTTTACCTAATCCAACAATTACCGTAACATCCGCTAGTATGTGTGCAGGAACAAGTGTTACATTAATTGCTTCCGGAGCAAATACATTTACCTGGACGCCGGCAACAGCATTGAGCACAACAAATGGTACCAACGTAGTTGCAAGTCCAATTTCAACAACTGTTTACAGTGTAAATGGTACTAATTTAGGTTGTAATAGCCAAACACAAAATTCAACTGTAACAGTGGTTGCAAATCCAATAGTTACGATAACCCCTCCTTTACCTGTTATTTGTATCGGAAACTCTGTGTTATTAACTGCAGGCGGTGCAACTTCATATACCTGGTCGCCAAGTATAGCCTTGACATCTACAAATACACCAAGCACAACTGCAAACCCAACAATAACAACAACATATAGCGTTTTGGGTTCGCAAGCTACTTGTACAAACATAGTATCAATTACAGTTACTGTTTTACCATCACCTACAGTAACAATTGTATCTAGCAGTCCTACACTTTGCATGAATAATTTTAATGCATCTGTAAATACGGTAACCTTAACTTCTGGCGGTGCAACCAGTTATACATGGGGACCAATAAGCGGATTGACAACGAATACACTAAACGGCTCAACTATAATAGGAACTTCTAATGGAATTGCAGTTATTACCGGTACCGTAATAGGGGCAAATGCTAGCTGCACTAATTCTGCTACTTTTTCACTCAATGCTATACCTAATCCAATTATTTCTGTAACATCTGCAAGTTTATGTTCGGGAACAAATGTTACTTTAACAGCTAATGGAGCAAATACCTATACATGGTCACCATCAACTGCATTAAGCACGAACAGTAGTTCTTTGGTAATATCAAATCCTAATGCAACAACTGTTTATAGTATTACAGGAAGTGCTGCCGGTTGTAACAGTCAAACGCAAACATCAACGGTTACTGTTGTTGCAACGCCAACAATTGTCTCAAATCCAGCAACACCAATAATTTGTATTGGAAATACTATTTCTTTGACAGCAAGTGGTGCTCTTTCATACACATGGACGCCAAATACAGCTTTAACTTCTACAAATACCGCTTTAACAATAGCTAATCCAACAACTACAACTACCTATACTGTAATTGGATCGCAATCAACTTGTACAAATTTGGCGTCAATAACGGTTACTGTATTGCCTTCGCCAACAATTACAGTTGTATCAAGCAGTCCAACACTATGTGCAAATAATTTTAATGGATCAGTAAATACAGTAACATTAACTTCTGGCGGTGCATCAAGTTATACGTGGGGACCTATATCAGGATTAACGACAAATACATTAAACGGAACAACAATTATAGGAACATCAAACGGCTTTGCAACAGGAACAGGAACTGTTATTGGTGCTAATGGAACTTGCACTAATTTGGCAACATTTACTATTAATGCGATTCCAAATCCCACTTTAACTGTTAGCTCGGCCAGTATGTGTGCAGGGGCAAGTGTAACTTTAACCGCAACAGGCGCAACTACTTTTTCTTGGTCACCGGCTACTGCATTAAACGTAATTAATGGTGCGCAAGTTATTTCAAATCCAAATACTACAACCGTTTACAGTGTTGTTGGAACTAGTCTTGGCTGTAATAGCCAAACTCAAAATTCCACCGTAACAGTTGTCCCAAATCCAACGATAACAATTACGCCACTAAATCCAGTAATTTGTTTAGGAAATTCAATTTCATTAACTGCTGGTGGTGCAAATAATTTTACTTGGACTCCAAATTCAGCGCTCACCACAACTAATGCCGCTACTACATCAGCAAATCCAACAATTACCACAACATATAGTGTTTTGGCTTCACAATCAACTTGTACAAATATGGCTGCTGTTACTGTTACTGCATTGCCTTTGCCTAGTCCTGCAATTACAAGTAATACACCATGTGCAGGAGCGGTATTAAATTTATCCGGCTCGGGAGGGGCTAACTATTTGTGGCTTGGACCGAATGGGTTTAGCAGTAATTTGTCAAATCCGACTATTTCCAACGTTACAACATTAGCCAATGGAAATTATTCATTAATTGCGATTGCAGGAACTTGTTCAGCAACTGTTGTTCAATCAATATCAATTAATCCTCTGCCTAATGTAACAGCAAATAACAACGCGCCAGTTTGCGAAACAAAGAATTTGTTTTTGATAGGTTCGGGAGGAGTGAATTATTCTTGGACTGGGCCACTTGGATTTAGTAGTTCGGTTCAAAGCCCATCGATTACTAATGTTTTAAACACTAATTCAGGTAGTTATGTTTTAACTGTTACCGATGCTAACGGATGTCAGTCATCTGCAACTACCAGTGTTAACGTGCTTTCAAACCCTTCCGCAATTGCAAATGGAGCTACTGTTTGTTTTGGTCAGCCTGCAAGTATCAACGCTTCCGGAGGAGTAAGTTATCAGTGGTATGGTCCTAATGGATTTACTTCTAATTTAGCCAATCCTGTTATTCCAGTAGTTAATAATTCAACATCAGGAAATTATACTGTTGTTGTAAGTGGAGCAAATACATGTACAAGTATTACAATTGCTAATGTGGTTGTAAATCCTTTATCGATACCGTCAATTACGGCAACTTCCAAGGCTTGTGTTAATACCTTAGTCAACTTACAAGGTTCTCCCGGGTTTATTCTATATCAATGGAGTGGGCCGAATAATTTTCTTTCAAATCAGGCAAGCACAAGTTTTACTGCGGGTAACACGGGTCAGAGTGGCGTGTATATGCTCAGTGTAACTGATGCCGGCGGTTGTGTCGGAACAGCAAGTGTTAACATTTTAATAAATCCATTACCCGATGCAACTTTAATTAGCGATGTTAATAGCAATTGCGTGCCTTTTTGTGCTAATTTTAGTTTAAATGCTCCAAGTTCGCCAATAGTAACTACAACATGGCAACTAAATGGTCAGGCGCTTGTAAATCCAAGCATTAATTATTGTTTTAATAAAGAAGGTAATTATTTAATAAGTGCCACTTTTACTGATGCTAATGGATGTTCCAACTCGGGGATATTTAACGTTAATGCGTATTCGCCACCTATAGCTGATTTTGAATTTACTCCAATTAAACCAATCGAAAATGATACGGTGTTTTTTACGAATACATCTACTGGTCAATACATAAATAGTTGGAAATGGTATTTTATTGATAACAATGGTGCTACAGCTATTACACAAAATACATCTTATACATTTAAGCAAGATGGAATGTATCCGGTTGCTATGGTTGTGAAAAATAAATGGGGTTGCATGGATACAATTGTTAAGGTTATTCTGGTAAATGAAGCAGAGTCGTTTTACGTGCCTAATGCCTTTACGCCAAATAGTGATGGATTAAATGATATTTTCAGCCCAAAAGCCAGAGCTATAAAAAGCTACGCCATTATTATTTTTGATCGTTGGGGACAAAAAATATTTGAATCTAATGATTTTAGTAATGAGTGGGATGGAACATTTAAGGGGAAAGAATGCAAGGAAGATGTTTACGTTTGGAAAATAAATTACATTAATTCTAAAAACAAGTTAATTGAACTTACCGGGCATGTATCTTTAATAAGGTAAATAATTAAAAATTAAGTATTTAAACATTAAACGCGCTTAATTTGAATTGTTAAAATTAAAATAATTTAACAAAATTTTGATTTTGGCATGTTTTTTGTTATATTTTTGTAAATAATATTAAAACAATTCAATAATGAAATTAACAAACAAACTTACAGTGTTTTTAATGCTTTTTGTTCTTGCTTTTGCGAGTAAACTTGAAGCTCAAACAGAATTCAAAAAGTCTTATGTTTTTTCGTCTGATTCTATTGCCGGTTTTGATGAGGCAGTATCAAATGCTAGAGCATTAGAAAATAATATTTTTGGAGAGGAGTATAAGTTTTTCATGTATCATGAAAAGCGTAACTTCATTAAGCAAAAATATAATCTTAAAACAAAACTTGTAAAAAACGAGTCTATGTTTTTATTGCCTAGTTCCTTTAACTCATCATTTATGCCTCCCGGTGGAGCATGTAATAATGAAGATTTTGAGTTAGCTACGTCTCAAATTAATGCTCCGGGGGCAGTTCAAGGTTGGACTTTACAATCTGGCAGTAATAATGTGCCATGTGTACCGGCTGTGTATTTTGGAACATCTAACTACACGGTTTTTACAGCGCCAACAATAGATCCTAAATTACCTTTTCCAGTTAGTTCCTATTTTGATTCGCAATTAAATACAACTCCTGCAGGTAACTCGTTTTTAAAATTAAATAATGCTACCTTGGGTGCTAAAGCTGCTAAAGCAAGTAAGGCTTTTATTGTTACGCCAAGTAATGCACTTTTTCAATATGCCTATCTTCCTGTAGTTCAAGATGGAGGGCACAATTGCTGCACTCAGCCTGGTTTTAGTATTAATATTACGGTTACCAATACAGTTACCAACACTTCAACTGTTTTAGCTTGTCCTAAAATTAATGTTTCTGTGCCAAGTGCCGCTTGTACACAAACAATACCATCTAATGTTGTTTTTGTTAACGCAATTGGAGGTGGTAATTGGAAATACGCGAATTGGGTTGCTTCTGCCATTGATTTAACTCCTTACTTAAATAATTTAATTAATATAGATGTTGAGGTTGTTGATTGCACAGCTAGTGGCCATGGTGCATATGTTTATTTTGATGCAAAATGCGCACCAATGGATATTATAGGTAATGGTAATCCGTTTCCTGCAGGAACGCCTTCAATTACCTTACCAACTTGTGGTGCAAATGGCGCTTCCATTATTGCACCTGCAGGTTTAGGGCCTTATTCCTGGGCAGGGCCTGGTGTTGGTCCTCCATATTCTACGCCATTAATGACCAATCAGAATTATACTACAACAATTTCTGCGAATTATACACTAACCATGAACCCTCCAGGTTCTTGTTTTCCAATCAAACGTGTTATCACGGTTTCTATTACGCCTGCACCTCAGTTGTTTGCTACTTCTCCGTCACCAGTTTGCGGAAGTACAGTTGGTGTTGTAACATTTACAGCAGCAGGTTCTGCAGCAAATAATCCATCAATTGTATGGTCGCCAACTGCAACAGCTGTTACGAGTAATAGCACGCCAACAACATTTACAGGCTCGGCTTCTTTCCCTGTTGGAACCGGTCAAGTTACGGTGACCGCCACTGACCAAATCGGATGCGCCGCAACTGCAACTGCTTTTGTAAGTAACGCTCCCCCTTTACCTACCTTTTCAGTAGGAAATATTAGCGGGTCCAATAGTATAACTTGTTGGGTTCCTGCAATTAATTATACAGCTAACACAACTTATACCTTTGGTTCACTATCTTATTCTTGGACTAATGGTGTTAATGCCCCTTTAACTGGAAGTAATGTTTCAATAACAAATGCATCAAATTATAGCGTAACGGCATGGGATCCAGCAACAAATTGTGCGGTAAGTAATACTTTGGTAGTTTTTCAGAATTTAACAGTTCCATCAGCAACTTTATTGGGTAATTTAACTCAAAATATTACTTGTACAATCAGTTCCGTACAAACCATAACAAGTACTGCTATTAGTCCTACCGCTAATATTCAACACCTTTGGGTTTCACCAACCGGAGGTACAGTTACAGCTCAAACACCAACTTCAATTTTTGTACCCGGTGGTGTAGGTACGTTTACCCATTATCTTGTAAATGTTATTAATGGTTGTTCTTCGTCTGGTACATTTGTTGTAACTTCTAATAATGGATTTCCAACTTATAATGTCACAAGTCCTCAGCAATTTACCTTAGGTTGTGGAACCAAGAGTGTTGCAACAATAAATATTATTAATGCTCAATCAACTCCACCGGGAGCACCACTGTCGTATACTTTATTAGGCCCTCCAACATCTTCAGTTTATAATTTACCTTTGAGTCAGGTATCTAATTATACAGTAAATACTCCTGGAACATGGACTGTTATTACTGCTGATAACAGTAATTTATGCGAGACTAAGGTTGAAATTTCAGTTATTTCAAATACTATTGCTCCTCCATTAGCCTATAATGTTGCACCAACAAGAACCTTGACATGTTTTGAGCCCAAAACTGTGTTACAGGGTTCTAGTACAAATACAAATGTTGCTTATAGTTGGGCGTTCCCTTGGGCTCCCGGACAAGTGCCAAATGATACAATAACAGCGTTTACAGGAACAAATACTACTAATACAGTTGTAGCTACCTATACGTTATCTATAACGGATAATTCCAGCAAATGTAGGAGTACAGAAACTGTTACAATCTATCAAAATATTGCTCCGCCAATTGCAACTATTACTCCGGCGGGTACACCTTCGTTAACTTGTTTAACCCCAACTATTTTATTAACCAATGCCAGTTTCACTAATCCTATTACTGCTCCATTTGCACACAATCAGCCTGTAATTGGTTATATGTGGTCAGGACCATCTCCTCAGGTTACATCTTATTCATTATCATCTTATGTTGCCTTTACTCCAGGTAGTACGCTTACTGGAACTGGTTACACAATGGTTGCCTTAGATAGAAATAACGGTTGTACTTCAAAAGCATATAAGTCAATTGTAGATAATAGAATTTATCCTATAGTTAATACACCTAATGCACCTGCTCCTTATATTTTAGATTGCGGTCCTGCGGGAACAAGTGTTGCTACAATTTCACCTATTATGAGTGGTAATACAACAGGTTTCACTTACTCATGGGTTGCTGTGCCTACTGCATCGTTTAGTTCATTAACTACATCGTTAACCACGGTTAATATGCCTGGGGAGTATAACATCTATGTAACGAATCCTGTAAATGGATGTGTTACCACAGGCTTAGTTGAGGTAATTAATGGTACTTTAGTTGCAGATTTTGTTCCAAGCGCATATAACGGTTATGCTCCTTTAAATATTAGTTTCACAAATTTATCTGCTTCTTCATCAACTTCTACGCCAACAGCTAGTATTACTTCGGTATGGAGTTTTGGTAATGGCGGTTCACAAATAACAACTAGTGTTGCCGCATCTCCAGCTACTATTTATACTCAACCAGGCACTTATACCGTAACCATGTATGCTAGTAAGGGACAATGTAAGGACACTGTGAAGAGAGTAATAACTGTTGATATTCCTTCCAAACTAGAGGTTCCAAATGTATTTACGCCAAATGGCGATGGTAGTAATGATGTATTCTTCCTAAAGGTGGCTAATATTACAGAGATTTATGCTTTAATTTACGATCGTTGGGGTAATAAAGTGTTTGAAAGCACAAGTAATTCAGGTAATATTGAGTGGGATGGTAAAAACTTATCCGACAAAGAATGTGCTGCAGGAACTTATTTCTACATTATTAAAGCTACCGGTAAGGATGGTTTAAATTATGAGAAAAAAGGCAATGTGAGTTTGTATAAATAAATAACAGTTCATTTTAAATTCGATTAAAAATCCCCGCTAATTTTAGCGGGGATTTTTTTATTAATAAGCTCTCCTAATTATTAAACTAAAATTATTAATTGTCTTTTTCAGTTTCGTATTGCCATTTTATGGCTGATTGAAAATTTAAGTTTATTTGATGGTTCTATGTTCTAATGATTATATTCTAATAATAATGTGTGTAGATGTTTTTAACTGAATAAGTAAATCAGATTTATTCTGCTATTAACAACTAGAGTAATTAATTGAATATATTTAACTGAATTTTTTAAATAATTACGAAGATCTTCCCATTATTTTTTTTTCATTCCGTTTTTTAACAAATAATTTAATGGTTTGAGCCTTTTTCAATTTAACCAATCTATATTTATGTAGTAAAATAGTATAGATAATGGTATTTAATTGGGTATTAACAATAAGCTAAACTCCCAATAGACAAGGTTATTAAATATATTACTACATAAAATATTTACTTATTCTTTTGAATTAATGGAATTTTAATCAGGAATTATTTTTCTAAAAATCTGAAATTTATCAGATTTGCTGTAAATTGTTTTAAGTATTTTAAACAAGTATATGATTCATTACTAAAAAATAATCAATCAACCCTTTATACTGGTTCAATTTAACTGACTAATTTCATTCGTTTTTCCCTAATCTAAAATTATTCATGATCTAAAAATATAACAAAATAGAGATGTTTTAATGTTTCAAAAAATGTATCTCAGAATAAAATCACTGGCAGATTAAAAGTAAGTTTTTTTGAAAATTACAATTTAATAATTATGAATTCTGTCCTTCTATTTTCTTGATGCTCTGCTTCTGTACAACTTGATTTAACAGCACCTTCGCATGCACAATTGTTTTTTAATTTGCTTTCTCCATATCCTTTACCATAAATACGTTCAGGATTAGATATTGATTTTTTAATATAATCGGCAGACGCTTTAGCTCGTTTGTCAGATAAGGCAGCATTATATGCAGCTGACGAACGACAATCTGTATGCGAACCCAGCTCAACTTTCATTTTAGGATAGTCAGTCATTACTTTAATAATTTTATTTAACTCAAGTGCTGCGTCAGGTCTTATGTTGTATTTATTTACGTCAAAATATATTGGTTTAATATCTATTAATTTCCCAATATCTCCGCCAACTTCAAGTTTACCTAGAGATAAGTCGAGACTGTCATTTAGTCTTTGTTCACCCGGTTTTATAAGTGTTTTAGTTAACTCAATGGCTTTATTGAGATAGCCAGCCTTACTTAATTCAATTTTGTATTTAATAACATCACCTAATTTTTTATTTAAGAGAGGTGTTTTGTAATCCCCGCTTGTTGGTGTTATATATTCTAAAACATTGCCGTTTTCATCGGTAATTTTCATGTTTACACCTTCTAGCGGATTTTTATCTTTAGCATCTGTAATAATTGCAAGCAAAGTAAATCCGGTATTTTTTTCTAATAGAACATCAGAATTTATTTCAGTTAAATCATTTAAATCGGAATTAATATTTTTTGATGAAATTGTCTGCTTTGAGTCAAAATAATTTTCGTGTTTTACAATTAATTCACATTCTGTATTTTCTTCTAAATCTATTTTAACCTCACCTTTTTCATCAGATTTGTATTCAGTGCCACAAAAAGACACTGATGTATTTGGAAGTATCTCACCCGTAGTTTTATCTTTTGTTTTTAAATTTAAAACTAGCCCCCTTTTTACAGGTTTTAAAATCGAGAATTCAAAAATGTCATCATTTAAATTTTCATCTTTTCTATTTGAACTAAAATACCCAGACTTCAGTTCGTTACTAAATACAATTCCAAAATCGTCGGCAGAGCTATTTATTGGTGAGCCCATGTTATATACTTTACCAAATTTTCCATCTTTTAGTTTAACTTCATAAATATCTAAACCACCAATTCCGTCAAGGCCATTTGATGAGAAGTACATGTTATTTTCTTTTGTTATAAACGGAAATACTTCGTTACCTTTTGTGTTTATTTTATCACCACAATTTTCAGGGGTACTCCATGTACCGTCTTTTTGTTTTGTAGATTTCCATAAATCCATTCCGCCGATTGTACCTGGCATGTCAGATGAAAAATAAATTGTGTTTCCATCAGGTGAAATTGCAGGATGTGCAAAAGCGTATTCTTTATTGTTAAATGAAAGTTCTTTAACGTTTTCAAATTTATTTTTTTTAGTTATGGACGCTTCATAAATTTTAAGTTTAATAGTTCCATCTGAACTTTTTTCAACTTTCTTACCTCTTAAATCGTTACGCGTAAAGTAAACGGTAGTTCCATCGTAACTGAAGCAAATTGGACCGTCGTTGTATTTACTTTGAAATACATTAGAATATAGTTTAGGTTTGCCATATTTACCATTTTTATCTTTTTTTGTAGAATATAAATAGTAGAAATTTTTACCTGTCCAATTATGTTTTCTATTAACCCATTGCGTGGTTGACCTGGCTGAAGTGAAAATTAGGGTATTATCTTTTGTAATAATGGGGGAAAAATCATTTTCTGGAGAATTAAAAGAAACCGGATTTATTTTATAGGCGTCTTCATTTTTATAATATACTTTAATATTGGTAATAGATTTTGAAAAGACTTTTCCTCTATTATCATCATTGTAATCGTCCATATATTTTTTAGCCTCTTGATAACCTTTTTTGCTCATTAAAGCTTGTCCATAATATAATTTTTGAACGGAATTTGCACTGCCATTTTTTAATAATTTACCATAGCAAATAAGTTCGCCGTTTGTATTATTAGTCAAACGATAACAATCGCCTAGTTTTGAAAGTACTTCGTTATTATTGCTGTCTTTTTTTAATGCCTTTTCATATTCTGGTATTGCTTCAAAATAAGACATACTTGAATAAAGTTTGTTTGCTTTTTTGATTGTGTTTGTTTGAGCATTAGACAAATAAATGCAAAACAAAGAACAACAGTAAAAAGTATAAATTATTTTTTTCATTTTTAGAAAGTTAGTTTAATCATTAAAAGTAACGAGGTGTAATAATTTTTTTAGGTTTGTAACCAAATACATATCCTAAGGCAATTTCATGCGAGCCTTGAGAATATTTTTGAATTTTAGTAAGTGCATAGTCGTATGAATAACTTACAATAAATTGCGGATTAATTTGAAACCCTAAAATGGCAGATGCGTCAGCACCGCTTCTATAAGAGGCGCCTAACCAAACAAATTCATTAATTAAAAAATTAATATTCATATCGTATTGAATTGGCGCGTTTTCAACCGCTTTTAACATAGCTTGAGTTTTGAATTTCAGATTGTCTTTTAAAGAAAACACCCTTCCTACGGTAAAATAATAATGAAATTTACTAGGAGTAATTTTTGAACCTGTTGTTGCCTCATTTGAACTAAATGTGATATTATCGTGAACCAATCGAGGGATTGATAATCCTGTATAAAATTTGTTAGTATAATAGAAGATACCTCCGCCAAAGTTAGGAGCAATTAAATTTGGTGAATTCTGGATGAATCTGTTATCGTTTGCATCAGTAGTTTTTAACTGACCTAAATTACTTTGCTGATTATGAATACCACCCATAATACCAAACGATAATTTTCCTTTTTTCCCTACCTTAATTCTGTAGGCGTAACTCAAATAAGCCAAATTTCTGTTTAAAACGCCTATTTTTTCATTAAGTAAACTTAAGCCTACACCCATTTTATCATTCATTAAAGGGCCATGCAATGTAAAAGAAGTAGTTATTGGCCTTCCGGGAAAATCAACCCATTGTTGTCTATGTAACATGTTTACGGCTAACGCTTCTTTGCTTCCGGCATAAGCAGGATTAATAAACATTTCGTTAAACATGTATTGCGTAAACATGGCGTCGTACTGAGCTTTTATAAAAAGCGAGCTCAATAGCAATATCAGCGTAACGCTTGTTATTTTAATTTTATGAGTTATCGAATTCATCTTATTTAATTTAAAATAGTTATAATTTTTTTTAGTTTTCTTAATAATCTAGGACTATAAATCCTTTAATAGGCTTCATGTCAGAGTTGTTAAATTCAAGAATAAAATAATAAGTTCCTTGAGGTAATTTATCTGAACCAAATTTTGGTCCACTAACATTAGGATAACCTTGCCATGAATTATCGTAATTATTTTTTGTATAAACTGAGTAACCCCATCTGTTATAGATATACAAGGTATTATCAGGATATTTTTCTAAACCTTTAATTACAAAGAAATCATTTTTTCCGTCACCATCAGGAGTGAAGCCGTTTGGTACAAAAAATTCATCATCAGGAATTTCTGTTTTTGTTGAATCAGATTCTCCAATATCAGAAGGGTCGTTATTTCCATTCAAATCTGGGTTAGTTCCGCTTGTAGAAACATCATTAGCCATATTTCCATATTTACCGGTCCCTTTAGCAAAAGCTATGTTACTGAATTTTGTTACTTTATTTGGTTGAACATTAACTTTAAAAACAATTTTTTCGGTTACGCCAGGATCAATTTTACTTGAAGAGGCAATAAGTAAATTGTAATCACTGGTTCCATTAAAATTAATATTACCTAATAAAGTGCCGCTGGCAAGAGGAGCAGAACTTACTATAAATGTAGCCGGTGATTTAAATGTATTACTTAACGTGTCGCTTACCTGAACATTTTTTAAGGTGTCATTCCCGAAATTTTTCACGGTTAATGTATAGGTAATACTGTAAGATCCGTCATTTTCTTTTACAGGTGTACTTGCCGCCTTAGCAAGACCAATTTTTACGATTGACGGTGTAAATGTTGTAGGAACATTTGATGAGCCAGGATTGCCGTTTCCTGAAGGGTCTGGATTATTTCCATTTGTTGATACATCAATAGTGGTTAAAGTTCCATTATTACCTGAAACTAAAGCTGAGTTATTAAATGGACCAACGCTACCGTTTAATTTAATTTTAACTGTAAATAAAACAGTATCTGTGCGCCCTACTGATAAACTGCTAGTTGATGGAATAGTAATTAGCGTATTACTTCCTGAGCCTGTAAAGTTAGCATCCAGCGTTAACTGTGTTCCTGCCGATGAATTTAATATAGGGGCTGAAACAACCGTAAACGTTGCCGGGCTTGGGAATGTGTTTGATAAGTCATCTGCAACACTAACATTATTAATTGAGATATTACCGTGATTTTTTACTACAATTTTGTATGTTAAGCTAATGCTGTTATCTGCATTGTATATTGGCGTGCTAACAGATTTTGCAGAGCCAATAACTGGCGTACCACTTACAATTATAGAAATAGTAGCATTGCTGCAAACAATAGGATTAACGCTGGTATTGCAGATAGTATAAGTTGTTTGTGCAGAACCTGTGAATGCAGGATTTGGAGTAAAAGTATACTGCCCTGTAC
>JBIJCO010000063.1:0-8257 GCA_044344665.1 Bacteroidia bacterium | reverse complement strand
GGAGGTACTGGTATGTATTCGTATTCGTGGACACCGGGCAATCAAACAACCCCAACAGCCATAAATTTAGGAGCAAACACTTACACTGTTAACGTAAAAGACATTAATAATTGCAGTATAACCAAAACAGTTACGTTAACACAACCTACACAATTAGTAGCAACAACAAGTATTACTTCAAATTACAATGGTCAGAATATTTCTTGCTCAGGACTTTCAGACGGTTCTGCTGAAGTAATTGCAAGTGGTGCAACTCTGCCATATAGTTATAACTGGAGTTCTAACCCTGCTCAAACAACATATAGCGCAAGCAATTTAAGTGCTGGAACATATTCAGTCATTGTAAAAGATGTCAATAACTGTGCTATTACCAAAACAGTAAATTTAGCACAACCATTAACAATTGTTGCAACAGCATCTGTCATATCAAATTACAATGGTCAACAATTAACCTGCTACGGAGCAAGTAATGGTTCGGCAAGTGTAACTGTTTCAAATGGAACAGGTCCATACACTTATAGTTGGTCAACAATTCCCACACAAACCACTACAACAGCTACAGGATTAGGAGCCGGAAATTACAGTGTTACAATTACCGATGCCAACGGCTGTAACATAACTAAAACCTTAACGCTAAACCAACCAAGCCAGTTAACAGCAACAACAAGCATCACATCAAATTATAATGGACAAAATATTTCGTGTTACGGATTAACAGATGGTTCGGCATCAGTAACGGTAAGTGGAGCAACTGGTCCATATACTTACAGTTGGTCAACTGTATCAACACAAACTACTGCAACAGCATTAAATTTAGGTGCAGGAAATTATAGTGTTTTAGTAACTGATGCAAATGGTTGTTTTGTAACAAAAACAGTATCCTTATCTCAGCCAAATTTGTTACAAACAATATTGACCAATACAAGTAATTATAACGGCTATAACATTAGTTGCTTTGGTAATAATAATGGAAGTATTGATATTTCTGTTAATGGGGGAACTGGTGCCTATACATATACATGGTCAAATAATGCACAAACCCAAGATATTAATAATTTATCAGCAGGTGTATATACTGTTATTACTCATGACTTAAATGGATGCTCATCAACTTTATTTGTAAACTTAACACAACCAAACAAATTAATTGCTGCAATAGATTCATTAAGTCATTTTAATGAATATAACTTAAGCTGCAATGGTTCGGTAAACGGAGTAATTTATGTGAGTGTTACAGGAGGGGTTTCTAATTATAATTACTTGTGGAGTAATGGAGCAACTACTCAGAGTTTGTATAATGTAGGTGCGGGTTATTATTATTTGAGTGTAACAGACTTAAATAATTGTAATGCAAGTGTTGATACAACTTTATTTCAGCCTACTTTGCTTACAAACTCATTTGTTGTAACAAGTCCTTTATGTAATGGAGTTTCTAATGGTTCTGTTAATTTAATTGTAAATGGTGGTGTTAGTCCTTTAACATATAATTGGTCAAATGGCTTTATAACAGAAGATTTAAGCAATATTGGTGCAGGTACTTATTCAGTAATAATTAGAGACGCAAATGGTTGTAAAGATACAACTGTAGTTATTGTTACTCAACCAAAAACAATTTCGCTTGAAAAAGATGTAGATAATATAAAATGTTACGGAGATTCTACTGCAAACATTAATATTCAACTGGCAGGAGGCACACCACCATACAAATACAGTTGGTATGACAATGCAGACCCTCAGAGTGCATTTTTTCCAATACATACTCAAAATTTAATTTCGGTAACCAGTGGAACATATGTTTTAATTGTTACTGACGCCAATGGTTGCATATTAAATGATACAACAATAATAACTGAGCCTAAACCATTACAGCTAACTTTATACAGTCCACTTTATACCGGTGGCTATAACATCAGTACTTATAATGGAAACGATGGCTCCATAGATCTTACAGTTTCCGGTGGTGTAACTCCTTATCAATACATTTGGTCAAATGGTGCAACAACAGAAGATGTTTACAATTTAACTGCATATTTTCCTAATCCCTTTCCTTACAATGTTATAGTTACCGATTCAAACGGTTGCAGGGCGTTTGCTCAACTGGAATTAAACCAACCTATGATATTGGAAATGCCAACGGGGTATTCTCCTAATAATGATAGTAAAAATGATTGGTTTGTGGTTCATGGCATTGAAGCGTATCCTGATAACGAACTGGTTATATATAACAGATGGGGTAATATAGTTTATAATAAAACCGCTTACAATAACGAATGGAATGGAGAAAGCAATAACGGCGAAAAACTTCCCGACGCAACGTATTTTGCAATCTTAGAAATAAACAAAGGCACCATTGTTTTAAAAGGTTATGTTGAATTAAGACGTTAAAATTTTAATAAAATTAAAAATCATAATTATGAAAAAAATTGTAATAATAATTTTTGTAGCAGCATCTTGTTTTGTTGCAAAAGCCCAACAAGATGTGATGATAAGCCAGTATATGTTTAACGGATTATTTTTAAATCCGGCTTATGCAGGCAGCCATAAATATACCAGTTCGTCCTTACTTCACCGAAACCAATGGGTTAATTTTAGCGGTGCACCCAAAACATTGTTGTTGGCTGTTGATGGTTTAGTTCCATCAAAATCAAATAATATGGGTTTAGGTTTAATTTTAACTAACGATAGAATAGGAGCAACCGAACAAACAGATATTTACGCCAATTATGCTTATCAACTTAAACTAAAAAAAGGTAGGCTTGCGTTTGGAATTAAAGCAGGGATTTCAAATTACGTTTTAAATAGCAATAAAGTTATTTATTGGGACGGCGGTGACGAGGTTTTTGAAGGTAGAAAAACCGCCTGGCTGCCTAAAATGGGTTTTGGGGCCTATTATTTTGTTGATAAATGGTACGCAGGATTTTCTGTACCTACATTGTTAGCTTATGATTCAAAGCAAAATTTTAGTTTTGATGTGAGTGAAGCATCATTTCTGCAGAGACACTATTATTTATATGGCGGTTATATTATAAAATTAAATGAAGAATTTAAATTAAAACCATCTGCTTTAGTAAAGTACCTTCCTTCAGCGCCAATCCAAGGCGATATAAACTTAAATTTATTATATAAAGATATGTTTTGGTTCGGAATAGGTTATCGTTCTTTAGATGCGGCTGTTGTTATGATAGAATATCAAACAAACACACGTTTTAGAGTTGGTTACGCTTTTGATATTACAACAACTAATGTCAGAAAATATTCTGCCGGAACTCACGAAATTATGATTGGTTATGATTTTGGCAAGAATCTGGTAAAAATTAAAACTCCCCGTTATTTTTAAAATTTAAACTATGAAAAAAGTATTTTTATTTTCGTTATTTTCTGTAGCAATTATTACGTCATGCTCAGAAAGGTTATATAAATTAGGTGTAAAGCATTATGATAAATTTGAGTATGCCAGAGCAATTGAAAATCTTGAAGATTATCAAAAAAAACACGATAAAGCAGATGCTAAAGAAAAGTTAGCAAATTCATACAGAATGGTTAACGATATTTTAAATGCTGAGAAATGGTATTCTATTGTTGTAAACATTCCTGAGAGCGATCCGTCTAATATGTTTTACTATGGTAAAATTTTAATGTCTCTCGAGAAATACGACCAAGCTAAAACATGGTTTGGTAAATATCTTAAAAAAGTACCAGATGATTTTGTAGCCGAAATGCTTTTGGCATCCTGCAAGTCTGTAAATTCATTTAAAAAAGACACCACGCTTTATTCGGTAAAAGTGGCTAATATTCCGGAAATTGCTACAGCCTTTAGTCAGGTACCATATGGTAACGGTATTGTGTTTGCAGGTGATAAAATTAAGTTGAACTTAGGTTTAATAAATAAAGATATTTATAACTGGACAGGAAGATCCTATTTGGATTTGTATTATACAGCAAAAGATAATGAGGGTAAATGGCTAAGTCCGATGCTGCTAAAAGGAAATGTAAACGGTCAGTTTCATGAAGGTCCGGCTTGTTTCACCAAAGAGGGTACTACAGTTTATTTTACCAGAAGTAATTATGCAAAAAAACGCAAATTGGCTAAAAACACAAGGAGCGAAAATGATTTAAAAATATATAAAGCAGAGTTGTTAAAAGATAAATGGAATAACGTAACAGAATTGCCTTTTAATAGCGAAGAGTATTCTTGCGGGCATCCTTGCTTATCTGCCGACGAGAAGACACTTTATTTTATTTCAGACATGCCTGGTGGTAATGGTGGAACAGATATTTACAAATCAGTTTATGATGGAAAAAACTGGAGTAAACCCGAAAATTTAGGCAGTGTTATTAATACTGCGGGTAATGAAATGTTTCCTTATATTCATAATGATGGTACATTTTATTTTTCTTCAGACGCACATAATAATTTGGGTGGTTTAGATGTTTTTATGACATCATTCGACGGAAAAAAATGGTTGCAGGTTGAAAATTTAAATTATCCTTTAAATAGTTCAAAGGATGATTTTGCCTATGTTTTAAATAGCGACGGTAAAACCGGCTTTTTATCGTCAAATCGAGATAACTTTGAAGATAAAGTTTTTGAAGTTACCAAAAACGATCCAACTTTCATTCTTTCAGGTCATGTTTATCATAAAGGGAAGTTTAGTTCTTTTATTGATTCAGCAATTGTAGAGATTTATAACATTACCGAAAAAAGAAGACAATTGCTTTTAACAGATAAGGTAGGTAATTATAAATTGAAACTAAGTTCAAAGTGTAATTACGAGGTTAAATGCTGGAAGCCAATGTTTCACACAGTAACCTCTCCACAACAGTTTAGTATGTTCGAAAAAAAATATTCTGAAAATTTTACTGCAAATTTTGCCCTAGACCAAATTATAATTGAAAAGCCAATTGTTTTGGAAAATATATACTATGATTTTGATAAATGGAATATTAGGCCTGACGCAGAAGCTGAATTAGATAAACTAGTTCAGACACTTAAAAGAAACAATAATTTAACCATAGAATTAAGCTCACATACAGATTCAAGGGCAGGAGATCAGTATAACATGGTTTTGTCTGATAAAAGAGCGAAAGCTGCAGTAGAATACCTAATTAATCATGGGATTGATGGTAAACGCTTAAAATGGAAGGGTTACGGCGAAAGTAGATTGGTTAATCATTGTAAAAATGATGTTTTTTGCACAGAAGAAGACCACCAAAAAAATCGTCGAACTGAATTTAAATCTATAAAAATTGATAATATTACTGCTAAAAAATAAATGTTTTAAATTTAAACCTAAAGCAAAATCTAAAAAATATGTAAGTTAAAAAAGGAGGAATTATCTTCCTTTTTTATTGTGCCTTATTTTCTCATTAAATCAAATTTGAAAATAGGCCAAAATTTTGTTTCACAGACTCAAATAAACCCGAATTTCAGATCATTAGTTTAATGGGTTTTGGAATTATTTTAGGAGCTTTCTGAGTTTTAGAGAGTCCCAATTTCTAAATTTTATTCAAAAATCAAAAATAATTGCATAAAATTGTTGTGTGTTGAAATTATTTTCTTATCTTTGCCCTCCTTTAAAAAGGAAAAAAAGCTGAAAACCAATAATATCAAGTAATACAAAGGATTTAAAATGCCTACAATACAGCAATTAGTAAAAAAAGGTCGTACAAAACCGACTAACAAAAGTAAATCGGCCGCACTGGATTCATGTCCGCAGCGTCGTGGTGTTTGTACAAAAGTTTATACAACAACACCTAAAAAACCTAACTCTGCAATGCGTAAAGTTGCTAAAGTTAGATTAACCAATAAGCAAGAAATAATAGCTTATATACCTGGGGAAGGGCATAATCTTCAAGAACACTCTATAGTTTTGGTTCGTGGCGGTCGTGTTAAGGATCTTCCTGGTGTTCGCTATCACATTGTTCGTGGTAGTTTAGACACTGCTGGTGTTGATGGAAGAAAGCAACAGCGTTCGAAATATGGTACTAAAAGACCTAAGCCAGGTGCAGCAGCTCCGGCCAAGAAAAAATAATTATAAAGTTTTAATACAATGAGAAAAGCCAAAGCAAAAAAACGCGTATTGTTACCTGATCCAATTTATAATGATATTATGGTAACACGTTTTTTAAATAATTTAATGTATGATGGTAAGAAAAATACAGCATCTAATATTTTTCATGATGCTATTGAAATTATTGCTAAACGTACAACGGAAGATGGTTTAGAAGTTTGGAAGAAGGCACTAGCTAATGTTACCCCTCAGGTTGAAGTTCGTTCTCGTAGAGTAGGTGGCTCAACTTTTCAAATACCTACAGAAATTCGTCCTGATCGTAAAATTTCTATGGCTATGAAATGGTTGATTTCTTATTCTAGAAAGCGTAATGAAAAATCTATGGCTCAAAAATTGGCTGGAGAAATTATTGCTGCTTCCAAAGAAGAAGGCGCTTCTTTCAAAAAGAAAGAAGATGTTCACAAAATGGCAGAAGCAAATAAAGCATTTTCACACTTTAGATTTTAATTAAAAATGGACTTACGATATACAAGAAACATTGGTATTGCTGCTCACATTGATGCTGGTAAAACAACAACAACAGAGCGTATATTATATTATACAGGTGTTAATCATAAAATAGGTGAGGTTCATGATGGTGCCGCTACGATGGATTGGATGGCTCAGGAACAAGAGAGAGGAATTACTATTACGTCTGCTGCTACTACATGTCATTGGAACTATAGAAGTAATAAATACAAAATTAATATAATTGATACTCCTGGTCACGTTGATTTTACTGTTGAGGTAAATCGTTCTCTTCGTGTTCTTGATGGTTTAGTGTTTTTGTTTTCAGCTGTTGACGGTGTTGAACCTCAATCTGAAACAAATTGGCGTTTAGCAGATAATTACAACGTAACCCGTTTGGGCTTCGTAAACAAAATGGATCGTCAGGGAGCTGATTTTTTAAATGTTGTTAAGCAAACTAGAGAGATTTTAGGTGGTAATGCAGTTCCTCTTCAATTACCAATTGGTTCTGAAGAATCTTTCATTGGAGTGGTTGATTTAATCAATTTTCGCGGAATGGTTTGGAATGAAGAGGATAAAGGGATGACTTATAAAGAGGTTCCAATTCCTCCTGATATGATGGACGAAGCTTTAGAGTGGAGAGAAAAAATGTTAGAAGCTGTTTCTGAATTTGATGATAATATCATGCAGAAATTTTTTGATGCTCCTGAAACTATTACAGAAAGAGAGGTTTTAGATGCGCTTCGTAAGGCTTGTATAGCCAATAAAATAGTTCCAATGGTTTGTGGTTCTTCTTTCAAAAACAAAGGAGTTCAAACAATGTTGGATTTGGTTATGGAGTTAATGCCAAGTCCTTTGGATAAACCAGAAACAAAAGGTACAAATCCAGATACTGGAGAGGAAATTACTCGTAAGCCCGATGCTAAAGAGCCTTTTACAGCGTTAGCTTTTAAAATAGCAACAGATCCTTTCGTTGGCAGATTATGTTTTTTTAGGGCTTATTCAGGTCGTTTAGATGCTGGGTCATATATTTTAAATACCAGATCTGGAAACAAAGAGAGGATATCTCGAATTTTCCAAATGCATGCAAATAAACAAAATCCTGTTGAGTTTATTGAAGCTGGTGATATTGGTGCTGCAGTAGGTTTCAAAGATATTCGTACTGGAGATACACTATGTGATGAAAAAAATCCTATAGTTCTTGAGGCAATGAATTTCCCTGAGCCGGTTATTGCTATTGCAATTGAGCCTAAAACGCAAGGAGACTTAGATAGGTTAGGTGTTGGATTGAATAAATTAGCTGAAGAAGATCCTACGTTTAGAGTTAATACCGATGAAGATTCAGGTCAAACAATTATTGCTGGTATGGGTGAGTTACACCTTGAGATTATTGTTGATCGTTTAAAGCGTGAGTTCAAAGTAGAAGTAAATCAAGGTTCTCCACAGGTTGCTTATAAGGAAGCTATTACAGGTTCTGTAGATCATAGAGAAGTTTATAAAAAGCAATCTGGCGGTAGAGGTAAATTTGCTGATATGAAAATTACTTTAGGTCCAGTAGACACTGATTGGGATTTTTCTAAAAATGGTTCGTTGCAATTTGTAAACGAAATTACAGGTGGTAATATACCTCGTGAATTTATTCCTGCTGTTGAAAAAGGATTTAAGAATTCTCTTAATAATGGTGTTTTAGCTGGATATCCTCTCGTTGGTCTTAAAGTTATATTAACTGATGGTTCTTA
>JBIJCO010000060.1:0-9565 GCA_044344665.1 Bacteroidia bacterium | reverse complement strand
GCATTATCATTTGAAATTTGTGCAAGAAACGCCTATCGTGAAGCTTTACCAAAATGTAAGCCTGTGTTGCTAGAACCGATTATGAAAGTTGAAGTGTTAACACCTGAGCAAAATATGGGTGATGTTGTAGGTGACTTAAATCGTAGAAGGGGACAAATTGAAGGAATGGATTCAAAAGGTAATGCCCAAGTTATTAAAGCAAAGGTTCCTCTTTCTGAAATGTTTGGTTACGTTACCCAACTTCGTACTTTAACATCTGGTAGGGCTACGTCTACAATGGAGTTTAGTCATTACAATGAGGCTCCAAGTAACATCGCAGCTGATGTTATTTCTAAAGCAAAAGGAAAGAAAACTGAAAACGCATAAATTATAAATATAAAAACGTTCTTTTAAAATGAGCCAAAGAATCAGAATAAAATTAAAATCATACGATTTTAACTTGGTTGATAAATCTGCCGAAAAAATAGTTAAAACTGTTAAAGCCACAGGTGCTGTTGTTAATGGTCCAATTCCATTGCCTACAAACAAGCGAATATTCACTGTTTTAAAATCTCCACATGTAAACAAAAAAGCAAGAGATCAGTTTCAATTATGCGCATATAAGCGTTTGTTAGATATTTACAGTTCTTCATCTAAAACTGTTGATGCTTTAATGAAGCTAGAATTACCTAGTGGGGTAGAAGTTGAGATTAAGGTATAAATTTTTTTTAGAGTCAGTCGTAATTAAAATTATAAACAATAAATAACAATAATAATAATAATAATAATGTCAGGATTAATTGGTAAAAAAATAGGAATGACTAGTTTCTTCGATGCCAATGGTAAATATTTGCCATGCACAGTTATTGAAGCTGGTCCTTGTGTTGTCACGCAAGTAAAAACCAATGAAAAAGACGGATACTCTGCTTTACAATTAGCTTATGATGAGAAAAAAGAAAAAAATACCTCATCAGCTATGAAAGGTCATTTTAGTTTGGCTAAAACTACTCCTAAACGTAAAGTTGTTGAATTTCGTCATTTCGAGGACTCAAAAAATTTAGGTGATTTAATAACAGTTGATTTATTTTCAGAAGGTGATTATGTTGATGTTGTTGGGACAAGTAAGGGAAAAGGATTTCAGGGTGTTGTAAAGAGACATAATTTCAGTGGTGTTGGTCATGCCAATAAGTCTCATGGTCAACACGATAGAGAAAGGGCCCCTGGTTCTTTAGGTGCTTCATCTGACCCATCACGTGTAATGCCTGGTCGTCGTATGGCCGGAAGAATGGGCGGTAATCGTAAAAAAATTCAGAACTTAGAAATAGTAAAAATTATGCCGGAAAAGAATATTATCCTTGTAAAAGGTTCTGTTCCTGGCGCAAAAGGGTCTTATATTTTAATCGAAAAGTAACATGCAATTAGAAATATTAAATATAAGTGGAAAAAAGACAGCTAAAAAAGTTGAGTTAATAGATTCGATTTATGCTGTAGAACCAAATGATCATTGTATTTATCTTGATGTTAAGCAATATTTAGCTCACCAGCGTCAAGGTACTCATAAATCAAAAGAACGTGCAGAGATTGCACGAACCACTAAAAAATTAAAAAAACAAAAAGGTACTGGTGGCGCTCGTGCCGGATCTATGAAATCTCCTGTTTTTGTTGGAGGGGGAAGGGCCTTTGGACCTAGACCTAGAGATTATTCTTTCAAATTAAATAAAAAGGTAAAATCTCTTGCTCGTGTTTCTGCCTTATCTTATAAGGCAAAAGAAAATGCAATTATGGTTTTGGAAGATTTTAATTTTGAGGCTCCAAAAACAAAAAATTACGTTGATTTGATAAAGAATTTGAATCTAGCTGACAAAAAGAGTTTACTGGTGTTAGGAGATGTAAATAAAAATATTTATTTGTCATCTCGTAATATTCAAGGTGCAAAAGTTGTTAATGCGTCTGACTTAAATACTTATGACATACTAAATGCCCAAAATCTGATATTAGCCGAAAGTTCAATTAAAGTTCTTGAAACAATTTTAAATAAGTAAAATGGAAATTTTAATAAAACCGATTATTACGGAAAAAATGACTGCTCAGTCCGAGAAATTAAATCGTTATGGTTTTTTAGTGAATAAGTCTGCGAATAAATTAGAAATAAAGGATGCTGTTGAAAAAATGTACAACGTGAAAGTTGCGAATGTTAACACTCAGCAATATATTGGAAAAGTAAAAACTCGTAATACAACTCGTGGATTAGCCATTGGAAGAGTAAATAGAAATAAGAAAGCTATTGTTACTTTGAAAGATGGAGAAATGATTGATTTTTACGCTAGTATTTAATTTGTAAAAGATTTTTATAATGGGATTAAAAAAATATAGACCGCTAACACCAAGTTTAAGATATACTTTAACGGCGGATTTTAAGGAAATTACAGCAAGTAAGCCAGAAAAAAGCTTAATAGTTAAGACTAATTATTCTTCAGGTGGAAGAAATAATTCTGGTAAAATGACCATGCGTTATATAGGTGGTGGTCATAAAAAAGTAATAAGATTAATTGATTTTAAGAGAGATAAAGATGGAATTGAAGGAACAGTTAAATCAATTGAATATGATCCAAATCGTTCTGCTCGTATTGCTTTAGTTTTTTATAAAGATGGAGAAAAACGTTATATTATTGCTCCTCAAGGATTAAAAGTTGAACAAAAAGTAATTTCTGGTAAAAACGTATCTCCAGAGATAGGAAATACGCTTTTTTTATCTGAGATTCCTTTAGGAACAATCATTCATAATATAGAATTACGTCCTGGACAGGGTGCAGTGCTTGCAAGAAGTGCGGGATCTTATGCTCAATTATCTGCTCGCGACGGTAAATATGCAATATTAAGAATGCCTTCTGGTGAGATAAGAATGATTTTAATTACATGTAAGGCGACCATTGGTTCAGTTTCAAATCCTGATCATAACCAAGAGGTTTACGGGAAAGCAGGTCGTTCTAGATGGAAAGGTATACGTCCAAGAACTAGAGCTGTAGCTATGAATCCTGTTGATCATCCAATGGGTGGTGGAGAAGGACGTGCATCTGGAGGACAACCTCGTTCAAGAAAAGGATTGCCAGCTAAGGGATTTAAGACAAGATACAAATCTAAGGCTTCAAATAAACATATAATAGAAAGAAGAAAAAAATAACAAATTAAAGTTTAATGGTCCCTTTAGGGGATTTCAAAACCAATAAAAGATGGCTAGATCACTAAAAAAAGGTCCTTTTATCGATTATAATCTCGAAGAAAAGGTTGAAAAAATGAATCAAAGCGGAAAAAAATCTGCAATAAAAACATGGGCTCGTCGTTCAACTATTCCTCCTGAATTTGTTGGGCATACTTTCGCAGTTCATAATGGTGCTAAGTTTATTCCGGTTTACGTAACCGAAAATATGGTAGGGCACAAACTAGGCGAATTTTCACCAACACGTGTGTTTAAGGGGCATGCTGGTCATAATAAAAAATAATTAGAAACCATGGGAAAAAGAAAAAGATTAGTAGCTGATAAGCGCAAAGAGGAAAATAAAACAACATTCTTTGCCAAATTAAATAACTGTCCAACATCACCTCGTAAGATGCGTCAAGTAGCAGATTTAGTTAGGGGAAAAGACGCCTATTTAGCATTAAATATTTTAAAATTTAATACGCGAGAAGCATCTACTCGCTTAGAAAAATTGCTTAAATCTGCAATTGCAAATTATGAGTTAAAAACTAATGCGCGTGCCGAAGAAGGTGTTTTATTTGTAAAAGAAATTATGGTAGATAGTGCGTTAATGGCTAAACGTTTGCGCACAGCTCCTCAAGGAAGAGGGTACAGAATCAGAAAACGTTCAAATCATGTTACATTAATTTTAGACACCAAAAACGAAAAATAAATATGGGACAAAAAGTAAATCCAATTGGTTTTAGATTAGGAATCATTAAAGGTTGGGATTCTAACTGGTTTGGTGGAAAAGATTATTCTGATAAATTAGTAGAAGATGATAAAATTAGAAATTATTTAAAAGCTCGTTTACCGAAAGGAAGTATTTCTAAAATTGTTATTGAAAGAACTTTAAAATTAATCACAGTTACTATAAATACAGCAAGACCAGGTATTATTATTGGTAAAGGTGGAAAGGAAGTTGATAAATTAAAAGAAGAATTAAAAAAATTAACCACTAAAGAAATTCAAATCAATATTTTTGAAATTAAGCGCCCTGAATTAGATGCAAGGTTAGTCGCAGATAGTATTGCTCGTCAAATCGAGGGACGTATTTCTTTTAGAAGAGCTGCTAAAATGTCTATGGCTTCAACAATGCGATTAGGAGCTGAAGGTATAAAAATAAAAGTTTCTGGTAGATTAGGTGGTGCTGAGATGGCGAGAACTGAAGGATATAAAGAGGGTAGAACACCTTTACACACATTGAGAGCTGATATTGATTATGCTGTTGCTGAGGCTCATACATCATATGGACGTATAGGAATTAAAGTATGGATTTGCCGTGGTGAAATTTTTGGTAAGCGTGATTTATCGCCAAATGCTGGATTATCTAAAGATAAGAAATCTACTAATAATGAAAGACCTTCAAATGATCGCCCTAAATTCAACGGCAAAAAGAGAACAAAAAGAGAAGAAAAGTAATTAAAAAACTAAATAGTAATTATTGTCATGTTACAACCTAAAAGATCAAAATATAGGAAATCTCAAAAGATGAAAATTAAAGGAGACGCTAAGCGTGGTCACGAGTTAGCTTTCGGTTCTTTTGGAATAAAAGCCATGGATGAGTGTCGAATGACTGGTAGACAATTGGAAGCTGCTCGTATTGCAATTACTCGTTTTATGAAACGTGAAGGTCAGGTTTGGATTCGTGTTTTCCCTGATCGCCCTGTTACTTCTAAGCCTGCAGAGGTTCGTATGGGTAAAGGAAAAGGAGCACCTGAATATTGGATGGCTCCTATTAAGAGGGGTAGAATTTTATTTGAGGCTGAAGGTGTTCCATTAGCTGTAGCTAAAGAAGCTTTAAGGCTAGCTGCTCAAAAGCTCCCTATTGTTACTAAATTTATAGTACGTAGAGATTATGTTGAGTCAGAGACTGTTAAATAACAATAAAACAATATATTAAGCTTTAATATTAAACCGTTACTTTAATTATTTTAGTTTATTCAACGGAATCAATCCGGTTTATTAATATAACAAAAATGAAAAATAAAGATATAATATCCCTTACCAATCAAGAATTAATTGAAAAGGTTAAAGATGAAAAATCGGCTTTGAATAAAATGAAGTTGAATCATTCAATTTCGCCGATTGAAAACCCTGCTAAAATTCGTGTTTCTAGACGAAATGTAGCTCGTGTTTTGACCGAAATAAATAAACGTAACAAAGCATCTAATTAATATTGCTTTTAAATCATGGAAGAAAGAAATTTAAGAAAAGAAAAAATTGGTGTTGTGAAAAGTAACAAGATGGACAAAAGTATTGTTGTATCTGTTGTTAGAAAAGTAAAACACCCAAAATATGGAAAATTCCTAAAAAAAACTAGTAACTTCGTAGCTCACGATGAGAATAACGAGTGTAGTATTGGGGATACAGTTAAAATCGCAGAGACACGTCCTTTGAGTAAAACAAAGAATTGGCGTTTAGTTGAAGTTATTGAAAAAGTAAAATAGACAATCCTAAAATAAAGAAATTTTAAAATGATACAAAACGAATCCAGATTAACAGTTGCTGATAATAGTGGGGCTAAAGAAGTTCTTGTTATTAGAGTTCTCGGAGGAACGAAAAAGCGCTACGCATCTATTGGTGATAAAGTTGTTGTTACCGTTAAGAATGCATTACCTAGTGGTAATGTAAAGAAAGGTACTGTTAGCAAAGCAGTTATTGTTAGAACTAAAAAGGAGATCAGCCGAGCTGATGGTTCTTATATTCGTTTTGATGATAATGCAGTGGTGTTGCTAAATGCGACAGATGAAATACGTGGTACTCGTATTTTTGGTCCAGTTGCTCGTGAACTTCGCGACAAACAATTTATGAAAATAATTTCGTTAGCACCAGAGGTGTTGTAATAAAATATAAAAACCATGTCAAAAATAAAATTAAAAAAAGGCGATACTGTAAAAGTTATTTCTGGAGAGTCTAGAGGTACCACAGGAAAAATCGTTTCGATCGATATTAAAAAGGAACGAGCAATTGTAGAAGGGGTTAATATGATTAGTAAAAGCGAAAAACCAAGCGCAAAAAACACTAATGGTGGTATTGTTAAAAAGGAAGGATCAATACATGTTTCTAATTTAATGTATGTTGATGCTGGAAAAACAGTTAGATTAGGTCGTAAATTAAATGATAAAACTCAAAAATTAGAGAGAATATCTTCAAAAACTAAGGAGGCAATAAAATAATAATGGCAACAACAAGTTATCAACCTCGATTAAAAGGTAAATATAAAGATGAAATTGTAGCAGCATTGCAAAATCAATTTCAGTATACGTCATCAATGCAAGTACCCAAACTTGAGAAAATATGTTTAAATCAGGGTATTGGTGATGCGGTTTCAGATAAAAAATTAATAGAGTCAGCAATGAAAGAAATGACGACTATTACTGGACAAAAAGCTGTAGCTACTTATTCAACAAAAGATATTTCTAATTTTAAATTAAGAAAAGGAGTTGCAATAGGTGTTAGAGTAACTTTACGTGGCGATAAAATGTATGAGTTTTTGGATAGACTAATAGCTTCTTCTTTGCCTCGTATTCGTGATTTTAAAGGAGTAAATGACAAAGGTTTTGATGGTCGTGGCAATTATACTTTAGGAATTACAGAACAGATTATTTATCCGGAAATTGATATTGATAAAGTTAGTAAAATCTCAGGTATGGATATTACATTTGTAACTTCAGCAAACACTGATAAAGAAGCTCATGCATTGTTAAAAGAATTTGGTATACCTTTTAAAAAGAAATAAGAGATGGCAAAAGAATCTATGAAGGCCCGAGAGGTCAAACGTAAAAAACTAGTTGATAAATACGCACTGAAAAGAGAAGAGTTGAAAAAAGCAGGTGATTCTGTGGGATTACAAAAGCTTCCTCGCAATTCCTCAAAAGTTCGTCTACGCAATCGTTGTAAGTTAACAGGTAGACCTCGGGGTTATATGCGTACATTTGGAGTAAGTCGTGTAACTTTTCGTGAAATGGTTCTTTTCGGATTAATTCCGGGATTAACTAAATCTAGTTGGTAATAAAATAAAAGTTTGTAGTAAGGGAAATATTTGTATATTTGCCCCCTCAAAAAATAAATAAATAATTGTTTAATATAATTAGTCTATTTGTAGATTAAAATATAAACTTAAAAAAATGACAGATACAGTATCAGATTACTTAACTCGATTAAGAAATGCTATTAAAGCAAATCACAGAATTGTGGAAGTTCCGGCTTCCAATCTAAAAAAAGAAATCACTAAGATTCTTTTCGAAAAAGGGTATATTTTAAATTATAAATTTGAGAATACTGAAAATAATCAAGGCTTAATAAAAATAGCTTTGAAGTACCATCCAATAACAAAACTACCGGCTATTCGTACTTTAGATCGCGTTTCAAGTCCAGGACTAAGAAAGTATAGTGGTGTTGATAAAATGCCTAGAGTTTTAAATGGACTTGGTATTGCCATCATTTCAACTTCAAAAGGTGTTATAACCGATAAGGAAGCTAAGAAATTAAATGTAGGCGGTGAAATTTTATGTTATATTTCTTAATTAATTTTATAGAAAAACTCAGATGTCACGTATAGGAAAAGCCCCGATAGAATTACCAAAGGGAGTAGAGGTAGTAATCAATAACTGTTTAGTAACAGTTAAGGGAGCAAAAGGAATTTTAACTCAAAAAGTAGATGCGGATATTACCGTTACTTTAGAAGAAGGAAAAGTTTTGGTAACAAGACCAACTGATCAAAAGAGACACAGAGCGTTACACGGTCTATATAGATCGTTAATTGCCAATATGATAAAAGGTGTAAGTGATGGATATAAAACTGAACAAGAATTAGTTGGTGTTGGTTATCGTGCTTCTAATAAAGGTCAGATGCTTGAATTATCTTTGGGATATTCTCATAATATCAGTTTTGAATTGCCTAATGAAATAAAAGTTTCAACAACTGCAGAGAAGGGTCAGAATCCAAAAATAATTATGGAAAGTGCTGATAAACAATTATTAGGTTTAGTAGCTTCAAAAATTAGAAGTTTACGCAAGCCTGAGCCTTACAAGGGTAAAGGTATTAAGTTTGTTGGCGAAGTACTTAGAAGAAAAGCTGGTAAGTCAGCATCAAAAAAATAATTAAATAAAATATTAATCATCTTTAAAAAAATTAAAAAGATGGCTGTAAGTAAGCAAGATAGAAGAACTAAAATTAAATTAAAATTACGGAAGAAAATTAAGGGTTCTTCATTAGCACCCAGATTAAGTGTATACCGAAGTAACTCGGAGATATATGCTCAATTAATTGATGATAAAGTAGGGAAAACTTTACTAGCTGTTGGTTCAGTTGATAAATCTATTTCTTCTGTAAAGGTTACTAAAATTGAAAAAGCTAAGCTAGTTGGTAAATTGATAGCTGAAAAAGCAATTTCAACTGGAATTACTAATGTAGTTTTTGACCGTAATGGTTTTTTATATCATGGAAGAATAAAATCGTTAGCCGAAGGTGCTCGCGAAGGAGGTTTAAAATTCTAATTTAACAAAGGTAAAATGTCTAAAGAAGTAGTAAAACGCGTAAAATCAAGCGATATAGAATTAAAAGATAAATTAGTTGCAATTCAACGTGTAACTAAAGTTACAAAAGGTGGTCGTCACTTTAGTTTTTCAGCCATAGTAGTTGTTGGTAATGAAAAAGGTATTATAGGTCAAGGTTTAGGTAAAGCTAATGAAGTAACTGACGCTATAACAAAAGGTATTGAAGACGCGAAAAAAAGTTTGGTAAAAGTTGCTGTCCTAAATGGTACAGTGCCTCATGCACAAGAAGGTAAATTTGGTGGAGCAAGAGTTTATTTAAAACCTGCTGCGCATGGAACTGGTGTTATTGCTGGTGGTGCTATGAGGGCTGTTTTAGAAAGCGTTGGTGTTACTGATGTTTTGGCTAAATCTAAAGGTTCAAGCAATCCTCATAATGTTGTTAAAGCTACTTTGGATGCATTAATGAAAATGCGCGATGCAATAAGCGTTTCTCAACAGAGAGGTATTAAGTTGGATAGAGTATTTAATGGTTAAAAATTTAAAATGGGAAAAGTAAAAATAACTTTAGTAAAAAGTATTGCAAAACGTAGTCCTTCCCAAAAAGCTACAATATTGGCTTTAGGTTTAGGTAAAACTAATGACTCTGTAATTAAAGATTCTAATCCAGCCATAGATGGTATGATTAGTAAAGTAAAACATATTTTAAAAATTGAAAATATTTAATTGAAAATGGAATTAAATGGATTAAAGCCAGCAAATGGTTCTGTAAAAACAAATTATCGTCGTGGTCGTGGTCAAGGCTCCGGTGGTGGAGGTACTGCTACACGTGGTCATAAAGGAGCGCAATCA
>JBIJCO010000016.1:0-61361 GCA_044344665.1 Bacteroidia bacterium | reverse complement strand
AATTAATTAGTGTGAAAAATTCTTTTCCAGTCGTGTTTGTCAGGTTGATTTTGTCTGAAAATGGATTCGGAAATGCTTTGATGGCTTCTTTAGTTTCGTTTAAGTCGTTAATTCCAGTTGTCAAGCAACCTAATGTATAATTCTGAAAAAAAGACCAAAGTAAATCTGTAAGCTCCCCAAAAATTAGGACTATTTATTAGTAGAAAAAAAGTAATAAAATTAACTATAAATTATTCCTAATTTCCTTTAATGGTAGTATTTATTCTCTCTTTCCCAGCCGGGTTCATAGTATGAACTAGGCATTCAGGAAGTGAAATGTTTTTTTCTTTGCAGAATTTAACCAGAAACTCAGCTGACCTTCTACCCGTTGGATGATTAAACTCTGTATAAGCATTCTCATAGGCCTTCACCCCATGATACATCGACGGATGATAGTGGTCATCGTGAAGATCATGGTCAAATGAAACCAAAGCCGGGAATTCACCAGCCTCCCATTTGCTTTTCAGGGTATTGATGAAATCTTCGTGGGAGCGAACAATATGCCAATCCTGATACAAGTAGCGGGAGTCTGGAATGTAATCGTAACAATGTTCTGGCATTCTGATATCATCTAAAAATAAATTATAGTTTTTCATATTTAATTGATTTTGATTTATAAAGTTTTACCTTTCAATATACTATATTTTATTCGATAAATCAAGCCACTCAAAAAGCCTTTTTGAACTTCGACATGAATTTAAATGGTTCAAGGAATTGTCGCTATAATCAACAAGCTGCCGCTTTCTTTACCACTTTTTCTAAAAATTTCCATTTTGCAAAAAGCCTTTTATGTGAAAATGATTTTGATAATTTGCCATTGCGCTTTAAGTAAACAATAAAGGTCTTTGCGCATTTATTTTGTAAATAGCTAATAAAAAATGTATCTTTAAATTACTTTGAATTAAGTTAGAGGAGGCTTCGAAATTACGACTGAGTCTATTTGCAAAAGGTAATTTGTAATAATAGAAAAAAAAATGAACCAAATCAATCTGAGAAAATTAGACGCCAAAATTAAATTTTGGAACAAAATTATGAAAAACAGAGATAATGAATTATTGATAATCCAAACATCTAATTCCTCGGGCTTAATTATCACAAAGGATTACTTTCCTTATGATGATTCTGACATTGAAGAAATATGCTACTCAATTCGCGAAGGAGATAATCCATTGTATTGGTCTGATTGCTGGCATAATGACTTACAATCAATATTAAATATTATTGAATTTCCTCATAAAAACATTTCAGGGAAAAGGGATTATATCAGTTGGTGGTTAAATTGCAGACCGACATTTGTGCATGAATCGATAAAACCTCTCCTTAAACAAAAAATAGAATTTTATCATTCTATAGGCGAAATAAAAAACACATTTAGAAATGCGAAATCCGGACTTGAATTTAATTCAAACTGCTTGATCGAATGGCACAAATTATTGCAAGTCGAATACGGACAAAAACTAATTGAATTAATACCTAAGGAAGAGAATGTCTGGTTTAAGGATGTTAATACGATTACATTATTTTTCGATTCGTTTCAATCTTTATCATATCAAAGTCTTTCAATAAAATTTGACAAGTCAATTAAATTCCAAATTTTATTGGACTACATATACACTTACATTTCTAATGAAGTTTCTGCTTTTTCATATGAAGATAAATGGATACTTTATAATAGTACAAGTGGGATTATTTTAAACAAGGAAAATAATATAGATAACCGGACTATGGAAGAATTGAAAATTAAAGCAAAAGATAAAATAATTTGTTACAAAAAATAACTATATCTAAAAGTCACTAAGCTAGTTAGCCAATTTAGAATAATGAATATCAATACTTACGCGTCAATATGGTCGTAAATTAAACTTAATATTAGTTTAATTTTACTACAAATACCAAAAATTTGGATACAATTTTGTTTTACGATTGTAGTACAAATTGAGACTTGAGTTTAATTATTACGTTCTTTAAACATAGTAGGTAATAAAAAATAATTGCCTCTTTTCTAGTTTTAAATTTTAATCTATATTACTGCTGCAATAAAATTTCATCTCTTTAGGTTTAATAATATCTGCTATAGATGGTTTCGCAAAATCTACACTAAGCAAAAAAAACTCAACCTCCCCGGTTTTATCTTTTGCATACGTTAATTCCATAACATTAAGTGTTGAATTTCCCCACTCATCAACTTCTAATCCATAATATTGAGGTCTATATAAAAAGATAATTTTGTCTGCCAGTTGTTCCATTGAGCTGCTTTCTTTTAAATCGCAAATACGTGCCCTCAAATTATATTTTCTGCTTGTTTCTGCCTTTCTACTCACATGTGAAGAAACAATAATTGATATGTTTAAGTCCTCAGCCAGCTTTTTTAATTCGTTACAAATAATTGTTATTTCAGTATCGCGGTTAATGCCAAATCTGCTATGATTAATTAATTGCAACACATCAATTAAAACAGCTTCAACTTTATGTTCGGATACATCGTGTTTAATCTGTTTTATAATGTCATTTAAATAAATAGTTTTATCCGTATATAAAAAAATAGGTAATGTGTTTAATGTATTAAGTGCCTCTTTAAGTTTAGTTTCACTTTCATTATCTAATTGTGACTTATCATTAAATACCGAGAAATTTAAGTCAGCCAAGTTACAAAGGAATTTTTGAGTGATTAACTCGTTACTTGTTTCTAAACTAAAAAAAGAAACGGCTTTATGTTGTTTGGCAATGTTAAGCGTAAGCTGGAGCATGAGCGCAGTCTTTCCCATTCCCGGGCGGCCTCCAATTACAATAAACTCACCTTTTTTTAAGCCACCCTTTTTTGTATCAATTTCTTTAAACCCTGTAGGGATAAATTTTTCAGAACCTGAAGAATTTAAAAATGATGATAACACTTTATCGGCTTCATTAGCAATTTTACCCGGTTGACAAGCGGCGGTTTCATTTTCCATAACAGAAAGCAATTTCTGTAAATTGGATTTTAATTCATTGTCTTGAGCAAAATTTTGATAATTTTCAGTGATGTTTTTTAAATCGTTTAAGTATTTATTCATTGTTTCGGTTTTGTAAGTCTAAAATATAATTATATAAATCATCTCCTCTTAAGGTTGATAACTATTAAATTGCTGATTTATAAGTCGAATAAAATTATGAACAGATGCACCAAAAATTATTGCACCACAAATTTTACAGTATTTGATTTTTGACCTTCGGATTCGATTACAGCAAAATAGTAACCACTAACTAATTCTCCCAAATTTATCTGAATTTGATTTCCGTTTAAATCAAAGGTTTTAAGAATCACTCCCAGGTTATCATATATTTTCAATTGTCCATTTTCACATTCAAATTCAATAGTAGCAATCTCTATAACAGGATTAGGATAAAGTAATTTAATTATAGGCGATTGTTTTACGTTCTGCTTTTTCCTTGAATAGACAAGTAAACTTAGTGCGGAAATTAAAGTTGCTCCTATAATTATTCCATTTATTAAATATTCTTTTTCCCTTTCTTTTTTAGAAATAAATGCCATTACTTCTTTTGGGAAATTACTTTTTTCAGGATTGGTGGAAACAATTAAATCGTCACTATCAAAAGTCAATTCAATTTCTCTATTTTCATCAGTTGCTGAATAATTAGGCGAACTATAAACAAGATTGTAAATTGATTGAATTTGATAACTAATCAATGAATAAATGGTATTTAATTGCTCGGATGATTTTACAAAATAAAAATTCCCTTTAGTTGAATTAGATATCAGTTTTAAGGTATCTTTATTTACATCACCAAATCCAATAACGTAAATAGGTATTTCCTCTTTATTTGCGAGTATAATAACATCCTTGCAATTTGCTACCGATGAATTATCATATCCATCAGTGAGCGCAATAATAATTTTTACACCATTTGCATTTTTTATTTGATTTATGCCTGCAATTATAGCATCATAAAAAGCAGTACCCATTTTTGGTTGTAAAGAATCCAAACCCGATTTAATGTCATTTTTATTTTGGCTCAATGGAATAGTAAAATCTACTTCTCCGGCAAATCCTATAATACTTAAAAAATCTTTATTAAGTTTAAATCTATTTACAAAATTTTTAACTGATGTTTTGGCATTTTCTAACGGTGTTATTCCAGTATCAGGAATACTCATATTTTGCAAAAATTTTCTATAATCTTCATGTGCCATAGAACCAGAATGATCAATTACAATTCCGAGATTGATTGGCTTGTTTACCGAAATTTTCTCAAGAGAAATTACATTGCATGCTTGCGAATTTTCATTCACATGCATTTTATCCTTGGTAAGATTCCAAACCGGTTCACCATTTCTTTTTTCAGCCTTAAACAAAACCGAAATTGTTGGAAAAGAATCAGGGAAGATATTTAGAATACGTAATTCTGCCGTATCAGTTGTGGTTACACTACCCTTAACATTTTTAGTCTGACTTCTTAAAATAATTGTTAAGCATACGAATAAGCTTATTAAAACTATTTTGGTTAACTTGTTTATTTTCATTAGAAGATTTGTTTGCATTATCACTTAATCTTGGGCTTAATTTTAATTCTTTTTTTTCTTGTAGGCCATTTACTGTATTTTCTGCGAGCAAACTAAATTCAGAAAATCTATCTTCTGATGAATTGATATTAAAAATTAATTCTCCTTGAGTTTTAACAGGGCCAATGGGCAACAAAATAACCTGATCACAATTAGAAGTATGCCAAGAAATTTTAACTGTCTCTCCAACTTCAACTTGATGGTTATCTATTTTAAAATAATGAATTTGTGGTTTTAAATTTGAAATAAAATAATTTGTTTTAGGACTTATTTGTGCCTTATAGTAGTTATCGTATTCTGTGCGTTCATTTATATCGGTTAAGGTACTGTAGGCTTGCGTTAATAAATTAAACATGTTTAGATAATCGTCTGAAGACTTATCGTAACTTTTAGTTATAAACTGTAATTTTTTGTTGTATGCCTCTTTAATTTCTTCAGAATTAGCAGATAAATCAATATTAAGTAGCTTGTAATAATCGTAAAACATAAAATGTATTTAGTTTAAATAATAACATTGTTTAATCGCATTTTTTACAAAATTCCATTTTCTGATAAGTTTTTTATTTTTAATGTTAGCGGGTAAAATACCCTGGTACATCACATAAAACTTAAATGTTTCTGCGAAATCTTCTTTTGGAGAATGTTTTGAGTATTTGGAAAAATAAGCTGCATTTTCCATTTTCATGCCAGCTTCATTATAATAATGTCCACCAAAAACTTCAGAAAATTCTATTGAGTCAATGGTTATTTCAGGATAATAATGCGCGAAAGCATGTCCGTATTCATGCCTTATAACAGCTCTTAAAGATCGGGAAAACTCCCAAAACAGGTTTTTAATAACAAATGACGGAATGTATATGTGGCCTATTTTATACCCAATTAGTTTTTTAAATTTAGTCATTCCGTGAAAGAAAAACCCCTCAGCATCGTAAAATAAAAACTGCGGCATGCTACAATAAATTACATCAACATTTAAGAGCCGGCTATTTTCGTACCAAAGACCTATTTTATACAATTCATTTTGAACGGCTTGCGTCGCCGAATTTGTTTGTTCGTATGTTATAATTGTTCCGCTTTTCATTTTTGATAGTTGTAATGACCAATAATTTTATATTTAAATAAACAATCCTCTATAACTTGTCCTGTACCAATATTATGAACTATTAAATGACGTTTACCATCAGCTGATTTTTGTTTTACCACTATACCAATGTGTGTAATCGCAGCTCTTAAATTCCAACAAACAATATCACCGGGTTGATAATCAACTGCGTTAACCGATTTGGATTTTACTTTTCCAAACCGAGAAAAAAACACCATTAAATTTGGCACACGACGATGGTCAATATTTTTATCCGAAGTTTTTAAACCCCAGTTTGTTGGATACAAATTAAAATTTGTTTGCATGTCTTCATGCACTTCTTTTTGCAAATCAATACCTAACTTACGATAGGCTCTAATAACTACATCAGTGCATACACCTTTATCAGAAGGTACATCACCATTTGGATATTTAATTCTAAAATAGGTTGGGTCGTATTTAACTTTTTGAAGCGTAAGTTTAACTGCTGAATCTGAAAGCCGCGTGTAAAATGATGACTGAGATTTGGAATGAAAAAATAATAGAGTAAATGCTAAAATAAGTAATTTAAATTTCATAGATATTGTTATTTGAATTTATATGGTTTAGATGATTTTTCAAAGTTTATTTTAAATTAACTATTGTAAATTGAAATTTACGTTTTTAATAAAATCCATTATTTTTATTAAAAAAAATGATTTGATTAATACATTTATAGATGGTATACTAGACCAATTTGGAGGAGAAAATGTAAAAAAATTATGCACAAACAATTAAAAGAAGTCTTAGTTTCTATTTCAATTGAACCCATACAAAAACAAAACATTTTATAGATGCAATCCTGAAAAATCGGATGGGTGGATATGAACAAGTTATGATATCACATTGGTAGGAATTAAAATTTAACCTTGCGAGCAATCATAGGGTTAAATTTATGTCATTCAGTATTTTTTTCTATAAATTAGTCTTTGACGCACCTGACAGAAAAGCCATTTCCCTTAGTTTGATTATATCTACTTAACTTATTATCCCCGTAACTTAAAACTCTATTCCAAATATATAAATCTTCATAAGCAGTTGAGCTCCACCAATTACCAAAATAACCAAGAAATATAAAGTCTCCGCTAATATTTCTAAATCCTCCAGGCAAACCATTAAAACCTGAATTATTATTACCATTTCCATTATCAAACCAACCTATAGTGCTTTTCATTTTTTCTCCTTCTAAACTAGTTATAGATAAAAAATTTACTAAATCACACCATTCAGTATGAGTTGGAATATGCCATCCTTTAGGGGATAATCCACGTTTATCATTAATAGCATACCAATTATATAATTTACCATAATTTAAACCGTTTACTGTATCATTATTATAATAACACCATGCAGGTGTTTTGCTTTTAAATGCTTGTTGCCATTGTTCTTTATTTTTAGCCTCTAATATTAGATCTCCATTGCTAAAATTACTTACATTAAGATTTTCTGTCATCCATTCTTGTTGACCAATTTTTACTGATTTTTCTCTTAAATCTTGAGATGAAACGTTTAGAAAAGATATTAAAAATAAGTATATTATGTTTCCTAAATTTATAAGTACTTTCCCATTATTTTTCATACCGATTACTAATTTTAATTAAAAATTAATTTACCTTGTTGAATAAAATTAAAATTATTTTTTATCATTTGAAAGTAATACAAAAAAACCAAATTATCTAACAACTTGATAGTTTTTTAGTTTCAATATCAATTTCATAACTGAATGAAACCGGTATTATAAGTGTTTATATGACAATAATTAGATAATTTCAGGAATATTAACTCGAAAATTAAATTAATATATTCTAAACAAAGTATCACTATGATACAATGATGAATAACTAACTGCGCAACTGCAATCAAGTTTCACTTTCTTATCTGGGAAGAATTTCTTGTACAATTGAATTCTTTTTGAAAGTTCAAATCTATTTTGACATCCATTACTTAATGGATCTTCTCTGCCATTTAACCATTGCCCTAAAACAAGAGCAGGTTCATGTAATGGAGGTCGCCAACCATCGTACTCACATATTTCGGTATGGTATTTAAAATACATACCTAATATTTTTTCAGTCATAAAGGTTTTTTCTAGTTGCTTAAAATTACTTTGTTTGAATTTTTCTATTGAAACTAAGGCTTGTTTATATTGATAATTAAAAAAATATGCCGCTGATAAAAACGAAAGTAAACCAAGACAGAACAAAAATTTTGTAATAACTTTACTTGAAACAATAATATGTTTATATATCAATTGAATTATAAAAAAAACAGGGACATACGTTAACAAACCCAAGCCAAAAAACAAAATGGCAAACAGTCCATAAAAATTAATATGTTCCAAAAAAAGCGTACAATAAACAAAAACTCCCAAAGAAATACCACTTATATAATTTGAAAAATAATACAATAAGGAATTTTGATTTAAACGCGGATAAAAAATTGTATTTAGAAAACAAATAAGTAACAAACTACTTGACCATAAGGTGGGTATACAAAATGCCTGCCATAAACTATTACCTAAAATAACTGCTAACAATATAATAGCATTTACATTTACCAAACCTGTTGGATTGGACATGTATGTAATAATTCTTTTGATCATTTATTTTAAAACCTAACGAGGCAGATATTTTTTTATTGTTTCAGAGCGTAAAGAATCTTTACAAAATCCACATTAATACTTTCCTTTTTGAGTTTCTTATTTTTTTGTCAACTTGCAACATTGCGTTATTAGAAATAGCAGGACAGCCCCAACCTTCCGGTGTTCCATCAGGATATACTTCGTCATCTGAAACTTTTTCCCAACTATGAAAAACAATCGCACGTTTTAGCGCATTATTGTTAGTTGAATCCTGACCATGCAATAAATATTTTACATGAATACCCCAATTACTGTAACCTCTCTCGCCAATTAGATATTTACCAATTGAGGAACAATGGCTATTATTTTCATTACTTATTTGTGCTTGTCCTTTTGTTTGATCAAGACTCCAAAAAGAATTACCACAACCATGGCTAACCAGATAACTATCTTTTATTATATCGGTTTTAAAATCCCAAATATAAAAACGCTTTAAACCACTATGTTTTTTTAAATCAATCAAAATAAAAAAATCAGTATTTAAATGATGGGTAGTACAATAAACTTTTGCTTCTTTTGCTATTGGGCGATAATCTTTATTTATTAAGTTAACTTTTCTCTCGTTATTTATTGAATTATTACAGGAGAAAAAACATAAGAAACATAAGAAATTAAAAATAAATTTATTACTATAATAAAATCGCATTTGATAAGCCATATTCAATTAATAACTTCTAATTTAATCTTTTAAAACTCTTTTTTCCTTCCTTCTCTCTGCCTTTAAAAGTTTTAAGTACTCCTTTTTATATTTTACAGTTTGCGAATACCATTTGTTAACCAACTTTAAATTATAAATAGGTACGTTTCGGTATTTGCGATTTCGCCTCACAATTTCTTTTGTAATTACTCGGTTGCGATAAAATTCACTTTTGTTATTAAATTTTAAAAAAACTTGTTTACGTTTCTCTAAAGCAGATAATGCCTCATAACCAACAATTACTTTATTTAAACTTGAAGTGTAACCTTGAATCCAGCATTTATTACTTTGAATTTTTTCTTGGTAATACTTTATATAAAATTTCAAACTATCTAACGACATTGCGTTCTCTGAGACTAACGTTTTTGTCAACTTCATTGATTCTGACATGTATTGATTTTTAACATCAAACAATTTATAAATACTCAATCCTATAGAAGCGCAAGAATCAGAAGGAACCAAAATATCTTTATCTAAATCATTTTCAAACTCTTTTTCATATTTATTGATACTGTCCCTAATTTCATTTATAATTAATTTATTGTTATCTAATAAAAATTTTTCTCGATAAAAGCCATCTATTTCAATATAATAACTTATAGTAGCTTGTAACAGATATTTACTTTGTAAACAATTCCATAATGACTCTAAAAAAGGGCTAAATTCAGGTACTTTACTATTAATCAATTTATCAACTGAATCTATCTTTAAACGCGTGTTTTTTAATTTAGATTTCAATTTGATAACCTTATCTTTTTTGTTTTGATTATCACTTTTAATTTCAATATTGTTTATAGTGTTTTTGTATTTTTCTTTAAACGTTTTTAATTTTCTTACTTCGATAACCGACATCTTGTAAAAAAAATTCATGTCTTTAGTCCGTTCGGTAATAGATTTCAAACGTTTTTTGGATAACTCAAAATAGTTTTTATTTTGCTCAAACAATATACTTGTTTTACGTTCGTTTTTAGCCTTTTGTAATTCTGTTTGGGTTTTCAAATTCAATAGACATTGATATAAATCTTTTTTAGCATGAGATAAATATAGAAGCGAGGAATCAATTAAACTTACTTTTGTTAAACTATCCGATTCTAATAAAGATTTCTGTATAAATAACTTTGAGATATCAATATTGGCTGAAGAAATAATAAACCTATTACGAGGGTTAAACTTAAGGCTGTTGTTTTTCAATTGCTTAAATTTATTCATTTCATCTATACCAAAATAGTTATCGCAATCAGGGCACTTCCTCCCTACCCTAACTTGTTTTTTATATATGCTATCATCTAAATAATAATAAGCGCTATCTCTCTCAAAATCCTTAATATTTTTACTAGCTGTTAACGACCAATATGGATTGTCAGGAAAGTGGTTAATGGCAAATACCTCTGGATTGGTTAAATAATAATCAAAATTAGTTGGGCGTATAAATTTTAAACGAGGTTTTAATTTCAAGTAATTAATAAATTTTATTATTCTGAGTTGCTTTTTCGTAAGTGAAGGTTTAATCACAAAATAATAAAAGTCAATGGTATCACACTCTGTTTTTATTCTTTGTTTTCGTTGTATGGTATCCCATTTTGCTTTACTAATAATACTGTCTTTTATGTTCATTATTTTCTTTCGAATACCAGTATAAACAAAGGCATATCTACCGGCAGACCAAGTTATATCATAAACAAACCAGTTACCATCTAATTTTACTGCATTCCACGCATGATTATCCATGTAAAGTGAATCGTTAACATCAAATAATTCATCTTTAGTGTAACCGTATACTGAAACATTTTTAATTCCCGCAATTGAGCATAAGGTATCCATTAAATAAGCATAGTCAATACAAATGCCCTTTTTGTATTTAAGTACTCTGTTTACTTTTTGTATACTTGCGCCAGAAGGTGATAGATAATTATTGTAGTCGTAACTTATATTACTGGCAACCCACAAAAAAATAGCATCAAATTTTTCTTTTTCAGTTTTTTTATTTTCGGTTAATTTGAAAACTAACTTAATAGGATTGTTTCTATAACCCTTTGTTGAAGGCAGAATAGAATCTTTTAAATTAACTGTAATCTGAGAAAACAAGCTCAGATGAAAAAATAAAATGACTATAGATATTTTTAATTTAATTATAATAAGATATTGTATTAAAATTTAGAAAAAATCCATATCAGACGAGAGTAATAATCTTATATCTTTTTCGTCTAAATCAAGCTTGAGATTAAGTTTAGTTACGAGTAAATATTTTACGTCTGCCGGCGAAATTCCGTATGTTTTTAAATATTTTGCAGCAAATCTGATATTGGTATAAACCCTCCTTTCGGCTTTTTCAATGGCTATAGTTAAATTATTGAAGTCTAATTCTTCCTGGGTATAACCTTCATTTTTTAACAATATTAAATCTAAATCGGTATACTTATTTGGTAAATAAATAGTTCTTAGAATTTTATCATCCTTAAAAAAAACAGTTTTTGCAGCAACTTTAACTGAGCCAAATCTCAATGCTTCGTCATAAAACTCAACCAATAGCATATCGTAACCATGACTATCAACAATACTGTATAAATTTCTGAAAGGCAGGGTGGCTTTTGCTGTTCCTTTACTTTTACAAGGAAAATTGAAAACTGCTCCGGGTATTGCTAATTGAACATTATTAGTAGTTAAGGTAATTTCACAAGTATCTTTGTAAGCGTTAATTCTTCGCCTTTTATGTAGACCTCGTAATAGATCTAACGTTTTTTTAAAATCTTCTGTATTACAAAAAAATGATACCATTTATGTATGTTTTAGCTCAAATTTCGTTAAAATCTATGCAACTTATCTGCACACTATAAATTATTAAACGCAATTAAATGTAACAAGTAAAAAAAAATTAATTAAAACAGTTACATAATGATTAAATAATATTATTTATCTCGAATAAACTTTTTACAATTTTATTTGATAATTTAATGTTGTTCAGATTGATCTTTATTTTGGAAAAAAGATATATGAATAATTAAATTAAACAAATCGCAATATGAAAATACAAATTTCAGGAATTAAATCTCTAAAAGAATTTTCAACTCCTATTAATTTTAATAGGCTCACTTTTATAACTGGAAAAAATTCTAGTGGTAAATCATCATTTACCAGCGGATTAAATTTTTTGAGCAATGTATTTGAGAATCATAATATCTCCTCAATAAATGATTTGTTTTTTATAAAAATTAGAGGTCACGAAAATTGGATTCCTGAAAACCTAGACGCCATAATGAATGGGAATGCAATAAGATTTGGTATTAGAATTGATTCAATTTTTCCTTTAGATATTATATTAAATTTTAGCAAAAACGAAGACGGTATTATCTTGGATAAATTGGAATGTTTACAGGAAAGTAAACTGATTTACTTCATCAATCGAACTAAACAACCTACTACAAGTATATTTAACAAACAACTAATTACAGGTAATTTGGATGAAAAAATCTGGCAATGGCTTGATATGGCTTGCAATGTCCATTTACATTGTAGTAGCGACAATGTTTACCGACAATTAGTAAAACGTTATTATGAACAAAACAAAATGACGATAGATTTAAGTGTTGATTTAGACAATTATTTTGAAAATTTTGACAACAAACTATTTGCTGAATTTACTTCCGATATTGGAAAAGAACTACTACTTATAACATCAATTTACGCAAAACAGGCAGAGCCTTCTGAATTTAAAAAATATGTCAAAAATAAGTTCGTTGATAAATCAATTTTTAACGAAATAAAAGAGAGCAATGAACTAAAGCTGGCCGTTCAAATAAACGAAATTTTCTTACCATTTAATCCAAATAACGCATTAAGTTTTCCTGCTTCAGCTTTACAAAATGAATCTGAAATCATTAAGGAAAATATCAACTGTAATATTGTGAATTTGATGCTAGAATCAATGGAACCTTATACAAAAGAATATTTAAAACAAGCAGAAGGACTGAAAGGCGAAATACCTATTTTCGGCTCAGATGAATCTTACCAAAGCGTTACCCTAAATTCAAATTGTAGGGCTTATTTATTATCAAATATTATCAACGAGTGGATAAAATTAATAGCTAAGAATGCGATAATAAAAATTTCCGAGTTTCAATTTGATAGACATATGAAATCGGCAATTAAAAATTATTTCTCAAAAGATGAGAGTCCACAAATTTACCAGACTGCAAAGTTTTTTTGCGAAAACGAGTGGTCTATCGGATTATTAAAAACCTATTTAGAATATTTGGATATAGGAAAAAATGTAATTTTTGAAAAACATATGTATGGTCAAAGTTATATGATTTTCATAACAGATAACAACGATCAAAAAATTAATATAGCCCAACTAGGCTCTGGACATTATTATGTATTCCAAACTTTATTAATATTGGTTTATAAAATTCATTTGAGGGATGTGATGATTATAGAAAATGAAAGTGAATTAGCTAATCATGGTAAATTAGTAGAGTCTGAAACAGAAGATGACCTAAACGAAGTAGAGGATTTTCTCCAAAACGAACAAACCATAAAACTTATTTTAACAGAACCGGAAACGAATTTACATCCTGACCTTCAAACAAAATTTTGTAAGTTAATAATTCATATAGCTACAGATTTCAATGTGAGTTTTATGATTGAAACACACTCAGAGTATTTTATCCGCAGTTTAGAGTTGGAATTAGCGAGTAAAAAAACAAAAAAAAGTAAAATAAATATTTATTATTTTGAAAATATTAAAGGTAAAGGAACAAAAATAAAACCCATTGGAATAAATGAATTTGGTCTAACTAAAAACGAATTTGGTAGCGGATTTTTAGATGAGTCGCAAAAAACAATAGAAAATATCTTAAAAATCAAAGAGAATTAGAAATTGTAGTTTGGAATTATTTTTGTCTTCTGGAAACTTTAATTTAACTAAAATAAATTGCTTTTTCCTTTGCATGGACCAATTTAATTTTCTTTCTTTTCGAATTCTGTCTTACATTTTAATTAAATGAATAAGTTATTAATTAAGAAAATTTAAAGAAATATTCTAATTAAAATTCAATCAATTATTATGTCTTTTTCTCAAATCCCTCAACATATCTGTTAGCATTACTGATTCATCAAAAAATCCGGAATCCAAATCAGAACTCAAATCACCATTTGACTTAATAAGGATCTCACGAATTTTAACATCCTTCTTCCCTTTTTCGGTTTTATCATTAGAGAATGAAATAATTTTTATTTTATCATTCTTAATTACACCTTTAGCAACCCAATATTGTAGTTTTCTGATTAAGTATTCACTGTGAGTTTCAACAATAAACTGATGACCAAATTTCCAATGAGCATCAATAAACAGATCGGCTAATTTAGATTGATTACTAGGATGCAAATTAGATTCGGGTTCTTCGATTAAGAATGTGGATTGAATTTGTTCTTTCATATAAAAAAACGATTCGGAAAATCTCAAATCTTTTTCAGAGTCCGAAGCATCTCTTGGAAAACTTGAAAGATAAATAATTGGGATAAGTTGACTCAATCCAAAGCTTTGGTCTTCTATAGGGAGATTAGTTTCACCTTTAACTAAATAGATTTGTTCCTGATTATTTTTAAGTTTTTCAAATTCAATTCTCTCTCCTATTTCAAAATATTTAAGCCAGTACTCAGTAAAATATTCTGAAGCCCCGAACCAAACATTTTTTTGTTTGATTTCACGTAGACGCTTAATGATAGTTTGATAACTTCCTTTATTTTCATTAAACGAATCGAGCCTAACTTTATAAGGTGCTATGTATTGAATGTCATTAAACTCCTTTACAGTATTTAAAATAGCCTGTTGAATATTATTAATAAACATCTCATTTAAAAGTAAAATTCCGAAATCTGAAAGTTTGTCATCAGGGTCATCAACAATAGAGATATCTTTTGGCAAAAATTTCATTACTTCAGATTCCAATATCTCGGAAAATGCTGTTGGATCAGATAAAAATGAATCGATAAAATTTTCTACAGAAATAAATTTCTCTCTAGCTCCAAGTGGAATATTAATTCCATTAGAGAGATTTTCCATTGCTTTTTTTTCTGCATAGTTAACTGCTTTAGATACTGTTTTATCAATTTGTTCATCTTTTTTCTCATCGTCCTCAGAGCTTTGTCTGTTAAACCTAATAAGATCCGGATTATAGGAGTAATTAAAGAAAAAAGAAGTTTTCCCGGCAAAGGACTTATAGGCAGGTTTTAATAAATCTTCAATTGGATTTATAAACTCAATCTCTGAATAGGTCAATTTAGTTTGTTTATGAAAAGGAGACCTTAGGTTTTTTTTAAATATTTGCTTTGAATCGTTTAGAACGTTATCAAATTCTAGTTCTTTATCGGAGTTAAATGATTCTTGTTTAAAAAATTCATTATTTACAATATTTTTAATAGTATCAAACATTTGCTTCTTTTGTTTTCGCAAATGAATACGGAATGTTAAATACCCCCCTTTATTTTCATAAAAAGACTGAATTTGTATTAAAGACTCATTCTTTTCGGTCTCTACTATTTCAAAATTACTTACTTCACCAAAACCCTCGGTATTAGGTTTAATTGTAACGTTAAGTATATGACTTCCATCAAAAAATCTTAGCGGTAATTTCGTTCCAAAAGAGAAACCATCTTTTCCGGTACTTTTATTAATGATATTGTCAAATGAAATTGAATTCCCTGAAACATCAGTTGGATCAAGTTTAAGAAAGCCTGCTACCTGTTTATATGTGCCAAGAATATCCTTGAACAAAAAAGGAGAATTTTTAAATCCTTCATCACTTTTAATTGTTTTGATATTAAATAATTTAGGAAACGTAATCATTCCTTTTATTAGCGAACTCTTACCACTACCATTGTTACCAATTAAAATAGTTATAGGAGCAAGCTCAATGTTCTTTTTTTTACCTATAGCGCGAAAGCCTTCAATATTAAAATGTTTTATCATTTATATATTTAAAATTTTATATCAAATAAATTATATCTTAAATTAATATATTTATTGCAAGGTTGCAAAAGACTTGTTAATTAGCTCCTCAATTTCCATCTTTTCTTTTACTAAATCAGGCAAGTCTATTACCTAGCCTACTTCCTTAAACATTATACTCGGAACTTCAATTATTGTTGCAAATTCAGAATAATGCCTAAAAGGATAAAGTATTTTTGATACGACGCTTAAATTAACCGGATCATTTTCATAAAATTTTTCAATTGCTTTTTTATAATTATGACTAATTTTCGAATATTGTCCATTTAATATTTTCATCCAGTCTTTTTTATGTAAGGTAAAATCAAAAATGAATAATTTTTCTGAAACGTTTACATTTATAATTTTTTCAAACAAAGCACATTTTTGCAAAACTTTTTCGGAATGTAGCTGAAAAGTTTTAGAGTTACAATTTTTATAATGTAAAATCAATTTGCAATCTTCATAAAAGTAATGGTCTTTAAGGGCCATATAACATTCCTCTGGAGGGTGGGGAATTCCTTTTTTAATTCCTAAAACAGAATAGCAAAAAACCCTGCTTTTTTGAAAATAGTTGTTATAAAATTCTTTATCTACCATAATTATTAATTTAATTTTCAAATTTCAATCTTGCTCATGCAATCGAATTGCACAGCTAATATTATTTTAAAGGCATAAATAATTTATCTAAATCCAAATAAAATCTTTTGTTTAAAAAAATTGGATTTTTTGTTTTTATACTAGTACAATCAAACATATCTTTAACTAAACCCTTTTCGTTGTCTATAATCAAATTCAAATAATTAAAACTAAAATTCCCAACAAAAATGTAGCCCTGTTTTTCTTTATAACAGTAACCACAATTACCTTTGTATGCAAGTAAATATTCGTCACCACAAGATTTAAATCGGACAAAAATATTTTCAAGTTTTTCTAAAAATTTTGTAACCTGCATGTTTTGATAAGTTTGATTTTTATTTATAAAAGCACTTATCATTTCGATATCCATTTTTTCAATAAAATACCTAAGAGCTTGCTCTTCCGTATGGAGATTATATCGATTTTTATTTATCATATTTTACTTCAAAATTATTACAGAATTAGGCAATCTAATTGCACAACGATTTTCCATAATATTTAGATTCGATTATTAATTTCAAATTAAAAGGGAAGAATATCTAAGTCACTATTTAAATTAAAAGGATTTGACTCTGTGGTAGAATTATCATTTTTTTGATCGACTTTTTCGTCAGCAATTCTCCATAATCTCATCTCAGTATACCACCTACTATTGAAATCTCTACTTTCAATTTCAAAATCAGTGATATATTTTTTATTTAAAACAAGGGTTTCTACCTCAATTTTGTCTGCCCATACGGCTATACATAACTTTTTTGGAAAGTGTTCATCTGTTTCAAATAATAATTCTTGTTTTTTCCAAGCTCCATTTTTACCCTGACCGCAAATAGCAGGAAGAACTTGTTTTAGGATTAATGTTAATTGCATACTAATTGGATTAAAATTGTTGAACAAAATTATCCAAGTATTGTGCAACCAAACTGCACAGTTTTAAAAATGAAATTTTATCAATACTGTTTTAATGCATTCTGGTAATAAAACTTGAAGATATTAACCATTTTCTTAGGGGCTAATACTTTTACCCTATCACCAAACGATAATATTAATTTTTCTAACTCTTTATTAGGAATCACCTCAATTGTTATATATAAACCGTTTTCATCGTACCTTTTATTTACTTGAGAGCCATGCAGCGGCTTGGTTAAAATGTAGGGTGCCTCATCGTTATTAAATAATAACTCAATTTTCATTAAGTTAGCATCCTGAGGTTTTGTCACTCCAATAATATCCTCGAAATAATCATTAAAATCAATTGTTTTATTTTTAATATATTTTATTGACAAAGCCTCGAAACTAACTATACGATCAAGTGCAAGGTTTGTAATACTATTGTATTTATCGTTTAAACCTAGCAAAAACCAACGATTATTATATTGTTTTAAATAATAAGGATGTAAAATCATATTTACATCATGGTCTGATTTAAATGATCTATAAACTACTTTAATTGCTTTATATGCATTTATTGTATTAAATAAATTACCCAAATGTTCTATGCCTTTTAAATATTGATTAGAATCAAAACTAATGCAGCTTGAATTATCAACTTTTATCTCAAAACCATTGTTAATTTTAGTAACAATTTCATTAACCCAAGCAAATTGAGGCATACCATCAAACCGGCTTAAAATTTCTAATGCAGAACTAAGTTGTGAAAGTTCCGTTTGATTTAGTAACTGATTATTAATAGAAAAATTAGGGTCAGTATACCTGTAAAAATATTTTTTACCAATTTTAAATCTCTCAATATCAGCCTGCCAGCCTTGCTCACTTTCCATAAATGCAATATCTGTTCTTAATGTTCTTACAGAGATACCATCGCTTTTTGGGTCTATTTCTGCTAAAGCATCGTTGCATGCCTCAATTAAATCATTAAAAGTGTAATTTCTTCCTGTGTTTCGAAAACAAGTATCTAAAACTTTATAACGTATTTGTGCATGTTTATTTGTTGCCATTTTGGTGTGCAGATATATTGCACAATTTAAAAATAAATTTGGAAAAAATAAAAAATTATGACAAACGATTTAATAAAAATTGAAAATTATTACCACGCAGGAGTAAGAGCCTATAATAAAAATGATATAAGTTATGCCGCTGAGATGTTCCTGCTTTGTTACGAATCATATGAAAACTCTGACCTACCTCTTTTTGATGAAAACATTAAACAAAGGGCTGAAAAAGCTTTAGAATTATACACAGAAATAACAGGTTTAGGATATAATTTCGAGGGTTAGTTTTTTCAGAAGTTAAATCTATATTATTAAATCTCGAAATTAGCCAATAGAATAAGTGAAAATTTAACTGTGCAAATTGAATGCACCTTAAGAAAATAATTTTGTTTAAAATTAAAATTATGAATCTTATATCGCACAAACAAAATAAAAAAGAAAAAAAAGCCAATGATCATACAAAATACCAATTTATAATTGCTGTAATGAATTTAGATGAAATTTTACTTTCTAAATTACTAAGCAAAGATTCTATTTATATGGGTAGGTATAATTATTGGCAAATTTTACATTGGTTTAGGAATAAATTTTCTAAATTAAATAACGACATGTTTCATTCAAAATTTATTGAAAACATATCCATTGACGCATATCCAGGAAGCATTGCCTTTGAATTTTCTTTTGCACCTTATAGCATTGATGAAAATACTGATCCTTTTGGAATTGAAATTAATGACGAAATTTTTAAAAATGAAAAAGCCATAACTTTTACTTTAGTCTTACTATTCGATAATGGAAAAATTATAGATATAAGAATGCCGAAAAAAATAATGTCATTAGATAACTTAAATTCAGTAAAATATTTAAATTAAAGCAAAACTATGCAATTAAAAAAATATCCATATAGCGACATACTTGGCTGGTCAGCCAGTAGATATGATAAATTCAAAACCTGTCAAAGACAGTATTATTTTGACTATTATGCAAAAAAACACGACAAAAGCATTGATTTAAATGCGTTTTTAAAATTAAAACAATTAACATCAGTTCCTTTAGAGGTTGGCAATTTAGTGCATGACATTGTGAAAATAATTTTAGAAAGACTAGCTAAAAATTCCTCTGAAATAAACAGAGAAAAGTTATTAGCGTTCAGTGAAAACCTCATTGAAAATTATTGTGAATCAAAGGATTTCATAGAAGAATATTACAATGAAGTAGATAAAATTGATAAACAATTATTAAAAGATAAAGTAATAAATTACATTAATCAATTTATAGATAGTGAAAGGTTTAAATGGATAATTGAAAAATCCAAAACGTTAGAATTAAAGTGGTTAATTGAACCCGATGGTTTTGGCGAAACTAGAATAAATAATTTAAAAGCCTTTTGCAAAGTTGATTTTTTAATTTTTGATGGTGGTGAAATTTATATCATAGATTGGAAAACCGGTAACGAAGAAGAACAAAAACATAGACAACAACTATTAGGTTATACCGCATTTGCATGTGATCATTTTAATGTAAAAGCTGAAGATGTAAAATGTATGTTATACTACTTTAAAGATCAATATGAAAAATTAATCTCTTTTACGTCTGAGGATGTTAGGCAATTTTCTGAAACAATAAAATTGCAAACTGAAGAGATGTACAACTTAACAAGTAACTTCAAAAGTAACATTCCTCTTACAAAAGAGGAGTTTAAAAAAACTGAAGATAATTCAGTTTGCCATAAGTGTAATTTCAAAGAAATATGCTTGAATGTTAAAAATTAAATTTTTTTCAGACTTTCCCTTTTTTTCAAATTGTTTCATATTAATGACAAAAGATATTTAGTTACGATATCTGTATATTCCTCGTATTTGTCCTTGTCAGAAAAGGAAGTTTCTACCATTTCTTAAAAGTTTCAACAAAAGAATACAGTTAATATTGCTTGAAATTATCACTTGCCATTAAAGTCAAAAAAAGCAAGGTGAAAATTAGATTATTTTTATCTAAATCATTATTAATCATAATGCTTAATTGTTATTGTTTTTTTAAATTTATGTTGGAAGAATTAACTAAAGCACTTTTAGCTAATTTGGCATCTCGCAAAATTCAGGTGATTTTCTTTGTTTTACCTCAATGAAAAAATTGGAAAAAGTACTTATAGAAGAAATAATTAAAAAAGGAGGTATCTATGGCGAAATTTCAAACCTCTACAAAACGGTCCCATAAAAAGTAGACAATTTATTTTTGAGTGTTTTTAGCAAGTTAATCAAAAGACGATAGCAAATTTCTGGGGACGTAAATTAAGCCGTGACCTAAAATCCTTCTGTGAAAACGCAGAAAAATAATAAAGAATTTATACTAGTATTTAACAAAACAACTGATTATACCTGACACAATTTTGCAACTTAACGATATATGGTTAAATTTTATGTATCTCGCTATAATTTGCCTAAAAAAGTACTCAGGAATAGGTAATTTTTGTGAAAATCCATCAAAATCAATGGTTTAGAAATATCGTCGCCAATAATAAACTTTTTAAATTCGTATGCTGGAAATTGAAAACCTAATTATTGATTTTAATATTTACCACCTAAGATGGTGAAATATCAGTAATTTTACTTTTGTTTCTTTATCTTCATTACCATAAGTAATAAAAAATTATAAACCTCTCTTAAAGATAACATTTATTTCGGATAAACAAAAAAATTTGTAAAATTTACAAGGATATAACGGATGAAAAAAAAAATTAGCTTTCCTATAATCACATGCAATTATAGTTGATTGGCAAACACAGTTAGATTTATACCAAGAGTATTTGTTTTAAAGGTTCCACGTAAAATAATAGACTAAGTTTTACTGATTACTGCTGTAAACGAAAATGTTGATATGACTTTTTTAAAATGATAGAAGACAAATATAATATTAAAACCCAAGAAGACGCAATCAGGCATTTCATTGAAAGAATGGATACTGAAATGCTAATGGGATTTCTTAATTCTAAAAAAACTTACCAGGACATGTCATTTCAAGATTTCATTATTAAACTTGAACAATTGTTTAAAAAATTTATAGCTGAAGGCGATGAATATCTCATTTCTTTCAGAGGTAAATGTATAGGATGTTTTGCGTATAAGAAAGGATATTTGTTTGTTGGAAATAATACACTTAATTATATAAGTTTAATTATTGATGCTGAAAAAGGAATCATCAGCGACATATTTGAATGCAGTAAATTCAAAACAAAAAACAGTTTACTACTTAACAAAAAGCTTTTTCTGGACGAAAAAACCTTCCCAAACCCATTTTAATTATTTATTCAGAACTATTGGACAGTAATTAATAAAATTGTAACTAAGAAAAAATGAGCAAAGGAACATATACAGCGAATACAAACATAAGAATAAGATCTTTATTTACCCGATTTTTAGACTGAATGTAGGGGAACAATTTTTTTCGAAAGATACTTATATGGACTTGAATAGTGTTTACGTTATTGTGAATTACAGATTGATTTTATTTTATACAAATTTCATAACCGGAGGATTTTAAGAGATTGCAGAAATTACTTTGGGAAAATTGCTAGATCAATTACATTACTGATTCTTTAATTGAACTTTCGTTTTGAACATTTGTTCTAATATCCCATTTAAATATAGTTGTACTAATATTTCTTTTATTCCTTTTACATCATACTTATTAATTAAATCAGGGTGTGCTGATTTATTCCTTATTGAATTTAGTTTTTTACCTTCCTTTATGAGTTCATTATATTTTGAAATAAAAGAACTTAACTTATCCGCCATTGAATTGTAGCATATTAGGGATTGTCCTAGTCCGGGAGGCAAATATTTTCCATTTGATCTATCTTGCATATTGAAATTTACTTTAAAATCATCCCCAATTTGAACAATATATTGACCGCTTCTATCACAATATGCCTCATAATAATTAGGCATATTTATGCCTAATTCTTTTCTGATCAACTGAACAATGCTAAGGTTAATTTCTCTTTCAAAAAATTTTGAATATCCTATTGTAACCGCGGAAAAATCAATTTCTTCATCATCAAACAAATTATTAATCATATTAGCGCTTTTTAAAAAAATCTTAGCCCTGTAATCTATATTTGTCTCGTTTTCTAGCTTTCTAAGTTTATTATTAGTTTCTATCGATTTAAATTGTTTCAAAATATTCATATCATATTCAGGATATTTTTTGTGTATCTGGTCAAGCGGTTGAATTAATGTGAGTTCTCTTATTTTGAGTTCTTCCTCATCAGGTAATCTTCTTTTATATAACACATAGGGCTTCCTATACTCTACTATTTTAAGTAAATTAATAATGTCCTGATTCTTTGTATCATAGCATCTTTTAAACAATTCGTCTCTTATTGATTTAGAAGTGACTCTTAACGCTTCGTTCTCCAACATTTTCGAGTTTTTCCAATGTAGTGATAAGTATTCAGCTAAAAGAGTTAAAATGTTTTCGACTTTGTGACGAGAATAATGATGATATGATTGAATTATAATATTCATGTCGAAACCACTGTTAAATTCATTTAATGGAATTATAATCAATTCATTCAAATTGTCTTTTTTCCAAAACACAAATTTATCAATACCGTCAACCTCAATGTTTAGAATGGAAGACAAAGCTGATCCGGTGATTTCCTGATCATATGTACGGAAGGCATAATTGGTATTAGATAAATTTGGAAAAACATCAAATATACTTTCACCAGGCGGATCACAATAATTAACAGTTTCAAAAATAAATATTCCAATGTCATTCTCTTCCGCTTTGACTCGAAAAGATCCACTTAGAATAATATCATTAAGTAACTTATAGTTATATATTATTGGGAATCCAAGGTATTTGTATTGATTATACTTTTCTTTAAGCAAAGAGATTTCATGAGTCTGCTCACCTAAATACCTATTTATAAGCGAAAAAATAAGTTTATCATAACCTGGATTGTATATGCGAGGAGTATCCTCATTAAAATTATTTTTATCTGTATATTCTAAAGGCTCACAACTATTATTTTGTTTTTTTTCTCTTACATCAATCAAATATGCAACAAGAAAAACTAATGGATAGAGAACACAAACAAAAATAAAGACCAGATAATATAACAGAATTAGGAAAATGCCTTGTAATTTGAATTTTATGCTTTTTCTGAAGAAATCATTTTTTAGATCTTCATCCTTGAAAGGAATGATGAATGCCTCTTTTGCATAAAAAAATATGGAAAGTAATCCTATTAATAAATAAATACTGATGAATATTAAGTACTGCTTCTCCATTAATTTTGAACGTTACATCTCACAAAACTTAAAAAAAATTAATATTAAATTACTATATTATTCTTAAAATTTCTGATTTTACTATTAATCTCCTTAATTCTAAATAGATGCCGAGAAACCTCAAGAATTCCCTAGAAAATTGAAAATCAGCTATTTGTTATCCAAACGTACAATTAAATACTACTTTTATAAACGAAATACCCAAGGTTTTGCTGGTTTTTTTATAAAAATAGGTTGAAAAGCAACATGTTTACAGATTTTTTATTGTATAATTATAATATATAAAATAATAAAACAGAGGGAAAATGTCCACGGCGCAACAAGTTGAATTAAACCTTATCAAAAGGGTATTAAAAGAAAAAGGTCTCAAACAAACTTGGTTAGCTGAAAAGCTTGATAAAAGTTACGTCGTTGTGAATGCCTACGTGCAAAATCGTAAACAACCAAGACTTGAGGTTCTTTATGAAATTGCAAGTATTCTCAAGTTAGATCCTAAAGAACTAATTAACTCAAACATTAAGTAAAATTTTAGATAGTGGAAAAACTCACTTTTAGTAAAATCGAACAATATCTATTCAAAGCCGCTTGGATTCTAAAAGGTCCAGTAGACGCTTCAGATTTTAAAGTATACATATTCCCTCTTTTGTTTTTTAAGCGTCTTCAGATGTTTATGACGAAGAATATCAACAAGCTTTGGAGGAATCTAAAGGTTAGAAAGAATATGCAGCCTAACCCGAATTTCACCGTCTCGAAATTCCGGAAAAATGCAACTGGAATGATTTACGTGAAACCACAATCAATGTTGGATAAGGTATTGAAAATGCGTTTGAAAATAAAATTATTAGTTCACAATCCCTTCAAAAAAAGCCTAATCTATCAAATATTTTAATTATGGGAAAACGCGCATTATCTTCATTACAATTAGCATATAGGGAGTTTTTTCTCGCTACATTGGGGGAGTATAATGTAAAATCACCAGCATCCTTAAATTATGAAGAAAAAAGGAAATTTTTTACCAAAATTAAAACGGGTTGGCAAGTAAAAAAAAAGGAACTTAAATGGAAAATACCTCCCAAATCACCTCCCTCTAAAAAGGAACAATACGCCAAGTTAAAAACACCTCAATCAACTATAACACTCGAGCCAAGGGTAATAAAAAAGTTTCCTCAACAAGTCAGTAGCACAAAGCAACAAATTGTTTCAACGCCTAATGGTGAGCAAACGGATGAATTGAGAATCAACTTCTTTCCAAATAATTTTTTTGAGCAGGAAAGACTGTATTCCTACCCAGTGGTAAAAATGCCGCAACCAGATTCTTTCCTGAAACTCCCACGAATAGGAAGAGCACTTGGTAAAGGATTTAAAGAAGATGCCTTTTTGAGCGCACTCAGACAATCAATAACAGACATTTCTATTGCGGATGATATACATTTGGTGATACCATATTTCAATCGCCCATATGAACCAGATATCGTTCTGTTCGATAAAGAACTGAATTTATATATTGACATTGAAATTGATGAGCCCTATGACGGATATTACCGCTTCCCAACACACGAATTAGAAAAAGACGAAACACGTGATCTATTCTTTATAGAAAGTGGCTGGGTAGTCATTCGTTTTACAGAGAGGCAAATTCATTTACAAGAACAGGAATGTGTTGCGTTTATTTTGGATGTATTGAATTCAATTCGTTCCTACAGTATAGACAATACTTCGAATTGCTTAATTGAAGAGCAATGGTCTTATTCTCAAGCCATACGTTGGGAAAAAGAACACTATCGAGAGAAATACTTAGATATCAATCGGTTTAACAAGCACAATTCGTTAAAAGAAATTTCTGTTGATATTCAAGAAATCGAATCAATTGAATCGAAATTAAATCGAACAAAAAAGTTAAAAACAGAATCACAACAAGATACAATTGCTTTTGAAGATGAAGCGCACATTTATCATCACCCAAAAGATGCTACCGGTAATGCTGAATATATTTCAGTTACAACTTTAATAGACCGATTCTTTCCATTTGACATTGACAGATATATTGAGGGCAAAGCAACAAAAGAAAATAGGGATCCGAAAGAGGTTTTAGATGAGTTTCTTAAAAACAGAGATGAAGCGGCGGAGAAAGGTACTGAAATGCACGAGAATATCGAACACTTTTTAATAGGGAAATCGCATGCATCAAGTTCTAAGGAGTTCGCAATGTTCGTGAAATTTTACCAAGAAGTCATTCTAAAGTTTGGATTTGAATTTTTTGAGGCAGAAAAAACAATTTTATTAGAGGAATACAATATCGCAGGAACTGTTGATGCCATTTTTAAAAAACCAAATTCAGATGAATACATCTTACTCGACTGGAAGCGTAGCAAAAAATTGGTGGTTGATGGTTACGCTAAAAAATACGGGTATGGATTTGCTTTATCGGAGTTAAATCACATAGATAATTCGAGTTATTACAAATATGCATTGCAACAAAATATTTATAAATACATTCTTGAGAAAAATTACGGTTTGAAAATTTCGAGTATGAATTTAATAGTGTTGCACGAAAACTATGATAATTATTACCGTGTAGATCTACCAGATTTACAACGCGAAATAAAAATAATTTTTAATTCAATTAATCATAAAATTTAGAATATGTCAGTGTTAGAAGATTTTAGACAAGCCATTGCTCTTCAACAACGTAAAGATGATGAAGCCTATGAGGAGCAAATGAAACTTCCCGTATATGAACGTGTGGAAAAAGGAATAACCATGACGAATTTGACTGTTGAATTTGAATTTCATGATGAACCAATGCCAAATCCATATTGGAGTTTTCTTCAGTATCCTCAAAAATATATCCGTTCAGCAAGAATAACCTGTGATACTAATATTTCTAAATTTCGTGAGGGTGAACAAGTCATTTTGAGTAATGGCAGCCATAAATTTAAAATGGAGATTATAGAAGATACGATTCATAAATTCGAAATTGCTCCAAATGATTTTGACGGAGAATCTTGCTTTATCGATTCTGAAAATTATGTTAGGAATAATTGGCAAATTAACATTGTTAAAACAGATTTAAATTCAAGATTATTAAATGCAACTGCTAATAATCTTTCGGATGATCCTTTGAGATTACGAATTATAGAGCAATTATTTGGAGGGAATATGACAAATACTTTAACTTCGCAGTTTGGGTATTCTCAATTGAATAATTCTCAAAATAGCGCGGTTTCAAAGGCACTTTCGGTAAATAATTTTCATTTAATACAAGGTCCTCCGGGGACAGGTAAAACCAAAACGATTGCTCACATAGCAAAAGCATTAATTAATTCGAGTAAAAAAATATTTATTACCGCTCCAACACATACGGCAATAAATAATTGTCTAAATGCGATAGCATTAGAAGTAAATGACGCCTCAAAAGTGGTTAAAATTGGAGAGAAATATCAAACAGCTGAAATCATCAATAATGATAAAATAACACGAAAAACAAGACTTAAAAAATCTACTTATTCATCCGATAGACAATTAAGTAAGAATGGAATTATCATAGGTGGAACTCCATATTGCTTTTGTTATCCTGCCTCTAAGCGATTAGAAAATTGGGAATTTGATGTTGCAATTATTGATGAAGCGGCTCAAATGAGTATTCCATTGGCCGTTTCCATTATGTCAAAATGTGATAAATTCATTTTCGTAGGAGACCATAAACAACTTGATCCAATTGTACCTTCGAATACTGGATTGTCAATGTTTAAGGAATCTATTTTCGCCAAACTGGCAAGGCTTTACCCATCAGATATTTCTTTGTTAAACATTTCATATCGATTAAATGAAAAATTGATAAGAATTCCAAATCAGTTATATTACAATAATCAATTGCGCTCTGATAATTCAACCATAAAACCAAATACGAAATTTGCTGGAGTAAAGCACGAAAATATTCTCAATAATCAAGACCCAAAAATTTTATTCTTACACAAAGTATTTGATGCAAAAGGTCGATCACCTCACGAGGCAATACTTGTTTCTGAAATTGTTGCTGATTTACTAAAGAATGGTGTTCAATTCAGGGATATTGCGATTATTTCCCCTTACAGAGCGCAAATTCGCGAAATAAAAAAGGCACTGAATAGTAAAATCGGAGGAATTGATACAGAAAAAACAAAAGCACTTTTTGTCGATACAGTGGATAGAATGCAGGGTCAAGAGCGTGACTATGTAATTTACAGTTTGGCAAATTCCCATCCACTCGAAGCAAAAATCAGATTGGAATTTTTCTATAGCCCAAATAGATTGAATGTAGCAATTACAAGAGCTAAAAAGAAGTGCATTGTTATCTCAAATTACAAGGTTTTTGATATCATCGATGAGGAATTAATGGAAATACCAGAATATGGTCAACTAAAACCAAGTTTTGAAATTTTCAAAGAATATAAAAGAATAGTAACCAAAATAGATGAACAACATACAATAGCTGAATGGTAATGATTTTTTATAAGTTAGTTTTTTTTAAAGAACATCCTTTTGCTTTAATTATTACATTGATTAGTTTATTATAGTAAAAAATATATGAATTCTACCTTTAATAAATATTTTAATAAAGATTGTCTAAAACTAGCATTTCACCGTGTGCAATGTTGGCCTGAAAAAATGGTTAAAGACCAAGTAGGATTAAGGGCTTTTGGGTCAAATTTAGATGCTAACTGCAAAAAATTATCTGAAAAAATTATTTCCGGTAATTACAAACCGCAACGCGGTTTTAAATATTATGTACCTAAATCTTCCTTGACTAACAGAACTAAAACCATGCTTTTTACTGAAGATGCAATCCTCTATCAGGCCATAGCTGATAATATTGCATTTCAAAGTTTTGATACACTTCGCGAACAAGAATCGTTTGTCTTTGGAAGTGTATTATCCCCTGAAGTAAAAAAAGGAATAGATATTTTAAATGATTCAGATCCGAATTATTTCTTCTTTAAATTTTGGAAAAATCTATTCAAAAGTTTTAAAGAATCTATCATTCATAGTATTGAAATAGATAAAGCTCAGTATAAATTTGAAACAGATATAACAGGTTTTTTTGATTGTATACCACATTATAATCTTTTAATAAAATTATCTCAACGATTTAATGTAGAAGATGAAATCCTTGATTTATTATCTAATTGTCTAAATGTTTGGTCAGGAACCAGCGACAGTATAACACCAGGAGTTGGTATACCACAAGGACCATTACCATCTTATTTATTAGCAAATCTTCTTTTACACGATTTAGATGAAATGATTATTGGCGAAGGGTTTAAATACTATCGCTACATGGATGATATAAAAATTTATGGCTATGAAGAACGTGAACTTGTAAAAGCCTTGGTATTAATTGATAAATACTTAAAGGGAAATGGACTTTCAATTAATTCTAAAAAAACTACTATTGAAAAAATAGAAGAAGGTGTTGAAGATCAAACTGTAAAAGAATTAAAGAAAGTTGAAACATTTTCGTTTTATGAATCAGTTGATGAAGAAGATCTATCAATCCAAGAAATAATTGATAAGTTAGTTTTTAATAATATAAATAATAAAAAGAGTTCTAGTTCGGAAAAAGAAATTAATAACACAGATAAATTAAGTGATCAGGAACAAAATGAAGAATATTTTGATACATCTAAAGTGAACGTACTTAAAGAGGAAAAAGAAATAATTAAGTATTGGGAGAATTCACTGAAAGAAGTTGAAACTAATCTGCCTAAGTTATTTAAAAATGAAAAAGATGATTATTTACAATTAAATGAAGGTATTAGTGATATTGATTTCATAAAATTAAGTTCACAATACGGAACTAGTTTAAGACGATTAATAGATTTTAAACCAGACACCAAACCAAACAATAATTTACTGAGGTATTGGCTTTTTGGATATAGAAGATTTTTCTGGAGAGCAAATAATTACGGATTAACAATTGGTCTATATAAATTTAATAATGAGGTTAAAACCAATTTGCTAAACCTCATTAATTCTGATTTTGTTTTATATGAATGGAATAGATATTTTGTATTTCAAACCTTATCACTTTCGCAAAAATTTAACGATAAAGAATTACGCCTAGTTTATTTTAAATTGTTACAAGAAGAGAAATCTGATTTAGTAAAAATATCTCTTTACAGGCTATTATTTGGCCATTCAAATAATGAACAATTTAATGCTACATTAAAAAAGCAATTACAAAAAGAAAATAATCAGTACCTAAAGATTCTGATAGTAGATTTTAACAGAAATCATTCGGGAAAAGATATAAATATTTATGAATTTCTTAATTCTATTGGCTTATGAATTTTACTGAGTTAAGACAAGAGATAAATAGCAACTTAATTGTGGTAAATTCTCTTCAGGATTACATGACTATTTATTTAACAACATCTGTTCAAGATAAAATTAAAGCCTTGAACGATCAGTTTGTTGAGCATTTATTTTCAGATTTGATTGAAAATAACACTAAGGTAAACATGAGAAATTACCTGGGGAATGGCAGCTATAATAATGCGAATGAGAATGCTAAATCGTGTATTCTTACAGCATTTAGATGTAAAGACATTCATGGTTTTAAATTAAAGGGGTGGACACATGACGCCTTACATTGTTTTGATAATTTTTTATTGGTTTTAATACAGGAAAAATTAAATGAATCAATAAAAACAAGATTAGATGTAGGTTTCGAAAGACAAAAATATCATCATCTGATTGATAAAGGAGCGGAATACTATGAAATAGGAATGGCTTTCGATGTTATATATCAACTAAGAAATGAGTTTACTCATGTAGAAGTAATAAATGATAAAACCGGTAAAAGACACCAAAGATCATTGAGTCAAAAAAACATAAAGAAGATAAAGGAAGTTATATTAGAAAGTTTTAAAAAGGCATTGTTGGAATTAGAAAAGAAAATAATGTAAATGAATGTGTTAAGGTTTATTTTAAACATAAAGATATACTATTAATAATGATTTCAAGAGAAGAAGCCATAAAGAAGTTGAAGGAGTTTTGGGGTGTTGAAGAATTTACTTTTCTAGCCAAATTTGAGTTGGCTAAAAATAAAGGTGATACCTTAAAAGAATCTTCCTTCGGATTTTTTAATGACCTACAATTTAATAAAAAACAACTCTTCCTTCCACCTATTGAAAGTGAAAAAGGTGCTTTAAAACCTGCTTCTTGTTTTGCATTAAAAGAAAATCTAGAAGATGGCGAATTTTATATTGTAACAGCCGAACTTAGTGCTGATGCAAAGCGAAATAAAAATCCTTTTGCCTTATCACTAACAAAAGCTCATAAAGCATCTAAAGAAGATTTATTAAAACATAAAGCAAAAATAGAACCTAAATCTAAAAAGTTATTTTTGGCTTATGTTAATTTTGTTGCTGAAGATCACAGTCACGCCTATTTAAAAATATTAAGTGATATAAGTGTTGAAGGAATTAATCAACAAATTCAAAATAAAAAAGGCGGTGGATCCATACAAAAACCGCCTGCTAAAATTCGTGAAACCCAAATAATAATAGTTAAAGAATCAAAAGATAAACGAAATTACGATTTTGTTACTGATGAATTTAAAGGATATATTCATAATAAAGTAAAATTTATTGAAACAAGTCTATTTGATTCCCTTATAATCTTTGAACCAATAGAAGTTATTCATACGGTAGATAATGAGAGTGAAATTAGAAATGAGTTAAATACAATCGATGAAAAGATCATTCAAATAGAAAAATGTGAAGTAAATGTATTTTATGATTCAACTGATTTTATAATTTTTAAGTTAGATTCAAATAAAACTCTATCAATACCAGACTTAGAGATTGAAATTCAAAAAAAAGTAAAAACAATATTACAAGAGAATTATATTGATAGTAACAATGTTAAATTACTTAATCAATTAATAGAAATTGATCCTGAAATTAAGAATATAATATTTAGTGAAATTGAAAATGAAATTAGCCTAATTGACATTTCTAAGGATATAACAAGTATAGAAACTTTTCTAACTAAATGGTCTTCGTTTGAATCAAAATCCTTGCGTTTTCGACATTTAGCTTCAACTATAAAAAATTTAAGTAGCTATAATGATCAATTAATGGATCTTTGGATTAATAATAAAATACCTTTAGGTTTTTTTGAGGAGTTCTTTTTTGATTGTTTTATTATTTATTTAGCCAATTATAGAACCGATTTAAATCAATTATTTCGCACATTTACTAACATTCAAACAGACATAATATTAAACTCCTTTAAAGAATATCTTGCAACAAAATTCATAATAACATCAGTTTCACACTATGAATCAATTCTTGCTTTATTAAATAAATTAATAATATCGTCAAATGAAAAACAAATAATGCTAGACATTATTAAAGGTTCAATTGCTGATGAGTTAAAATACACACTTTGGTTAAACGGAACTGAAAAGGATATTCCATTAAATATGGCTGTTTCTAATTTTGGTGATCTTAACCCAAAACAACAAGAGCAAGTTATAATGTTAATTGATGATTCAACACTTGAGTTAGTCGTAAATAAAGTATTGCCAATTGACAATATAGAAATTGAAGAAAGAATACAAAATATAAAACTTAATAAATTAATTCGCTATTTCAATCCGGTAGTATTTGATATTGAAAGTAACAAAGAAATTATTTATGAAATTGCATGGAATGATGGCGATAGTTGGTTCAACCACATAAAAGACAAAGTGGATCAGGGAATCGAATCATTTAAGAATTTGATTGAAAATGATATTACATTAGTAGGCCACAATATACTTGCTTTTGATTTACCACAATTAAAATCAATTAAAGGCATCAATTATGAAGTCTCAAAAGCTTGGGACACATTGAAAGTAGAAATGATTTTGAGTCCTGAATTCAAGACTTATGCACTTAATACAGTTCACAAGGCCTTACAAGACGCTCAACTTACTTATAAATTATTTCAAAATCAGCTTTTCCGAATACTACAAATGGACCTTGTATCCCTTGAACCTTTAAAAACTGTTCTGTCAGAAAATATTATTAATAAAATACTAAATACAAAAAAAGATTTAAATTCACTTAATGACATTTCTGTCCTTAATAAAGAGAAGCTAAAGTTTTACCGCCCTCAACCTAAAATAAATTCGGTTCTCATAAGATTGGACCAAATGTTGAACGACTCCAGTGCCGAACAGAAAATTATATTAGGCACTTCAAGCATGCTACCAGATCTTTTAAGCTATGGTAAAGTTAAATTTTTGGATGAAGTATTAAAACAAAAAGAATATCAAACAATTGACAGTACCAAGGTCGGCAACAACGAAAATTTAAGTGCTGAACAAAAAGGCCAAATCCTTAGTTATTTGATTGCGTGTCAAAATTCCTCAATAATACCATATTGGGGTAATATTTCACCTGCAATAAAAATTAGCATCGAGGAAAATATGGATGTTTGGGATTTATTTGTAAAACAAAATGAAAACCATCAGCTTTATAACTCACCACTTTTCATAACTGTAGATAAATTAGAGAAATTTCAATCTAAATATAAATCAGTTTCCAAATATGATTTGTTTACTTTACAACCTGATCTTATATCCATTTCGCAAAAGGAACTAGTTAAAAATTATGATATAGAACAACTAAAAGCGGTATTTCAAGACAACTATTTTTGGCTAAAGTTTTCTGGCGGACAAAGTATTGTACCATTAAAAGTTGATGACCTGATGGCTTTAGGCATTAATGAGAATAAAGAATTTGATAACTATTGGATAGAAAAGTATAAATACGGCAAATACATTGTTTATGCAAACAAAAACTGGGAAAAACTACGTGATAAATTAGACTTTAAGAAGGAATTTAAAATTGAATTAGACGCTGAACAGTTTAAGTCTGATCAGGTGACATGTATTAAATTTAGATCTAGCTCACAGAAAACTTATAACATTACGCGATTTAACCCTGAGTCAATATACCGTTCCAGATACTGGGTAATTCAAAAAAGGATAGTTGAACAATTGATTAAGAATGGAACCTGTATTTTATTAATACAGCGCCAGGATGAAATTGATATACTAGTTAAATACTTTGACGATCAAGGTTATTATATCCCAAAATCTTCTATTGGTATCGGTAGGAGATTGGAATTACTTCATAAATCCGAACAAACTAAAAAAATAATCATTGCTCATATTGATGAAGTAGATTCTATATTGAAATTAAATCATTCGGCGCCTCTGAATTTAATTATAGATAGTTTTAGTTTGATGGAGCCTTATTACTGCTCTCAAGACACAACATTTTTTCGCAACAACATTGAATCTGGAACTTACAAAAGGGAAAGTTATCAAAATGAGTATACCGAAGATGTAACTGATACCGATTCGGAAATATATTCTACATATAAGAAAGATGTATATTTAAAGGATTCATATTTCCTGCTTAAATTATTACGCCCTAAAATTACTCACCTTAGAAATCTATTGCACATCAATAATGCAGAGAATAGACTATGGTTGCTGGACCCTCGAATAGAAGATTATCACGATGAAATTTCAAGACAATGGAATGTAACACGTCATCAAATTGATGGGTGGGAATCGAAAGAAGAGTATGAAAAGGATGTGTTAAACGCTGAAAAAATTATCATCAGTCCAAAACCTACAGAAATACCCTTTTCAATTGAAGAAAGAAAAAATTTAATTAGAAATGTTTTAATTGATGGAATGCCATGGAAACCAGAACAAGTGCCTTATTTAGAGAATATTTTGGCTTCTAAAGAAGATTGGTTGATCACCTTGCCTACTGGAGTTGGCAAGTCCGTTTTATTTCAGGGTCCGGCAATACTTAATAGTGCTTTTACGAATAGACTTACAATAGTTGTTACTCCTTTAAAGGCGCTAATGGAAGACCACGTTAATAAATTGTGGGACAAAGGTTTTTATGGAAATGTTGATTACTTAAATTCTGATAGAAGTTCAGATACACAATTGATTTATCGCGGCATAGCCGGGGGTGAATTATCATTGCTGTTTGTTACACCTGAAAGGTTCAGAAGTCGAGGATTTTTAAATGCGTTAGAATCAAGAATTCAAAGTGATGGAGGTTTGGAGTATTTTGTGTTTGACGAGGCGCATTGTCTATCACAATGGGGACAGGATTTTAGGCCAGACTACTTTAATTGCGCCAAGCTTATCTGGAGAACCAAAATTACTTCAGAATACAAAACACCATTATTATTATTCTCGGCAACAGTTTCAAAAAAGATTTATCAAAATTTTAATGAAATATTTCATGATTAAGACTTTGAATGAAAATATTGATTATAATCCGGTTAGATCACATATTAATATGGGTTTTACTTTAGTAAAGGAATATCCGGAAAAAATCACCTTTATTGTAGACGACTTAATCAAGAAAAATTTTGATGAAAGTAAAAGCAGAGTCTTAATATTTGTTTCTACAAGGAATATGGCCGAAGATGCAGTTGATAAATTGATAAAAGTATTGACTGAAAAAAATTTGTCTTATTGCGATAAAGTAGATTATTATCATGCTGGTCTAGAAGGTTCTGAACGTGCGGAGAAATTTCAGGATTATTATGATGGAGAAACAGCTATATTGGTTGCAACAAAGGCATTTGGAATGGGAATGGATATTCCTAACGTTCACTTTGTTTATCATTTAGAACCATCATCAAATTTTGAAGATTTTTTACAAGAAGTTGGTAGAGCCGGCAGAAAAAAAGAAGATTATGAAAAAGCAGGTTTTAGTGAAAAGAAACCAATAAGAACGAATTGTGTGATTGTCAAAGAAGATTTTAAAGTCTTAAAAGATAAACTACATAAAAAAGAAATGACCTGGGGAAATATTGTACAGGTGCAAAAAACAGTTTACGATTATGTAAATAAATACTCAAAAAAAGAATTATCATCTAATGAAGCCTTTGCTTTACCAACTGACCTTTTAGATCAATACACTGAATATTCGGAAAACAAATTTGACGAAACATTTTTTAGAGTTGTGTTATATTGGCTTGAGAAATTAAAAAAAATAAAATTAGGAACCTACACCCCAACTCATATCCCAATTTCTTTAGTTTCAGAAAATCAGAATTATAGCGTAATTCAAAATTCAGAAGACGTCGATAAGATAAAGAGTTTATATTCACAGTTGAAAGCTAAAAATTCTGAAATAAAGGATATTAAAAGTTACTTAATGCTGGAGATGGAAGAGCTTAAAAATATTCTTAAGGTTGATACAATTAAAGAAATCTGGAGATTATTATTTTTAGCACAAAAAGCTGGAGTTGTTAAAGTGGAGAGAGAGATAATTATTAGACCAACTAAAACAAGATCAAGTGAATTGGAACAATGGCAAGGTTTAAAATACTCTCCAACAATAGAAACTACTTTTGAATTTACTAAAAGCATTATGTATGCTTCAAAATACAATCAGCAAACACATTTTGAAGAAGAAGAATTGAATAGATTAGGTGACGAAGCAATAAATAAGCACATAAATCCACAAAAGATATTTTGGCAAGAATTTACTAAAAAAACCAACAAAGAAAGAAGCCGGGAAAACATAGCGAAAAATCTAATTAATGATTTTAAAAAAACAAGAGTTAGGCTTTCATTTAAATTGATCAATTTTTTACCTGAAGGTAAACAAAAAAGCATCTTAAACACTGAAGTTGGTTATGAAAAAGCTAGGGTAACCCAGCTTATTTATAATGGCTATAAAGTAAGCAAGGACTGGGATGTTTATTTGCAAAACTTCAAAAGTGATCTTTACAAACTTATTAAATATATCCATGACGAAAATATTAATATGGATATTACCAAATTCAATATAATTGATTTAATAATAAAAATAAATATTGAAGGCAAAGGAGAGGAGTATTTTAATCAGCTTATTTATGCTGCAAAAGGATTAGGCTATCTTAAGGGAAATACCGGTGGTTTAGTTCCAATGGGAATTGAACTTTTTATTCTAGATAAGAACATGCTTGATTCCGATAATTTAAATCTAAATGAAAAAAGCATAAAAGCTGAATTTGAAGAAAGCGTAAGAATGAAACTTCTAAGGATTTTAGCATTAGAATGTCTTTCTAATCCGGATTTAATACCTCCTCGAAAGTACGATAGATTTATAAAGTCATATTTTAGGTGCGCCTCTGAAACTGATATAATTAAACTTTTAGAAGAACATTTCGGAGAGAATCATGAATCTTTAAAGGCATTTAGAGCCGAAGCTTTAAAGAAAGATGTTGAAAGATTAAATCCCGATCAGATGAAAGTTTACAGCGCATCAATTGATGACAACTTACAAGTGACAGCAGGTCCTGGAAGCGGAAAAACTCATACGCTTATTTTACGTGTTGCAAGATTAATTCAAGAAGAAAATGTTAACCCTGAAAATATTTTAGTATTAGCTTATAATAGAGCTGTGGTAGTTGAATTAAAGGATAGGTTAAATAAACTATTCAAGGAGCTAGGATATGCTAAATTAATAAAGAGATTAAATATTTATACTTTTCATGGATTTTGTAAAAAAGTACTTAATGAAGAAGCAGACACAAACAACTTCGATAATTGGATCACAAAATTTCTACAAATTGCTAATGATACTCCAGGTAAACTAACTCAAAAAATAGGATTAGTAAAATATGTTTTTGTTGATGAATTTCAGGATATTACTGATAAACGATTAGACTTTTTAAAGTTTATTGCCAAGCCAACTGAAACCAAAATATGTGTCATAGGTGATCCACATCAGAGTATTTATGGGTTTCAAAGAGTAATTGAAGGTGGGCAAATGGATCCTAAACCATATTATAAAAAATTTGAAGAATTATATAAACCAAAAGAATTTTATTTATCAGAAAATCGTCGCTCCTATGAACAAGTAATAGATAAGGCAGATGAACTTTTATCTTTAAATACTTCAAGGTTTGATAAAATGCCTAAAATGAAGGCATTTCATGGTAAAGGAAATGAACCTGTATGTGAATTCTTTGATTTAATTAGTGACAAAGTTGATTGGAAATCAAAGTTGAAAGAGCTAATTGATCATTTAAAAGAAGATGGGAAACATTTCAAAGATATAGCCTTAATGTTCCGGTCTAACATTGAGGTTTATAGAGCTTATAATGAAATAAAAAAAATGAAATTATCTAACGTCCGAATACGTGTGCAGGGAGCGTCAGGGAGTTTAAGCAGGACCAGAGAGTTTTATTATTTTCTCTGCCACATAAAAAATAAAGGGGGAGATAGCTTACCAATAGATTTTTTCGAAAACCTCAAACAGTTTAAACAACCTTTATTGGCTGAATTGCCCAATTGGGACGAATATCTTATTGATGTCTTTCTTTGTATTGCATATGAATACAAAAAAGAGATTGATGAAGATAGCACGTATGAAGATTTGTATGACTTTATTATGGATATTTCCAATAAAGATGACGGTCAATATGGTAAAATATATGCTCAAAACATTCATATTATAAATGATAACGGACAAAAAACAGAGATTGTTTTAACAACTATGCATAAAGTGAAAGGAATTGAATATGATGCAGTCTTGATTCCTTCGTCTTTGTCAAATTTTGGTTTAAATCATCTTGGAGAAATTGCTCCTAATATTGAAGAATTGTATGAGGAAGAGCGAAGGTTATATTATGTGGCCTATACTCGTGCTAAATATAAGTTAGTTGTTATAAAATGGAAAAAGGAAAACGCACTTTACAACACTAATTTAGAACCAGTGGAAATTTTTAAACCAGATCAAGTAAGGGATAAATTAGGAATTTTAATGGAAGAAGGGATAAATAAGTTTATTTTATATTGGGGTGCTAGTTCTTATGGTAGACCCTCATTTAACGCAATTAAAACCCGCGTCCAATTAGGCGATGATGTTGCATTAACAAGAAGGCTTCAGAATAATCCAAATGGGGATGATTTCCATGTATGGGAAGTTTTAGTGCATGGAACTGTAATAGCTCGATTATCAAGTAATGTAACAAATAGTTTAGAAGGTATAGAGCAACTAAATGGATTTATCGTTTCTTCTGTTTATGTTCACACATATGAAGAAACTCTTAATTCAGAAACAGGTCAGCAATATGCAACCAGATGGACAGATGAAGCAAAAGAAAGAGGTTATATTTACTTAATTGATTTTTCAGGATACGGGAGACAATAAAATATAAGTTTTAACGAATTAAATAGCGTAGAACATAAAATAATTTACCAATTAAGTGAGGTAAATTTAAATTGCAAAGTTGTTCAATATCTGGTTAATCAAAAGACAATAGCAAATTTCTGGGGATGTAAATTAAGCCATGACCTAAAATCATTCTGTGAAAACGAAGAAAAAAAATAAAGAATTTATACTGGTTTAAAAAAAACTGATTTAATGTGTGACACGTTTTCGGAACTTAACTATATAGTTAAATTATAGGTATCTCTCTATAATTTGCCAAAAAAAATGCTTAGCAATGGGCAATTTTTGTCCAAACCCATCAAAATCAAAGGTTAAGAATTATCGCCACAAATAATTAACTTTTCAAATCCGTGTGCTGGAAATGGAAAAGCTGATAATTGAGTTTAATAATTACCAACCAAGTATAAAGAAATATAAGTGATTTTACTCCCCATTTTTTAACTTCCTTGACCTAAACTATAAGAAATTAAAACCTTAATTTAAAAATAACATTTATTCCGGATAAACAAAAAAAGTTGGTAAATTAACCTAAGGAAATCATTCTGTTTTAGGCATGTAACAAAAAGTTTATCGTGGGTATAAACAAGTTAACGGCAAGTATAGAGCGATAGTGCACAAACGAAATGACCTGTAAAAAATGAACAAAAGCAAATGACAAGACAAGAAGCAGAAACAATATTAAAAAGGACATTCAAGCTCCCTAATTTCTATGACGAACAATGGCTGACTATTGACAAAATTCTGAAAGGCGAAAAAGTTTTACTTATTGAAAAAACAGGTTTTGGAAAGTCACTATGTTTTCAATTTCCTGCGACAGTATTTAAAGGAACAACTGTAATATTCTCGCCTCTAATTGCATTAATGCGGGACCAAGTGAAAAAATTGACATCACTTGGGATTTCTGCAAAATGTATCAATAGCGAACAAACACCTGAAGAAAATATACAGATAATAAATGAAGCCAAACAAGGCAAAATCAAAATCCTTTACATAGCACCTGAAAGACAAGAAAACAGTGAATGGATTGAAGCTACTAGACAAATGAACCTATCAATGGTGGTAGTTGATGAAGCGCACTGTATTTCCGTTTGGGGACATGACTTTAGACCAGCATTTAAAAGGATCAAAAATTTAATTCATCTATTGCCAAAAGGATTACCGGTGCTTGCTACCACAGCAACAGCAACAAAAAGAACTGAACATGATGTAGCCTCACAAATAGGCGATAAAATCACAACTATCAGAGGAAATTTAATGAGGAGTAATTTTAAATTGTTCATTGTTAAGGTAAATTCTGAAGATGAAAAAATGATATGGTTGGGACAGAACTTAAAAAATGTTCCTGGGTCTGGGATAATATACGCGGGAACCAGAGTTGATACTGAGATTTATTCAAGTTGGCTTCAATTTTTGAAAATACCATCTATTCTATATAATGCTAGTTTAGATAAAGAGTCGAGAATAGGTATAGAAGATGCTAGTTGGACTAAATGGAAGTCCATTGTATCTACCAATGCTTTAGGAATGGGGGTTGATAAATCGGATATAAGATTTGTAATACATACTCATATGCCTGCGTCTCCAATTCATTATTATCAAGAAATTGGCAGAGCAGGTAGAGACGGACAACCCTCATACATCATTCTGTTTTACAATCCAGAAGACAGAAAATTACCAGAAGCATTCATTGAAGGTGGCAGACCAGCAATTAAGAAATATGAAAGGGTTATTAACGCTGTAAAATCCGAACAACTTGGAGAGAGAGATTTGATGAAGCAAACCAACTTGAAACAAAATCAAATTAGAGTAATTAAAGCAGACTTAATTGAGCAAGGAATTATTCGTGAAGTAATGATTGGTAAAAGTAAAAAATATGAATTTGTTCCCAATTCCCAACCTCTAAACACCAAAGCCTTTGAAGAATTGAGAAATGCTAAATTGGCAGACCTTGAAAATATGATTGCTTATGTTGAAACTGATAGATCAAGAATGAAATTCCTCTGCGATTATTTAGGTGATAATTCAAACCATACATTTAATAATTGCGATAATACAGGGGAAAAGAAAATTACCGTTTCAGTAACGCCTGAATGGACAGAAAAACTACAAAATTTTAGAGAAGATTATTTCCCTGAACTCGATGTTGAATCTAGAGGTTCTCGCATAGTAAACGGAGTAGCAGCATCTTATTATGGTGTTTCAAATGTTGGTGCAGCATTACACCGTTCAAAATATGAGCAAGGCGGTGACTTTCCCGATTTTCTGCTAAAATTGGTTTTAAAGGCGTTACGAAAGAAGTTTGGGCAAGAAAAATTTGACCTAATTGTTTATGTTCCGCCAACCTCTTCAGGAGATTTGGTAAAGAACTTCGCTGTTAAAGTTTCGCAAGTATTAAAGTTTCCAATCTCCCATAACCTCGTAAAAGCAAGACAGACCAAAGAACAAAAAGTATTTGAGAATGGGTATCTTAAAACAGACAACGTAAATGGAGCTTTCACGTTTGCAACTCCGAATGAGATAGAAGGAAAGAGTATTTTACTAGTTGACGACATCTTTGATAGTGGTGCAACCTTGAAAGAAATAGGTAAATTATTAACTAAATTTGGGGCAATAAAAATTGCACCTATTGTTATAGCAAGAACAGTAGGAGGAGATATGGTATAATGAATCAAAGAACTTGTTCACATAGACTCTCAGAATTATATGCTGAGATTATTTTAAAGGAAAGATTCAAACAAGAATTTTCTATTCAGGAATCATTCTATTATGATATTCTGTTTATTACTGTATTTAGAAATCACAATTTCAAATTAAAACTCCTCATCGTTGATAAAGAAAGTCAAAATATTCTTTTTGAAAATATTACTGATAGTACTTATTTATTGTACAACGATGTAAAAAACGATTCTTTTCTATATGCTTTAGATTTTATAAGTGGTACAATTATAAAATTTAATAACCCAATTTTAAATAATGGAATTATTAATTATTCAATTAAAGAAAATCATCCATTTATTGAAATGGCGAAAAGTATTAATGATGTTGTTATTAAAGACGAGGTTATTTATATTTCGTCAACATCTATAAGTATAGTCAATAAAAATAAAAGCCAAAATGTATCATTTAATATTATTAATACTGAATCATTTGATACATTATCAAATAGCCTTTATTTTTTCGATTCGGAAATTTTAATTGGAATATGCATTTTCTCATTAAAAGAAATTGGGAGAAAGAGTTTTTTACTATATTCAAGAGATGATGAAAGGAATTTTAGGGTAGAAAGGCTATCTATTGACAATAAGAAATTAAATAGAAAGAATTCTATTATAGTGGATTGTATGGATTCATATTATATGGAGCCAATTTCTCACCTCATTGATTTTAAATTTGAAATCGTAAAACAACTTCATCCTAATTATGCTATTGAAGTAAATGATTCTTATTTATTATTAATACCATTATATGCATACAATACTTTTTCAGATTTTAAACTTATTAGATTAATTGATTTAAAAGAAGTTGATTTACTTAATATTTCAATAATCAGGGAGATTGCAAATGATGAAATTAATTTTTTTATTGGAAATACAGAATTTAACGGAAATGATATTTTGTCAATTGGAGAATATGAATTTTCTTGTGAAAACCTTTTTTCAAGAAAGCTGAATAATCCTTTAGAAATTAAAAAAACTCCAAATTTAAAATCTCTAATCCCAATTAAAGGCAATTTCTTTGAAGGTTATTCAATAGAAATACATACCATTAAAAGTACATTGAAAGAAGATGGTAGCTTTGAAACATTGAGAACAGAATTGGGTGAATTAATCTATAAACTCAAATATAATTTTGACAAAAATGCAGTTGAACCGCTTGCTCAGAAATGTGCTAACATTATTATAGATACCTTTTCAACTATTGATGTAATAATACCCGCTCCTCCCTCTAATCTGAATAGACCTTTTCAACCTGTATATGAATTAGCAGCAAGAATTGGTGAGTTGACCAATATACCCGTGGATATTGATTGCGTTAAGAAATTACCGACTGAACAAATTAAAACACTTTCAGATAAAGAAGATAGAAATATCGTGTTGGAAAGAGCTATATCAATTAATGATAAAAGATACAAAGGAAAAAATATTTTACTTTTTGATGATTTATTCAGGTCAGGTGATACTCTAAATAAAATAGCTAAAAAGTTAATAAATGAAGGTGAGGTAAATAGTATCAAAGCACTTTGCGTAACAAAAACTAGAACAAAAAAATGAAAAAAGAAGAAGCAACATATTGGATAGCATTGGCACATCTGCCAAGATGGGGGCATTTAAAAATAAATAACCTCATCATAAAGTTTTTTCACGAAAACAAAATTTCGATAGAAGAATTTTTCCAGTTAAATGAAACCATCTGGAGAGACCAATATCAATTAGATGAGAAACAGGTTTCAGATTTAAGGCAAGCAAAATCTGAATTGGCAAGCAATGCTTTTTTGGCGGAATCATTTTTCAGTCAAGGTTTTGAAATTATCCCGATTACTTCTTCTGAATATTCAAAAACTTTAAAAACTAATTTAAAAGCCGCCCACGCCCCTGCGGTTTTGTATGTAAAAGGAAACAAAAAAATCCTTGAAGAAAAATCTATCGCAATTGTTGGCTCAAGAGATGCCTCTGCAAATGCTTTAAAGTTTACGGACAATATTGCAAAACTTGCGAGTAAGGAATTTAAAGTTGTAGTAAGTGGTTTTGCCAAAGGTATAGACAAACAAGCATTAGATTCAGCAATAAGTTACAAGGGACAAAGTGTTATTGTTCTTCCTCAAGGTATTATGACATTTAGTTCGGGTTTCAAAAATTATTATAAGCAAATAATTGACGGAGATGTTTTAGTATTAAGCACGTTCTTTCCCAAAGCCCCTTGGAAAGCAGAATTGGCAATGGCACGCAATCCAATTATATATGGACTTGCTGACGATATTTATGTTGCTGAATCAGCAGAAAAAGGGGGGACTTGGTCAGGTGTTGTTGATGGTTTAAGAAAAGGCAGAAAAATCTTCGTAAGAAAGCCTGAACCAAACGAAAAAAATGCAAATAACCTCTTAATTCAAAAAGGTGCAATTCTTGTTGACTTTAACGGTGTGGAATTACCAAAAACCTACGACACAACAAATACGGAACAAGTATCTATTGTTCAAGAACCTGCAGACAATGAATCATTTGAAGCCAAAGTTCGTGCAATTCTTAATGGTAGATCATTGAATGCAAAAGAGCTTCTTACAAAACTAAACCTCTCTTGGAAAGCTGATAAGTTAAAAAGACATTTAGAAAAATTAGATTTTATAGAAGTTGTGAAAGAAAAGGGAACGAATTTATACAAAATAAAAGGTACAACAGACACGACTCAAACCTCTCTTTTTGTTTAGAAAGAAAAGAAATCAAGCCGCCAACAGGGGTTTGGCATAATGACGCGTGCATTGCTCCGTACGCCAGTTTTTTGGTAGGTTTAAGAGCAGTCTTTCGATTAAACTTTTGTGCTAAAAATCCATCACTACGCCAAGAGGAAAAACTTTATATAGGATTTAAGTGTAAGCTCCCCATAATTAGACTATACAACAGTATTCTCTTGTATACGTTTGTATACGAGTGTTTACCTTAATTTGCGATAGTATACAATAACTAAATTTCTCAAAGCCAAAATTTTATTTATTTAAAAAATCAAAAGACAGAAGCTTAATTCTCAATATTTTTCAATTTTTTTTTAAACTCTTCAATATCTTTTATTGCAGATAATTTGGCATTGCCTTTTAAAATAGATGCAGCTTTTTCTAAATGTTTGAGTTTTGATACTGGCTTTTTATATCGGTCATCGAATAATATCCTATTTTTATTATTAGAAAACCATAAATAGTCATGATAAAGACCTAATCCACTTCTTTTACTGTTATATTGATATTTTTTTGCAATTTCATCGGCGTTATCAACCGTAATTAAAATATTTTTATAATGATGAATTAATGCAACTACGGGAATAGGAAGCCGATTTTTTACAGAATGTATTTTTATGTTTTTTAATGCTAATTTTTCTTTCAAATCTTTATCTACTTTAAATTCAGATAAACAATTAAAGTATAGCCAATTTGCATACATAAATTTGAAAGGTCTAACATATTCCAACATTGGAAATTTATAATTCGGACTATGAACAAAACTAAAATCCTTTATTCCTCGAACAATAAAGGTTTCCATAAATCTCCGCATTTCAATTAAATTATCCTGCGAAATGGTGAAATCTCTGTTCCTAAATTTCAATCCACTCATGGTTTGGGTATTAAATAAATGTTCCAAATCCAATAACTCTGATTCTAAAAACATTTCTTTTACTTCCGAATTAGCAAATCTTTTTTTGAACTCTTTCAAATAGGAAGCACACATTGATTTGCATTCGCTTTCAAAAAACTCTTTTTGCTTTTTTAAAATTAATTTTTGATGGTTAAAACTATAATCCTCAATTTTTGTCTTTATTCCAGAATCAGCTCTTTTATTTATCTCAATCGCTGATGTGTTTAAAAAAGTTCTGCCAAACCACCAATCATCAAATGTTGGCTTAATATTAGTATTTAATTTTTTCATACGCCTTACTTAATTCAATAATTGAAGTTAGCAAACGAATTTTATAATTAAAAAATAATAACCGGTTATAACCAGTTCTATCAAAAATGACTCCAGAAATTTACGATACAAACAAATAAACTAATAAACTATGAGTTTTAAAAATCAAACAAACCAAAATGGAACTGCTTCAAAAACTGTTCTTAGCATACGATGTTTACCAGAATTTAAATGTCAGCTATCTGAAAAGGCAAAAGTATCGGGTATTACTTTAAGTGAGTATAGTGAGAAAATCCTTAATAATGACCAAAAAATTAACGATGAAAATAAAAAGTTAAAAATGGAAATTTCAAATCTGTCGTCAAAACTATTAAACAATGCAACACAAATGGAAATTTTAAAAAATAATTACCAAAAAAAAATTATAGAATTAAATAATATAAATGAACAATTACAGAATGAAAATAAATCATTAAAAAAATTGACAGAAATTTTTGATCATCCTAACTCAGAATCTTTATTTAACAAAGCCAAAGGTAAAAGATATCTTTTTAATAAATCGGACGGAAACAAACACTATATATGCTATGAAAGCAAAGTAGATATTGTAGAATCAATGAATAAACAAACTAATAATCCGCAAAGAGAAATTAACTATGGAAATATTTTTTTGGTTGGTTTATTGGTATTAACCATGTTAGCCATAATTGTAAAAATGAAGGAACCAAAATATTAAAACTCAAGAAAAAACTTAAGAATAAGGCATGAAATTTACGTTGGATATGCCAGATTTGCATGAAGTAGTAAAATCTGCAGTGGAAAATGCTTTGCAGGACAAGCAGAAAGAATTTTCTGCATGGAAGTATTTTTCATTAAAAGAAACTGCGGAGCTACTTCAGATTAAAACTAGCACTCTACTTGATAAACGCATGCCATATCTAAATGAAATTGAATACTCACAAAACGGAAAAATATTTTGGTTTAAAAAAGAATCGGTTGAAGCCTTTATTGCAAATAGAACAATCAAAAAATACTCACGCTATAGGTAGATTGTATTATTCCGAACTAAGATTAGTAACCAGTCCCATCTGATCATCTAAACTTTCCTCGTCTAGAGAATCTAAATATGCCTGAGTAATTAAAGGACTTGAATGCTTCAACGCATTTTGAACAAAATTAATATTACCGTTTGTTTTTCTTATTGCAATAGATGCGAAAGTGTGCCTCGCAATATGAGTGGTAATTTTTTTCTCAATCCCGGCATCCTTAGCAATTTTAGCTAAATACTTATTTACAAGTGACGTTTTTCTACCGATTTCTTTTTTATAATCTTCGTTTGAGGCCTTTTGAATATTTTCATCAAGAATTGGTAAAACATATTTTGTCTTTCCACCATTTACCTTGAAATAGTCTAGAATATTCTTAATCTGCGGAGTAATTTTATAAGAATTGAGTGCCCCTGTTTTTTCCATGCGGTATTGAATTCTGTCGTTTGCAACATGCTTCCATTCCATAGTGAGAATATCCTCAATCCTAACACCCGCTAAATTAAAAGACAATAGAAATGATTGTTGACAGGTTTTAATAAGAGAATTATCATTATATACAACATTTGAAAACCTTACGAGTTCATCAGCTGTTAGCTTTTCCTTTTTTGCCTTATTTGCTTTTGGCATTGAATATGCCCTAAATATATAATCTTCAATCCGAATCAATTGTTCTTTAATTGCCATATTAAAAAGTGATCTAATTCTTTTCATATTAGTGTAAACAGTAGAGGCTTGCAAACCATTTTTAAATAAATAATTTTCAAAACCTTTCAAGATGAACACACTTACTTGATTGAAATGTAAATCTCCCAGCTTTTCTTTAATTAAATAATCGTTCCAATTATTAATCGCCTGCTGATAGCCTTTTCGATGATTATAATTAAGCATTTGGTTAATCTTCGTTTCGCAATACTTTACAATCGACAAACTCTTTTGCTCTGAGTTAATTGTATAAATCAAACTTTCTGGAGTTACTGTTCTTTTCTCAACTGATGCCTGTAATAAATTGTCATTATATTCATCAATTAGTTTTTTAAGTTCGGAGTTAATTGAAGCGTGATTTGGATGATTATGTACCCACTTTAAATTGTGATTTTTACTTTTAAATTGGTTCTTTTTTACAACGATATTAGCTTTTATACGTTTTTTCTTTAGACCGTCTTGTACACGGATATAAATTTCAAAAAGGCCGTTACGATTTGGTTTACTGGATAATTCAAGAGCTGCTTTCATTTTTGAAATGGGTTTGATTATTTAATCTAAAATATACAAAATCCACCTCTACGTCCACCTGTAAACTAAAAAAACCTTGTAATCTGTTGATTTACAAGGTTTTAAAAGTTATTCACTGTAGCCCGTACGGGAATCGAACCCGTGTTTCATCCGTGAAAGGGACGTGTCCTAACCCCTAGACGAACGGGCCAAACTTAAAATTTGGAATGCAAAAGTATGAAATTATTTATAAAAACAAAAAAAAATAAACAAATATTTTAAAATGTTGAGTAAAGTAATCTGCCAACTATAAAATAAATGGTTATTCCTATAATATCGTTTAGCGTAGTAACAAACGGCCCAGTTGCTAACGCTGGATTTATTTTAAACTTATTCATAGTTAAAGGTACAAAGGTTCCTAAAAAAGAGGCAAACATAATTACAGTAAAAAGTGCTACACTTACCGTCGCTGCTAATTGCCAGTCTTCTATAACAAAAGAATAACCGCAAATTAATGCAGAACAAATTATACCGTTTATTAAACCAACACCTAATTCTTTAATTAGCTTTGGAAAAATTTTATCGCCTAACAAGGTATTGTTGGCTAAACCCTGAACAATAATAGCACTACTCTGCACTCCTACATTTCCACCCATTGCACCTATTAACGGGATAAAGTAAGCCATTTCAGGGTGTATTTTAATTTGATCTTCATAATTACCAATTATGCGAGAACCAATTATGCCTCCGCACATACCAACCAGCAACCAAGGTATTCGTGCACGAGATAAACGCCAAATTCTGTCGTTAGAATCCACATCATCCGAAATACCGCTCATTCGCTGAATATTTTCATCTGCAGTTTCCCTAATTACATCAAATACATCATCAATTGTAATTCGGCCTACTAATCTTCCCAACTGATCTACAACCGGTAAAACCACAAGGTCATATTTCTGCATTATTTCAGAAACCTCTTCACTTGGCGTACTAATCTTAACAAACTGAATATCGGGTTCATATATTTCATCCACTCTGGCTAAAGGATGAGAGATAATTAATTTTTTTAGTGATAACATTCCAATTAACCGCTCATTATTATCAACCACATAAACTGCATACATTACATCCACATTGTCTGTTTGCTTCCTTATTTGATCTATACATGCAGTAACCGTTTCAAAAGCATACACACTAACTAACTCTTTAGCCATTAAGGAACCGGCAGTACCCTCTTCGTAATTGATTAACTCTGCAATATCACTAGCTTGATCTATATCTTCAATATGAGAGAGAACTTCTTCCTGAATTTCTTCAGGCAATTCGGCAATTACGTCGGCAGCATCATCACTCTGCATGTTATCTAATTGCTCGGCAATTTCTTTTGAACTAAATGTTGTAAGTAATTCTTCGCGCTTATCGTCATCTAACTCCAACAATACTTTAGCGGCAATATCATCATCAATTAATTCAAATAAATAAGACGCCTGTTCAAGGTTTAACTGATTAATGATAATAGCTATATCCTGAGCATAAAATTCATTTAATTGCTCCGTTAAAAAACTTGTGTTTTTATCTTCAATAGCTTTTTTAAAACTATCAATAAAATCAGATGTAATTTCGAATTGCATGCGTTAGAGTGTTGCAAAAATAAAGAATTAAATTTTAGAAACTGCAAGAATTACTTAATTGCAAAAATTAACTAAGCTAAAATAATTCTTAGATTATCGGTTAACTCAATTCTTTTAAAGCTCTTTTTATGCGCACTCTTACAGCAGGCGAAATTGGATTAGTTTGCATAGTAGCAAAATGCAATTTTAATTCAGTTATTAATTCAGGATAGTTTTTACAAATTTTTGTTACTACAGTTATTGAAAATGCTTTAACCGCAATAGGAGAATCCGAAGAGAGCATTAAATTAATACAGGTGTTTAAAACAGCTGTCTTATAATTATCGGGTATATCAAGAACTTCAAAAATCCTCAATAAATTTCGGGTAATTGAAGCATGATTATTAGGTTGATTAAATTTAAAAATTAACTTATCTAAATAGTTATACGCTAATTGAGTTTGCTCTATTGAAACGTAACTTAAAGGCCAAGCTGCCCTTTGTGAAATAACTGCATCCTGATCTAAAAAAAGATGTATTAATTCTTCGTACCGCTTACTATTACTACCAATATACCTAACAATTTTAATTGTCAACGTTTTACTATGTTCTTTAAGCAAACTTTTTTTAATGTTCATTAAAAATTATTTCTCCAAATTAAAATAAACACGCCTAATACAGCAACTAAACAAGCAAAAACTGCTTGGATAGTAATTTTTTCCTTGTAATAAAAGAAGTTTATTGGTAATACTACAATTGGCAACAATGCAAAAATGGTTTGCGCAGCTGCAACTTCTAAGTATTGTATGGCTAATAAGGAAAAACTAACGCCTAAAACTGGCCCAAAAAAAGTTCCTAATAACAAGTACGGTAAACCATTTTGTTGATTTCTGAAAATGGGTTCCGAATTTTTTTTCATCCTTCCTGTAATAAGTGAAATAAAAAATGCTGCGCTAAAAGCAAAAAGAAGCCTTATCCAAACGGCATGTAATGTTGATAATTTTTCAGGGTACGACTCCATACCTAGTTTAGACAATACCAATCCGGTTCCCTGGCAAATTGCACCAATTAATCCGTATAAAATACCTTTAGGGTTTCTTTTAAATCCAACATTTTCTGAAGCTGTTTTATCTTTCTTAGAAAGTGTTAACCATATTACGCCTGAAACTGTGATAATTATTCCAATTACACCAACAAAATTTATTTTTTCGGTTAAAATTAAAAAACCAGCAATTAAAGCTGCCCCGGGAGCAAACGTAGTGTATAAACTTCCCAATTTTGGTCCTAATAATTTAAAGGAACTAAAACTAAAAAAATCGCCTACGGTAAAACCAATAATACCCGAGCAACCTAAAAATAAATACTGGTTAAATTTTGGAATTGAAAATAATCCGGTTAGGCTTACGGGATAAAACACTAAAATTAAAATTGATATTATACACCAGGCCAACAACAAACGGTATTGATTTAAGGCTGCTGTGCCTAACCTAATAGAAGCCTCCGTAAAAGGAAAAATACCAATGCTCCAACATATTGTGGTTATAAGTGCTATTATTTCACCTGTCATATTATAATGTTATTGCAAAATAAAATAATAGAACCTACTACCAAGATAATACAACTTAAACTTATTCAACAATTAATTTACTTGTAAATTTTTTATCGTAGCTAAAAAATAAAATTTGATATTCACCTCTTGAAACATTTAACAACACATTATTTAAACCTTGCTTTAAAGTTGTGGTACATAATTGTTTTCCTAAATTATCAAAAATCAACAGAGTAGTTTTTTCCCATCCAATAGGAAGCGAAACAACTATTGGCTGACCTTGTTTAATTGGATTAGGATAAATAATTGGGTTGATAACATCATTTCTTTTTTCAGATATTAACGACGTTAAATTTGTATTAGATAAAGCAAACTGACCTTGTGAACTTACATTTAATCCTGAAGAAAACGTTATGGCAGTATTTATTCCTGAACCATTTAAACCGTCTCCAAAATCAATTGATGAATTCCAGGTAGCTCCAAAATCGTTACAACCCCTTTTATACAGTAAATAACTTGAAGGAGATACTGGCCCTAAATCAAACAAGGCATTTTTTGTAAACGTTAATTTATTCAAGGGTGTAAAGCTTTGGTTTGTTCCATAATTATTAAAGATTAGATAAGAACTAAAATTAGTATTTAAGTCTGGTAATTGATCAGGATTAATATTCCCTCTCGATACCCAAACATCACCATTCGGGTAAATACCAGAAGCAAAATATGCAGTCACGCCACAATTACTAAAACTTACAACTCCAGCATTACTAACATTAACCTTTTCACTCACACCTCCAAAAACAGGTGCGTTGGAAGGAATATGAGAAATGGGATTGCCAAAACAAGTTACATGATTTGCATTTATAGTTTTATTAAGCGATAAATTCCCCGCAGCTTCATTAAACTGATAATAAGCAACTAATCCGTTTAATATATTGTTGCCGATAGTACTTTTTGTTAAATGTCTAAATTCACGAATTTCATCAATAGTCAAAGGCCTATTCCAAATACAAACTTCATCCATTTCGCAAGTTGAACTCCTACCTGTCCAACCTCTTCCGTATCGGCCAAAATTTATTTTTGAAAAAACAGACGTGGTAATGGCATTATTATTTACTGCCTCTACTCCGTTGAGATATAACTTTACATTAGTACCATTGCTTACCATAGCTACATGTGACCATACTCCAGGAGGAACTATTAAACCTGAAGACCAACTCCATGATGGATGAAATCCTAAAGTATTATTACCCGACCGGAAATTCAAACCAAATGCACTGGCATCGGCCTGCGACATAAATATAGCACTGTAATCCGGCTGAATTCCGTTTGGTTTTATCCAACAAGAAAATGAAAACGAATTTTTATTTAAATTAAAATTATCTGCTTCCAGATATGACCCATTTACTTCTCCGGTTAAATTAGCAATATTACCGGGTATAGTATCCGGAGTTAGTGAACCACATTGATTATTAACTTCTATAAAATTTGTTAGAGTTTGTGAACTAGTACCAAAGGCATCGGTTACTGTTAACATAACATTATAAAAACCGTTAGTAGCTGTAGAATAAGAAACCAAAGGATTTTCAAGTACAGAAACAGAAGGTGTACCTCCCGGAAAAGTCCACTGCCATGTTGCACTTGAATTCCTGACAACAGAATAATCTTTAAATTGAATTTTATCTACTAACGGACATAAAACTTTATTAGTGTTTGCAGAAATTAAAGCGTTGGGTGGACTTATCTCATATAGATCATGTTCAAATGCTCCGCGCGATGTTCCTATTTTTAGTTTACCCTGATTGTAATTAATAAACATAAAACGAATTTCTGTTTGAGGTAATCCACTACCTAGCAGTTGCCAGTTTGTCATAATATTATTTCTATAATACACCCCGGATTTGTTACCTATATATACCCCTCCATTCGATCCTCTTTGAAAAATAATTTTTGTAATTGGTGAACTAGTTAGTGTACTTGTTGTCAAATTCGTCCAAGTACTTCCAAAATTAGTTGATTTAATTATTTTACAGGTTGACTGCACACCACTATATGCAACCCAAATTTCATTAGGATTTTGATCACTGACTGCTATATCTGAAATGTTTGTTTGACCTGATGTTACTGATGAGGGTGGGGTAATATTTGACCATGTAATTCCGGCATCGGATGTTAACCATAATTTATTGTTTGTTAAGCCTTCTACTACATATATATAGTTTGGATTTTTCATTGAAATTTTTTCTCTGAAAACTTGATTAGTAAACGTTTTTACAATCGAAATACTATTGCCATTATCCTCAGTTTTAATTAATGAATTTTTCCAAACATTCAAATTAGGATTACCGGTAGGATACTGTCCTGCATGATGCGTAATAATTGTATAATATTTGTTCGGATGAAATTCAATTGAATTAAAATAGCTATAAATACCCCCAACATCCAAAAAATTAGATTCATTAATTAAAGTGTGTATACCGGTTCTAAAAAATCGATAATTACTATAGCCGTTACTATATATATATCTATCGTCTAAAGGATTAACATCTGTATTACCCTGATCGGCACCGTAACCATTATACCAATTAAACCCATTTGCCGATTCCTTAACCATAACTGGTCCGTGATTATTTCCGGATGCTACAATATCTGATTTAAAGGCTGAGCCAAAACCCCATAACTCATGATTACTTATACTATTAGTAATAGTATTGTTATTATTTCCTCCGTCAGTTGAAAAAACAGATTCTCCGTCAGTACCTGTTAAACATTTATTATTTTTTAAATCGATTGTACGAATATCTGAATGAAAATTTGTAACTGAATTTGTAAATGTTAAGCCGTTATCCAATGACGAATGAAGTATGTTTTCGGAATAAGTACCATAAACAATTTTATTCTCGTTATCTCTGTCCATTACCATATCGCCATGATGAAGTGACATTGTGCTGGTTCCGGGAATCATATTAATTCGAGATAACATAGTTGCACCGGTAGTAGAATTTAATTTATATAAATGAGCGGCCTGATGAGCGTATGCGGAAGTGCCTGTACCCATACCAACATATACAGCCGATGAATTGTTACTTGGTAAAAATAATTTAGACCAACCTATGATTTGACCATTTACAGAAGCATTAACCGTTAATGTAGTTAGTGCCGAGAAAGACAAACCTGAATTTGATGATTTATAAACAGTTACTGTATTGGTGTTACTTGTGCTTAATAAAAAAACTTCTGATGTATTTACCGGACTCCAATCAAGCATTTCGCTGTGAATTGAACAATCCCACTTACTGTAATTTGGCAAACCACCTAACACTACCGACCAAGTATTTCCTGCATCCAGTGTTCGGTATAAAAAAGTACCCCATCTTGCTACCACAACATTGCTGTTTGTTGGCGAAGCTGCAATATCATATGGTGTTCCTGAATAATTAGTTTGGTTTAAAGATGTAGATTGCCAATTTAAACCGCCATCAATTGAGCGTAAGAGCTCTTTATTACTTAAAGCATATACTGCTTGTGGATTAGAAATACAAACATCAATATCATTATACGTTACATCAGAAAATGGTGCATCAACTAATGTCCAGTTAAGACCACCATCGCTTGTCATCCATAAACCACCTGTTACAAATGACACAAACATTTTCTGACTATTGGTTGGATCAATTCGATTTAAGTAAACATATCCACCGTGATTTCCTTTACCTGAGTATCCTGTTGTAGCAGAGTTTTCTGGACCCAATAAACGCCAGGTTCCAATAATAGTTGTGCTTGTAACAGCATTTAAATTTTTAGGAATGTTATTATGTTTTTGAATATATGGTTCAGGCTGTACCTTTCCGTTTTTATCTAAATAAAATAGTTTTGATTTCAACCAGGCTTCTCCCAACGATCTTGCCTTACTTTTTTCCCATTTGTGATCAGAGAAATATAAATCAAATTTTTCTTTAATGGAAAAATAATCCGCACCATCATTCATGTTTAAAAACCAGTCGGTATTTTTATGTTTTAATTCATATTCAAAATCTTCGACTTCTTTATTTTTATCAAACGAACCATTATGCGTTTGTGAGACTGATAAGAAAACTGAAAAAAAGTAAAGAATTGAAATGTAAAAACGAGTAGATTTTAATTTTTTAGCCATACACTTTACATCATTTTTATAAATCATAATTTCTTTCTCCAAAAATTGAACTGCCAATTCGTATCATATTGCTACCCTCTTCTATGGCAATTTTGTAATCGGCACTCATGCCAAAGCTAAGAACACAATCATCATTATTTATCAACTTATTGTTTCCAACAAACTCTATAAAATTTCTAAATTCATCTCTAATTTGAAGTTCATTACCTGTATTACTGGCCATTGCCATAAACCCAATAATATTAACATTATTGAGTTGAGCGTATAATTCCGACTTAAAAAAACTGTAACACTCCTCAAATGAAAAACCAAACTTTGTTTCTTCCTGTGCTATATAAATTTGTAACAAACAATTGATTATCCGGTTATTTTTTTGTGCTTGTTTATTTATTTCTTGCAATAATTTAATGCTATCGACACCATGAATTAAATAAACAAATGGAGCAATATATTTTACCTTATTGCTTTGCAAATGACCAATAAAATGCCAATTAATATCTTTAGGTAACTGCTCGTGTTTATCAACTAATTCTTGAACATAATTTTCTCCAAAGGCTCGATGCCCTGATTCATAGGCTTCCTGAACTAAATGGATTGGTTTTGTTTTTGAGACAGCTACTAAAGTTATATGTTGGGGGATTGATGATTTTATTTTAAATAAATTATCGCGAACAGACATTATTTATTTTTATTAAATAATTTTCAAACTTGTTTATTCATTTTCAAAAGAATAGATAACCATACCGCTGCGCATTTTAGGCTCTACCCAAGTAGATTTTGGTGGCATAATATTATTTGTATCGGCAATCCATTTTAAATGTTCCATTGTAACCGGAAAAAGTCCAAAAGCTACTTTTGAATTTCCTTCATCAACAACTTTTTTAAGTTCTTCGGGTCCTTTTATACCAGGAATAAATCCTATACGCTTATCAGTTTTTAAATCATGTATGTCAAACAAAGGTGAAAGTATATGTTCTGTTAAAATGGACGCATCCAAACTTCCAACAGGATCGTCAGAATTATAAGTACCTGATTTACAAATCAACGAAAACCATTTCCCGTCAACGTACATGCTAATTTCATGTTTATTTTGAGGTTTATAAACTGATTTAAAAATTTCTGTAACCTCAAACTTATTTGTTAACTTTTCGATTAATTCGTTAACGGTTATATTATTTAAATCTTTTACAAACCGATTATAATCATAAATTTTTAATTGAGTTTCAGAAAAAAACACCCCCAGGTAATAATTAAATGCCTCTTCTCCGGTGTAATTTTTTAAAGCTTTTCGTTTAATGTTTCCAAGCAACGCAGATGAGGCAGACCTATGATGACCATCGGCTATATAAATAGATGGTACAGACGAAAATTGTCTTGAAATAATGTCTACTTTTTTAGAATTGTTTACTACCCATAACGTATGTTGAACTTTATCAGTAGTTGTAAAATCATAATCAGGAACAGTATCTGAAACCTCCAAAATTAAATTATCCAATACATTATTATTCGGGTAACAAAATAAAACAGGTTCAGCATTAAACTCGCAAACTTCCAAATAGTCTTTTAATTTTTCTTCGCGCAGCGTAATGGTTTGTTCGTGTATTTTAATTATACCGTTTAAATAATCATCAATACTTGTGCAACCAATTATGCCAATAAATTCGGTATTATTTTTAATCTGCCTATAAATGTAATACGCCGGTTTTTCGTCGTGTAAAAAAATTTTTTCTTTAATAAATTCTTTGAAACGACGTTTTACTTTAACCAACCTTTCTTTTGAGCCGGGTTTTGTTGAAGCACCGTCATCAAAATCAGGATTTATAACGTGTAAAAAAGTGTACGGATTTCCTGACAATTTATCCTTCAATTCTGAAGGGGTGTAACCATCAACACTTCTAGATGCAACTAAATGCATTTTATCTTTTGTTGGTCGTATGCCTTTAAAAGGAAGAACTGTAGCCATTTAAAAATGAGATAATTATAAAAATTTATTTAAAGTTTTTAGGAAAGTGCAGCAATTAATTTTTCAGCTAACTCCACACCTATTCTCTCTTGCGCTTCATTGGTAGCGGCACCAATATGAGGCGTGAGCGAAATACGAGGATGTTTTAAAATAGCAATTGAAGGTCGTGGTTCATTTTCAAATACATCTAAACACGCGTGCATCACTTTGCCACTATTTAAAGCCTCCAATAAATCATCTTCATTAATTACGCCTCCGCGCGCTGTGTTAATTAAAATAACACCATTTTTCATTGATGCTATTTCATGGCGTGTAATTAATTTTCCGCCCGGAACATGAAAAGTAATGTAATCTGAATTTTGAATTACTTTGTCTAACCCTACAGTTTTTATACTTACCGACGCGGCTTTTTCATTTCCATTGATATCGATATCAATATTAGCTTCATTCACAAAAGGATCAAATGCCAGAACTTTCATACCTAAACCCAAAGCCATTTTAGCAACAGTTTGACCGATTCTTCCAAACCCAACAACTCCAATGGTTTTACCCCTTAATTCAATTCCCTTAGCATATTTCTTTTTTAATTCTTCAAATTTATCTTCACCATTTATAGGCATTTGACGGTTACTATCATATAAAAAACGAACCGAATTAAATAAATGAGCAAACACCAATTCGGCAACCGAATTACTTGATGCAGCAGGTGTATTAATAACATTAATTCCTTTTGATTTTGCGTAATCAACATCAATATTATCCATTCCTACACCGCCTCTGGCAATTACCTTTAAGTTAGGACAAGCATCAATAATATCTTTTCTAATTTTAGAGGCGCTACGAACGGTAATTGCAACATAACCTTCTTCATTTATTTGCTGTGCAATGTTTACCTGTTCAACTTTTTCGGTAACCACAGTAAATCCGGCTTTTTCCAACATTTCCTTACCTACAGCATCAATCCCATCGTTTGCAAGTATTTTTTTTGTCATAGTTAAAATATTAAAAGTTTAAAAATTAAATGTAAATATTAATTACTCAAAATAACAGCATTACAAAAAAAAATTAAAATTTTATTCCAGCTGTAAAAGAGAGGTTGGCCGACTTATAATATGCAGCTGCTTTTGAAGATATTGAATTATATAAATAATAATCTTCGGATGTAAATGCATTAAGCCAAACAAAATCAAAGTATATATTGTTTTTAGTTCTGAAACCTGCGCCAAAAGAAATTACATGCCGCGAAAAATTTCCATCAAATGTATTTCCGAAAGGACTGCCATTAAGATTATAACCTATTCTGAACATAACCGGTTTAAGATTTAATTCCGCCCCAACTCTTAAATTGTGGCCTGTTTTATATTTATTTTTTATAACAGCATTTACGCCAACAAAATCTGAAACATTGCTACTCATTAAATACGCCGATTTGTAATTTATTATTTCATAATCAATACCAATTACCGATATTTTTTTAATGACAAAAGCAGTATTAAAACTTAATTTACCTGGGGTTATAATACTGTATTCAAAATAACCTCCTTCTTTAGGGCTTTTTGTGGTTATGGGTTTTGAAGGATCTTTATCAAAATAAGCTGTCATACTGTTATAGTAATCATCCTTTAAATTGTATATAGTTGGGGTATGATAATAAAAACCAACGCGAAAAAAATCGCTTACCCGAGAAATTCCTCCGAATTTAAAATTTATTCCACTGCCTGTTGTTTTAAAATACTCAGTATAATTTAAACTGTTAAAACCAAGATAATTTGCATAATAACCATTTAATCCTGGCAAACCACCAATGTATGTATTTGTGTAAGTACCATTAGAGGTTAAACCTATTCTGGTACTGTCTTTGTCATCATTTTCGATGTGCGTTGTAGTTGATGTAAATTCTACTTTTGGTAAACCAATACTAAGGCCAAAATAAAATTTATCCTTGTAGGAATATGCATACGAGAAATTCCGCTCGTTTGTTTTACCTGAAGTTACAATGTCTCTTGTTTGAAGCACTGTGCTTTTAATATCAACCATCGATATAAATTTATTATAAACAGTGTCAAGTAATAATGTTTCAAATGCCAAGCCTTCATAACTTGAATTTAAATTATTTGAACTGCCCGCTATGTTTGCTTTTTCCAGCATATCTTTTAATATGGAGTTATTATTGGTGTAGGATGAAAATCTGATTTTATTAGTAAAATTTTGAATTTGTGTATTTGTAAAACAAGCTAAATGCCTACTATCTTTATCTGATTTTGAAGGCCATCCACCTAAAATTCCAAAGTAATTAAAATTAAATGCTGCATTGCTTGTACTAGATGTTTTACCATTAAGATTACCTTCGTTAAATGCAGTTATTAAACCTCCGGAAAATGAAATCTCGCCTTTTCGGTAAATGCCAATTCCTGCAGGATTAAATGCCGCACAACTCAAATCTGCACCAATTGCGCCAAAAGCACCACCCATCGAAACAAATCTAGAACTACCGTTAACACTTGTTCGTGCGTACCTGATGGCATCCAAATCATTTTGAGAATAAATTGTATAACCTATGCCAATTAAGGAGATAAATAAAATAACACGAAACATAACTGTTTTTTATCTAGGACGATTAGAACTGCCTCCGGCATTATTTCTTGGACTGGACGAACCGGCATCTTTTGAACCGTTGTTGAAACTTCCTGGATTAATCATACGATTAGTGTTTGTGGAGTTATCAAAACCATCTTCAGCATTAACACTTCTTAGTTTTCCGGGAGATGAATTTCCCCTTACAGGATTTCCATTTTCACCATTACTATTTTGATTAAACGAAGAGTTTAAATTTTGGTTTTCATTGGTTAATTTTGGCCAAAATATATTATCTGTTTTAACAGGAGTTTGATTGGTTGTATTTGAATTGTTACCACTCAAATTACGACCTGAAGAGTTCTTAATTTCAATTGGATTCACTTCACCATTACCTGAATGTTGAGTTGAAACATGATTTATATTTTTGCGTGGCACATCAAAAAACTGAGTTGTTGTAGCTTGTTTATCTGCCAATTCTTTTATAAACTGATACCTTGCCTGACTTTCATCAGGAACTGACATACCAGCAAATGTAGAACGAATACTGTTTCCTCCGCCATTACTTCCTCTTGGCCCAAACTCTGCTTTACTATATAAACTATTAACGTCGTAACTATTAAAATACCCCCAGTTATAACCATTAGCAAACCCATTTGCATATCCGTAACCAAAAGAATTATTATAGAAGCTATTGTAATTATTAAATCCGAGGTAACTTGGATAACCATAATTCATACCATTTGAATACGGATAATAATTATAATAATTATTAAAATAGTTACCACCATATAAACCAAATGTAGAAGAATTAGCGAAGTAATTATATTGATTAGAAGGCATCCACCAATTATATGAATTATAAATACTATATCCATACATTGAAGGATTTTGGTTATACATATATGAGTTAGTATAATAATTATTGTAATAACCTGCGCCCATCAAGGGATTTTGAAATCTTCTAATTTTAGAGGCGTATTGATAATCATAGTAATCATCCGAATTATATTCCGGATCTTTATAATAAGGATTTGCATCATCTTTAGCTTTCCTGGCTAAAGCCTCAACTTCACGCCTCTGTTTTTCTTCTGCTTCTTTTTTTAGTTTTTCAGCCTCAGCAATTTTTGCCAATTGTTTTTCTTCTCTCGGAATTTTATAAATGTCGTCGTTGTAGGATTCAAAACTTATTGTTTTACAAGAATAAAAAAACAGTGTTGAAACAACTAAAGAAACAAGGATTTTTTTCATCGCAAATCTTTTTAAAAGTGATTAATATTGCGTGGATTTTAAGTAAATTTACAAAAAAACAAGCTAAAACTTTAAAATTTTACATTATTTATAGGATACTTTAACTATCAAAATGTAATAAATAGAACTTATTTAATTTATGAGCAAAGTTATTACTCCACAAGAACAAGATTATAGTAAATGGTATAATGATATTGTTGTGCAAGCAGACCTGGCTGACCACAGCGCAGTT
>JBIJCO010000048.1:0-18953 GCA_044344665.1 Bacteroidia bacterium | reverse complement strand
TGGTATGATAACAATTGCAAAGGAATAACAGAAATTAAAGGAACTAAAAATTCATCGGTTTCCGGAATTTCAATAGCAAAATCGGCCGTGTTTTTCACCTCTGAATCTCCCGATGTAACCACAGCAATTATTTTCCCTTTTCTTGCTTTTACCTCCTGAATATTACTTACCACTTTTTCGTAGTTTGCGCCTTTAGTTGCAATTACAAAAACAGGCATTTCATCGTCAATTAAAGCAATAGGGCCATGTTTCATTTCAGCTGCCGGGTACCCTTCGGCGTGGATATAAGAAATCTCCTTCAATTTAAGCGCACCTTCTAAAGCCACGGGAAAGGATACACCTCTACCAAGATAAAGTGCATTTCTTGATTCTTTGTAGGTAAATGCTATTTCGCGCAATTGATTATTTAATTTTAATACCTCTTCAATTTTTCCCGGAATGGCCTCTATCTCATAACATAACTGACGGTATCTACTCTCGGTTAAAGTTCCGCGAACTTTTGCCATATGTAATGCCATTAGCGTTAGTACGGTAACTTGAGCAGTAAATGCCTTTGTAGAAGCAACCCCTATTTCAGGTCCTGCATGCGTATAACTTCCGCCATGCGTTGCTCGGGCAATTGACGACCCTACAACATTACAAACGCCTAATACAGTTGCTCCCTTTGATTTTGCCAGTTCAATTGCTGCAAGAGTATCTGCCGTTTCGCCACTTTGCGAAATTGCAATAACAATATCGTCTTGAAATATAATAGGGTTTCTATAACGAAACTCTGAGGCATACTCAACCTCTACAGGAACACGGGCAAATTCTTCGAACAAATATTCTCCAACCAAACCTGCATGCCATGAAGTTCCGCAGGCAACAAAAATTATTCGTTTTGCTTTTTCAAATTTCTTTTCGTGCTCAACAATACCACCCATTTTAATTTCACCCTTATTGGCGTTTAAACGCCCACGCATGCTATCTAAAACAGAACGGGGTTGTTCGTAAATTTCTTTTAACATAAAGTGGTCATAACCGCCTTTCTCAATCGACTCTAGTTCGAGCGTTAATTCTTGAACGTAAGGGGTTATGGCTTTATCTTTTAAATTTCGGATTTTTAATTCTTGCCCTCGTCTTAAAACAGCCACCTGCTCATCATCAAGGTAAACCACATTTTTAGTGTATTCTATAATTGGCGAAGCATCTGAGGCAATAAAAAAATCGTCAGCACCTATACCAATTACCATTGGACTTCCTTTTTTAGCAGCAACCAAGGTGTCTGGATCGTTTTTGTCCATAATTACAATGGCATAAGCTCCAATAACTTGATTTAAAGCTGCTTGTACCGCATGACCCAGTTTAATATTCTCGTGAGATTGAATTTCTTCTATTAAATGAATAAGTACCTCTGTGTCTGTTTGTGATGAAAATGTATGGCCACGTTTAGCTAAACCCTCCTTTATAGAAGCGTAGTTTTCAATTATCCCGTTATGAATCATAACAAGATTTTTACTTTGAGAATAATGCGGATGAGAATTTACATCATTTGGTTCGCCATGAGTAGCCCAACGTGTATGTCCAATGCCAATATTACCGCTTGTATCCTGGTTACTAACAAAATTGAGCAAGTCGCTAACTTTTCCTTTTCTTTTAAAAACGTTTAAGTCTCCACTTTTATTAATCATGGCAACACCCGCACTATCGTATCCACGATATTCCAAGCGCTGTAACCCTTTTATTAATATCGGATAAGCTTCACGATTACCTATATATGCTACAATTCCACACATAACTATTTATTATAATAACATCAATAATTAAAAATACAAAAATTTAGCTAACCATTTGTAAAAAGCCAATTTCTCTTGCGGTTAAAAATCGGTGTTTTCCGCGGGGTAAATCTTTTTTAGTGAGTCCGGCAAAAACAACACGGTCTAATTTAATTACATCGTAGCCCAGGTGTTCGAATAAACGTCTTACAATTCTATTTCTACCACTATGAATTTCTATACCGATTTCTTTTTTTCCCTCACCTACAAAAGCTAAATCATCAGCTTTAATAATACCATCTTCTAACTCAACACCTTCGGTAATTTGACGAAAGTCTTCGGCTTTTAATCCTTTATTTAAACTAACGTGGTAAATTTTTTTAATACCGAATTTAGGATGTGTAAGTTTGGTTGTAATTTCACCATCATTTGTAAACAGCAATAAACCTGTTGTATTTCTGTCTAATCTGCCAACGGGATATAATCTTTCCTTACAGGCACCTTTAATTAATTCCATTACTGTTTTTCGCTCTTGCGGATCATCAACAGTTGTAATATAATCTTTGGGTTTATTTAAAAGCAGATATACTTTTCGTTCTGTTTTAACAGCTGCATCACCATACGTTACAACATCTCCTTGTTTTACTTTATAGCCTAACTGATCTATTACAACACCGTTAACTTTTACTACACCGCTTTGAATTAAAACATCCGCATCTCTTCTTGAAGCAATGCCTGCATTAGAAAGGTATTTATTTAAACGCGTTAAACCATCAGCACTTGCCGTTCGTTTTACCAAATCGGGTTTTTTAAACTTCTTATTACTGCTTTTACCGGTAGTGGTATTTGAAAAAGTAATGCCATCCTCAAAATCATCAAACTTCACACGTTTTGTTTGTTCTGGGTTTTCATTAAAACTCCTGCTACTTCGCCTGAATTTTTTTTTACCTTCATTTAAAGGTTCTAGTTTAGAATTTGGTTTTCTATCTTTTTTAAATACATCGAATGCCGTTTTTGGAGAGCCCTCTGTTTTTTTATAATCTCTTCTTCCTGTTGAACTTCTATCGTTGTTTCGCGAAAACTCTGTTGATTTAAACTCTTTTTTATATGGCTTTCTATCGTTAGAATTATTATTTCTGTTATCCGATATTCCCCCGGCTTTTAGCTCTCTGTCTCCTCCAAAACTTTTCTTAAACGGTTTGCGCTTATCACTTTCGTTGTAGTTTTTTCGTGGTTTATCAACGTTTGAATTATTATCGGAAGATTTTTCTCCAAAAGATTTTTTAAATCCAGGCTTGTTGTTTTTAGCATTAAATGACTTTCTTTTTTCGCCAAAGCCTGGCTTGATATTGTTTAATTTGCGCATGATTTAGCAAATATACGCTACTTTATTGTTGGATAAAAGGCGTCCTCTAAATGTTTTACCCGCAAAGTGTTATTAAGTCTTAAAATAGAAATAATATCAAAACGGCATTCTAAACTTATATTTTTTAGTTTTAAATATTCAGCTGTTGCTGCAATTAAAAAGTGTTGTTTTTTATTGGAAACAAACTCTTCGGGTTCACCAAACTCAATGCTACTGCGTAATTTTACCTCAATAATTATTAATTGATTATTAATTGTTGCAATAAGATCTATTTCATATTTTTTAAATCGCCAATTTTGTTCAACAATTTTATATCCCTTGTCCGTTAAATATTTTTTTGCGATTTCCTCGCCCTCTTGGCCCAAATTATGTGAATTTTTAAGAACCATATTGGTAATTGTTATCCCGAAAATAGTTAAATTAGGGCTTTATAAATAAGATTATGAAAAAAATATTAGTTGCTTTTACTTTATTAATAAGCCTTAACACTTCTTTTGCTCAAAATTTTAACGGCAGTATCGAATTTAAGTATTCTACACGAAGAGATACCTCAACCAATATTTATTTGGTAAAGAATAAAATGATTAAACTTGACCAATACGGGAAAAAAACAAATGCCATTGAGGGAAGTTTTATTTTTGACCTTAACACGAGCAAAATAAAATTTGTAAACCCAAAAAGAAAAGTATGGGGCGAACATGTAAGTGAAGCGCCACAAACTGTTAAAGGCACTTGTGAGGTTGCTAGAGGGACTGGTACCAAAACTATTCAAGGATTAAAGTGTACGGAATACACCGTAAAAAACACCGAAGAAAATACAGTAATAACTTATTGGATAGTTGAAAATAAATTTAGCTTTTTTGCACCTGTAGTAAAGCTATGGAACAGAAAGGACAAACAAAGTATTTATTTTAACCAAATAAAAGATTTGCCGGAAGGATCAATGCCACTGTTAAGTGAAGAAAAACAATTAAGCGATAGCAAATTAGTTACAAAGTTAGAAGTTGTAAAAATTAGCAAAAAAGTTTTAGACGATGCCAGCTTTGTGGTGCCTGCCAACTTTAATAAATTTGACCAATAATACCAGAAAATAGTGTATAATTAAAAATCCCGGTAAAACATGTTTGCCGGGATTTTTTAGTTGTAGGTTGTTTTAAATAAAAAAAGCCGCTCAAAATTGAGCAGCTTTTAATTATCAAAAACGGGAATTATTTTAACTCGCACTCACTATTAAACGTAGCTGTTTTTTTTACTGATGGTGTAACAGAATAGTCAGTATAATCATAATCATACTTTTCACCTAAGCAAAACAACCTAGCTTCATCTTTTTTAGACTCTTTATAGATTGTAGTTCGCGTTTTAGTAGAAACCCCTGGTCCATAGTAATCAGGCTCAGTGCTTGTATTTGTACAAGTACATGTTCTGTCTTTTTTACAAGACGCTAAGCTAATTGCAACACATGCAACTGCTAATAATGTAATTTTTTTCATGGTTTTAATTTTTTTGTTTTAGCAAAATAAAGCAATAAATATTATTTAGGCAATTTTTTAATGAAATAGGGCAAAATAATTCCAAAAGAGTTGGTAATTTATATTTAAAAGTTAAATCTGCTCCAAAATAAAAAAAGCCGCCCAAAATTGAGCAGCTTTTAATTATAAAAATTTGGAATTATTTTATTTCACAAGTTGATTCAGAAGTTGTAACAGAAGAACCACCTGTAAAATTAGTTGTGTTGGTAGATTTAGTACCAAAACATTCAGCAGAATTTCTAAAATAAGATTTCTTTTGTGAACTAGCAGTATATTTACTTGAGCTTGTATTAGTAGTAGTAGTTGAGTTACTACCAAAAGTAGTTACTGTAGTGTTTGTTTCTGAACACTCACAAGTACGTTCTTTTCTGCAAGAAGCGCCGGTAACTGCTACAGCTACAACGGCTAATAATATAATTTTTTTCATGTTTTAAAATTTTATTTTAGTTTACAATCAGTAGTTTGAGTTGTTGTACCACCGCTATTTGTGTTAGACCATACAGTCTTATTACACTGAGTTTTAGCGTCACCTTTGCTAATTTCTTTTATGGTTGTAGTTTGAGCTGTACCTGTAGTTGTAGTTCCATTTGCGCTTACAGTTGTAGTCGTACACTCACAATCTCTGTCTTTTTTACAAGACGCTAAGCTAATTGCAACAAAAGCAACTGCTAATAATGTAATTTTTTTCATAATATTTTGTTTTTATTTAGCGCAAAATAAGGTAAAATTTTTTAAACAACCAATTTTTTAACTTTTTTACCAACCAAAAGTCTTGTTTTAGTATTTTATATAAATAAAGGTAAAAGTTTTTGGAGGTAAAGGAATTTAAAACAAAAAGCCACTGAAACCTAATTCAGTGGCTTTATCTCAATTTAAACTAAAGTTATTTAGTCTAATTTGCAGTCATATTTTGATACATCAACCGTTGTTGTAGAGCCGGATGTTTGAGTTTCCGTTTGCTGGCCACTATTACAATGCGCTCCATTTTTTGTAACCTTAGTTAACTTTTGATTGTATGAATAAGAACTTACAACTAATGGTTGAGTAACTCCGTTAACAGTTGACGAAACAGGAGTTACTGTACATGTACACGTTCTGTCTTTTTTGCAAGACACAGTCATTAATGAAACAACTGATGCTAATACTATAATTTTTTTCATGTTAATTTAGTTTTTATTATTTCAGTGTGCATTCTACTTTATTTGTTTGAGCAAAAGCATAAGTTGTGTTGTTAACTGTGTAATTAAAATTTACCGTTTGTTCACCACTATTGCATTCTACACTGCCTTTACTCGCTTTTGTATATTTGGTAGTTGTTGTAGTTACAGGATCTGTAATTGGTTGAGAAACGCCATTAACTGTTTCAGATGTTGTCGTAGACTTACATTCACATGTTCTGTCTTTTTTGCACGATGCCATAGCAAACATAACTATAGTACCTAATAATATTGTTTTTTTCATGGTTTTTTAATTTTAAAATTATTTTAATGTACATTCGGCTTTTGCAACAACAACCTGAGTGCTTACTACATTATTTGATGTAGAAGTGGACGTTGTGGTTTCTTCGCCACTATTACAAGCTGCTCCTTTTTTTGTAACTTTAGTAATCTTGTATTCGCGCGTGCGCGTGCCACTTTGAACTGGCTGTGTAACCCCGTTAAGAGTTGAGGAAACTTGAGTTACATTACAAGTACACGTTCTGTCTTTTTTGCAAGATGCCATTGATAAAGCAACAACGGCAACTACTAATAAATTTTTTTTCATGTTTTTTTAATTTATATTAAAGTAAATAAAAATAATTTAACTGTACAATTACCTTGTAAATTAGGTTTTCAATTCTTCCTGGTTAACAAAACCACGTTTTCTACATGGGCTGTTTGCGGAAACATGTCAACCGGCTGTACCTTAACAATTTCATAATTTGTTTCAAAAAATGCCAAATCTCTTGCCTGTGTGCTTGGGTTGCAGCTAACATACACTATTTTTTTTGGCAAAATACTTAGTATTACCTTAATTACATCTTCGTGCATACCCGCTCTGGGAGGATCGGTAATAATAACATCCGGTTTACCATTTGCTTCTATAAATCTATCGTTCAAAACATCTTTCATGTCGCCGGCAAAAAACTTAGTGTTTTTAATGTTATTGGCTTCCGAATTTTCAATGGCATCTTTAATGGCATCTTCAACATATTCTATCCCAACAACTTGTTTTGCCTGTTTTGCAATAAAATTGGCTATGGTGCCGGTGCCGGTGTATAAATCATAAACAATTTCGTTACCATTTAAATCAGCAAAATTGCGTGTTATGTTGTATAGATTATAGGCTTGTTTAGAATTTGTTTGGTAAAACGATTTGGCACTAATTTTAAATTTTAGGCCTTCCATCTCTTCTAAAATATAATCTCGTCCGTAATAGGTTATTATTTCTAGGCCATAAAATGTATCGTTTCCTTTGCTGTTATGGGTGTATTGAAGAGAGGTAATTTGAGGGAAATTAATTTTTAAAAAATCAAGTAGGCCAAAAAGTTCTTTTTCGAGCCATTCAAAAACAGATACCACAACCATTATTTCACCGGTGCTGGTTGTTCTTATTAGCAGTGTTCGTAACAAGCCTTGTTTATTTCTAATGTCAAAAAACGAAAGTTTATTCCTAAGTGCATAATCTCTTACGGCATTTCGTATAGAGTTACTTGGTTCGGGTTGTAAATAACAATTGGAAATGTCTAAAATCTTATCGAACAAACCTGCAATATGATATCCTAAACCATTCTTATTTTCAACGTCTTGGTTTGATGCAATCTGTTCGTTAGTTAACCATTTTTTATTTGAGAAGCCAAACTCAAGTTTATTACGATAATAATACTCTTCCGAATTTCCAAGAATTGGCATTATTTCGGGAAAATTTAGTTTTCCTATTCGCGTAAAAGCGTCGTAAACATATTTTTGTTTAAACTCTAATTGATTGGCGTAGGCTAAATTTTGCCATTTACAACCGCCACAAGTTCCAAAATGCTCACATTTTTGTGTTGTTCTTAATTCAGAAAATTTAATCATCTTATGCACTTTTCCTTCGGCAAGATTGTTTTTTTTTCTATAAACCATTACATCTACAATATCGCCTGGCACAGCACCATCTATAAAAACCACCAAACCGTTGTGTTTGGCAATAGCCTTGCCTTCGGTACTAATATCAATAACTTCAAGGCATTCGAGTACAAAATTTTTTTTAATTTTCGTCATAGTTTAAGCGTAAAATTAGCAATTTTAAACAGAGTAAATTTTAGATTATTTTTTTCAATTGGTTATCTAATATATAAAAACTCCATATTTTAAATTATAGCTTAATTTTGTAGCATGGCACGTTTCTTTTTAACGCTTTCTTACAACGGAACAAAATTAAATGGATGGCAAGTTCAAAATAATACGCCAAATACCGTTCAGCAAATTTTGGAAGAAAAAATTACCATGCTTTTAAAAGAAAAGATTGAACTTATTGGTTGTGGTAGAACTGATGCCGGCGTTAATGCCAAAAATTATGTGGCACATTTTGAAAGTAATTGTGCTGATTTAATTAAAAATAAAACCCACTGGCTTTATAAGTTTAATAACGTTTTACCAACAGAAATTTCTATTCAAAATATTTCGAGTGTAAGAAATGAGGCGCACGCAAGATTTGATGCCAGCTCAAGAACCTATTATTATTATATTCACCAAATAAAAAATCCTTTTATTGATAATTTTAGCTTGTATGTTTTTGGCGAACTTGATTTTGATTTAATGAATAAAGCCGCCGCTATACTTTTAGAATATTCCGATTTTACGAGCTTTAGTAAGTTACATACCCAAAACAAAACTAATAACTGCAAAATTAAAAAAGCTATATGGCAAAAAACAAACATTGGCGAATGGCGATTTACAATTACCGCCGACCGTTTCTTACGAGGCATGGTGCGCGCCATTGTAGGTACACTTTTAATGGTTGGCAAAAATAAAATTACATTAAACGATTTCAGAAAAATTATTGAAGCTAAAAATAGAAAAGCTGCCGGCAATAATGTTGAAGCAAAAGCTTTGTTTTTAGTTGGAATTAAATACCCTAAAGATATTTTTATTGAGCCCTAAAGAACAAAATAAAGGATTAAATCCAAAACTTATAAAACGAATTTTAAGTTACACCAACCCTTATAAAACACTTTTTTATTTTGCGGTTGTTTTAACCTTAATTTTAGCCGCCCTTAGTATTGTAAGGCCTCTTTTAATAAGTAAAGCGCTTAATGATTACGTAAGCGTTTCAAAAGATTTGAGCGCATTAAATTTTATTTGTACACTTATTTTTGCCTCATTATTTACCGAAGCCATTTTACAAATTATTAATTTAAGAATTACAAATCTTCTTGGTCAAAATATTGTAAAAGATTTACGAAATCAAATTTACAAACACATTATTCATTTAAAGAATACATACTACGACGCAACCCCCGTAGGAACGCTAGTAACACGCGCTATATCTGATGTTGAAAGCTTAAGCGATGTGTTTGCGCAAGGATTTATAGTAATAGCAGGAGATGTAGTAATGCTGATAATTTTTATTTGTGTTATGTTTGCAAAAAACTGGATACTAACCTTACTAACCTTAAGCACCATCCCTTTACTTTTTCTGGCAACCGCTTTATTTAAAAAAGGTGTTAAAAAAACATTTACAATGGTAAGAAATGCCGTGGCAGCATTAAATACATTTACACAAGAGCATATTACCGGCATGCGCCTGGTACAATTATTTAACCGGGAAGATCAGGAATTTGAAAAATTTAAAGAAATAAATAATCAACACCGTGTAGCAAATATTAAATCTATTTTTTATTACTCCGTTTTCTTTCCGGTTGTTGAAATTTTATCATCTGTTTCTGTTGCCTTAATAATTTGGTTTGTGGGCATAAAAGGCAACGCATTTAATATTGGTCTTGGTGATCTTACCTTTTTTATAATGATGATTAATATGGTTTTTCGCCCTATAAGAATGTTGGCAGATCGCTTAAATACTCTTCAAATGGGCATTGTTTCGGCTGAAAGAGTTTTTAAAGTTTTAGATACCGACGAAAAAATAAGTAATTATGGCTCACTTAAATTTAAAACCATTACTCAAGGCATTGAATTTAAAAATGTGTGGTTCGCTTATAATAACAATCATTTTGTTTTAAAAGATGTTTCGTTTTCTATTAAAGCGGGGCAAACAGTTGCCTTGGTTGGAGCTACAGGTGCAGGAAAATCAACAGTGATTAATTTACTCAGTCGTTTTTACGACCTAAACAAGGGGATAATTTTAATTGATGAAACAGAAATTAATCAGTTTGAGTTAAGTTCTTTAAGAAAAAATACCGGTGTAGTTTTACAAGACGTTTATATGTTTAACGATACACTTTTAAATAACATTACCTTAAATAATCCTGACATATCGTTTGAAAATGTTGTATCCGCCACAAAACAAATTGGCTTATATAATTACATTATGACGCTGCCGGATAATTTTAATTATAAAGTTACAGAGAGGGGCCAGGGTTTATCGGCGGGGCAACGGCAATTAATTGCGTTTATTCGCGCTTATGTTTACCAACCAAGTATTTTTATTCTAGATGAGGCAACAGCTACAATTGATACCCAAACCGAGCAATTAATTCAACAAGCAGTAGAAAAAATATCTAAAGGCCGAACGTCAATTATCATTGCGCATCGTTTATCTACTATTAAACATGTTGATAAAGTTTTAGTCTTCGATCAAGGTAAAATTATAGAAGAAGGAACAATTGAAAAATTATTAAACAGCAATTCGAAGTTTAAAAAATTATACGAACTAAATAACAGTACAGAAATTTAATATGCCAACAAAACAAGAAAAATTTGCAGAATTTGAAATCTTTAAAAATTGTTTTACCCTTTTTTGGGAAAATCTAAATAAAGGTTTTTTATTAAAAGGAAAATGGCACAGCGACTATTTTAAAAACAACAATCCTGTTGTTTTAGAATTGGGATGCGGTAAAGGAGAATATACAGTTGGATTAGCTCAACACCATGCCGATAAGAACTATATAGGGGTAGACATAAAAGGTAATCGGATTTGGACAGGCGCTAAATTTGCTATTGAAAATAATTTAAACAATGTTGGCTTCTTAAGAACAAAAATAAATTTCATAGATTATTGCTTTCAAGAAAATGAAGTTGACGAAATTTGGATTACTTTTCCCGACCCACAACCTCAAAAACCAAGAGCAAAACAACGATTAACACATAAATTATTTTTAGATCGTTATAAAAAAATTTTAAAAAAAGATGGCATTGTGCATTTAAAAACAGATAGCACAAGTCTTTATGAATTTACAATGGAAGTAATAAAAGAAAATAACTTACCTATAATTTGGCACACAAATAATTTATATAAAAACTGCCCAACAGACAGGCAAGAATTAATTACAATTAAAACATATTACGAAGCATTATTTACGGCTAAAGGGGAAGATATTAAATACATTTGCTTTAAACTAAATAATTAATTTAATCGTTTAATAAAGCCATTCCAAACTAAAAATTTTAAATTTTACAAAATTAGACTATACCTTTGCCGAGATGTTAAAAAACGATTTATTACTGCGAGCAGCTAAAGGACTTGAGGTTGAACGCGCACCTGTTTGGCTTATGCGGCAGGCAGGAAGGGTATTGCCTGAATATAGAGCTACACGTTCTAAAGCAAAAAATTTTATTGAATTTGTAAAAAATCCTGAACTGGCTTGTGAGGTTACAATACAACCGGTTGATATTTTAAACGTTGATGCAGCCATTATTTTTAGTGATATTTTAGTTATTCCGGAAGCAATGGGTTTGCCGTATCAAATGATAGAATCAAAAGGGCCCTGGTTTGAACACACAGTAAAAAACAAAAACGACATAGATAATTTAATAATTGCCGACGCCGAAAAATTAAATTATGTTATCAAGGCCATTCAATTAACAAAAAAAGAGCTCGATAACCGCGTACCATTAATTGGTTTTGCTGGTGCGCCTTGGACAATTTTTGCGTATATGATTGAAGGCAGTGGCAGTAAAACATTTAGTAAAGCCAAACAATTTTTATACACTCAGCCCGAACTTTCTCATCAGTTACTCGAAAAAATAACCTTAAGTACCATTCATTACCTAAAAGCCCAAGTTTCAGCAGGAGCTGATATTATTCAACTATTTGATTCGTGGGCAGGAGTTTTAAGTGAAAAAATGTATTACGAGTTTTCCTTAAAATACATTTCAAAAATTTGTGATGCACTTTCTCCATTAGTTCCTGTAACTGTATTTGCTAAAGACGCGCACTATGCCACACAAAAAATTTCAGAAACCTCATGTAATTCAATTGGTTTAGATTGGACCATGAACCCTGAAACAGCAAGAAAATTTTCTTCAAACAAAACATTACAAGGTAATGCCGACCCTTGTTTACTTTATGCCGACGAAAAAAAGATAATAGAAGAAGCACACATCATGTTGAGAGCTTTTGGCAAACACCGTTACATCTGTAATTTGGGTCATGGTTTGTACCCCGACATTGATAAACAAAAAGTAAAATTGTTTGTAGATGTTGTAAAAGAATTTAAGTGGTAAAAGTTCTAAGTTATACGGTATAATATATTTCAATCAAAAAATGAAAACTGCAATTGTAATTGGCGCAACAGGTTTGGTAGGTTCTTATTTAGTAACAGAATTAATAAATTCTGACAATTACAATAAAGTTGTACTGCTTGTAAGAAAAAAACCAGATTTTGTTCATCATAAAATTGAAGCGCATGTGATAGATTTTGAAAACATAGATACCGAATTAATAAAAGGTGATGATTTATTCTGTGCCATTGGAACAACCATAAAAAAAGCAGGTTCTAAACAACATCAATACAAAATTGATTGCGATTATCCGGTAAAAATTGCCCAAATAGCAAAACAAAACCATGTAAAACAATTTGTTTTAGTTTCATCTATTGGCGCAAATGCTAACTCCTCTAATTTTTATTTAAAAACAAAGGGCGAATTAGAAGAAAAAATTACTGCATTACAATTTAATTTATTTGCCATTCTCCGACCTTCATTTATACTTGGAAAAAGAAATGAATTCAGGTTAGGTGAAAAAATCGGGATTGTATTTGTAAAACTACTCTCTCCCATTTTTGTTGGCGGTTTAAAAAAATATAAAGGAGTACACGCAATAGATATTGCAAAAAAAATGTTGGTTTTAGCCACCTCTAATTTGCAGGGTACATTAATTATCGAATCTGATAAAATTTGTTCTTAACGGCATGTCTTAATTATTATGACGATATTTTTTAATCGATAAGACTATATTGATTTTAAAATAAATTTTCTAAGAGCGTTCAAAGCAAAATTACCCGTCATGGCTATATTCCGTTGTCTATTATCGCCAAATAAAAACTTTAATGCTATGGTTTCCTTTTTTGAGGCAATAGCAATCCAAACAGTTCCAACAGGTTTGTCGTCTGTTCCTCCACTTGGGCCTGCAATACCGGAAACTGATAAAGCAAAATCAGCATCGAATTTTTTTAAAACATTAGTTGCGAGCTGCTCAACACACTCCTTACTCACAGCACCGACAGTTGAAAAAATTGATTCGTTAACTTCCAGCAAATCATGTTTAGCCTTATTTGTATAAGGAATTATTGCGCCTTTAAAAACATCTGAAGCTCCGGCAATTCCGGTAAATAATGATGCGATATATCCCCCCGTACAGCTCTCTGCTAAAGCAAGTGTTTTTTTATTTTCTCTTAATATTTCGCTTACAATACCGGCTAAAGAAGGTGTTTCCTCACCATAATTTTCATATCCAAAAATAAACTTATCAATACTATTTTTTAATTTTTCTATTTCACTTTCAATATTGTTTTTAAGTATGTTTAAGTCGCTGCCGGAGCTCGAAAGCCTTAACCTTACCATTCCTGGCTGAGGCAAGTAGGCTAATTTTATTTCTTTATGTATCAGATTGTCTTCCCAATCAGAAATTAATTCAGCCAAAGCGCTTTCACCTATTCCGTTGGTTAAAACAGTTTTGTGATAAATATGCGGTAAATTATTTTCGCGTTTTATTTTTGGTAAAATAGTTTCTGTCATCATGGCCTTCATTTCATAAGGAACTCCAGGCATGGAAATAAAAACCGTATTTCCTTTTTTCATCCACATACCTGGAGCTGTACCATTAAGATTTTCAATAATAAAACATCCCTTTGGAACCAACGCCTGATTGCGATTTAACTCAGTAACCTCTCGTCCACGCTTTATAAAAAAAGATGAAACCTGTTTTAAAACTTTCTCATCTAAAATCAAATCAGCATTAAAAAAATTTGAAAATATTTTTTTTGTAATATCATCTTTTGTTGGGCCAAGTCCGCCAGTTATAAAAACAAAATCAACCCTTTGCAATGCATCGTTAAACGCTTTTATTATAGATGCTTCGTCGTCGGCAACACTTGCCATGTGAACAATTTTTACACCCATTAAATTAAGTTGCTGTGCAATCCAAACACTATTTGTATTTACTATTTGACCAATTAAAATTTCATCGCCAATTGTAAGAATTTCTGCCTTCATAATTTAAACCTAAAAAGAAAATGTATATTTCACAAATTTTAAAACCATCTCCCTCGTTAATAGTTTATATTTGTTTTATAATTAATTTATCTAACATGAAATACTTTATTATTGTTTTAATTTCTTTTTTATCGTTTTCTCAATTATCAGCACAAACATTAAAAGATTTATTAAAGCAAAAAAAAGATAGTTTAGAAAAAATCGCGAAAGAAAAAGCAAGTGCTGTTATTACAGGTACAACAGCTCCGGCTCTTACTAACGAAGAGGTGATTAAAGGTTTAAAAGAAGCATTAAGTATAGGAACAAATAACTCTGCGGGCATTGCGAGTAAGGTAGATGGTTTTTATAAAAATCCTAAAATTTTTATTCCGTGGCCCGAAGAGGCAGTTGACATGAAAACAAAACTTACTAAACTAGGCATGACTAAAAAAATTATTGAATTTGAAACAAGCCTTAATCGTGCTGCTGAAGAAGCCGCCTTAAAAGCCGCACCTGTTTTTATTGATGCCATTACCAATATGAGTTTAAAAGATGGTTTTGCAATTTTAAAAGGAGTTGACACTGCTGCTACAAATTATTTGCGCAAAACAACTTATCAACCATTAAAACAAAAATTTTTGCCGGTAGTAAAAGAAGCTGTTGCGAAAGTTAAAGTAACTAGTTACTGGCAACCCTTAGCTACAGCATATAACAAATTGCCAGGCGTAAAAAAACAAAACCCAAATTTGGATGAATATGTTACAAATAAAGCCATTAATGGATTAATGCTGTTAATTGCCGATGAAGAAATTAAAATCAGGAAAGACCCAATGGCTCGTGTAACTGACTTACTTAAAAAGGTTTTTGCGAAGTAAGCTTAGGCCCATTTTTCTAAACTGGCTCCTTTTTTAAAAAATCGTTTTATACTTTCCTTTGTCTCAACTAAAATTTTTAATTCAGGGGCATGGTGTGGTTTTTTTCTCGCGTCAATTATCATTGGACCACTACAACCCCAATGCTTATTTTCTATCACTTCATCTACACCATATATATCATTACTTGGGTTGCTTCTTGTATAAGTAATCCAAACGTAATCATTTAAATTATTTTGATTCAATTTAAATTCAAAATCATCATAAATAACTATTTGCACAATACCGCTGAATTCATTTTTATTTTCAGTAATCCATTGACATAATTTTTTTATTTCGTCTTTAGCGATATTGTAGGTTGAAAATTTATTTAACATTAATCCAATTACGCCATGCATCAAAACCACAGGTTTGGAAATAAAATCACAAGCCTCTACACTTTTTGGTAACTGTATTGATAGCTCTCTCAGTTTCTCTCCATAAGCTGCAACTACTAGTTTACTGCCTTCATTTATGTCGTCTCCACTATAATCTAATGTATCAAGCGTTGTTTTAGTTTGAAAATGTAAATCTCGCGTTAAATCAACCCGTTCAAAAACGTATTTAAAAAAATTATATGTGTCGTGACAATTTAACTCGCCGGTTTCATCGCCACTGATAAATAAATATTTAGCTAAGCTTAATTGCCCGGTTCCTAAAATTCTGTTTGCCTGAGTTAATAACTCTGCAGGGCGTTTTGCTTTTAGATAGGGTGTGTACCTTTCGCTTCCAACTGCAAGCAAAAGCGGATGCACGCCGGCAGCATCAACAGCGTGCACTTCTTTTACGCCGGGTATTTCGTTTGGAATTGCACTGCCACTAATTTCATGAATTAAAGCTCCAAAAGCTGTGTCTTCTTGAGGAGGTCTGCCAACAACTGTAAAAGGCCAGATTGCATTTTCTTTTGCATACACTTTATGAACTTTCATTAAAGGAAATTCATGGGCCAAACTGTAATAACCTAGATGGTCTCCAAATGGACCTTCGGGTTTATTTTCATTCGGAAAAACCTCTCCTGTAATTACAAAATCAGCATCTAATGAAATACAATAACCCTCTTTATATGCGTACCTATATCTTCTACCGCCAATTGCGCCTGCAAAGGTTAGTTCACTTATTCCTTCGGGCAAAGGCATAACAGCTGCTAAAGAATGGCTGGGTGGCCCCCCAACAAAAACACTCACTTTAAGCGGTATATTTTTTTTATTGGTTTTAGTTTGATGAACACCTATCCCCCTGTGCAACTGGTAATGTAATCCAATTTCTTTATTGGTTTCATAATTGTTACCATTTAACTGAATACGATACATACCGAGGTTTGAATTCATTATTCCCGGTTTATCAATGTCTTCAGAATAAACTTGTGGCAGGGTAACAAAAGCTCCACCATCCATTGGCCAGTGTTTAATTAAAGGCAAATCTGAAATTTGTATTTCTTTAAATCCTCCGCCGCCAAAAGAAGCTTTTTTAGGTAATGCCTTAATTGCAGCAATTGCAGTAGACATATATTTTAAAGGTTGTTTTACTGCTGCTATAGGATTGTTTCGTAACTCAACCATTTTTTGAACATTTTCAAAAGTGGTTCTAAACATAAATTTGCTGCGGTCTAACGTTCCAAATAAATTACTTACTGCCTTATATTTACAACCTTTAATGTTCTCAAATAAAATCGCAGGGCCGTTTTTTTCGAAAATTTTTAAATGAATGGCTGCCATTTCTAAATTAGAATCTACCTCTTCTTTAACGCGAACCAACATTCCGTTTTTTTCAAGATCGCGAATACAATCATTTAAATTTTTATAATTCATAATTAAGAAACGAATTTAAGTTAAATATGTTTTACAGATAAAGTAAAAATTAATTGCCACATAAAATTATGTTATGTGAAGTGAATCACAATAAAAACTACCAACCTTTTTTTTAATTAACTTTACTAAAAAAAAGTAAAAATGCTTCCTTATATAGACAAACAAATAGAAAAACTACTTGATGTTTTTATTGAATACTCACCAAAAGTAGTTATGTCGTTAATTATTTTACTTATAGGTTTATGGCTAATTAAGCGTATTGGAATTGTTGCAGAAAAAGCAATGAACAAAAGAGAACTTGAAATAAGTTTACGCACATTTTTAAAAAGTCTTATTTCAATTGGTTTAAAAATTGTTTTAATTGTAACTGTTGCGGGCATGATAGGTATTGGAACAACCAGCTTTGTTACCATATTAGGTGCGGCTGGTTTAGCTATTGGTTTAGCACTGCAAGGTTCTTTATCAAACTTTGCAGGTGGAGTACTTATATTAATTTTTAAACCTTTTAAAGTTGGTGACTCTATTGAAGCCGGCGGACAAAGTGGAGAAGTGAAAGAAATTCAGATTTTTAATACCATTCTAGTTACATCTGATCACAAAACGGTTATTTTTCCGAATGGGCCCTTATCAAACGGAACCATCATCAACACCACCCGTCAAGGAAATTTAAGAGTTGATATTCAATTAAAAATCAGCAGCAGCAATAATATTTCTCAGGTTAAATCCATTATTAATCAGGTACTGGAAAACAACAGTAAAATAATCAAAACAAACAACGAAGAAATTTTTATTGGGAAATTTTCTGATGGGATTTTGCAACTAAACGTAAAACCATCTTGCCTACCTGCCGATACTTCTCAAGTAATTAGCGAAGTTTACGAAGAAATAAAAACTGCTTTTGAAAAAAATAACATTAATCTGGCTAAACTAAACCAATATGAAAATATCTGAAGCGCAACAGTTAATTGATGAATGGATAAAAAAATTTGGTGTGCGTTACTTTAATGAACTAACAAACACAGCCGTTTTAATGGAAGAAGTTGGAGAAGTAGCGCGCATAATGGCAAGACGTTATGGTGAACAAAGCGAAAAAGAAAATGATAAATTAAAAAAACTGGATGATGAACTGGCGGATGTTTTATTTGTTTTAATCTGTATTGCCAACCAAACCGGAATAAATTTGGAGACAGCATTAAAACACAATCTTGATAAAAAAACTAATCGCGACTCAACCAGACACCTTAATAACGAAAAATTAAACTAATTTTTAATAAAATAACGCAGGATTAGAAAACAGATTTACATACCATTTTGGTTTCCTTATTTTTTGTTCTTCTTTAAATAAAAATTGTTCACCATTTTCGTCTATCATTGGGATATGACAATTTTTTGCCTTGTTTAATTTTTTTGGCACAAATTTCATGTCGTGTATAAATTTATTTTGAACAACGTTTCTAATCTGTTCAGCATCTGCACCAACATTTACTTGAGCTATTTGCGAATACCCTAAATTATATTTTACCTGTGCGCTTAACAGACCGTTCGAAAACTTTGTAAATGTCCCGCCACTTGTATCCATATAACATTTAGAATAAATTTCCGGATGATTTATTTCAGTTGATTTTCCCATTTGACCTGTCCACATGGTGCAATTTAATGCGGTTTGAAAAACAGAATTATATTGGTACTGAATTAAAAAAGCACCTGTTCTGTATCTGTCTAATAGCGGTTTTGCGAGGATATCGTTTTCTGCAATTACAGTTATTGTGTTAAACTGAAAGGCGACAGTTCCGGTTACCTGTTTTGTTTTGACTTTATTAAAATAAATGTTGTAAGCATACGCAAGAGTATTTTTTAATCCGGTTTGATTAGAAACTGGGTTTAAAAACGAATTGTAATAATTCTGCTGTTTTCCATAACCATACAATACTCCTTGGGAAATTACCAGTTCCTTATAAAAGAGAGAAGGTCCTA
>JBIJCO010000001.1:0-166851 GCA_044344665.1 Bacteroidia bacterium | reverse complement strand
CCTCAGAGTCTGTAAAATTTCCAGTAATTTGAGACTGACCACCTGAAATCTCAGAATTTACACGAGGTGCTGAAAACACCATGTTATCCATAACCACAGCAATGCATTTACCTTTGTTCGCACCTGTAATGGTTTTCCATTTTTTTGCAGCTTCAGAATTCATGCTCATACTAATTAACGGAACTCCGCCTTGACGCTGATCGTAATCTTTACGAGCATCCGTAATAATATCGCCACTTAATGCAGCCTTACCCTTACTGTCTGTTTGTTTAATGGCAAATAATTCAAAATAAGTTGCTACAACTTTACCTTCTTCATTTTTCTGTTCAACCTCTTTTGAACTCCACATAAATTTTAGTTTAGATGGAAATATATTTTTTGTTTTTGCAATTTTCAAATATTGATTTACCAAAGCCGTATCTGATTTAGAATAAGAACGACCAACAACAGGTCCTTCCCCATAACTTTTTGGCTGACCTTTTTCATCCATTACTATATTAGGCTTTAATGGCGAATACATTGAATATAAAGGATAGCGTTTAATGAAATTCTTTAATGCTGTATCTTGAGGGTTTACCGAAGCAGTTGCTACAGATTTCTTAAGTGAATCATCTTTTTTTATGGAGTCGGATTTTGCAACACTAGTTGATGTTGCAACTGCATTAGAATCAGTTGTTGATTTAGTAGTATCAGCAGCTGCAGAAATAGTTTCGGGACTTAATGTGCTTCTTACTAAATAATTTACTTTATCAAACAATTGAGCAATTTCTCCATTTTCATAGGTTTCCCAAAATTCCAAATTAGCTGTTCCTTGCAATAATTCTCTAACGCGTGCTTTATCTTTTACACCAGGCAATTCAACCAAAATACGTCCACTTGCCTCTAATTTTTGTATGTTTGGTTGTGTAACACCAAAACGATCAATACGACTTCTAAATGTTTTTTCAGCATTACTTATTGCTTCGTTAACGCGTTCTCTTACAAATTTAATTACATCTTCATTTGAAGAGTTATAAGGTAATTTACTTTTGTTTTCTATAGTTTGAAACAATGGTGCCAAACGACCTGACGGTGAAACTTTTTTATAAGTTTTTTCAAATAAAGTAATAAAATCATCATTGTTGTTTACACCAAGGTTTTTTTGCGTTTCTGCCAGAGCAGTATTAAATGGAACGTCGGCACTATTGTTACTTAAATTTTTAATGATGTCTATAACCGAAACCTCAAGGGTAACGTTCATACCTCCACGTAAATCTAAACCTAGATTAATAGCATTCTTTTTACATTCTTCGTAAGAATACTCAGCAATTAGGATATCATAAACCGTTTGCTTTTTCATTGAATCTAAATAACGATCAGCAAGATAACTCTTCACAGAATCAATATAACTGAGTTCCTTGGTGGTATTACCTTTGGCAAATTCTTTTGCGGCTAATTTCGTTTTAGCAGATTCCGCAATATTTTCGGCATATGCCTTTGCATCGCTCTCTACACCATTTGTAACCCATGTAAATGACAAATAAAATATACATGATAAGCCTAATAATATGGCAAATAATTTAACCGCGCCCTTGTTTTGCATAATCTAAAATTCTACTATATTTTTTTTAATTTAAGGGTGCAAATATATCATTTTACCCTTTATTTGCCAATTTTTGCTTAAATTTTTGTTTTTCAATTATTTATTACTTTTTCAACTTCAAAAATTTAATGACCTTCTATATTTTTGACCACTAATTATTCATTTTAATTCAAAGTAAGAATGAATGGTTTTTAAATAAATTTTAAATCGGACATATTCGCATTACAAGTAAATTAATAGTCAAAATTTTACTTTACAAAATTATTCAAAAAATTAGTGAAGCTAACACTTAAATTTTACTACCTTTATTGGCTTAAAATTTTAAATAGATGTTCGATTTTCTAAAAAAGCTTTTTGGAACCAAAAGCGAAAAAGATGTTAAAGCCCTTGAGTCAAGAGTAGATGAAATTAATAATATTTACACTTCCTTAAATTCAATTTCAAACGACGAATTAAGAGCAAAATCAAACGCTCTAAAACAAAAAATAAAAACAGCCATTAAATCGCAAAACGATGAAATTACTTCTATTAAATCCGAAGTAGATTCTAATCCAGATATTGATGTAAATAAAAAAGAAGAACTTTACAAACAAATTGACGAAATAGAAAAAGATATTACCGATCAAATTGAATTAGTTTTAAGTGATTTATTACCAGAAGCATTTGCAATATTAAAAGAAACCGCGCGTCGTTTTAAGGAAAATTCGAACATTGAAGTTACAGCAAACGATTTTGACAAAGAACTTTCAAAAAACCACAAAAATGTTGTAATAAATAATGGAAAAGCCTCTTATCAAAACAAGTGGTTAGCTGCAGGAAACGAAATTACATGGGACATGGTTCATTACAACGTCCAGTTAATTGGTGGTATGGTTTTACATCAAGGGAAAATTTCCGAAATGGCAACAGGCGAAGGTAAAACTCTAGTTTCTACCTTACCAATATTTTTAAATGCTTTATCAGGCAAAGGTGTTCATGTAGTAACCGTAAATAATTATCTTGCAAAACGAGACAGTGAATGGAATGCTCCACTTTTTCAATTTCATGGATTAAGCGTTGACTGTATTGATAAGCACGAGCCAAATACCGATGAGCGCAGAAAAGCCTATAATGCCGATATTACATACGGAACCAACAACGAATTTGGTTTTGATTATCTGCGAGACAACATGGCTCGAAATGTTGACGAGTTAGTTCAACGCAAACATAATTTCGCAATTGTGGATGAGGTTGACTCCGTTTTAATTGATGATGCGCGTACTCCTCTAATTATTAGTGGTCCTACTCCTCAAGGGGACAAACACGAATTTCTTGACTATAAACCAAGAATAGAAAAATTAGTTAACGTACAAAAACAATACTTAAATACTTGCATTACCGAAGCAAAAAAATTATTTGCCGAAGGAAAGGAAAAAGAAGCAGGAATTCCATTATTAAGAGCCTACAGAGGTTTACCTAAAAACACAGCCTTAATAAAATTCCTAAGTGAAAATGGTGTAAAAGCTCTATTGCAAAAAACCGAAAATTATTACATGCAAGACCAAAATAAAGAAATGCATAAAATAGATGTAGAGCTTTATTTTACAATCGACGAAAAAAATAACCATGTAGAGTTAACCGAAAAAGGAATTGATTTTATTACAGGTAATACCGAAGATCCTAAATTTTTCGTTATTCCAAATGTAGGCGACGAAGTAGCAGATATCGAAAAATCAATTTCTGATCAAAAGGAAAAATTACTTGCAAAAGAATCTGTAATGCGCGAGTTCAGCATAAAAAGTGAACGTATTCATACAGTAAATCAATTATTAAAAGCTTATACGGTTTTTGAAAAAGACACCGAATATGTAATTGACAATGGTCAAGTAAAAATTGTTGATGAACAAACCGGTCGTATTATGGAAGGTCGTCGTTATAGCGATGGTTTGCACCAAGCTATAGAAGCGAAAGAAAATGTAAAAATCGAAGCTGCCACACAAACATATGCTACTATTACTTTACAGAATTATTTCCGTATGTATAATAAATTAGCAGGAATGACAGGTACCGCCACTACTGAGGCACAAGAATTCTGGGACATTTATAAATTAGATGTTGTTGAAATTCCTACCAATAGATCTATTACACGCATAGATGAGCAGGATTATGTCTATAAAACAAAACGCGAAAAATACAATGCCGTAATTGATGAAGTAGTAAAGCTAGTTGCTGCAGGAAGACCTGTTCTCATTGGCACAACAACTGTTGAGATTTCGGAGTTATTGAGCCGTATGTTAAAATTAAGAGGCATTAAACACAACGTATTAAATGCTAAATTACACGCTAAAGAGGCAGACATCGTTGCTGAAGCTGGTAAAGCCGGAACAGTTACTATTGCCACAAATATGGCAGGTCGTGGTACAGACATTAAACTTGGTACAGGAGTAAAAGAAGCAGGTGGATTGGCTATTATTGGCACCGAGCGTCATGAAAGTCGCCGTGTTGACAGGCAGTTGCGAGGTCGTGCCGGTCGTCAAGGAGATCCTGGCAGTTCTCAATTCTTTGTTTCATTAGAAGACAATTTAATGCGCTTGTTTGGTAGCGAGCGAATAGCTTCTTTAATGGATAGAATGGGATTAAAAGAAGGCGAAGTAATTCAGCACAGCATGATTAGCAAAAGTATTGAGCGTGCGCAAAAAAAAGTAGAAGAAAATAATTTCGGAACACGTAAACGCTTGATTGAATACGACGATGTAATGAATGCCCAACGCGACGTTATTTACAAACGAAGACGCAATGCATTGTACGGCGATAAATTGAGTATAGATATTGCTAATATGATTTATGAAGTGTCAGCGAGTTTAATTGAAGAATACCAAGATGCAAAAGATACCGATGGATTTAATTTAGAGTGCATGAGAAATTTTGGTATCGAAAGTCCTTTTAGCGAACAACAATTTAACTCAGGTAAAGAAGATGAATTGATAAACAACTTATTTGAAGCTGTTCAAAAACATTACATTCAAAAATCAAACGTAGTTGCCGAACAAGCTTTCCCGGTAATTAAAAATGTTTTTACTAACCCAAGTAATACGTTCGAAAGTATTGTCACACCCTTTACAGATGGTATTAGAAGCGTACAGGTTATTTCCAATTTAAGAAAAGCCTATGAAAGTAAAGGCCGCGATTTAATTTTAGGTTTTGAAAAGGCTGTGGTATTGGCTATGATTGACGATTCATGGAAAGAACATCTACGTGAATTAGATGACTTAAAACAAGCTGTTCAAAATGCCTCTTTGGAACAAAAAGACCCATTGGTTATATACAAATTAGAGTCGTTTAACTTGTTTAAAGAAATGATTATTAAAAGTAATAAAGAAGTTATCTCTTTATTAATGAAAGGCGGTTTACCATCTGAAAATAATCAACAGAATCAGGCTAAATTTGTACAAGAACAACCTAAACAAAAAAAAGAAAAATTAACTGAAAGTCGCGACGAAAATATTGTTGAAGAACAAAATGCACAGCAAAAACCAAAAGTTCAACCTATACGTGTTGAAGCTAAAATAGGCAGGAACGATCCTTGCCCTTGTGGTAGCGGAAAAAAATATAAAAGCTGTCACGGACAGGGAATAGCCTAATAGTTAACAAGCGACCTGGGAAACTGAATGTACAATTTTCCAATAGCTTTATTCTATCGAAGCCATATCTGTGTGTACTTTTCTATAAATTGTGTTAGGTTTATTTATACTTCGGAATGCTGAGTTTATTTGTAGCAAGCATCACTCGAAATTTGATTTAGAATTTCAGTTCTAAGCATACACTAATTTAAATTTACGTTTTTATAGTGCTGAAATGTTGAATCTAGTTCAGCGTGACGGAGTAATTTTTATTTCGAGAGAAAAAATCATATGGCGATATTTAATTTTTAATTATCGTTTTATGTCATTAAAATTGGGCACTATTGAATCCTAAACTTACAATTTTCGGAGTCTGAGTTTAATTAAGTTAAATTAAAAAACAGTAAGTTAAGTTTTAGGTTTCAATTACCTCAAACAACGTTAAACACAATAAAAACATTATTTATTTTTAATCGGATTCTCTTTTGCAATTACAACAAATACTGGAAAATGGTCACTATATCCGCCAGTGTATACGCTGCCACTGTATGTTCTAAAAGGATAACCTTTAAAATTACCGTAGTCGCTTTTTAAAAATGGTTTATTAAAAATTCTAACGGCATAAAACTGCCAACTCTCAAATTTATTTGGTAGCCATGGTTTATTTAAGATTACCTGATCAAATAAATTCCAGGTATCTTGCCAAGCTAAAGAACCTATGCCGTCTTTATAATAAAGTTCCATCGGATTATACAACTCATCGTCTTTTCCCGGCTTATCTACATTTCCATATGTTTTTAAAACATCTTTAATACAAACATTTATTGGATCATCATTAAAATCGCCCATCACTGCAATTTTAGCAGACGGATTAGCCAAGGTAATACTATCAATAATATGCCTTGCCACTTTTGCCGCAGCATTTCGGTTTGGTCTACTTACCATTTCTCCGCCCCTGCGCGATGGCCAATGATTAACCAAAACAGTTAAAGGTTCGCCAACAAAAGAACCGCTTACAACCAAAATATCACGAGTACGGCGGGCACTGTCTGTAACTAGATTTACTCTATATGAAACCGCTTTACTTACTCTAAAATAAGCAGGATTATAAATAAACGATGGATCTACTCCTCTAGCATCTGGCCCTTCAATATGAACAATTTGATAATTCCTTTTTTTTAGTTTTGGGGAGTTAACCAAATCAACTACCACACTTTTATTTTCTATTTCGCATAAACCCAAAATTGCCAATCCATCGGGTGTTACATCGGTTGCCATTTGCGAAACAACATCGGCCAAATGTTCTATTTTAGTTCTGTATCGTGAACCGTTCCAAGCGTTAGGTCCGTTTGGTGTAAAATCCTCATCATTTTTCCATTGATCATTGAGCGTATCGTATAAATTTTCAACATTCCAAAAACCTAATGCTGAAATAAAATAATTTTTATTTTTTTCGAATGTTTGTGCTTTAAGGCTAAGCGAAATAGCCACTATAGTAATTGTAATAACAAATTTAAATTTCATAATATTTATATATTCAAATATAAGACTTAAAAATTGCACTTATATTATTCAAACATCAACAAAAAAGATGATAATATTAAATAAAGTTTAATTTTTATGCATTAATTGAACTATCAGATTTCACAAAATGAAAAAATAATTAGTAATCAGCGGAGAATAAACTGGCAATTAATCTTATTTAATTATAGTAGTACATTAAACAAAATAATCGTAATATTTTGTTGACAATTCGCTAATAGTAGGGTAATTAAATATTTATATATTTGCTCGATTTAAATGATGGAGTGATTACCCTATAGGTTCAAATAATATTATTGTAACCAAAACCGCTTCTAAAATGAATCAAAGTACACATGCAAAATAGCTAAGTTTGAAAAAAATTTAACTGATAAATCATAATAACACACACAAATGATTAGAAATTTAATTTTAGTATCGCTATTTGTAATAGGTGGACGATTGCTCGCTCAATCAGATTCTACTAATATTACAGATGCACAAAACGACACTTCAACTATAAAATTTAATGTTCCTATTTTTAGCACTAGCGGCGCAGACGCCGATTCAGATTTGGATCAACAAGACGCGTCATCTCTTTTGCAGTCTAGTAGGGATGTCTTCTCTCAATTTGCTAGCTTTCACTTTGGTATTGCCAGATACCGAATGCGTGGTTATTTAGCCGAAAATAATCTGGTAATGATTAACGGACTAAACGTAAATAACTTAGAAACCGGATTTAGCGCCTGGAGTAGTTGGGGAGGTTTGAACGATGTCACAAGATTTACTGAAAACAGAATTGGTATTATCGCATGCAGAACAGGATTTAGTGGTGTTGGAGGTTATACCAATATTGATTCTAAAGCTTCTTCATTCAGAAAAGGTACAAGAATTTCTTATGCTAACTCAAGTAGAATTTTCAGGCACAGAGTTATGGTTACTCACTCTACAGGCATGATGCAAAATGGCTGGGCTCTTACACTTAGTGCCAGCAAACGTCAAGGTGATGAAGTATATATACCCGGAACATATTTTAATGCCAATGCTTTTTATTTTTCATTAGATAAAAAAATAAATGACAATCATTTAATAAGTTTAACGTCATTTTATGCTCCTATTGAGCAAGGAAGAAATAGCCAAGAAATACAAGAAGCATATGATTTGGCCGGTTCAAATTATTATAATTCCAATTGGGGTTATCAAAATGGTAAAGTAAGAAATTCATCTGTTTCAACCACTAATCGTCCTACAATTATGCTTTCGCATTTATTCGATATTAAAACAGGTTCTAAACTTACCTCTACTCTATTTTATAATTTTGGAAAAAACGGCTTAACTGGTTTAAATTGGAATAATTCACCAAACCCAAGACCTGATTATTATAGATATTTGCCAAGCTATTTTTACAGCATAAATGATATTGCCGCAGGCGACGCGCAAAAAGAATTATGGTTAAATGACGTTAATACACGCCAGATAAACTGGGATCGGCTGATTGCCATGAATAAATCAAATATTTCTAACATTCCAGGAACAACTGGCATTAATACTGCAGAAGCAAGAAGCCGCTATGTATTAGAAAATAGAGTACAAGATTTAAAAAACCTAGCATTAAATGTTATATACAATTCCCGTATGGACAAACTATTTATAAGTGGTGGATTTAACGCTAATATTTATAGCAATAATTATTATAAACAAATGGTAGATTTATTAGGCGGAACTTTTTGGCTAGACGTTGATCAATTCGCCCTCAATCAAGGCGTATCTGATAATTTTGCATCCAATAATTTAGAGGATCCAAATAAACCCATTAGAGTTGGAGACAAATATGGTTATGATTACACTATTCATATTAATCGTGCTGAAACATGGGGACAAGTTGAATACAACTCTAATATTCTAGATGCGTATGGCGCAATTACCCTATCTAATAATCAGATTTGGAGAGATAGTAAATTAGCTAATGGTAAATTCCCAGATGAAAGTAAAGGCGCCGGAGAAAAATTAAGCTTTTTTAATTATGGCATAAAAGGAGGATTAACTTATAAAATAAATGGTCGCCATTTTGTTACAGCAAATGGGACTTATTTTACAAGAACACCTGAGGTATCTAATATTTATGTTTCGGCTCAAACAAGAAACAATACAGTTTCTAATTTAAAAAGTGAAGTTGTGATGGGTATGGACGTAAATTATTTAATAAAATACCCTACATTAAAATTAAGAGCGACCTATTATAATTCACAAGTTAACAATCAAATATATCTCAGAACTTATTTCCACGATGTATACAACACCTTGGTTAATTATATCATGACAGGCGTTAATCAAAATTTTCAAGGTTTTGAATTAGGTATAGACAAAACATTATTTACTTCCCACTCTATTCAGGGAGCATTTAGTATTTCTAACAACATATATACTAATAGACCCATAGCAAATGCCTATAGAAATAATAGCGATGAAAATTTATTTAATGATAGAGTAGTTTATTTAAAAAATTATAGAATAGGTGGTTCACCTCAAACAGTTGCAGGAATTGGTTACCGCTACAATGCCAAAAAATATTGGTATGTTGGAACCACATTTAGCTTTTTTGATGATATTTATCTTGAACCAAATCCTGACAGAAGAACTGCTGAAGCACTTGATAAATATACTGAGACCGACCCACAGTATTCTCAAATAATTGACCAAGACAAACTAAATAGTAATTACTCTATGGATTTAAGTGCTGGAAAATCATTTCGATTTAAAGGAAAATACTCATTAAGTGCTAGCCTTAGTATTATGAATCTTTTAAATAATACTAATTTCAGAACTGGTGGATTTGAGCAATTAAGATGGGACCAAACTTTACCGAACAAATTTCCAAACAAATACAATTATGCTTTAGGAAGAACCTACATGGCAAATATTAATTTCAGTTTCTAATTTAATAACCTAAATCGATGAAAAAAATTAGTCTAATTACACTTACAATAAGCGCAATCATTATTTGCATTATTTCATGTAAAAAACCAGATAAAGTTCCTACAAGAGATTTATCGGCAGGAACCACCTTAACCATAGCTCAATTAAAAACAATAGCAAGTTGCACCAATGCTTGCTCTAAAAGATTTAACGAAGAAGCCTATCTTAGCGGCGTTGTTATTGCCGACGAAGTAAGTGGTAATTTTTATAAAGAAATATATTTAAGAGATTACACAGGTGGAATTCATTTAGCGCTAACGAATAGCTCGTCTTTATTAATAGGCGACTCTGTTAGAGTTAACTTAAAAGGGCTTGATGTTTGGATAAACTCAACAACCTCAATGCTTGAAATTGACTCTATAGATCATGAAAAAAACATCATTAAACTTTCATCAGGTCTTAATCCACAACCTATTCTAATTAATGGTATTGGTAGTTTTAATTCCTCATATTATTGCAATTTAGTTCAAATAAATAATGTTGAATTTATTCCTTCAGATACGAACAGAACATTTTCAGATGCTATAAATTTAAGTTCTGTTAACCTAACATTACAAGATTGTTCTCCAACACAATTGGTAGTTAGAAGCAGCGGTTATGCAAAATTTGCAGGTACAAAAGCCCCTAAAGGAAAAGGAAGCATTATTGGAATTGCTACAAACTATCAATCAACCAAACAATTGGTTATTCGTACACCCAACGAATTAAATATGAACGCTGCAAGAGGAGGATGTATTCAATATCACAAAAAGGATTTTAACGACAACAGTTTAACAAGCGGCGGTTGGTTTCAAGTTAATGTTAACGGCGCTGCCAATTGGGCTACCTCTACATTTGGCGGAGTTACCTTCGCGAAAATATCAGGTTACATTGGTAATGTCAACACAAATACAGAAAACTGGTTAATATCACCGGCATTAAATATTAGCAATGCTTTTAATCCAGTATTAACATTTAATACAGCGGCAAAATATTTGGGAAACACATTAGATGTTTTAATATCAACAAACTATAACTCAGGAAATCCATCCACAGCAACTTGGACAAGCCTTTCTCCAAATTTCGCTTTATCACCAAATAATCCTGGCAACTATGCTTGGACAGCAAGTGGTATTTTATCTTTAACTAACTTTAAATCTTCAAATACCCGCATCGCATTCAAGTACGTGTCCTCTTCTGCGATTGGAGCAACAATATATGAAGTAGATGACATTATTATACGTGAAAATTAAAAATAAAATTTATGAGAACAAAAATCAATATATTTTTTGCAATCCTATTATCAATAACTTTTAATTCTTGTAAAAAGAAATTTGATTATCCGGAAAATCCTCCTGAGCCTGCGGTTTCAGGATACACTAATATTGCAAGAATAAAAGCAAAATTTAATTCTTATTACAATATTGGACCTGCACCAACTAAAGTTTATAAATTTGATACAGACTCAAATTTGTTGTGCACAGTTATTGCCGATGAAGCTAGTGGTAATATTTATAAATCTGTTTATGTAAATGATGCAACCGGCGCCCTAAAATTAAACCTAACCTATTCTGGCGGCTTAAATACCGGAGATAAAATCAGAATTAATTTAAATTCGATATTATTAAACAGTTATGGTGGTGTGATTCAATTAGACTCAATTAATATTGAAAAAAAAGTAGTTAAAATAGAGAGCGGTCAATCAGTAACTCCAATAAAAGTTACAATGAATCAGTTAATTGCAAATCGTTTAAAACTTCAATCCCAAGTAATTGCTTTGGACAGTGTAGAATTTGATAATGGTAATAAAAATCAACCCTATGCAGATGCTGTTAACAAAGAAAGTATAGACAGAACTATTATAAATGCCTTCGGTACAAGTATGATTATTAGAACTTCAGGCTACTCAAGCTTTGCCAGTGCACTTACTCCATGTGGTAAAGGAAGTATAATTGCGGTGTTAGGAGAATATAATGGTACAATACAATTAACGCTTAGGCAATACAATGAAGTTGTTATGACCTCAGGAACTTGCCCATATTTAATTAAGAATTTTAATGATGCTTCCATTACAAGTGGTGGTTGGTCAGCTTTTAATGTCAACGGAAACATTAACTGGACAATAGGAACTTTTGGGGGGAAACAATATGCCAACATAACTAATTATGCCAACGCAACAAATACTGCATGCGAAACCTGGTTAATATCTCCTTCACTAAACCTTTCATCATTCAACAATCCAATTTTAAGTTTTATTTCAGCATGTAACTACAACGGGCCAGTATTGGAAGTTTTTATTTCAACAAATTACTCTAGTGGAAATCCTTCAATGGCAACATGGACACCAATTACAGCAAATTTATCTGCAGGTGGTTTTGCATGGACTAATTCTGGAAATATTTCGCTTACGCCATATAAAAACTCTAGTTTTAAAGTTGGTTTTAAATATACAGGTACCGCAAGTTCAGGAAAAACCTGGGAGTTAGATGATATTTCTATTTTGGAAAATTAAAGATATTATATTTATGCTAGTTCTATAATTTAAGTTGTTTTTACATTGTTCAAAAAGTTAGTTTTTTAATTTAACTGATTTAATAAATTTACCTTTTAAAATAAAATAAATGAAATTTGGTGTAGTAGTATTTCCGGGGTCTAATTGCGATGAAGACATGGTTTATGTTTTAAAAAACATCATGAAGCAAGAGACTGTAAAACTTTGGCATAAAAATACAGACCTAGAAGGTTGTACGCATATTATTTTACCGGGTGGTTTTTCTTATGGGGATTACCTCAGAAGTGGGGCTATAGCAAGATTTTCTCCGATAATGACCAGTGTTATTAATCATGCTAATAACGGTGGATTTTTATTTGGTGTATGTAACGGCTTTCAAATCCTTTGCGAAAGCGGATTATTACCGGGTGCACTGCTCCACAATAATAGCCGCAAATTTATTTGTAAAAATGTTTTCATTAAAGCCCAAACAACAGATTCTCAAATTACAGCACATGTTCCTTTAGCTAAAGCTTTAAAAATCCCTATCGCTCATGGAGAAGGAAAATATTTTGCTAACGAAGAGACGATCAAAAAATTAAATGACAACAACCAGGTGCTTTTTAGATATTGTGATGAAAATGGTCAAATAAATGAATCATCTAATCCAAACGGTGCAATCGAAAATATTGCCGGAATTTGCAATGAAAACCGAAATGTTTTTGGAATGATGCCTCACCCTGAGAGAGCCGCAGATAAAGAACTTTCAAACGAAGATGGCAAATTATTATTCGAAAGCATTTTAAATTTGACTGTGGCTTAAATTTTATTTTTTATTAAATTTTTCTTTTAAAAGTGCAATTTCCTGAGCAAGTTTTTTTATTTGCTCATGTTGTTTAGAATTAACAACAGATAAATGTATCAGAAAAATAAAAATCATAAAAAAGAAAAAAATAAAAATTAAAGAAGGCGCATAAAAAACTCCGAAAAATTTAGCCAGCAAATCAAGACTCTGCCTCCATATAGAGAAGACCATCAAAATTAATCCAATTAGTATCCAAATTATTGAATATTCTGTACGTAATTTTCCTCTGATAATAAATCTGCTAATTAATCCAATAAAAAATAAAACGGCAATAATTGCAACAATTTGAATTTTATCCATTCGACTTCATTTTTAAATGTAAAAAAAGAGTATTTAAAGAAACTTTAATCATGTAATAAATACTTGTAAAATTTTTTATCGACGAGACTCCGCCTAAACGGCTTTTCATTAAAACAGGAACTTCTACTATTTTTAATTTTTTATTTACCAAATATACTATTGCTTCCGGCTCAGGGTACTCGTCAGGATAATAATCAATTAAATCACAAATTGCATTTTTGTTATAAGCGCGGTACCCCGATGTAGAATCCTTAATAGTAATACCAACCAATAATTTATTTAATTTTGAAAAAAAATCAATACCAAATCTCCTGAAAAAAGTTGATTGAAAACCTTCCTTATTAATATACCGGGAACCTATCACAACATCGGCCTCATTTAAAAGTATTGGTTTAATTATTTTGTTTAATTCCGAAGGCGGGTGCTGTCCGTCGCCATCCATCTGTATAGCAATATCAAAATTATTCTCGTTTGCATACATAAAACCAAGCTGAACAGTTCCTCCTATTTGTAAATTTATTGGGTTATCAAGATACTTAGCTCCAATTTGCTCTAATTTGGTTTTTGTGTTATCTGTAGAATAATCGTTTATAAATAACGGGGTAACTATAGAATTTTCTATCTGAATCTCCTTAATCTGGTTATACAATAACTCAACATTTTCAGCTTCGTTATAACAAGGAATAATTACTAATATTTTTTTACTGGTCACGATCCTCCCCACTCATTAATTTTCCGTAATCGGGTGACGATAAATTTTTCCAATAAAATTCTTCATCAATTCTTTTAAACTGTCTAAAGTTCTTCCAATAAACTTTCTCATTCATAGCATTAAAATGAATAAAGTTTTTACCATATTGATAGGTTTGACCTAAATTTAAAAAAACACATAAAACAATAAAAACTGTAGTTAATAAAACAGCTAACGGCTTCAATAAAAATGTTTTATCAGAAAAAAATACTGTGTCCACAAAAAAAGCGATTGGCATAGAAAGGTAAGCTATATGTTGACAAAAGCCTCTCGCACCAAAACATCCACCAAAAAACCAATCCCACCAGCAACTTAAAACATATATAAATAAACTAGTTAAAAATACAAATACCCATTTAGAAAGCGGAAATTGTTTCTTAATAGTAAAAAAACCAATAAATGCCATTATAACAGCCGGCGTATAGGTAATCCAACCTTTTCTGTAGCTAAATAAACTATTTATTATTTGAGGGTCATTCCAAAAAAACCGTTCGCCCGGATAAGAAAAATAAAAATAAAAACCGGTTTGATTTTTCCAGAAAATAAATTGAGGCAACCATAATAAAACACAAATAGTGATAATGAATAAAATGTGAATGTAATTTGAAACAAAAAATTTTAATTTTAATTTGAAATCATTTATTGATTTTACATTCCAAAAAATAAAAAACAAAACAATTAAAATTTCGGTTGGTCTAACAAGAGAAATTATCCCGAAGACAATTCCCAATAACAACGTATAAATAATTTTTTGCTTTTGATGCCATTTATTGGTTAGACTGAGAAAAGCTGTAAACAAAAAAAACAAATAACTATGACTCATTTCATTAACACAAAGCGTATAATAAAACAACATAGTACCAAAAAAAACAATAATCAGAGTTATTGTAGTTACAATTTCATTGAAAAAATTTTTTAAAAAATTTCTTAAAATAACTAAACCTAACATCACATAAAAAATCCCACCCCAATAATTGCAGGTAGCAAACGGCTCGCTAAATCCGTTTAAGGGGCTTTTTTGGTTATAAGCAATTTTATACCCTAATGCAAAAAACGGCGAGTATAAAATTGACATGCCATAAGTTGTTTTAGGAAGATGAGTTCCTTTTGGTCCAATTGCTAAAAAATTAGTATACCCATTATTAAACTCAAACGAATTATTATTACAAAATTTGTAGGGTAAGTAGCTGTAATAATGCATGGCATCCCAAGTAAATCCTGATTCATCTTTTGAAGAGTTCCATGGTCGCCAAAAGTCAACAAACCAAAAAGAAAAACAAAATGTGAAAATTAAAAAAATAACACTTGGTTTTTTTAAAGTAGTTTCTGAAAAAAAATATTTTGAAAAATTAAATTTCATTAATCGGCTAAATTTCCATTTCTTTTATTTCACCTTCAATTATTAATTTTCCGGCAGTTGCATTTTTAATTTGTTCTATACTAATGCCCGGAGCACGCTCCAATAGTTTAAAACCTCCCTCTGCTGCAATTTCGTAAACTCCTAATTCGGTAACTATTTTCTTAACACATTTAACGCCGGTTAAAGGCAAATCACATACTGGTAATAACTTTGATTGTCCGGCTTTATTAACCTGTTGCATAGCCACAATAATATTTTTTGCACTTGACACTAAATCCATGGCTCCACCCATTCCTTTAACCATTTTACCAGGAATTTTCCAATTAGCAATATCACCATTTTCGCTTACTTCCATTGCACCCAAAATTGTGAGATTAACTTTTTGTGAACGTATCATTCCAAAACTCATGGCACTATCAAAAATACTAGATCCTTTTAGGAGGGTAATTGTTTGTTTTCCGGCATTAATCAAATCAGCGTCTTCCTCGCCTTCAACAGGAAATGGCCCCATGCCCAATATACCGTTTTCTGATTGCAAAACTACATTGACTCCCTCTGGAATGAAATTAGCAACTAAAGTTGGGATGCCAATACCAAGATTTACATACATGCCGTCTTTTACTTCCTTTGCAATTCGTTTTGCAATACCATTTTTATCTAACATATTTAATAAACTTTTTTTAATTCTTTAGGAAACTGTTTTTTTAAAGTCTCAGCAACGTGTTTAGCAATTATCATTCGTCCTTTATAGCTATAATGTTCGGTTGTCCAATTTTGATCCGTAAATTCAATACCCTTTACTAATTCAAGATTATCAACCACCACGCAATTGTTTTTTTGATAACGTTTAATTAAAAAATCTCTATTCTGCTTCATTAAAAATACTAATTCTTTGCCTACTAAACTATCAGCATAATCAATATTCTCAGCCAATAAATTGAAATATAGATTTATTTTATTTGACTTACAAAAATCGGCTATTTCATCAAAATCTTTTATCCTTGAATTTTCTTCATTAATGTTTACAGCATATGCTTTTATGAAATGACAGGCAAGAATAGTTTTATTTTCGTTTTTAGTACCGTCAGGATTTTTATAGAAGTTCTCAAAATTCGTACAATAATCCCACTCTCTAACAGTTTTATATTTAAACTCAAACGGAAAAATAAGTTTAGTTGTGTTCCAGTCGTTCAGCATAATTTGTTCGCGTTGCTTATCTGTTTTATTGTCAAAGGCTTGAAGAGACAGCATAAAACGATTAAGTATATTCGGATAAGGCTTAACAAGTACAATTGATTCTTGCAACTGAGTTTCTAAAACAGAATTTCGCCACATGGCATCAAAAGAACGCATATTTAACGTTACAATAATGGCTTTTGGCTTGGCAACCGTTTTATCAATTTGTTTTAACCAATACTTATAAATTCCGGCATGAGTAGCCGGTTTATTTATTGACGTTATTTTTAATGAAGGGTAAAAAAAATTAATTATTTCAGAAATTGAATTTTTGATTGAATCATCATCACGCGCATTAAAATTAGACGATTCTGCAAAATAAAAAATATCAGTTAAAGGTTGGGTCTTTTTTATTTCAAATACTTCGGGACATTTTTCCTGTAGATCTTTTTCATAAAAAAAATAATTATATATCAGATTAAGAATCGCTATAAAAAGCGATACTATTAATAACTTTATACCAATTTTTTTTATCATTAAAACTGAAAGTAGATAAACGTAAATTTTTGTGTGCCTGAAAAAATCAATAAACAAAACAAAATCACAAAGTAAAAAATCCACCTATAAACTGTTTTAAATCTGGAGATTTTCTTATCAACGCGTGAATTAAAAAACAACATATCAAAAATAATTATCACCAAAGCAAAAACAATCGGCATAATAAAATCAATTTTTTCTAAACCTGAATTATTATTTAAAAAACAAGCTTTAAAAATATTTTTTGCCTTTTCAAAACTCTCAGCTCTAAAAAACACCCAAATAAATGATGTGATTATAAATGTTTTTAATACCAAAAGTATATTTATAAAACTCCACCCCGATTTAATTTTTAGGTTGAATTTTAAAGAGAAGTACTTTTCCATTAACAGCATAAGACCATGTAAAGCCCCCCAAATTACAAATGTCCAATTTGCACCATGCCATAAACCACTTACCATAAATACAATTAAAATATTTAATGCCCAACGTGGGAATTTTACCCGATTACCTCCCAAAGGAATATACAGATAATCTCTAAACCAAGTGCTTAGTGAAATATGCCAACGCGACCAAAATTCTGAAACACTTTTGGATAAATAAGGCGTTTTAAAATTATCCATGATGTTTACGCCTAATAATTTTGCGCTTCCTAAAGCTATTGTTGAATAACCAAAAAAATCTGCGTAAATCTGAAATGAAAATAAAAAAACAGAAAGCAGTACCTGATGTGACTTATACTTTAATGGGTCTAAATAAATCTGATTAACATATGGCGCGATATTATCGGCAATTGTCATTTTAACAAACAACCCAAATAAAACAAGTTTAAAACCATCAGAAAAATTTTTGTACAAAGGCTCATGTACATTTCTTAATTCATTACCCAACGTTGCATAGCGCTCTATCGGCCCAGCAACCATTTGAGGAAAAAACAAAACATAATTAGCAAAATAACCTAAGTGCTTTTCGGCTTTTTGATTTCCCCTGTATACTTCGATTGTGTAACTCATTGATTGGAACGTATGAAACGATAAACCAATTGGCAAAATAATATTAAGATTAACCGGATTAAATTCTTTACCAAAAATTGAAAATAAGGAAACAATATTTTCATTTAAAAAATTAAAATATTTAAAGAAAGCAAGTAGACTAATATTTGCTGTTAAACTGGCAATAAGGTAGAACAACTTGAGTTTGCCATCCACTCTTTCAATAGTAACGGCTGATATATAATCAATAATAATTATTAGAAAGAGTATCAAAATATACTCAGGTACAAACACCATGTAAAAATAACAGCTGGCAATAAAAATTAATATCCATCTGAATTTCTGTGAAATCAGATAATAGAGTCCTACAACAATCGGAAGAAAAAATAAAAAATGTATAGAATTAAATAACATTATTTATTTCAATTTTCTGACTGTTCTTTGCTCAATTCTTTTCTCGTATTTTTCGCCTTGAAAAATTCTGTGAACATAAATTCCGGGAGTATGAATATAATCTGGGTCTAATTCTCCAGCAGGAACAAGTTCTTCTACTTCGGCTATAGTAATTCTTCCTGCCATTGCCATTAGTGGATTAAAATTTCTTGCAGTACTTCTATAAATTAAATTTCCGGCGGTGTCTCCCTTCCATGCTTTTACTATGGCAAAATCTGCTTCAAAAGCTTTCTCCATCAAATATTCTTTTTCTTCGCCGTTATATGTAAATTTTCTTGTTTCTTTACCAATAGCTACCTCTGTTCCAACACCTGCAGGAGTATATATTACCGGCATTCCGTAGCCTGCAGCCATGCATCGTGAAGCTAAAGTGCCTTGGGGTATTAATTCTACTTCAAGTTCGCCACTTAACATTTGTCGCTCAAACTCTTCATTTTCGCCAACATAACTGCTAATCATTTTTTTTATTTGTTTTGTTTGAAGTAATAATCCCAAACCAAAATCGTCAACACCTGCATTGTTACTAATACAGGTTAAATTTTTTACTCCTTTTTTAACCAATTCGGCAATACAATTTTCAGGAATACCGCACAAACCAAAACCTCCCAACATTAATGTATTCCCATCTTTAACATCAATCAACGCCTCTTCAACATTTTTCACAACTCTGCTAATCATATTATTGTTCTTTTAAGTTATCAAATTCATTTATTTCCATTGTTCCATCATTATCAATGGCATCATATTTACTGCAATCTAATTCCAAATTTGGATCTATATTTTTTGGCTTAGGAAAATCTCCTTTGCTTACTTTTAACTTATTATCAGCGTATACTTTGCTAAAAAATTTACCCCAAATTGGCAAAGCCATAGTTGCTCCCTGTCCCTCAACCATTGAGTTAAAGTGTATACTTCTGTCTTCTCCACCTACCCAAGCACCTGCAACAAGTTCTGGCGTTAAACCAATAAACCAGCCGTCTGCGTTACGCTGAGTTGTTCCGGTTTTACCTGCGATTTGATTCATTAATTTATGCCTGAATCTTAATCGCGAGCCAGTTCCTCCATCAACTACTCCACGCATTAACTGAATCATTGTGTAGGCTTTCTCTTCGCTAAAAACCTCATCCGTAGTAGGTATAAATTCTTCTATTACCTTACCATTTTTATCTTCGATACGGGTAATAAATGTGGGTTGAATATATGTACCTTTATTTGCAAAGGTTGAATTAGCAGCTACCATTTCAAAAACATTAATGTCGGCAGTGCCTAAACATATTGATGGCACTTCAGGAATTTCAGAAGTTATGCCTAAGCGTTTTACTAGAGTAACCAAAGCATGCGGCCCGTATTGCTTCATTATCCAAGCCGTTATGTAATTAATAGAATTTGCCAATGCTTTTTTAAGCGTCAGCATTTTACCATTATTTTTATCGTTCGGCCCATCAGAGTTTTCAGGGCACCAATCTCCACCTTCAGGTAATGAAATGCATGTTTTTACATTTGGGACTTGGTGGCATGGCGAAAATCCTTCTTGTATAGCTAAAGCATAAACAAATGGTTTAAATGTTGAACCAACCTGGCGTCTGCTAACCTTAACATGATCATATTTAAAGTGTTTATGATTTATTCCTCCAACCCAAGCTTTAACATAACCGGTTTGTGGTTCCATGGCCATAAATCCTGTTTGTAAAAACCCTTTGTAATACTTAATACTATCAAAGGGAGTCATTAAGGTATCTATCTCACCGCGCAAACTATAAACGGTCATTTGTACAGGTTTATAAAAAGTAGCTATTGCTTCTTCATTGCTCATTCCGGCATTTTTTGCAGACCTAAACCTTTCACTTCTTTTGATGGAAGAAGTCATGATATTTTCTATTTCTTGTTTAGTGACATTCCATGCAAACGGCGCATTTTTTTTTGTTTTTAAATCTTTATTAAACATTTTCTGCAAATCGCTCATGTGCTCATTAACAGCTTCTTCGGCATATTGCTGCATTCGTGAATCTATTGTCGTGTAAATTTTTAAACCGTCTTTATAGATGTTATAAGGTTTTTTTGTTGCAGGATTAATATGAGTTTCACACCACGACTTTAAAAAATTATCGCGAATATATTCTCTAAAATAAGTTGCCAAACCATCGTTATGATCTTCGGGATGAAAATTTAAATCAAGTGGTAGTAACTTTAGGCTATCATATTTCTGCTTTTCCAAAAAGTTATATTTAACCATTTGATTTAAAACAACATTTCGTCTTTGAAGTGTTTTATCAGGGTGACGAATAGGATTAAATAACGATGGATTTTTAGCCATTCCAATAAGCATGGCAGCTTGCTCTATTTTTAAACTGTCTTGCGAACGATTAAAATAAATTTGCGATGCTGATTTTATTCCAACTGCCAAATTTAAAAAATCGAATTTGTTTAAATAGAGTGCAATAATTTCATCTTTTGTATAATACTTTTCAAGTCGGGTGGCAATAATCCACTCCTTCATTTTACGAACAATCAATTCGGGCTTACTCAACTTTTCTCTGGGGAACATCATTTTTGCAAGCTGCTGAGATATTGTACTTCCTCCTCCTTTATTTCCTCCTGTAAATGCCCCTACAAATGAACGCGCCAAAGCTTTTATATCTACGCCACTATGCTCATAAAACCGGGCATCTTCTGTGGCAACTAATGCATCAACTAAGTCTTTATCGAGTTGCTTAAAAATAACATTAACACGATTTTCGCTATAATACTTACCTATAATTTTCATATCGCCACTATACACAACGGTGGCCAAATTATTTTTTGGGTTTACTAATTCTTCAACTTGCGGCAAATCGCCAAATACGCCAATACCAATTAAAGTAACCAGTAAAAAAATAATTAAAATTGGGCTAAGTAAAAAAATCCAGAGCCACTTAATATAGTTATGAGGTTTTTTCTCCATTTATGAATTAGTAAAAATAACAAAAAGACCTTAGCTAATAATGAAAATTAGCATGAATTTGATACTGTATTTAATAATAGAATTCTATCGTAAAATCAATAACCGATTTGCATCGAGTTTTATAAAAATAAAGAGTAAAATGGTAAACGACCACAGAGATGAACCCCCGTAACTAAAAAATGGTAATGGTATACCTATCACTGGCATTAATCCAATAGTCATTCCTATATTAATTGCCAAATGAAAAAATAACACTGATGCTACCCCATAACCATAAATCCGGCTAAAATCAGATCGTTGTCGTTCGGCCAGAAATATTATTCTGAGTATTAAAAAAAGTTCAAGAAAAATTACCGTCGTGCTACCAACAAAACCCCATTCCTCTCCTACTGTACAAAAAATAAAATCTGTATCCTGCTCAGGAACAAAATCATATTTAGTTTGAGTTCCCTGTAAGTATCCTTTACCCAAAAAGCCACCGCTGCCAATTGCAATTTTTGCCTGATTTACATTATATCCTTCTTTTTTTAAGTTTACCGTTCCTCTACCTAATAAAACATCAATACGAATTCTTTGATGGTCTTCTAAATGCTCATAAAAATAGTTTGTTCCGGCAACAACTCCCGCGGTTACCAAATATATTAACGTAACGTAAATAAGATTTTTTTTACTTCTTCTAACAAATAAAAATGCCGAGATTGAAATTATTCCTAAAGTAATAAGTAAACCACTAATATTGGTAACAACAAGTGCCACCAAAAATAAAATAGCGGCAAAAATTCCAAAAATTAAAAAACCTACACTTAATCCTTCCCTGTATAAAACAATCACAAAAGCTACAAATACAATGGCGAGTCCGGTTTCATTTTGTAGCTTTATTATTATGGCTAATGGCAATAAAATAAAGAGTAATGCATAAAATGTATTTTTATAATTTTTTATAATGTCCTTAAGTCGTAAACGGAATTGTTGATTTACAATAATATTTTGGTTACTTAAAAATTTTGCCAAGGCTAAATTTGCGGCAAACTTCATAAATTCGGCTGGCTGTATTCCAAACTTTCCAAATCTGTACCACGAATGACTTCCTTTTACTTCCCTACCTAAAAACAACACTAAAATATTTGCTAAAATAAAAAATGCATAAAATCCATAAGCAAATGCGGTAAAAAAATTTGCATCAATTACTAAAATACTAAAAGCTATTATTGCTGCTCCGGCTATCCAAATTAATTGCATACCATATTTTTGAGATGTATCAAAAATATTTTTATGCTCTTCGTTATACACAGCAGCGTAAATATTTAACCACCCCATAACCACCAACATAACGTATACCAATAACACTAGCCTGTCTACACCATAAAAAATATTATTCTCTCTCCTTGCCATTAGTGAAAACCGGTTGATAATAAATTTTTACCATTGATTAAGTCGGCTGCCATAACTCTTTTTTCTAAATCTACCCGTGTTGTTTTTCCTTTTAAATACTTTTCCATCATTAACGAAACTATAGGAGCACTGGTAACTCCTCCAAATCCTGCATTTTCTACTATGCAAGCCATTGCAATTTTTGGATTATCGCGTGGAGCAAAGGCTAAAAAAACTGCGTGAGATTGACCATGAGGGTTTTGCGCCGTACCTGTTTTTCCGCAGACAATTACATCTTGGATTCTGGATGCATAAGCTGTTCCTCCTGGTTCCATAGCACCTTGCATACCATCAATTACATTTGTGTATGCCTCTTGATTTTGTACGCCCACATAATGTTTTTGTTTAAATTTATTATTTAGTTGCTTATCGTTTCCAACTCCTTTTACAGAATGTGGTGTATAATAAAATCCTCGATTTGCAATAGCTGCCACCACATTTGCCATTTGAAGTGGTACCAACGTTAGTTCGGCCTGACCAATACCTAAGGAAACAATAGTATTACTTCGCCACCCGTTTTTCCCGAAAACTTTGTTATAATATTCAACTGATGGAACATTACCGGGTTTATCGTAAGGCAAATCTGTACCTAATCTTGTACCTGGACCAAATGATTTTACCATATCGCGCCAGTGATTATAACCATCAATAAATTTTGGGTATTTTTTCTGATCCGTAATCTCTCTAAAAACATAACTATAGTATGAATTACAAGAAACTGCTATTGATCCCGGCAAGCTTTTACCACCGCCATGCGGATGACATTTGGGTTTACCTCCCATAGGCGGATAACCCATCTGACAAGGGAAAACAGTGTTACGATTAATTAAACCATCATTCTGAGCTATTAATGCATCAATTAATTTGAATATTGAGCCTGGTGGATACATGGCTGTTAATGCACGGTTGAACAAAGGTCTGTTTAAACTGTCATAATATAATTTTGTAAAATTTTTAGACCGTTCTTTACCTCCAACTAACAAATTAGGATCGTAATTTGGGCCTGATATTAAACACAATATTTCGCCAGTTGATGGTTCGATAGCTACTACAGCTCCTTTTTTTCCTTGCATTAGCCTCTCACCATATTCCTGCAAATCCATATCAATACTGCAATATAAGGGCTGACCCGGGATTGCCAACGTATCGTATTTACCATCCATATAACGCCCAATAATTTTATTATGCACATCGGTTATAGCAATTTGTGTACCCTTTTTACCTCTCAACACTTCTTCATAACTTCTCTCTAAGCCTGATATTCCGATATAATCACCCTCTTTATAATAGATATCCTTCTCTGCTTTTTGCTTACTAACCTCGCCTACGTAACCGAGTAAATGTGCTGCTATTGGCCTAGGATACTTTCTAACTGTACGTTTTTGAACAAAAAAACCTTTAAACCTATAGAGTTTCTCTTGGAGTGAAGCATAGGTTTTTGCTGACATTTGTTTTTCGAAAACACTTTCTTTACGAGGAGAATTTGGTGCCTGACAAGCCTTTTTTATTCGTTTTAAATATTCTTGCTTAGTTATTTGCAAAACTTCGCAAACTCCCATAGTATCGCAGCCTTTAGTTTCTCGCGGTATTACCATTAAATCGTATGACGGAGCATTGAAAACCAATAATTTTCCATTACGATCGTAAATATATCCTCGTACCGGAAATTCAGTCATATAACGAAAAGCATTTTTTTCTGCATCTAATTTATACTGATCATTTATTACCTGAATGTAAAATAAGCGACACAAATAAATTAAAACAATTAAACAGAAAAATCCGCCAATAATTAGCTTTCTGTTTTGAAGCTGCGAATTTTTACTCATAATTATTTACGATTTGTATAGAACAAAAACTGAATTAAATATATTAAAACAAATGTTCCAATACTGCTTAAAAATACCCTAAAAAAAGTTCTGAAAAATTCATTAAATCTGAAGACCTCCAAATAAAAAAAGAAAAGGTGATGTACTAGAATTAATAATCCGGCATAACTTAAAAACCAAGCTAATCCCATGTCATTTACTGTTGGCTTTACACCAAGGTCATAACCATCGCGAGGAGAAATAAATTTAAGAATATAGTATCTGCTAAACCCCATAATAGTGCAGGCAGAGGCATGTAAACCAGATGAGTCATAAAAATAATCTATACAAACTCCTACAAAAAACGAAACAAACAAAACGCTTAATCTCGAAAACTCAAAAGGTAAAAGAATAATAATTAACACATAAGGTAAGAGTATAATATAACTTGAAAGGTTAATGTTTTGTATTATTAAAACTTGAACCAAAATCAGCAATAAAAACCTAAAAATATTTTTAATTATATCAGTCGTCAATTTGTTTTTGTGTTTCGTTTTCTAAAGAGTCACGCTCGGTTTTAAATTTATTTTTAATAATATAAACATGATTAACTTTTTTAAGATCTGCACTTAATTTAATTTTTGCCGTATAAAAACTTTCGTTTTGACGGCGCTCAAAATCTTCAACAACACCAACCATAATGCCTTCAGGAAAAATTCCAGATAACTCGCTTGTTATTACGGTATCCCCTTTTTTTATTTTTGCATGAGTGGGTATATCAGTTAAATAACAAAAGCGATAATCTTTACCGTCCCAAATTAACGGACCATAACTTCCATCCTTTTTTAACTGACAATTAACCCGAACATCTTTGTGCAAAATACTCATAGCACTTGCAAAGTTGGAGGAGGTATTATTTACAATTCCAACTATACCATCTCCGGACATTATGGCCATGTCTTGCTTTACACCTTGCAACGAACCAACATTTAATGTTAAATAATTTCGTCTTTTATTTACAGTTGAATTTACAACTTTAGCACTCATAAAAGAATATTGTTGTTTATAAAGTGTATCATTCTTTACAAACTCTTTTAATGGTATTATTGAATAATTTGATTTTAACGAATTTCTTAATAATGAATTTTCAAGTGCAAGTCTGTCATTTTCTTGTTTTAAAGAAAAATAATCTCTGGTGTTTGAGGCAGCAACATACAAATTAGCAACCGCTTGATTTGAAGAATTTAAAACTTGGGAGCCCTGGTAACCATTATGGTTTAACATTAACCAAACACAAATCATTTGTAAACACAAAAAAACAATAGCAAAATGGTGTTTTAATACAAATGCAACTAGATTTCTCACGTTTAATTTTAATAGATAACGAAATAATTATTTCGATACATAAAGTTAAGTCAAGACCGATTAATTACTTGATAAGAAACGGAAATTTATGAACATTTTCAAGTGCAATTCCGGTACCTCTTGCAACAGCTCTAAGAGGATCTTCGCAAACATGCACAGGCAATTTTGTTTTCATGGATATACGTCGATCTAAACCTCTTAACAAAGAACCACCACCAGCCATAAAAATCCCCTTACGGTAAATATCTGCAGCTAACTCAGGCGGAGTCATTTCTAAGGCATTTAAAATAGCCTCCTCAATTTTCGAAATTGATTTATCTAAACAATGTGCAATTTCCACATAAGAAATATAAACTTCTTTTGGTATACCACTCATTAAATCCCTCCCCTGAACAGCAAAGTCAGTTGGAGGATTGTCAATTTCGGTCATAGCTGCGCCTACTTCAATTTTCACGCGTTCAGCGCTTCGTTCTCCTATTAAAATATTATGTTGACGACGCATATACTCTTCAATATTGGCATTAAAATCGTCACCGGCAATTCGAATGGATTTATCACAAACAATACCCCCAAGTGCAATAACCGCAATTTCAGATGTACCGCCACCAATGTCGATAATCATGTTACCCATTGGTTCTTCAACGTCAATGCCCATACCTATAGCGGCGGCCATAGGTTCATGTATCATATATACTTCTTTGGCACCAGCGTGTTCGGCGCTGTCTCTAACGGCACGTTTCTCAACTTCTGTAATTCCACTAGGTATACAAATAACCATTCTAAGTGAAGGTTTAAAAAAACGACTACCTGAGTTAATCATTTTTATCATTCCCTTAATCATTTCCTCTGCTGCCTGAAAGTCAGCAATTACACCATCTTTTAAAGGGCGAATTGTTTTAATATTTTCATGCGTTTTACCATGCATCATCTGAGCTTGCCTGCCAACTGCTATTACCCTTCCTGTTGTTCTGTCAACAGCAACAATGCTTGGCTCGTCTACAACAACTTTATCATTATGAATAATAATTGTGTTTGCTGTACCGAGGTCAATTGCAATATCTTGAGTTAAAAAATCGAATAAAGCCATATAAATCCACTATTGAGATGTAAAGTTATAAAATAAGAAATCTACTTGTTAGTTAAATATATCAAATGTTAGAAAGATTTAAAAAATAATTCAACCTTTTATATTTTATATAACACACACAAAATGTGTGAAAGACAACTGAGCAAATTACATTTTAATATCCCAAAATTTTAAGCATGCTTTTATAACTCTGCTCTTTTGCAAATAAGCGGGTTGTAATTTTACCATCTTCATCTCTATCAATTAAAACATGCTTAGGTGCCGGAATTAAGCAATGCTGAGTTCCTCCATAACCGCTTAAAGCCTCTTGATACGCTCCGGTATGAAAAAAACCTATATACTGAGGTTGTTTTTGATTTTTTTCTATTATTGGCATAAATACTTGATTAGTATGAGCCTCTGTATTGTAATAATCCATACTATCGCAAGTCATACCTCCCAAATTTACAGGGCCATAAGGTTTATCCCAATTATTAATTGCCAACAATATAAAGCGCTGATTTATACCCCAAGTGTCAGGCAGTGTAGTTATAAAACTACTATCAATAAAATACCATGTCTCGCGATCGTTTTGCTGTTTTTGATCTACCACAGAGTACAAAGACGCACCACTTTCTCCTACCGTAAATGAGCCGAATTCGGTGAAAATATTTGGCTCAGGAATATCGTTTTGATCGCAAAATGTTTTTATTTGAGCAACTATTTCTTCAATCATATACTCGTAATCATACTCAAAACCCAATGAAGTTCGGATTGGCATACCACCACCAATATTTAATGAATCGAGTGTAGGACAAATAGCTCTTAATTCTTTGTATACATTTAAACATTTATTTAACTCCGTCCAGTAATAAATAGTGTCTTTTATACCGGTATTAATAAAAAAATGCAATAGTTTTAAACTAAACTTTGAGTTGTTTTTAATTTTTTCCTTATACAAATTAATTATTTCACTGCTCCTAATTCCAAGACGAGATGTATAAAAAGTAAAAGAAGGTTCTTCTTCAGTACTTATCCTTATTCCAAGATTTACGTTACTAACTTTACAATGTTTTTTATAATAATCTATCTCATCTAAATGATCAAGTACTGGGATTAAATTAAATCCATCGTTAATTAACTCTGTAATATTTTGTTTGTAATTTGAGCGTTTATAACCATTACAAATAATATATGTATTTTTGTCTAAGGCCTTTTTTTGAAACTGTTCTTTGATAATATTTAAATCAAATGCTGATGAAGTTTCAATATGAACATCGTTTTTTAACACTTCATCGAGTACAAAACTAAAATGAGAACTTTTTGTACAATAACAAAACACATATTTACCCTTGTAATCTACTTTTGCCATTGCAACATTAAACATACGCTTGGCTTTTTGAATTTGAGAGCTAATTTTAGGCAAATAACTAATCCTTAAAGGTGTTCCGTATTGCTTAATAATATCCATTAATGGTATATCGTTAAAATAAAGTTCATTATCAACAACATCAAACCCGTCTTGCGGAAAGTTAAATGTTTGATTAATTAGAGTGGAATATTGATTGTTCATGTTAATGTAAGTTAGTTACATGGTTTAAAATTTATTAAAGTAAGTTAGTTACTTGTTGCAAAAATAAAGCTAATTATTAATATAAAGTTATAATATATGATAAAACCAATTAAAATAATTGAGGTTAAAAGTGAGATTGGAGCGGGTACACGTGGGGCAAGCATGGGGGTTGATGCCATTAAAATTGCCGCGTTAGACTTCGGAAGCGCTTTTTTTAAACGCTATAAGTCTGTTGAGATACCTAATGAAAACAACCTGCTACTTGAACCTGTTGTTCATGATTATGCCAAAAGGATAAAAGGCGTTTACAGTTTAAACGACCGAATAGCAAAAGAAATTCAAAAAACACTTAAGGCCGATCAAGTGCCAATAGTCCTGGCTGGAGATCATAGTTCTGCTTTAGGCACCATAAGCGGAATAAGAATGGCATACCCAGATAAGAAACTCGGAGTTATCTGGATAGACGCTCATGCCGACCTTCATAGCCCCTACACTACACCCAGTGGTAACATGCACGGCATGCCACTTTGCTGTGTTTTAAATGAGGATAATCGCGATAGACAGCAAAATAAACCGGATGATGAAACGATTGAATACTGGGAAAAACTTAAAAATTTAGGCGGGATTTGTCCTAAAATAAACTATACTGACCTCGTTTTTATAGCCTTACGCGATTTTGAATCACAGGAAGACTATCTAATTAAGAAAAATAAAGTTCGGGTATTTAATTTACAAGAAATTAGAAAAAAAGCGGTTGAGAGGGTGGCCATTGAATCTTTAAACTATTTAGATCATTGCGACCTCATTTACGTTAGTTTTGATGTTGACAGCATGGATTCCAGAATATCAAGCGGTACAGGCACACCTGTTCCTAATGGGATTACCGAAAAAGAAGCCGGTAATTTAATTTATTACATCATGCGAAGCAAAAAAATTGTGTGTTTTGAAATGGTTGAAATAAATCCGACGCTCGACAAAGAAAATTTAATGGCTGAAAACGCTTTTGAGATTTTACAAAAGACAACTAATCAATTAAGTAACGATTTTTAATTAATAATTATTTTCTTGTTACAGCATAAACCGGACCCTGTAATAATTCGTAAATTATAAAATCCCTTGCAGAGATAGGAAACATCTGCACTATTGTTAATTAATTTTAATTTCGTTGAACGGCCTAATGCATCGGTAATTAAAATAGATTTAATAGATAAATCGGTTGTAATATTGATTTGATTATTCGCCGGATTGGGAAATACAACCACCTTAGAAGTCAATTCCAAATCATTTAATCCCAAATTTGTACAATTAAGCTTATTAATATAATCCCATAAATTATTATCAAAATTTGAAAGAGCAGATGCAACACTTTCGGCAGAGTTCCCCTGCCTAACAATTACCATTTTTTGACTTGGTATAACATAAATTTTCTGATCATTTTTACCCAATGCTGCAAATAAATCACTCGGAGCATTTGGAATTAATGGACCCGGCAAAACAATTTGCGACCCCGGAACCGATAAGTTTGATTTACCATTAAGCCACCATAAATATCCATATGCCAAGTTTAGATTTTGAGATGTATTTACCATGCTTTTAAAATAAACTGTATCCTTCATTAGCGTATCATTAGCCCATATACCTCTATTTAAATTTAATAAACCGAATCTGGCCATGCCCCTAGCTTTACTATAATAAACCTGATTAAACCAAAAACCATCCATGCCAATTTTATTTTTTACCCAACTAGTTGTTAGTGAATTATAAGATAGACCTGCTGTATTACTCACAACATCCTGATTTTTTTTATAAGCTCCGGTATGATAAGCCCATCTGGTTCCTGCATCAGTTAAATATGTTAAACATGACTTAGCTGTATCTTCATTTGTACATGGTAACATTGGCGAATCGTTTAAACCACTAGTCATTTGTAACAAATTTTTAACCGTAATTAAATTTTCTTTTATTAATGGAGCAGAAGACCAACCTGCGCCAATATATTGCGATACTTTGTTATTTATATTTATTAATCCTTTTTGCTGAGCTATCCCAACTAAAAAAGCCGTTAAACTTTTTCCTGCCGAAGCCCAGTAAAAGGAGGAGTCACCGGTGTATGTACCAAAATACTTTTCTAGTACTATTTTTCCGTTTTTTAAAACAATAAATGACTTTGTGTTTTTTGCCTGCAAATAATTATATAGCGAATCAATTCGAGGTTGGCACCAATTAAGAGATTGAGGTGATAGCGTGTCCCAACTATTTCCTGCAATCGGAGGAAAATATAAATTCTGCGATTTAAAAAATTGAACATTAAACGCAAAAAAAAATATTAAAACATAAATTTCTCTCATAATGATTTGACTTTTAAAACTTATAAAAGTTTAATAAAAAGAATTAATATTATTGTATTTAAATGTAATAGTTATTTATTTTAGTTCCAGTTTAAATATCGTTTTACAATTAACACTCAAAAGTATATGTCTTTTATTTTAACCGAAAAAAAACACAACGTTTTAATTTTAAAATTAAATCGCCCCGATAAATTTAACAGCTTTAACCGCGAAATGGCATTACAACTAATTGCCGAATTAGATAAAGCCGAAAATGACAAATCTATAAGAGCAATTATTATTACAGGAGAGGGAAAAGCTTTTTGCGCCGGGCAGGATTTAGCAGAAGCAATAGATAAAAACGGACCAGGAATAAAAAAAATTGTTGAAGAACATTATAACCCAATTATTTTAAAAATAAGAGCCATAGAAAAACCAATAATAGCATCGGTAAATGGAGTAGCTGCAGGTGCAGGGGCAAATATTGCTTTGGCATGCGATATTGTTTTGGCTGCTAAATCGGCTAGTTTCATACAAGCCTTTAGTAAGATAGGTTTAATACCCGATAGTGGTGGCACTTTTACATTACCTCGCCTAGTTGGCTTTCAATTAGCAAGTGCTCTAATGATAACAGGAGATAAACTAACTGCAGAAGATGCAAAAGGTTTTGGAATGATCTATAAATTATTTGAAGATGTTGAATTACAAGAAAAATCTTTTGAATTTGCAAATAACATAGCTGCCATGCCAACACAGGCTATTGGTTTTACTAAACGTTTGTTAAATGCAAGTGCAAGTAATAATTTAAAACAACAATTAGATCTTGAAGGAGAAATTCAAGTTCAGGCCGCAAACAGTTATGATTATAACGAAGGAGTAAACGCTTTTTTAGAAAAAAGAAAACCCAACTTTAAAGGTGAATAATTTAGTCTAAAATTATTTTTTTAACCAACTGCTATACATCAAATAATTATTGGCAATTCGATCTATTTCACCATTAATTAATTCTTGCGATATATCTTTTATTTTTTTTGCAGGAACCCCTGCATATATGCATCCACTTGGCACAATAGTTCCTTCTGTTAAAACTGCGCCAGCGGCAATAATTGTATTACTGCCTATCTCACAGTTATCCATAATTATTGCTCCCATTCCTACTAAAACATTATCGTGAATTTTGCAACCATGTACAATAGCATTGTGTCCAACGGAAACATTATTCCCTAAATTAACTGTAGTTTTTTGGTAGGTGCAGTGAATAACAGCTCCGTCTTGTATGTTAACCTTATTTCCAATTCGTATGCTATTAACATCACCTCTAACAACTGCGTTAAACCATATACTGCAATCGTTTCCCATTAAAACGTCTCCAATAATAGTTGCGTTGGGCGCTAAAAAACAATTCTCTCCAAACTGCGGATAATTTTCGTTTACAGGTAAAATCAAAGCCATAGCTGTTTAATTTTTATTTTTTTAATTATTCGAAAACACTAACAATAAACTACATCCCTGGCAACATGCCGCCGGCAGCTTTTTTCATTTCACCTTCACTTAATTTATCTGCTGCTTCAATAGCTTTATTTAATGTTACGGTTAACTGTTCTTCCAGCTCAACTTTATCGCCATGCTGCAAAGCTGAAGCTATATGCAAATTTTTAATTTTTTTATTTCCTGTAATTTCAATTATTATATCACCACCGGCACCTTCAGTTTTAATAATTGTATTATCAAGTTTTAGTTTAATCTCATCTGCTTTTTGCTTCATCTCATGAAGCTTGCCCATCATATCTCCAAATTTTCCAAACATACTTTTATTTTTTTAAATTATCGGGTATCAAACAAACCGGAATAGCATCTACCTTATGTTTATTTGCAAAATGCCGTGCATTATATATTTGCAATACCTCTTGCTGTCTTTGTGTTAATTCACCTTTATTATTTTCAGACAAATGTTCCATTGCCCATTCTAATTCAGGATACGAAGCACCAATTTGATCTTCATCTGTTCTTCCGTCAGCAAACAAGCCATCGGTTGGTTTAGCTTGCAAAATACTGTTTACAACGCCTAAATAATTTGCTAACTGATATACTTCTGTTTTATATAAATCAGCTATCGGACTTAAATCAACTCCACCATCTCCGTATTTTGTAAAAAAACCAATACCAAAATCCTCTACTTTATTTCCGGTTCCTGCAACTAACAATTTATGATGTCCGGCAAACGCATATAAAGTAGTCATGCGTAATCTTGATCTGGTGTTAGCCATTGTTAAAAAATCTTGAATGTTTACTGGAAAATTTTTCTCAACGGTTTCAAGCGTGCTGGTCAAATCAACAGTAAAAGTTTCAACATTTTTAAAGTTAGTTAGCAACCAATTTATATGTTCTGTACTTCGGTCAAATTCCTGCTTAAATTGCCTAATTGGTAAATTTAAGGCAATTACTTTTTTACCGGTTAAAGCACAGAGTGTTGACGTCACAGCACTATCAATCCCGCCAGAAATTCCAATTACAAATCCTGTCGTTTTTGATTTTTCAGAATAACTGGTTAGCCAATTAACTATATGCTCAACAATTAGTTTATGATTCATAAAGATTAACTAAATTATGTTTGTAAAGTTACTATTTTGAACAAATTATTTAGCCGAAAGATAATTAAATTTAAGCTGTGGATTTAAGAGCGGTTCAATATCAACGTAACTCGGAAATATTAAAAAAATATTTACCTGAACAAACAGTTGAAATTATTTCAGAATGGATAATAAAATTTGACTTTAAATTAAAAATAACCAAAGAGCGAAAAACTCGTTTAGGTGATTATATGCCACCTCACAATGGTTTAAACCATACCATCACCATTAATCATAACTTAAACAAGTATGCCTTTTTAATTACTTTAGTTCACGAAGTTGCGCACTTAGTGACGTTTAATGAATTTAAAAACACGGTTAATCCTCACGGCACAGAATGGAAAAAAAATTTTCAAAAATTAATGCAGCCATTTTTAAACACCGACATTTTTCCTTTAGAAGTATTTGCTGCACTTAGAAAATATATTCAAAACCCTGCAGCTTCTAGTTGCAGCGACATTCAATTGCTTAGAACATTAAAATTACACGACGAAAACAACAATTATATTTTTATAGAACACCTTAAACTAAACACGTTGTTTTTATATAACGGTTCTCGAATTTTTAAGAAAGGGGAAAAAATCAGAAAACGATTTAAATGCATCGAAATAAATTCAGGAAGTATTTATTTATTTAATCCCTTAACCGAGGTTGAACTATTTGATCCAATTAATACCTCGCTGCCTCTTAAATAAAGCCAATTATAACAAACACTTTTTGTATCCATTAGTAAAAATTTCATTAATCAATAGTTGATTGCCTAGCTTGCTTTATTTCTATTAATTCATTTAATCGCATTGCTATATTTTCAACAAACACGTTTACTGAATTTAAGGAATCTATCGCTTCATTGTCATTATTCATAAAAACAATCGGAAAATCAGTGTAAGTTGCCTGGTTATAAAAAGAAAAATCTGTAATAGATGAAGCCATAATTATTCCATCAACACCTTGCTTATCAATTAACATTGAAATTGACTTTTTTTCTTTTTCTTCATTTCCATTTGTAAAACACAGTATTAAATTATAGCCAGTATTAAAAAATATTTCCTCAGTTCTTTTTAAAATTTCAACATAAAAAGCAGTTGAAATATGAGGTATTACCATGCCTATTAAATAACTTTTTCCTCCTCTGCCCGCTCTGTAAAATCTACTCGAAAAATAATTTGATTTTTCAATGGCTTCTAAAACTTTCTCTTGCGTATTTTTGCTTATACCATATCTGTCGGCTTTTCCATTTATTACCATTGATATTAATGTTTTAGACAGACCTAACTGTTCCGATAAATCTTGTAATAGAACTCGTTTCACAAATGATGTATTAATTAATTTCTTTAAGCTATTAATTTTTATTGTTCGCGGAAAAGTATTTAGATAATTATAAATTTAACTTAGACCATTTAGCACTTTTAATAGTTAAGAATTAATAATTTTTTGTATTATTTTTTATTTGAATACTAACAAAATAAATTTAGGTTTGTAAATAGAGATGTACTATTTAATGACAACTAAAATGAAGGTTTCAAAAATTGCAGAAAACATTATTGGCTCCGAAATAATAAAATTAGCCGGTGAAGTGAACGAAAAAATAAAACAAGGCGAAAAAATTTATAACCTTACGATTGGTGACTTCAATCCCGAAGAATTTCCGATTCCTACCGAACTTAAACAACACATCATAAATGAATACTCCGCTAATCAAACAAATTATCCTCCTGCCGATGGAATGCTCGAGTTAAGAAAATCTATTTGTAATTTATTGAAAGAACGCGGTGAACTTGATTATAAACCTGATGAAATTTTAATTGCCGGCGGCGCAAGACCTATAATTTACTGCATTTTTAAAGCTTTAGTTGATCCTGACGACACTGTGATTTTTGCGGTGCCATCTTGGAACAACAATCATTACTCCTATTTAAACAATGCAAAATCTATAATAATTGAAGCAAGCCCTGAAGAAAATTTTATGCCTAGCGCAAAAAACATTAAGCCTTACATTTCAAACGCTTCATTTATTGCGCTTTGCTCTCCTCAAAATCCAACAGGCACTGTATTTACAAAAGAAGGCTTGGAAGAAATTTGCGATATGATTTTAGACGAAAACAAAAAGCGTTTACCTTCTCAAAAACCTGTTTATTTAATGTATGACCAAATTTATTGGGCACTTACTTTTGGAAACACTAAACATTACAACCCGGTAAGCTTAAGACCAGACATGAAAAACTATACCGTTTTTGTTGACGGCATTTCAAAATCACTTGCTGCAACAGGTGTCCGTGTTGGTTGGAGTATGGGGCCAAAATTTATTATTGATAAAATGAAAGCCATTTTAACACACGTTGGGGCCTGGGCTCCTAAAGCTGAACAAGTGGCAACTGCAAACTATTTAAGTGATTTACCCACTTACGATAAATTTATAGAATTACAAAAAACAAAAATAAGCGCACGTCTAAATGGTTTTTATAAAGGTTTTCTGGAATTAAAAACTGCGGGTTTTAAGGTAGATGCAATTACGCCACAAGCTGCAATTTATTTAACCGTACAATTTAATTTACATGGTAAAAAAACAACTGAAGGCAAAATACTTGAATCAACAGCAGACATAACAAAATATCTGTTAGACGAGGCTAAATTAGCAATTGTTCCTTTTTCTGCTTTTGGAGCTTCGGGTAACTCAAGCTGGTATCGTTTATCAGTTGGAACATGCAAATTAAGTGATGTTGAAGGTGCTATCAACAATGTAAAAAACGCTTTATCAAAACTTTGTTAGATGTCGGTTTTAAACTCATAAGGCTTCCTTCAAGCTTTAAATATTTCCTTTTTTTACCTTATATTTAGTTTCTTATTTTTATCTAATGAAAATTTCATTCAATTGGCTTAAAAGCCTTGTTAATATTAATATTTCCGCACAAGAAACAGCAAATTTATTAACCTCTTCCGGACTAGAAGTGGAGAGTATTGAAGATTTTGAAAGTTTTAAAGGTGGATTAAAAGGCCTTGTTGTTGGACATGTTGTAGAGTGCAGTAAACATCCTGACGCAGACAAATTAAGCATTACAAAAATAGATATTGGTGCAACCGAGCTGTTATCAATTGTTTGCGGAGCTCCCAATGTTGCTGCTGGTCAAAAAGTTATTGTCGCCACTATTGGTACCAAACTTTACCCAACAGAAGGAGAACCGATTGAAATAAAAAAATCTAAAATAAGAGGTGTTTTAAGCGAAGGCATGATTTGTGCCGAAGATGAATTTGGATTAGGAAAAAGCCATGATGGCATATTAATTTTGCCCAACGATACTCAAATTGGCTTACCAGCTGCCGATTATTTTAAAATTGAACTAGATTCGGTTTTTGAAATAGGCTTAACTCCAAACAGAAGCGACGCAGCTTCGCACCTTGGCGTTGCCAGAGATTTAGTAGCCATTTTAAATTCTCAAAACAATACATCAAATCATCAAATTAACTTAACAGGATTAAATAAACTTCCTGATGCTTCCAACTTAAATACAGTTAAAGTAGTTATTGAAAATAAAGAAGCTTGCAAACGCTATTCAGGTATTGTTATTAGTGGAATTAAAGTAAAAGAAAGTCCTGACTGGTTAAAAAACCGTCTATTATCCATTGGCTTACGTCCAATTAACAACATTGTAGATATTACAAATTTTGTACTTCACGAATTAGGCCAACCATTGCATGCATTTGATTTAGATAAAATTAAAGGAAATCAAATAATTGTAAGAACTGCCAAACAAGATGAAACATTTAAAACATTAGACGGTATTGAAAGAAAATTAAACGCCAATGATTTAATGATTTGCAATGACCAGGAACCTATGTGCATTGCAGGCGTTTTTGGGGGATTAGAAAGTGGGGTCACAGAAAAAACAACCTCTGTATTTTTAGAGAGTGCTTATTTTGATTCAGGTTATATTCGTAAAACTGCAAAGCAACATGCCTTAAAAACTGATGCATCTTTTAGGTTTGAGCGTGGTACCGATCCGGAAATGAGCATTACTGCATTAATAAGAGCAGCAAATTTGATTTTTGAATTAGCCGGTGGTACATTAAGCATGGATATTATTGACCTATATCCCGAAATACTCGAACCATACAAAGTGGCATTCTCTTACAGTAACTGCAATGCATTAATTGGAAAAGAAATTGACAGAACAGTTATAAAAAATATAATTACTAATCTTGGAATAAAAATCTCATCAGAAGGCACTGACGGTTTATTATTACTGGTTCCAAGATTTAAAACAGATGTTACTCGCGAAGCCGACATAATTGAAGAAGTTATGCGAATATACGGTTACAATAATGTTGAAGTGACCAAAGAAATTTCTTACACGGCTTTTAACGACTTAAAAAATAACGACGTTGTTATTGAAAATAAATTGGCAAATCTGTTAGAAGGTTTTGGCTTTAATGAAATTATGGGCTTATCATTAACCAAAGAAGCCTATTATCCGGAGGAAAACAGCAATGTAAAAATTGTTAATCCACTAAGTAACGATTTAAATGTTTTACGTGGAGACATGATTTATAGTGGCCTAGAAGCTATTGCTTATAACATTAATCGCAAAAACACTGACCTCAAATTTTTTGAAATCGGAAGAACTTATTCTGTCTCAGAAAAAGAAGAAATAGATTATAACGAGAAAAAACAACTTACTTTATTTGTTACAGGTAATGCTTTTGACACTAACCCTTATCAACTTTATCAGAAAGCAGATTTCTCATTTTTAAAAGCTTCATTGAACAACCTATTGCAAAAATGTGGCGTAACAAGTTTTAAAAGCGACGAAAGTGCTTATGCTAATTTTGATTTTGGTTTAACTTATCTGTTAAATTCAAAACCGTTAGCAGAATTAGGTTCGGTTTCTAAAACGCAATTAAAGAAATTCGACATCAATCAACCTGTTTTTTATGCAACCATAAATTGGGATATTTTAGTAAAAGCATTTTCAAAACAAAAAATTGAGTTCGTAGAAATTAGCAAATTTCCATCAGTTCGAAGAGACCTTGCTCTGTTAATTGATAAATCTGTCAAATACCAACAAATAGAAGAGCTTGCATTTAATACAGAGAAAAAAATTTTAAAAGAGGTTAATCTATTTGATATATATGAAGGAGAAAAGCTAGGCAATAAAAAATCGTATGCTGTTAGTTTTACATTATTAAACAAAGAGGCTACTTTAACCGACAAGCAAATTGACGCTGTAATGGAAAAATTAATTTTTAATTACAAAGAAAAATTGGGCGCTGTATTGAGATAAATTTTTTAGTTGCACATTAATCCCTTCTCTAAAAAAATTAGTTCATTTACTATCAATAAACAAACTTATGATAGTTAACCAATAACAACCACTATTTTTAACTATGAAAAACACATTCGAAGATTTAAAAATTATTGAATTAGCGGGTGTTTTAGCTGGGCCAAGCGTAGGCTATTTTTTTTCTGAACTAGGCGCAGAAGTTATTAAGATAGAAAATCCTAAAACAAAAGGTGATATTACAAGAAGCTGGAAATTAAAAACAGAAAACCCTAAGGATGTTACAAGTGCATACTACTGGAGTGTAAACAGCGGCAAGCAGTTTATGTTTTTAGACTTAAGTGTCCCCTCACAAACTCAAAAATTTTACGAATTAATTAAAAAAGCGGATATTTTAATCACCAATTTTAAAGCTGGCGACGATATAAAATTAAAAGTTGATTTTAAAACGCTTTCTCAAATCAACCCTAAACTTATTTACGCTTCTATTAACGGATTTGGTTTTAACAACCCACGTACCGCCTACGATTTAATTTTACAGGCCGAAAGCGGTTTTATGTTTATGAATGGCGAACCAAATAGCAAACCGGTAAAAATGCCCGTGGCCCTTATAGATATTTTAGCAGGCCATCAATTAAAAGAAGCCATTTTAATTGCATTATTAAATCGTTACAAAACAAATACCGGATATCATGTATCGGTTTCATTATTTGATAGTGCAATTGCTTCGCTGGCGAATCAGGCAACAAATTGGCTAATCGCAAAACATTTACCAAAAGCAAGCGGAAGCCTTCATCCTAACATTGCACCTTATGGCGAATTGTTTGAAACCAAAGATATGCAAACGGTTACGTTCGCTATTGGCAGTAATGCTCAATTCAAAAATTTATGTGATCTAATACAATATTCATCGTTGGCAAGTAATTCAAAATTTGCAAACAATCAATTACGTTTACAAAATCGAACAGAGTTATATCATATAATTTATAATTACATCAAACAATTTAATTTTAAAGAGTTATATAATTTGTGTTTGAAAAAAGAAATTCCAATAGGAAAAATAAGAGATTTGAAAGAAGTGTTTGAATTGCCTGAGGCTAAGGCCATGATTAATAAATTTAATTTCGAAAACATTGAATTAAAAACAGTCTCAAATATAGCATTTAAATTTTTAAAAGATGAATAATGTAAAACTGGCCGCTACCGAAAAAGAAATTATTGAGATAATTGAATTGCGTTATAAAGTTCTTCGTCAACCTTGGCAGCAACCCAAAGAGACTGCTACAGACAATTTAGAACTTGTGAGCTTAAACGCATATATAAATGATGAGTCCGGTAAAGTTATAGCATGTGGCAGACTACAAAAAAATAGTGATGAAACCGGACAGATTCGTTTTATGGCAGTAGATAATTTTCACCAAAGTAAAGGATTAGGAAACATGATTGTTAGTTTTTTAGAAGACGAAGGGAAAAAAATTGGTTTAAAAAAAATTGAATTACAAGCTAGAGAAAACGCTGTTGAGTTCTATAAAAAAGCAGGGTACACTATTAAAGAAAAAACATTTTTACTTTGGGGAATTATTCAGCATTTTTTAATGGAAAAAGAAATTTAATTCATTACCACCTTTTAAAGCATTGACACTTTCATTTTTTTAATTCCAAAAATTCCATTTTTCCGGCCAAAAATCAATGGTCATTATTTCAAAATCTTTTATTATAAATTTTTCTTTACCAATATTCCATACAAAAAAAGTAACTTCTGACGTGTTTTTTATTTTATTATAATTTGTACCGCAATAACTATCAGCATAAATTTTTACAACAGAATCTTTTTTCATTACAAAATCTTCGGCCGACTTTGAGTTATAAAAATAGGTAGTATCTCGCAAGGTATCTTTTATTGAAACGCATGCTGAAATTTGCTTTTTAAAAGGGTTACATAATTTCACAATACATTTTAGTAAAACTACCTGGCCTTCTCTAAATGTAAGTTCATTCAATTTAATTTTAGCATCAAACGGAAATTCATTTAAAGAATCTACCAATAAATTTAATTTGTTGTTATTAAAAGTACCAGAATTTACATCTCTGAAAATTACGTTTCCCTTATTAAACACATTAGCTGAGAATATAAGTTGTTCGCCATTAGCTAAATTATTTTTATCGCTTAACCGTTTAGAATAAACTTTATAATTTATAGCTTGGGTTTGAACATTTTCAATTAAATAAGGAAAATATTCTTGTGCAATAGATTGATAAACGGGATAAGAAGACGCTAACACCAAATAATCTGTTTTTAAACCGGCTACAAATTTTGAAAAGTGATTTAAAGAAAATGTAACCGAATCTTTAGAATCTTTATAATCAAAATTTTTATTATACATGTTAAAATAAATTTGCTTCATCACATCATCCGAATCAAAAAATATTGGATAAACATTTTTTTCTCCCAACAGTTTTTTAAGTTCAAACGTTCTTTCAAACTGATATTCGAATATAGTTTTTACACACTCCTTGTAATATTCTTTTTTTACATATGTCTTAAAAATTAATACAGCGCTAATTAATATAAACGCTGTATAAAACAAATAACGATTTCTAAAATTTAACAATGAACTAATCAGAATTACAGCGGTAACACCAGAAAATAGCATAACAGAATTTTGATAAACCGGAGCATTGTAAATAGAATAAAAATAAATGATTAAATAATTAATTATAAATAGAAGCAATAAAAAAAATTGTTTTTTATTTAAACCAATTTGCCTGTTAGTAATAAAACACAATAAAATAAAAAAAGCGAAAATATAATAAGCCCTTCCTGTTCCAAACATTACTTTAAGAAATAAAAAAACTGAATAAATTTCAGGTTTAGGTAACCAACCTCCTTGTTCGTAACCAATACCCCCAATTTTTAATTGATAAAATGTTACAGGTAAATGTGGTAAATAAGCTATAATTACAAGTATAGTTGTTATAATAAAAGATTTATAATTTTCTTTCGTCAAAAAAAATAATCCTGAAACAAAAACAGTAAAAGCAAATAAAGCATTAATGTGCTGATTTAATGCTGATAGCAATGCAAACAAGCCAAGAAAAAAATAATTGATTTTTTTATGTTTCTCTAAAAAAAATATTTCAAAGAAATAGAACAAAAGTGCAACACTAAAAAACACCCCAGAAATATACATTCTCGCAATTGGTGCGTAAAAAACAAAAATTAAAGAAAAACTAAAAATTGAAGCTGAGATAATACCAACTTGTTTAGAAAAATGCCGATAACATAAAAAATAAGCGTAAAAAACAGCTGCAAACCCAAACAATAAAAACGGCAATTTAATTATCCAATTGGCATAACCAAAAAACCTTGAGAAATAATAAATCAACGTCTGAACAAATGCAGGATGAGCATCTATTTTAACCCCCTTGTCTATTAATTCGCTAAACGAATTAAAACGCGTTCTGTCTAAACCGCTCAACTCGTCGAGGGTATATTGATATTCAAATAAAGGAATTGTTCTAAGAAATATACAAGAAATGATAATTACTAAAAAAATTATATGCTCTTTTATAAATTTCACAAACATACTCCTAAAAAAGAAAAGCTGAGTTAATATTTAATCTCAGCTTTTCATATAATAATTTTTATAAATTCTTTTTAAATTTTCATCATCCAATTAAATTTATCTTCTGATTTACCTTTACGAATCATACGTAACGTTTCATCAACTTTAGTTGAAAATTTTCTTTCTGATACTGGTGGCAGTACAAGGTCTTTTCCTTCATAACCTATTCCAATAATCTGAGCGATTGTTGCGGCAGTACCACATCCAAAAGCCTCTTTCAATTCGCCCTTTTCGTAAGCTTCATAAATTTCTTTAAGACTTACTTTTCTCTCTTCAACTTTCATACCCCAGCTTTTTGCAAGCGCTAGAACACTGTCGCGAGTAATACCAGCTAAAATAGTATCGCTTAATGCAGGTGTAATTAAAGTGTCTCCGAGAACAAACATTAAATTCATTGTTCCGCTTTCTTCTACATATTGATGAGTTGCACTATCAGTCCAAATTACTTGCTGGTATCCTTTTTGCTGTGCTAATTTAGTGGGATATAAACTTCTCCCATAATTTCCGGCAGCTTTTACGTTTCCTACACCGCCAATTACAGCTCTGAAATAATTTGTTTCTACTAATACTTTAATTGGTTCGCTATAGTATTTGCCGGCAGGACAGGTTATAATAATAAATTTATAATTTTCGCTAGATTTAACTCCTATAGCCTCTTCTGTAGCAATTAAAAATGGACGTATGTATAAGCTTCCTGTTTCACTAGTTGGTACCCAGGCAGCGTCTAATTTTAAAAGTTCAATTAAGCCTCCCATAAAAATTTCTTCCGGTACTTCGGGCATGCACATTCTGATTGCACTTTTATTTAATCGTTTATGATTTTCCAGGGGACGAAACAACGACACTTCTCCATTTTCATTTTTGTACGCTTTCATTCCTTCAAAAATGGCTTGTCCGTAGTGTAAAGCACTCATTGCGTAACTTAAAGGCATATCGCCATACGGACAGATTTTTGAAGTTTGCCACTTGCCATCAGCATATTCTGCAATAAACATATGATCGCTAAAACATTTCCCAAACGGAACATTATTTACGTCATAATCCGTTACTCTACTCTTAGTTGTTTTATCTATATGAATATTTATAGTACTTGTCATAAAATTTTAATGTTGGTTAGCAAATAACTACAATATTTTTGAATTGGCAAATAATTAAATGAAGAAATTAAGCAGTTTTTAATAAAAATATACCTGTATTTAATGCGGAAAACTCCAGTAAGAATTTGCTTATTATTCGAATTTTTTTAAAACTAATGATTCACCGTCAAAAACGGCATAAGTTTTATATTTTATCCAATCGCCTAAATTAATATAACGTGATGTTTCATTTATATCCATTTCCAATGGCAAATGACGATGACCAAAAACAAAAAAATCAACTTTATTATTTTTTATATAATCTTTACAAAACAGGTACAACCATTCCTTTTCTGCACCCAAAAATTTCTCGTCTGTATCTCCAGTTGCAATTCTGCTTCTGCGACTCGTAAACCGAGCAAACCAAAAAGAAAAATTAGGATGTAAACGAGAGTACATCCATTGACAAATTCTACTTGTAAAAATAAGCTTTAACAATTTATACCCTTTATCTCCAGGTCCCATGCCATCTCCATGACCAATAAACAATATTTTATTGTTATAAACCCTTGTTATAGGTTCATGATACACTTTAACATTTAATTCTTTGTTAAAATAATCTTTCATCCATAAATCATGGTTACCAGTAAAGAAAAAAACGCTAATTCCTGAATCAGTCAATTCTGCTATTTTACCAAATAATCTCGTAAAACCTTTTGGTACAGTGTATTTATGTTCAAACCAAAAATCAAAAATATCGCCTACTAAATATATTTCAGATGCATCATTTTTAATTGAATCTAACCATCTACAAATAAGCTTCTCCCGAACCAAACTGCTTTCTAAAGTTGGAACTCCTAAATGAAAATCAGATGCAAAATATATTTTTTTGTTTTCCACTTAAAATAAATTGTCTCTTATTAAATTTCTTAGGACTAATTTATGAATATTAATTGTAAATCTTATTGTGTTTATACGACTGATATTATTCAGTTCGATTGCTCTTTTTATATCATTACTATAAATAATTGGAATGTAGATATCAATTATTTCTTTTATAACGGTAAGGTTAATTCCGGCATCCCACAAAAAACTTTCTGTATTTAAAAATCTAGCGTCGCAAAATGATAAATCTGTAAACAGTTTAAAAGGGAATTTAAAGATTGTGGGCGATTTTAAATTAATGGCTGCTAGCCAAGAGGATGATTGCCCGAGAGGTGTCCAAGTTTTTAAAGCGCCATCAACATCTGAAAATTGATTGAAACCAAAGCCGGTAGACTCATTACGCGCAATAAAATTTGAAGCAAATAAATAATCCTGATAGCCGTTATAACCATTTGCTCTAAATGCGTAATAACTTTTCTCTATTTCCGCACCTGCTAAAAATGCACCTGCAAACAGTCTTAAATCAAAAAATTTCTTTTTAGAAATTGTTAAATTATAATTTATCGTGGCCGAAATTTTAGCCATGCTTAAATTATGCTGTAATTCTAAATTCAATTTAAACGGATTAATAAGTTGATTATTATTTAATTCGTAATTCAATGTATTTACAAAAGATGTTGTTTTCTTTAGTCTTGGGCCGGAGGCGGTATAAAAAACAGCATACGATTTATCTAAACTATCTATAAATAAATTATTAGATGTATAAGTTATAATTTGATTTACCTTAGAGTTGGCGTTATTGTTTTTAAGATTGAATTGAACAAATGGCGCTATTTTGTAATAATTAAAACTCAAGCTTTTGTAATCTGTTCCGTTTAAACGATTGAATGTTTCTGTATCATAATAATCATACATAAACGATTTTAATTTTACACCATATGTTATCTGTTGGAAAACACGTTTGGGATAACAATTATAATTTAGTTCTGCAAAACCAGTAGCCGAATTTGATTTGAAAGCATAAAAAGGAGTTACTGAATATTCAACTCTTTTTTGATACAAGCCGTAATTATGAATGTTTATACCGGCCATAAATCCATTGTAATAATTAGCTGCAATTAAAGGCAAATAATTCACTTGATATACTTGAGGGTTTTCAAATTTGGTAATAAAATTAAATTGCAATGGTTTTGCTTTTTTAAATAAACCTTTTGCGTTTATAAAATTGTTTTTGCGATTTACATCGGGCATCAAATCAAGTCCGTCTATCTTAAAATAATTTACATTTTGTGAAGGAAATTCGATTCTTTTTTTTCGTTTGAATCCTTCTATCCAAATATGATCAGAAGGTTTATTATTATTAAACGCATCAATTTTTAATGGCGAAATTAAACCTGTTTTGTTTTTTAATGTCAGTACGTAATTTCCAAGTTTGTTTTTTTTAAGACTTGATATTTTATAATCAATTTTATGTGTAGTAGAAATTAACTGTTCGTTAAACCAATCAATATTTTTATCAGTAAACATTTTTAATGTTTCAATAAAATCAGATGGAGAAGGATGTTTAAATTTAAATTTATCAAAATAAAATTTCATGGCTTTGTCAAAATTTTCATTGCCCATATAATCTTTAAGATATTGTAAAATAGCAGGAGTTTTACTGTACACAATACTACCATAATTAAACTCTGAAAATTTCTGAGATGGTAAATCAAGTGGCTGGTCTGCGCCAGATTTAGCCGACATAAAATAAGCAGTTTCTTTTTCGCGCCAGTAAGGTATTTTATTTAAGCCAAACAATTTAAAATTTTCATCTAGTCCAAGTAAATCCGACAATTTTTTTTCAGGATGTTTTTGTTGTATATAAAGCATTTCGCAAAACGAATTTAAACCTTCATCCATAAAAGGGAAATCGCGTTCATTACTTCCTAAAATTCCATAAAACCAATTATGACCAACTTCATGTGCAATGGTTATTTCTAATTCAAATGCATTAGAAACATCGCCAATTACAGTAATATTTGGATATTCCATTCCGCCACCGGCCATTATTGTGCCATCTACAGCAGTAACATGTTCGTATGGATAATTCCCATTTAACTGAGAATAAAAAAGAACAGCATCACCCACATATTTTATTGCATTTTTCCATAACTGAAAATTTTTATTTGTAAAAAAAATCCATGTGTCAATTTCTTTTTTTGTAACGGGCAACTCTATTTTACTTTTTAAAACATTAAAGCGTTTATCAGCAAACCAAGCAAAATCATGTATATTACTTTGTTTAAATCGTATCGTTTTATAAGTTTTGCTCGATACAGGAAAACTCATATCAAGTGAATTTATATCATTACTTTCTATTTTATTTTTGGTTTGGTTTATTTTATCGTTTAAAAAAATTTCTTCTTCTTGGGCATTTATTCTATTGCCGGTTGCTGCAAGTATATAATTTGAAGGAAGTGTAATTTCAACGTCAAAAGAACCAAATTCACTGTAAAATTCACCTTGATCTAAATAAGGCATTTGATGCCATCCGTTATTATCAAATACAGCCGGTTTCGGATACCATTGTGTAATAAAATAAGCCTGTTCGGCATGTCCTAATCTTGAAAATTTAGCATCTGGTATTTTCACAAAAAAAGGCGTTGTAATCTTAATTGTATCACTAGGATTTAAAGGTTTATTTAAAATTAACTTGCAAATGTCAATATGCTCCTTGTCAAATTCCCATGCAATTTTTTCATTATTTACCTTAAAATTTAAACTGTCAACAAATCCTCTTTCGTCAGGTTTAGAAAAATAAAAATCAGATTTTTTATGACTTAATAATTGTTTTGCAAGAGCTGTTGCATCGTTTTTATATGCGTTTGGCCATAAATGAATATAAATATAATTCAATGACTCGGTTGAATTATTAATGTACTGAATTTCTTCAAAGGCTAATAAAGTATGTAATGTATCATTTAAGGTTACATTAATTTTATAATTAACCTCTTGCTGAAAATATTTTTTTTGGGAATGTAAATTATTGCGTATAAAAAAAATCGCCACAAAAAAAATGCAGCGATTAAACATTAATATACTAGTTTTTTTAATCAAGTTTATTTTGCTGATATAGCTTCTTCAATTGCTTTTTCTAACTCTGCACCTCTTAAATTTTTAGCAATGATTTTACCGTCTTTATCTAACAATACAGTATAAGGTATTCCTTCTACTGCATAAGTTTTTGCTGCCTCACACTCCCAGTATTTAAGATCACTTACCTGAGGCCAAGTAATACCGTCTTTTTGAATGGCTTCTAACCAACGGCTTTTATCCTGATCTAACGATACACCATAAATTTCAAATCCTTTATTTTTAAATTTCTTGTATGCCTTAACCACATTTGGCATTTCTTTTCTGCATGGTCCGCACCAACTTGCCCAAAAGTCGATTAAAACAATTTTTCCCTTAAAGGATGATAACGCTAAATCTTTTCCGTCAGGTGTAGGCAAAACTATTTCCGGAGCTTCTTGACCAATGTTAATTGATAAAATTTTACTTACCATTTGATGAAACATTTTTACGTTTTTGTCATCAGGGAAACGTTTAGTTAAACCTACATCGAGTTTCTTAAAAACATCAGAATACTTTTCGGGTTCCATACCTTGAATAGCTATTATTGAAGCGTATTTTTCTGTATTCATTAAAATTTTATCAGACATAGCTTTGTTAAATGAACTCATGATGGTATTAAAAGGCGCTTCGAACAATCTGCTTAATGAGTCCATTCTTAAAGAGTCCATTTTTACTTGTTGAGCGATTTGTTGAAATGACTGATTTAACGAATCTATTTGAATTTTATTTTTTTTACTTATTTCGTTGTACTCCATAAACAAAATTGTTTCAGGAGAGCCTTCTACTTTATAGGTGTTTCCTAAATCCTTTGCATTAGCAGTTACTTTTACTTTGTCGCTACTGTCTAATACCAGCATGGCAAAATTTTGTTGATTTAGCTTTATTCTGTAAAAACCAATTTTAGGTAAGTAATTAGAGAATTTAAAATTACCTTTTTCGTCAATTACGGTACTATCAACTATGACAGGCTGAGGATTAATTAATTTTTCAAGATAAATGGTTTCTCCATTTGTGTTGCTTAAATTTCCTGATAATTCAAACGTTCCGGTTCTTTTTGATTCATTACAACCAGATAACAAAGCAATTATGGCAATTGCACTAAAAATTCTAAACATAATTTTATTTTTCGAGTATTTCTTTAACTAATTGATTTAATAATTTAGGATCGGCTTTTCCCTTACTTAATTTCATTACTTCACCAACAAACAAACCAAGCAAACCTACTTTTCCGTTTTTATATTCAATAATTTTTTCAGGAAATTTTGACAATGCCTGATTAATTAATTCTTGTAGTTCATTACTATCACTGTTTTGAATAAGATCAAGTTCTTGTGCAATTTGCTCAGGAGATTTTGATTGATTTTTCATTAACTCCGGAAATATACTTTGCGTTGCGGCCGCGTTGCTAACTTTTCCATCATCAATCAACTTAATTAACTGCGCAATTTTTTGAGGCTCTAAGGTAAATTCAGAAATAGTTAATGCCCTGTCGTTCAAAAATGCTTTAACAGGACCCATTAGCCAGTTAGCAGCACTTTTATAATTTGAAGTAAACGTAATTAATTGATTGAAATAAGCTGCAACTTCTTTAAGATCTAACAATTGAAGCGCATCATAATCACTGAGTTTATAATTTTGCGTGTAAGTATTAAAAAGTTCGTCGGGTAATACCGGTAAAGTAGATTTTACCTTGTTTATATAATCTTCAGTAATAAAAACAGGCTGTAAATCGGGTTCAGGAAAGTAGCGATAATCGTTAGCATTCTCTTTACTTCTTAAAGAAAATGTTAACCCTCTTACGGCATCAAAACTTCTTGTTTCGCCTTTTATTTCTTCACCTGCCTCCAGTAAATCTATTTGTCTTTTTATTTCAAAATCAATAGCTCGCTGAACATTTCTAAAAGAATTCATATTCTTTACCTCAACTTTTTTACCAAATTCCTTTGCGCCTTTAAGCATCACAGAAATATTAGCATCACAACGTAAAGAACCTTCTTCCATATTACCGTCGCAAATATCTAAATAGCGCACTAATTTTCTAACTTCGGTAAGATAAGCGTAGGCTTCTTCTCCGCTCCTAAAATCAGGCTCAGTAACAATTTCCAACAAAGGAGTTCCTGCTCTGTTTAAATCTATGAGTGTATCAAAAGGATCTATGTCGTGTAAACTTTTACCGGCATCTTCCTCCATGTGAATTCTTGTTAGATTTATCTTTTTTGTAGAACCGTCTTTTAATTTAGCCGTAATAAAACCTCCATTACATATTGGTGTTTTATCCTGAGTTATCTGATAACCTTTTGGCAAATCGGCATAGAAATAATTTTTTCTAGCAAATTGATTTTCCTCTCTAATAGTTGCATTAACAGCTATGCCAAGTTTAACCGCAAACTCAATTGCCTTAGAATTAACAGCAGGTAAGGTACCGGGATGCCCTAATGTTACAACACTTACATTAGTGTTGGGCAAAGAACCATACTCAGCAATATCATTACTATACATTTTTGTTTTGGTAAGTAATTGTATGTGGCACTCTAGTCCAATAACAGTCTCGTATTTATCGTAAACACTCATAAAATTGCGAATTAAAGATACATTTTAAAACCTAAATAATTGAAAAAACTAAGAAATTTTAAATTAATTATTTCAAAAAATAAACAGGATGTGAGTCATTAAATTTTCTGATATATCTTGAAATTTGCTCACGCTGATTTTTCTTACTAAGTTTCTTAAATTCAGCATATAATTCTTTGTCTAATTGTAATATTTTTTCGGTTTCTGCCTGGTTAAATTCTCTAACTATACCTTCATGAAAGATAAGGGTAAATTCTTTAAGTTCTTTTATGCTATAAGTGCCACCGCCCCCGGGTCCAAACATTGGATCAGGAAAAACAACACCTTTAACATCTACAGTAGCTAAAAAGTAACATACTGCTCCAAAAACCGGAACCCGGTAAAAATCATTTTTATAGTTTAAATACAAGGTTTTATTTTGAATATAACCCCAAACTGTTTTTGTATTTATGGATGTTTTAATGTTGTTTTCTAGAACACTAAAACTTTCCGTTTTAAGAGTTTTTCCAATAAAATCTAACTGATCCTGATTTAAATTTGAAATAATTTGATTTTTAGCAATCGGTTTATTATACCTGAAATCTTGATACGTTAAAAAAATACCATCATTCATATTTAATAAGGCGGGAACAGGCAAGCTATCATTTTGAGAAAACAGGAAAGAATTAAATAAAGCAATAGTAAAAATAGTCAGAAAACAAGGTTTCATAGTAAAAGCAAATATCGCTTTTTTTACTTAATTTTAAGTAAAATAAACGCCTTATGAAACACAACCTAATTATATTGTTTTTGTTATTTGTTTTTTATTCAAATGCACAAAACACGGGAATAAACAATGCTGCAAAATTTAAATTAATTGAAAATACCGATTTAAGTAAGCATACCCTATTGGTGAAAGGAAATATCCAAAAATTAATTTTATCACAAAAAGAATTTAACTATACGTTTAATTATTCTTCTGGTAACATTGCCTCAATTACCTGTAATTTAAGTCAATTATCAAATCTGATTGAGCGAAAATTAATTTCTTATGCTGAATTTATTGAAGCAAGGAAAGAATTTATGAATGATACCATGATTATAAAAAACAAAATTAAACCAGTAAAACTTGGTACTGCTCCTTTAACGATGCCGTATGATGGAACAGGAATAATTGTGGGAATAATTGACTCTGGTACAGATTTTAACCACCCTGATTTTAAAAACGCTAATGGTAGTTCTCGAATTAAATTTTTATGGGATCAAAAACCGGTAGCTGGCTCTGCGGTTCCGCAACCTTTTAATTACGGTATAGAATGGACCGACACTCAAATTAACGCCAATCAATGTACCCACAATGATTTAGCAAATTACGGACACGGAACACATGTTTCTGGAATTGCTGTTGGAAATGGTTTAGCAAACGGCACTCATGAAGGAATTGCATCTAAGTCAGATATTATTGTGGTAGCATTAGATTATAACAAAACAGGACCAACAATTGCCGATGCCGTACAATATATTTTTAATAAGGCTACTTTACTTGGGAAACCCTGCGTAATTAATGCTAGTGTTGGCGATTATTATGGTAGCCATGATGGCACAGACCTTGAGGCTAAACTTATTGAAAACATGGTTCAAAATGTGCCAGGAAGAGTGATGGTAGCTGCTGCCGGAAATGCAGGAAATATAAAATACCATGTTAAAACCATTCCACCGGTTAACGACACTTGTTTTACTTGGATTAAGAAAAACACACCTAACATAGATTACTGGTGTTATGCAGACACAAACAATATAAAAAATATACAAATTAGTATAGGAGCCAACAGAAATAACAATTTTAATTTAGGCAGAATAGGATTCAAAAATTATAGTTATGGATTAAGCACAATTCAAAACGATACGTTAAAATATAATGGTAACAGAATAGGAATTGTAAAAACATCAGCTAGTATTAATACATCTGGTGTTTACGAACTTTACATCAAAATTTTAGCCGATACATTAAATTTAAAATGGCGTATAGAAAGTAAAGGCGTTGGCGTGCATGATGCATGGAACTTTGATTTTATATCTTCAGGTTTACCAAACGCCGCAAGTTATCCTTGGATTTCAAAATACGTTATGCCCGATGTTAACAGTAGCATGGTATCAAGCTTTCAATGTTTAAATGATGTGATTACTGTAGCCAACTATGTTAATCTCAATAATTATTATGACGTAAATAATAATACTCAGAGCTGGGCAGCTTTAAATCCTGGAGAAAATGTAAATTTTCTAGCAGCAAGCAGTAGCAGAGGTCCTACCCGCAACAATCAACAAAAACCTGATATAGCCGCAACTGGAGCCGGAGTATTTAGTGCTATTGCTCTTGGTATGCAAACTAATTTAATAACTAACGCACCTCAAGTTGTAGCACAAGGAAGCATGCATGTTCAGGGAGGCGGAACTTCTGCAGCGTCGCCGGTTGTAGCCGGTTTAGCAGCATTGTATCTGCAAAAAAATCCAAATGCAACAAGTTTACAGGTAAAAAATGCCATAACCAATTGTGCCTTCTCTGATATTTATACCGGCACCAACCTTCCAAACTATCAATGGGGTTACGGAAAATTAGACGGATTTAACACAATGAATTGTCTGATAACAAAAATTAATAATAATACTATAACTAGCGATATTAAATTTTATCCAAACCCATTTAATAGCCAAGTTACCTTTAACTTCAATAAATTTATTGATGGAAAAATTTATGTTTACGAAACAAGCGGAAAATTAATTTTTGAAGACAATTTAAACAGTGAATCTTATAATTTAAATAGTTTAAAATTTAAAGCTGATTACAATGGTTTATTATTTGTTAGAATAGTTTCCGGCGATGAAACATTAAATTTTAAATTAATAAAAACAAATTAATAATGCGTTTGCCCTCTAATTCGCTTAAAGATTTAATTTCGTTTTACCATTCTGAATTACAATTTACTTACGATTATTCCGAAATTGAAGCCATTATTAATTTGGTGTTAGAGTACTATTTAGGCTTTTCTAAAACGGATATTCTTAAAAAAAAGCATGAAAATATTAATCAAAGTGATTTGCTTAAATTATATTTTTGCTGTAAAGACCTAAAAAAAAATCTACCCGTTCAATACATCTTAAAAGAAGCCTGGTTTTATAATTTAAAATTTTATGTAAATAAACATGTATTGATACCAAGACCTGAGACAGAAGAGTTGGTAGATTATGTTCTTAAAGAAAATAAAAACGCTAAAACTTACTTAGATGTTGGTACAGGAAGTGGCTGCATACCGGTTTCAATTAAAAAAAACAATCCATCAAGTTCGGTTTATGGCTGCGACATTAGTACAGATGCCTTAGCTTTAGCTAAAAAAAATGCAGCGTTAAATGAAACAGAAATAATTTTTTTTTTAGCTGATGCTTTAAATACAGAACAACTACTTCAAAAAACTGAAACAAATTTTGATGTAATTATTAGTAATCCACCTTACATCAAATATTCGGAAAAAGAATTAATGACTCCTTCGGTATTGGATAATGAACCTCACCTTGCATTGTTTGTTGAAGGGGAGGACAATATTATTTTTTATAAAAAAATTATAGACCTATGTAAATACAAACTAAATAATAACGGAAAATTATATTTTGAACTAAACCCTTTAACAGCAGATAACGTAAAAGAATACAGCATAAAAAGTAAACTATTTAAGAAAGTTGAATTGCTGAAAGATTTAAGCGGAAAAGTTCGTTTTTTAAGTGCAGAGAAACATTAAGTTGTATTAACAATTTTAAATTAAAAGCTTTTATAAATTATTAAAAACGCAAATTAATAAACTAGTTTTCTTTTAGGCCACGCCCCGTTTTAGAAATTTTATTTTCGCGTTTTAATTCAGCAATAATTTTGTCTAAAACTCCATTAACAAAAACTTTACTATTTGGCGTACTATATTCTTTACTAATATCAATATATTCATTTAAAGAAGCTTTTACCGGAACACCAGGAATATAAAGTATTTCAGCTAATGCCATTTGCATTAATAGCATATCCATATTTGCAATACGCTCTAATTCCCAGTTTTGAGTATGACGTCCAATTAACTCTTCAAATTGCTGACGATAAAGAATTGTTTTTTTAAACAAGTCGCTCATAAATTCTGAATCATCTTTTTCATCTTTAAGCAAAGGAATCAGTTTAAATTCACCTTTAAAATCCTCAAAATTTCGAATTACAGAATTAAAAGCAACAAACGTATCATCTGCCCAATGCATATTTTTTTCTTCGAATAAAGAAATAAGCACCTCGTTTTCACTCAGGTGTTCGGTAATGATAGAAATAACAAAATCCCTGTCTTCGGCCAAACTGTTTACCTGAGAATCCATGTATGATTTATATAAATCGCTGTTTCTTATTTCGTTAAATAACCTACGTACAACATCAAAATCATTTTGCCAAGAAATTTTTCTTTTGTCAATATTAACCTTTAATTCAGAGTTTTCTGCAATGGCAAGCAACAAAGTGTTTTTTACAAATTTTAAATTTGGATCAAGATCGAATGAATTTGGTAAGCGTTTGTTTTTATTTTCATCCATAATAACCAAAGCCACATGGTGGATGTCGCTTATCAAACATAAAACAGACAAATACAATTCATAAATTTTGTCGAGGCTTTTAAACATTTCCTTTTCAAACATTGCCATGTCTGCCTTTTCATGTTGAAAAAACGAATACAATGCTTGCATTACCTTAATTCTTAAGAACCTTCTATTTAACATGTTGTAATTTAATTAACGTATTTGTATAAAATCTTTCAAAAAAAACTTAAAGCACTGCATTTATTCTTGCAATTGCCTCAATACGTTGCTCAGCCAATTTATTTGCAGCCATATAGGTTTCTATATTTTCTTTTTTTGCCAACTGAAATAAATTATAGGTTGTATCATAAATTTTTTCTGCATGAGATAATGCTCTTTCTCTGTTGTAACCTTCTAACTCATAAAATACATTAATTATTCCACCCGCATTAACCACAAAATCTGGAGCATAAAGTATTCCTTTTTTTGCTACCAAAGCGCCGTGTACTTTTTCGTCGGCAAGTTGATTGTTTGCAGCTCCACAAATAATTTTACATTTTAATTTTTCCAGTGTTTGGTCATTAACAGTGGCACCTAAAGCACATGGCGCATAAATATCAATATCCAAGTCAAACATGTTATCAGAAGATACAACTTCTGCCTTATATTTATCTGAAACAGCTTTTAATCTTTCTTCGCTTATATCGTTGATATAAACTTTTGCGCCTTCTTTCGTTAAGTGACTAACAAGCACCTCGCCAACATGACCGATACCTTGAACAAGAACTTTTTTGCCGCTCAAACTGTCGCTACCCCAAGTTTCCTTTGCACTTGCTTTCATACTAACGTAAACGCCATAAGCAGTAACAGGACTAGGGTCTCCACTACCTCCCATGTTTTCAGGTAAGCCGCTTACGTGATCAGTTTCCATATTAATAATTTCCATGTCACGACTTGTCATGGCAACATCTTCTGCTGTAATGTATTTTCCGCCCAAACTATCTACAAATTTCCCGAATCGGCGAAGCAATGCTTCATTTTTAATCTTTTTAGGATCTCCGATAATAACCGCTTTTCCACCGCCAAGGTTTAATCCCGCAACAGATGATTTATAGGTCATTCCACGAGACAATCTTAACACATCGGTTAAAGCCTCCATTTCACTTGAGTAATTCCACATACGCGTACCTCCTAAAGAAGGCCCAAGCACCGTATTATGAATTGCTATAATGGCTTTTAATCCGGTTGCATTATCATTGCAAAATAAAATCTGCTCGTGGTTGTGAAGGCTCATTTGGCCTATAACAGGATCTTTAGAAAGATCTAAGGTTTTTAATGTTGTAACTTCCATGTTGTGTTTGATTTGAAGTGCGGCAAAGTTATGCTATTTTTTGTAATCCAAGCAAAACAAACTCCAAAATATAAGGTTATAACTAATTTAAAAACTAACTTTGCCAAGTGAAACATTTAAAAGTATTAAACGCCTATTTTATTAAATACAAGTGGTTTTTTTTAGGTGGATTATTGTTTGTTTCATTGTCTAATATTTTTGGAACCTATCAAGGAGTAATAGTAAGAAATGGCACCAATAAAATAATTGACATTTTAAAAAATAATGGTACAAGTTCCCAAAACACCTTTTTAATTTTTGGCCTTACAATTATTGGGCTAGCCATAACCAGCGGTTTATTTATGTTTCTTATGCGTCAAACAATTATTGTTATGAGCAGACATATTGAATACGACCAAAAAAACGAAATATACAATCACTACCAACTGCTTGATGCTGGTTTTTTTAAGCAAAAAACTACGGGCGATTTAATGAACAGAATAAGCGAGGATGTTGGGAAAGTTAGAATGTACACCGGGCCCGCAATTATGTATATGGCAAACACCATTGTAACCACAGTTACCGTGCTAAGTTTTATGCTTAATGTTAATGTTAAACTTACCTTAATTGTTTTTTTACCTCTTCCTGTATTATCCATTCTTATTTACAAAGTATCTGACATGATAAACAAACAGAGTGGTCAAGTACAAAAAGAACTCGGTAATTTAACCTCATTAGCACAAGAAACCTTTAGCGCAATTAGAGTTATTAAAGCCTATGCCAGAGAGCAATTTTTCGTTAATAGTATGCACGAAAAAAATGAAAACTATAAAAAAACCGCTTTAAAACTAAATGCAATAGAATCGTTTTTTGGGCCGGTTATGGTTTTAATGATTGGCCTTAGTGTATTACTTACAGTTTGGTTTGGCGGAAAATTAGCCATTGAAAATAAAATTGAACCGGGTAACATTACCGAATTTATTTTTTATGTTTTTAGGCTGACTTGGCCATTTGCATCATTAGGTTGGATAACTTCTTTAATACAGAGAGCGGCCGCTTCGCAGGAAAGAATAAACGAGTTTTTAAATACAACTTCTTTAATTACAAATGAAAATCAAAACATTTATCCAATTAGAGGAGATATAGAATTTAAAAATGTAACATTTAATTATCCCGAAAATAATATTACTGCCATTAAAAACATTTCTTTTAAATTAAAACAAGGTCAAACAATTGGTATTACCGGAAAAGTAGGAAGCGGAAAATCAAGTATTGTTAATTTAATTACAAGACAATACGATGTAACAAGTGGTGAAATTTTAATTGACAACATTAATATCAAAAAACACAATTTACATTTGCTCAGAAAAAACATGGGGGTAGTTCCTCAAGAAGTGTTTTTATTTAGCGATACTATTTCTAACAATATTTTATTTGGTAGTTCAGATAAAAATACCGGCCCCGATAAAATTCAGGAAGCCGCCAAGTTAGCGCAGGTACATGACAATATTTTAAGTTTCCCTGAAAAATACGAAACCATGGTTGGTGAACGTGGCGTTACATTGAGTGGTGGTCAAAAACAACGTGTTTCTATAGCAAGAGCGATTATTAACAAGCCGCAAATTTTAATTTTCGACGACTGCCTAAGTGCTGTTGATACAGAAACCGAAGCATTAATTTTACAACACCTCAAACAAATAACTCAAAACAAAACTGCTTTTATTGTAAGTCACCGGATTTCTAGTTTAAAACATGCAGATATTATTTTATATTTAAAAGATGGCGAAATTTTAGAAATGGGCACTCACGATGAACTTATTGCCTTGAGAAAAAATTATTATCAATTAAATCAATTACAAAAAAATTAATCTTTAACTTATAAGTTGTTCGTTAAACCAAAATGAGAAATAATCACATACTGTTATTGATATTACTTGCATTAATTAGTTGCAAAAAACAAGACGGCGCACAACAAGCCGAAAACGAAATTTGGCTGCTATACAAACGGTTTAATCCAACCACCATAAATATTAAAAAAGGCACTAATTTAAGTTTTATTAATAAAGATAATGCCAACCATACAGTTACCGAAGTAAACAAAGTATTTTACAGTGGCAAAATAAAAACCGGAGATAAATTTGATTTTATGTTTAGCGATTCCGGGGCTTATAGCGCCTATTGCAGTTTTCATCCTGACAATTTACAAGAACAAATTTATATACAGGTTAAATAAATTTATTTTAATTGAACTAGCTTACCCATCGAATCAGGTATTATCTCTCCATGTGGATCATATTTTGGAAAACCCAGAAAATCATCAAGTTTATCAATTAATTTGTCGGACTTAATATGCTCTAACTGTTCGGCTACTTCATGAATTTCATCTAAAGAAAAATTTAACTTTTCGTGCAAAAAAGTCTCCCATAAACGGTGTTTTCGTAAAACTTTTAGTGCACATTTTCTACCCTTTATAGTTAAAGTAACTTTTCCGTACTTTTCAAAATTAATTAGTTTTTTTTCTCTTAGTTTTTTCAACATATCATTTACAGTTGCCGGTTTTACATTTAACTTAATGGCTACATCAGATGAATTAATTTGATGTTTTTTTGGTTCAATTAAATTAATCTTTAATAAGATTTTAAGGTAGTTTTCTTCTGTAAAAGTCAACATAATTATTTTTTACTAATCTAACAAAAATTTGTTAGATTAGTCTAACTTTTTAACATAACTAATATCCATTTTTATTGAATAAAAACTATTTTAAATATTTAATCTTCTTTATACTTTTTGTCTTTAGTAAAACAACTAATGCACAAAACTCTAATTTATCGGGACAAGTTTTATCAGACGGAGATACCCCGGAGTATGCCATTTTAAGTATTCTTGGAACTTCATTAGCTGCTACAACTGATAGTATTGGATTATATAAAATAGAGAATATACCTAAAGGTCAATATCTCATTGAGTTATCCACCGTAGGTTTCGAAAAAATAACTAAAACAATTGTTATTGGAGAAAATGGCAAGCATACCTTAAATTTTGAACTAAGCAATCACAAAAATTTACTAAATGAAATTGTTGTAACAGGCACATTAAAAGAAATGAGTAAGCTTGAAAGTCCAATAAATGTGGAAACTTATTCATCAACATTTTTAAGAAAAAATCCCAGCACAAATTTATTTGAGGCCTTACAGTATATAAATGGAATTAAACCTCAAATAAATTGCAACGTTTGTAATACGGGTGAAATTAAAATTAATGGCCTTGACGGATCATATACTATGATACTTATAGATGGGATGCCAGTTATTAGCAGTTTAGCTTCAATTTATGGTTTAAGTGGTATTCCAAATTCATTAATCGAAAGAGTTGAAATTATTAAAGGCCCCGCTTCATCTTTATATGGAAGCGAAGCAGTTGGCGGATTGATAAATATCATAACTAAAAAAATAGATAATGCACCGGTTATTTCAATTGATATTAATTCTACAACATGGTTAGAACAAAATGCAGATATAGCTTTTAAGCTAAGAGTAGGTAAAAAAACTACTTGTCTCACGGGTTTAAATTATTTTAGATTCAATAACGTTTATGATTTTAACAATGATAATTTTACAGACATATCAATTCTGAATAAATTTTCTTTTTTTCAGAAATGGAATTTTGAAAGAAAAAATAATAGAACTTTTAATATTGCTACACGTTTTTTTAATGAAGACAGATGGGGTGGAGATATAAGCTGGAACAAACAATTCAGAGGTAGTGATTTAATTTATGGCGAAAGTATATACACTAACCGTTTTGAGATTATTGGAAACTATCAGTTACCAATAAAAGAAAAAATGGATCTGTCTGTTTCTTTAACTAATCATAATCAAGATAGTCAATATGGAAAAACATCCTATATAGCGCAAGATTACACAGGATTTGCCCAACTTAAGTGGATTAAAAGTATTAAAAATCATGATTTTCTAATTGGTTTTACCACAAGATATAATTATTATAATGACAATTCATCTTTACAAAGAACATTAGATACAGCAAACAACATTATTAATTCTAAACATATTGTTATACCGGGATTATTTATTCAACATGAAATAAAAATTTTTGAAAAGCTAAAAATGTTAACCGGTTTAAGATATGACTACAATTTTATTCATGGAAATATTTATACACCAAGAATTGCATATAAACTTAATTTAAACGACAAAAATATTTTACGATTAAATGCTGGAACAGGCTACCGCATAGTAAATATATTTACAGAGGAACATGCCGCCTTAACTGGGTCAAGAATTATTGTTATTAGTGATAACTTAAAACCAGAAAAAACTTACAACGTAAATTTTAATTACATAAAAACAATAATAACAAAAAAACAACTTCATCTCTGCTTAGATTTCTCAATTTTCTACACTTACTTTAATAACAAAATAATCTCTGACTTTATTACAGACCCAAACAAAATTATTTTTAATAATGTAAATGGTTTTGCTGAAAGTAAGGGTCTTACAACTAACATTGATATACTCTTAAATAACAACCTAAATATAATTGCAGGTACAACCTTAATGGAGGTTGACGAAACAACAAACTCAGTTAAAAGAAAATTATTATTTACCGAAAAAATTAATGGTACTTGGAATATATCATACAAAATAAAAAAAATCAATTTAGAGTTAAATTATACTGGTAATGTTTATAGTCCGGTAAATTTACCTTTACTAAGTAACACCGATCCAAGAAAAGAAAAATCACCATGGTGGAGTATTCAGAATATTCAAATTATTTATCGTGGAATCAAGAATTTTGAAATTTATGGTGGTGTTAAAAATTTATTAAATCAAACTATATTCAAAGGTAACCCTTTTATTATTTCAAGGTCTGATGACCCTTTTGATAAAACTATACAATTTAATAATGACGGTCAGGTTATCGCAAATAGCAATAATCCTTATGGCCTTTCCTTTGACACAACGTATTCATATGGATCAAATCAAGGTATTAGTGGAATCATAGGTTTAAGACTACAAATAAAATAATTCTACAAAAAATTCTCAATGGCTTTTGGCAGATATTCAAATTCTAAAAGCTGAATTTTTTTTGCGAGCGATTCGGCAGTTTCATTTTCGTCTATTGCGCACTTTGCCTGTAATATGATTTCACCTTTATCGTAATCTTTATTTACATAATGAATGGTAATGCCACTTTCTTTTTCTTTGTTTGCTATAACTGCCCTATGAACATTCATGCCATACATACCTTTGCCGCCGTAATTTGGTAATAAAGAGGGATGCAAATTGATAATTTTATTTGGAAATGCAGTTACAAAAGCTTCGGGTATTTTAACTAAAAAACCGGCAAGAATTATTAAATCAATTTTTTCAACTTTTAAAAATTCAATAAATTGTTCAGTATAATTTTCTAAAGCGGCTTTACTTATTATTTGTACGTTTTTTTTATACTTTTCTGCACGTAAAATTATTCCGGCATCGTCTCTGTTAGTAACCACTAATTTTATTTTTATCCGCAAGTCGTTTGCAAAATAATTAAATAAATTTTCGGCATTTGTACCTTCTCCACTGGCAAATATGGCAGCATTTATCATCGGCGCAAAAATAGTTATTAATTAGAAAACAGCTAAGGGTTAACTAATAAAGAATTTATTAATTTTGCTTAACATGAATATAAATTATATTAATTGGAATCCATCTCCTGAAATTTTTACAATACCGGGAATAGACTGGCCTGTGCGCTGGTATGGATTAATGTGGGCATTGGCATTTATTGCTAGTCACTTTTTCATGAACCGAATTTTCAGAACTGAAAAGCGATCTGATAAAGCTCTAGATACCTTAACTCTCTATATAATTTTCGGAACTGTTTTAGGTGCCAGATTAGGCCATTGTTTATTTTACGGACCTTGGTTTGACGAAGAATTAGCAAATGGCGCCGTAATTGAAGGGTATTTATCTCATCCATTAAACATGCTAAAAGTTTATGAAGGAGGTTTAGCAAGCCATGGTGGTGCTTTAGGTATTTTAATTGGCATGATGTTGTATTGCAGAAAAGAAAAAGAAAGCTGGGTTTGGTTATTTGACAGATTGGTTGTGGTTGTGCCATTAGCCGCCATGTTTATTAGAATAGGAAATTTAATTAATAGTGAAATAGTAGGTAAAATAACCGATGTACCTTGGGCTTTTGTGTTTGAGAATAACGATGATGACAAATATAATTTTCAAAAATTTGGAATACCTGTTCCGCCCCGTCATCCGGCACAGTTATACGAAGCTGTTTTTTGTTTCTTTTTATTTTTTATAATGTATTGGTTATGGAAAAATAAACGCGATAAGGTTGGCCCGGGTTTTATGTTTGGTTTAATGTGTGTGCTATTGTTTATTGAACGTTTTTTTGATGAATTTTTAAAAGAAAACCAGGTGGAGTTTGAAAGTTCTATGGCATTAAATATGGGACAATGGTTAAGCTTACCTTTTATTTTAGCAGGCGTATTTATGATGCTTAGGGCGAGAAAAATTAAACTTAAACAAGTTTATCACGATCAAACAACAATTGAATAGAGTTTTGGCGTTTCGCGAAGGAACGGATTTCGGAGCACTAAACTAATGCTAATGCAACTTTGTAAGTTGAAACATTTCTACCGAAAAGAACTATAGTTTTGAACTTAGAAACAATAGAATTATTAGATCTGTAAAATTCCTGAGTAATTGGTTTCATAAGTATAAACCATAACGTTTCCAGCTAAAATATTTGGCGATTCCGGAGACGAAAACTTTCTACCAGACCTGAATTTGTTAGGAAGCAAGAAACTTCATTTTACCCCTGAATCGCATTTCTTGGCAAACCCGTGTTACCCCAATTCGTGATTGTTCTCTTGTCAAAATTGTCGTTATATTGTCTGTATATCGCACTCTGTTAAAAATTTATATATGTTGTCGTAAAGCTCTTTTGGTCTTGTTGGATCTAAATCGTCACCATATGGAATTAAAATAATTAAACCTTGGCGTGCCCTTGTCATTAAAACTCGATAAGCATTTCTTAAATAGGATTTGTCAATTTCACTGTTAATCGCCTTCCATTTAGTTCCTTCAAATGATTGATAATTCCATTCCCCATGATTGAAGAAGAAATTGATGTCCCATGCCAAGCATACGTAATCAATTTCTAAGCCCTGTATGTCAAATTCAGTTGCTACCAATTCTAAATAATGTGATGAACGAACATCTGATGAATCATTTAAAAACCAATCTTCTGCTGTAATTTCATTTTTTACATCAATTCCTAATGGTCTTAATCTTCTACCACCAGAACTTCCAACTAGTCCAATTCGCTCTGTTCCCTTTTTGTTTCTTCTTAACCATTCTTTTGCAGCATTAAAATCTCTAGTTAGTCGTATTGGAAAAAGGGTGTTGATTTCATTTAAAATAGATTTTGCTTGAGTGGCTTTTCCATCAATGACTGCTTGAACAAAACTTGATATTTTCTCTGAACGAAAAGAACGCACCGAAACAGAAAGATGAAGTTCAGTCTCTGCGTTTCCGTTTGCTCTAAGCCAATCTTTTAAAGTCACATCATTCAGATAATCATTGTCTGCCGTTATTAAGTTTGAATAACAAATGTTCCAATTAGGATAGCGATTTTTTAAGGCAATTATCCATTCGGAAAGTCCTGCTTCTCCGGTATTGATTTCTTGACCGCCACCCACCAAACAAATTATTGTACAATAATTTTCATGCCTGTCCATTACATCAATTAAAAACTCTGGCTCAGACATATTGAAGTCTTTACCTCTTGCCTTCATGAAAGAACTAGCTCTTTCTTTTGTCCATGCTCTTTGAGCTTCGTCAAAAACGACTACTTTCTCATCTGGTGCTTTGTTTGAAATCAAATTATCATCTCTGAAATGGTGAATATTCTGTATAAAGGCGTTAGCCTTTATTGCAGATTTTTTCTTTGTCATTTTCACACCATTTTCTTTAGCCTGTAGAACTTCATCTCTAACTAACGCTTCTCTTAAAACATAAACCAATGGCCCGTTACCAGAAAGAAAAACTGCATTTTCATCTTCGTGAGCTTTTCTTCTTTCATTAGCAATATTGAGCCCTGCCAAAGTTTTACCTGCTCCGGGAACACCTGTCAAAAAGCAAATGGATTTAGTATTGGTTGCTTTAGAGTTTTCAATTATTCGATTAATACACTCAGTTGTTTTTGAAAGGTTGATTGCTCCTGCATCACTTCTGGAAATTTCTGAAACAGAATGTCCCCTGTAAAGTGCTTGAGAAGCTTCTATTATTGTCGGTGTCGGCTTATAGATAGAATTTTCCCATGTTGTGGAATTGATTTTTGTTCCTTCACTTAATAAAAGTGTTTGCCTTATTATCTCGGCGATATTGGTTTGATTTACTTTAAGGGGTTCAAATAGGTCTTCGTTAATTTCAAAAGTATTCTCGAAATCTGGTGCTTTTGTCGAAACCAGAATAGGAACTATTTTCTCATGGTGACTGCCTTCATGGAAATTTTGCAAATCTAAGCAGTAGTCGACTGTTTGCTCTATCGCATGCTTTTGGTAATCAGTGTCACCAACCTTAAATTCAACTACAAAAATGAAATCGTCAATTATTAGAACATTATCAACTCGTTTTCCCATTCTTGGGATAGAGAACTCAAAATAAATCTGTCCACGTTTGAAATCCGATAATTGAGATTTTAGAATTTCAATTTGTTTTATCCACGCGTTTCGTTGTAAGTTTTCAACAGCAAAGTCATGATTACGTATAAGCTTTCCAAGGATTTTGTCACTATCATCATTCAAGAAGTCTGATATTATATTTGAGTAGTAACTCCTTGTCATTTTTTGCTCGTCTATATCATGGTTTGTATTTCGTCATAGCATGACCTTTAACTATTGCACAACCCCAACCACTTTCCTGAAACCAGTAAATCTTTTAACCAATTTTTTTATTACATACGTATGGTTTGTTTTCTATCAGGGCCAACGCTTACAATGGTAATTTTTGTATTAACTGCTTTTTCTATGTACTGAACGTAATCTAATAATTCAACAGGCAAATCTTGTTTATTTTCAATAGCCGTTAAATCTCTATTCCAACCTTTTAAAGTAATTGTAATTGGTTTAATATAACTCGGGTCAATATTATAAGGCAAATAATCTATCACTTGTCCGTTATAATTATAATGGGTACAAACTTCTATGTTTTCAAATTCACTAAGAATATCTGCTTTCATCATCATTAATTCGGTAACACCATTTACCATTACTGCATATTTTAATGCCGGTATATCCAACCAGCCTGTACGGCGAGGTCTGCCGGTTGTTGCACCAAACTCACGGCCCACAGCACGAATTTTTTCACCAACTTCATTTTCTAATTCCGTAGGAAAAGGTCCACTACCCACACGTGTACAATAAGCTTTAAAAATGCCTATTACATTGCCAATTTTATTTGGTGCAATGCCTAAACCATTACAAGCACCGGCGCAAATAGTATTACTGCTGGTTACAAAAGGATACGAACCAAAATCAATATCTAATAAACTTCCTTGTGCTCCCTCAGCCAATACTTTTTTTCCAGACGCCATGGCATTATTTAAATAATGCTCTGTGTCTATAAATTGTAATTCTTTTAAAACATCAATAGCCTCAAACCAAGCTGGTTCAAGTTCTTGAAGATTATATTCGAAATTGTAAAAAGACAATAACTGTTTATGTTTTTCAACTAAGGCGTTATATTTTTCTTTAAACTCGTTAGTTTCAATATCGCCAATTCGTAAACCGTTTCTTCCGGTTTTATCCATATAGGTCGGACCAATTCCTTTTAATGTAGACCCGATTTTATTTTTACCCTTAGCCGCTTCGCTTGCTGCATCTATTAAACGATGAGTTGGTAAAATTAAATGTGCCCGTTTGCTAATCAATAATTTCGCTTTTACATCAACACCCAATTTAGAAAGTGCATCTAATTCTTTTTTAAATATTACGGGATCAATAACCACTCCGTTGCCAACAATATTAATAGCAACCGGATGAAAAATACCGCTCGGGATTGTATGTAAAACATGTTTAATGCCGTTAAATTCTAGTGTATGCCCGGCATTTGGCCCTCCTTGAAACCTTGCAATAATATCATAACTGGGTGTCAATACATCTACAATTTTTCCTTTTCCTTCATCGCCCCATTGCAATCCTAAAAGTACATCAGCTTTCATAGTAATTAATTAAGGCGCAAATTTAATTTTAAATCAAAAGTTGGACAGATATTTTTAATAACTTTTTAAAAGTATAAACAGATTTATTTACGCAGTATAAAACAGAAATTAATTGGTTCGCCTTGTAATTTATAAAACTGTTAATTAGTTTACTTTTAAGAAATTTGTAAATTTATGCGATGCAAAAAATTACTATAGCTATTGATGGGTACAGCAGTTGCGGCAAAAGTACGTTAGCAAAAGCCCTTGCTCAAAAATTAAATTACAGCTATATCGATACAGGAGCTATGTACCGCGCTGTGGCTGTTTATGCAATTCAGTATAACTTTTTTACTGACAATTTGATTAATGAAACAGAATTAATAAATTCATTACATAACATCGAAGTAAATTTTAAATACAATCCAATTACCCACCTTTCAGAAACTTATTTAAACGGACAAAACGTTGAGCAGGAAATAAGAACGATGAAAGTTAGTGACATTGTAAGTAAAGTAAGTTCAATTAAAGAAGTTCGTGAAAAAATGGTAGCTCTGCAGCGCAAAATGGGTAAAAGTAAAGGAGTTATTTTAGACGGAAGAGATATTGGTACCAATGTTTTTCCAAAAGCTGAATTAAAGCTGTTTATGACTGCCGACAATGACGTAAGAGCCCAACGCAGATTAAATGAATTTAGCAGTAAGGGTCAATATTTTTCGCTAGATGAAGTAAAACAAAGTTTGCACCAACGAGATACCGAGGACATTAACCGAAAAGAAAATCCGTTAATTAAAGCTGAAGATGCAGTTGTTTTAGACAACAGCGATATTAGCAAAGAAGAACAATTAGAATTTGTTTTAAAATTGATTGCCGATTTACAATTAATTGAAAAAAAACAACCGCTACAACATTAATACTTTTTAAACCGAAACATTATTATCTCTTAAAGCCTCATTTAATGAGGTTTTTAAGTCGGTACTTTCTTTACGTTTTCCTATTATTAAAGCACATGGTACTTGATAATCACCAGCCGGAAACTGCTTCATATAACTACCGGGAATCACTACACTTCGTTCAGGGATATAACCTTTGGATTCAATTGGTTTAGGTCCGGTAACATCAATAATTTTGGTTGACATTGTTAACACAACATTTGCGCCTAAAACTGCTTCCTTTCCTACTCTAACACCCTCAACCACTATACTGCGTGAACCTAAAAAACAATTATCTTCAATAACTACCGGCGATGCCTGTACAGGTTCTAAAACACCACCAATACCAACACCTCCGCTTAAATGCACATTTTTTCCTATTTGTGCACAACTACCAACAGTTGCCCAGGTATCTACCATAGTTCCACTATCTACATAAGCACCTATATTTACATAACTTGGCATCATAATAACACCAGAAGCTATAAATGATCCGTATCTAGCTACAGCGGGAGGAACAACACGAACTCCTAAATGCTCATAGTTGGTTTTTAAGACCATTTTATCATGAAATTCAAATGGACCAACCTCTATGGTTGACATTTTTCGTGTAGGGAAATACAAAATAACAGCCTTCTTAACCCAATCGTTCACTTTCCAAGTGCCGTCAGGCATTGGTTCCGAAACACGTAAATCACCCTTATCTAATAGTTCAATAACTTCATTAATGGTATTTAACGTTATTTTATCGTTTAATAACTCTCGGTTTAACCAGGCAGCTTCAATAATACTTTGCATAATCTTAAATATCTTTGCAAGATATTAAAAAAATACATACTTTTGCCTCGCTTTTAAAGGTTCCGTAGCTCAACTGGATAGAGCACCTGACTACGGATCAGGAGGTTTGGGGTTCGACTCCCTACGGTACCACTCGGAGGGAAGAAACTGAAAATTCAGATTTCTTCCCTCTTTTTTTTTTGACCAATCCTTTATCTCTTGGGCAAATTAGAGCTAGGTCATTATTTGTTTTTTGGTTTGGAGGAGCTACGATAGCAACAGTAGATGTAATTGGAATGCATAAAGCGCAATTAGATCAACTAAAAGCAATTGAAACAGCTGAATTGTTATTTATTAGAGGCTACTATGGAAAAAGGAGTATTTTGAAATTAAGTTAGTTGAATTGTTCTATTAAAAAAAATAAGTTGTTTTAACAGATTACGAATAGCCAATTTCTTTCACAAAATTCATTAAGTAATTACAATTAATAGTATTTCATCGATTAAAAAGCGAAATTTGATATCATAGAAAGAGAACAAGATATGAGAGGGTATCGTTTTACACATTTCACGGCTGAAGCTAAATCAAAATTTGATGAGTTGTTTAAAATATTTAAGCAACTTATTACACATACCAGCGGCGATGTAGATGAAGCATTAGACTGGATGAAAGAACTTGATAAGGAATATGAACTTACCAACGAAGATTATACCATTAATGATTTTATTGATGAGCTCAAGAAGCGCGGTTACCTTAGAGACAAAAAAGATGGCAAGGGAGGGATGTCAATTACACCAAAAACAGAACAAGAGATTCGTAATAACGCTTTAGAACATATTTTTGGGAAACTCAAAAAAGGCGCATCTGGAAATCATAAAACAAAGTTCACTGGTAAAAATGGAGAAGAAACAAGTGACGATTTAAGAGCATTTGAATTTGGTGATTCACCACAAAGTATTTCCATGATAGATTCCATTAAACAAGCACAAATAAATAACGGTGTAGATGATTTTCAACTAACCGAAAACGACATACTTGTTTCAGAACAAGAATACAAGACACAAACAGCAACTGTTTTAATGATTGATATTAGCCATAGTATGATACTTTATGGCGAAGATAGAATTACTCCAGCAAAAATGGTGGCTATGGCCATGGCTGAAATGATAAAACGAAATTACTCAAAAGACAGTTTGGATATCATAGTTTTTGGTAACGATGCTTGGCCAATACAATTAAAAGATTTACCATATTTACAAGTTGGGCCCTATCATACGAATACTGTTGAGGGCTTAGAACTAGCTATGTCAATACTTCGAAAAAAGAAAGCTTCTAATAAACAAATTTTTATGATAACAGATGGTAAACCATCTTGCCTAAAAGAAAAGGGCGAATATTATATGAATAGCAATGGTTTGGATAGGCGCATCGTTAATAAATGCTTAACCCTTGCTGCTGCATGTAAACGAAGTAAGATTGAAATCACAACCTTTATGGTTGCCAACGATTCGTACCTTCAAAATTTTATTGATGAATTTACTGAAGCTAATCAAGGCAAAGCATACTTTACAGGATTGAAAGGATTAGGCGAAATGATTTTTAGAGATTACACAAATAATAAAAGAAAGAAAATTTAACTATGAACACTCCATCAATAAAAACACTTGGCGAATTAAAAAAAACGAATTACAAATTCTTAAGCATTAAGGATGAGCTTCGTGAGAACTTAATTAAAAAATTAAAAGCACATGAACCCATTTTTAATGGAATTTACGGCTATGACGAAACAGTTATTCCTGAAGTTGAAAGAGCCATTTTAAGTCGTCATAATATTTTATTTTTAGGCTTACGGGGGCAGGCAAAAACAAAAATGGCGCGCCAAATGATAAATTTATTGGACGAATACATACCAATAATTTCTGGAAGTCTCTTAAATGATGATCCTTTACAACCCATATCAAAATATGCAAAAGAATTAATTTCTGAAAAAGGTGATGCCACTCCAATAAGTTGGATACATCGCGAAGATCGTTTTGTGGAAAAATTAGCCACGCCAGACGTAAGCGTTGCAGATTTGATTGGCGATCTTGACCCAATAAAGGCCGCAAATTTAAAATTATCATTTGCAGATGAGAAAGTCATTCATTATGGATTAATTCCAAGAAGCAATCGTTTCATTTTTGTTATTAACGAGTTACCAGATCTTCAAGCGCGGTTGCAAGTAGCTTTGTTTAACATCCTTCAAGAAGGTGATGTACAAATACGAGGATTTAATTTAAGAATACCGTTGGATGTACAATTTGTATTTACTGCAAATCCAGAAGATTATACAAACAGAGGAAGTATTGTTACACCGTTAAAAGACCGTATAGGATCGCAAATTTTAACGCATTATCCAAAATCAATTGAATATTCAAAACAAATAACTCAAAATCAGGCAAAACTTAATAGTCTTCAAAAAGAAATTATAGTTCCTGAAATACTTAAAACACTTGTTGAACAAATTGCAATAGAAGCTCGTGACAGTGAATTTGTAGATGCAAAAAGTGGTGTGAGTGCGCGTTTAACCATAAGTGCTTATGAAAGTTTAATAAGTGCCGCTGAATTGCGCTTTTTAAAAAATAATATCCCTTACTCTTTTGCAAGACTTGCAGATTTATATTCAGCAGTTCCAGCAATAAATGGTAAAATTGAATTGGTGTATGAAGGCGAGCAAGAAGGTCCTGCAATTATTGCACAAAACCTTATCGGTTTAGCTATTAGAAATACATTTATTCAATATTTTCCTGACCCGGTAAAATTAAAAAGAAAAAAAGAAAACTTTGAGTATTTCACTATCATTAACTGGTTTTCACAAACCAATGTTTTAGATTTATTAGAAAATGAAAACGATAAGGTTTATTCATCAGCCTTATCTATTGTTGATGGCTTAGAAAACCTCGTAAAAAAATACCACCCTAGCGCGAAAGAAGCAGAGAAATTTGTATTAATGGAATTCGTATTGCATGGTTTATCCGAGCATTCTTTGTTAAGTAAAAATAATTTAGTACAAGGCGTAAGTTTTAAAGATTTATTTAATTCTTTAATGAATTCTGATCAAAATTTTGGACCTGAAGCAAATTAATTTTTAATACAATAATAAAAATATTCGTGAATTTTTCTTTATGTTGTATTTTACAAAATGCAGTAATAAATCGGATCATAGATGCGAAGTGATTTTTAATAAGGCAATAAAGTAAATTCATAGGTCTTTAATTCGAAAATTATTAATGGGTCTAAGCTTTAAAATATTTAATTGCACTGATGCTCTAAAATGTAGCATTTTAAACTAGATAGTATTTCAATGTCTTTTAGCAATTGGTTCGAGATTTTGTCTGTGAAGTCCGCAGCTTAAAAACCCTTAACAAAATTGTTACAGATTTTTTATTATCCTGATTCTAGTTGTTGTTAAAAAACAGAAACGGATTCGAAACTTGGCTCGTTTTTTCTTTAAAAAATAATTTACTTTATGTTTTATTTTTTTTAGATTTAGTTTTTTTAGCGTAATTAAGATGTAGATTATTGTCATTTATTTCTTAATACCACATCCACTAACTAATTTTAAAACTTTTGAATCAAACAAAAACATTAAACCTTTGTATTTGAAATAACACATTAGGAAAGACTTCTAACTTAACTAATTACAAACGATTAATGTTATCAAGAAACTTATTGCAAATTTTATTTTAAAACTCTACATCCTTTATTGAAGAAAATAGTTCCATTGATTTTCTCGATTTATAAAAAGGTAGTGTAGTCTTTAATTGATGGGCTTTAGCTTCATCAATGTTTAAATATAATTTGAGGAAAATGGAAACCAAGTATTATTTATATGATACGAACGAACAGAAACCGTTATAGTTTATTTTTAAAAAATATAACAGAAATAAGTAAACAAACTTTAACGAATCAACTACAAGAATTGGAAAAAGATGAAATAATTGAAAGAATTATTTATCCGGAAATACCACCAAGGGTTGAATACAAAATTACACCATACGGCAAAACATTACTTCCAATAATTGACAGTATGTTTCAGTTGGCGCAAAAACACATGCCAAAAAACAAAAAATAGTTTTCAAACGCAAAACCATCTATTTTACAAAGAAATTTATAATTGGTTAAACAAAAGATTGCACATTTATTAATTCCGACTGGGTCTAAAAAAACGTTGATAAACTAATTAACTTTTTTTATCTTTCTCTTTTTAAAAAATCAATAGAAAAATGAATATAAATTACAAGCTAGCGTTTGCATTTTTTACCCTAGGAACATTGAGTTTCTTTAATGCTCAAAATAATAAAAATGCTCAGGTAACAAACAACCCAACTACTATTAACCTTCAGAACAGAGGTTGCGGAACGGGAATATTGCCTCAACAATTTGAGACATGGGTGCAAAATATTACACCTGCAGGTGGAAAAAACGGCGGCCAGAGTAGTTCTGTGTTGTCTGTATACAATATTCCTGTTGTTGTGCATGTAATTCATAATAATGAACCCCTTAATAGTCCTACTGCTACAACTGGTGGTAATCTTAATGCTGCTCAAATCCAAGATCAAATTAATATTTTAAATAAAGATTTTAATGGAACTAATCCTGATACAAACCTGATTCCAGCAGTTTTTAAACCATTTTTAGGGAAATTTCAGGTTAACTTTTGTCTTGCTGTTGTCAACCCAACTGGTGGTGTAATGGCAGAGCCGGGTATTGACAGAATTAACAGAACAAGCAAGGGCTGGACAGCACCACCTTATTCTACAACTTATATTGATGCTACTATTAAACCAAATAGTATTTGGGATCCAAATAAATATATGAATATGTGGGTTTGTTCAATCAGCGGAGGTGTCTTAGGATATGCAACATTTCCTAATCCTGGAACATCAGGTTTATTAGGATTACCAGCTCCTTATGGTTCGGCAACTACCGATGGTTTGGTTATGCGTAATACAACTTTTGGCAGCATTGGAACAGCTGTTAGCGGAGCTCCTTATAATAAGGGCCGAACAGCAACTCACGAAATTGGTCACTGGATGGGATTAAGGCACATATGGGGTGATGGCACCTGTGCTACTGACTATTGTAACGATACTCCTCCAGCACAAACTGCTAATTATAATTGCCCTGTTCATCCTTATAAACTTGGAACCTGCGCGGGGAACACAACCGGTGAAATGACAATGAATTATATGGATTATACTAACGATGCCTGTATGTATATGTTTTCGAAAGATCAAAAAATGCGAGCCCAATTAATTATGACCAATTCACCAATGAGAGCTTCATTATTAACCTCAACCGTTTGCAATTTGCCAACAGTAATAAATGACATTGCTATATTATATGTGGTAAGCCCTACCTATTCGCAAGCCATTACATGTAATAACTTTATTACACCAACGGTTGCGATAAAAAATATGGGATCGAATGCAATTACATCAGCTACGTATACATATAATGTTGATGGTGTTAATACACAAACGTATTCTTGGTCGGGAAACATTGCGCCAAACGCATCACTCACAATTTCAATGCCTCAAATAAATAATTTATCTAATGCTGCACATGTTTATAATGTAGGTGTTTTCAATCCAAATGGATCAATAGATCCAAACATGACAAATAATTATAACAATCAGTTTTTCTCCATTTCGGGTTCATTTACATTAAGTGCCAACTCTGCCACGATTTGTGCCGGTACCTCTACTACACTTAATGCAAGCGGTTCTGCAACAACTTATTCATGGAATCCGGGTGCAATTACTGGTGCAACCGCTGTGGTTTCACCAACTGCAACAACTATTTATACGTTAACCGGAAAAACAGGTACTTGTGTAAATACTTTCACCACAAATGTAATAGTTAGTGCAACCATACCAATTGTGGTAAATTCGTCCACAATTTGTTCTGGAAATTCTGCAACACTAACAGCTAGCGGGGCGGTAAATTACACATGGAATCCAGGAAATACAAATGGTAACTCAGCTATAGTTTCTCCAACTGCCACAACTATTTACACTGTTTCTGGCTCAAATGGTTCTTGCAGTGGCACAACTACAACCAATATAAATGTAAACTCAATTCCTACAGTTGCTGTAAATTCAGGCACAATCTGCAGTGGTAACTCAACTGCATTAACAGCTAGCGGTGCAAACACTTATTCTTGGAATACTGGCGCAACAACAAGCTCTGTTTCTGTCTCTCCAACTGTTACTACAATTTATACGGTAATAGGTTTTAACGGAACTTGCTCATCTTCTAAAACATCAACAGTAACAGTAAATCCTAGCCCTGTAATTACTGTTAACAATGCGAGTTTATGCTCTGGTTCTTCAGCAACACTAACTGCTAGTGGCGCAAACAGTTATTTATGGAACACTGGCGCTACAACAACAAGTATTGTTGTTACCCCTACTGCAAGTATTATTTATACAGTAACCGGAACTTCTGCAGGTTGCAATTCAATCAAAACATCAACAGTTAATGTTACAAGTACACCAACGGTAGCTGCTAACAATGCAACCATTTGCAATGGTGTAACAGCTATATTAAATGCTAGCGGAGCAACAACTTATTCATGGAATACGGGAATTTCAACTGCAAGTGCTGCTGTGAATCCAACTACAACAACCTCCTACACTGTTAACGGGTTTAATGGAGCTTGTTCTTCTGCAAAAACATTAACTGTATTTGTATTACCTAAACCAATCATTTCAATTTTATCTGCAACCTTATGTTCGGGTAATTCAACTGTAATTGCAGCGAGCGGAGCTAATACCTATACATGGAATACGGGTGCCATAGCTCCTACAATTTCAATTAATCCGTTAACGTCAACAGTTTATACTGTTACCGGAACAAACACTGTTGGTTGTAGCTCAACGCAAACAACGCAAGTTACAGTAAACACTACACCAACTGTTTCTGTTAATAATGCAACTGTTTGCTCAGGTGGGACAGGAACTTTATCTGCAAGTGGAGCAACATCTTACTCATGGAACACCGGAAGCACAAATTCATCAATTACAGTTAGCCCTGTAATTAATACCATTTATACTGTAACTGGTAATTCTTTAGGATGTTCGAATACAAAAACTGTAAGTGTTACAATTGGAACTGGTTTAACCATTAATATTACAACAACAACAAGTACAATCTGCTCAGGGTCAAGCGCAAATTTATCAGCAAGCGGTGCAAGCACTTATACTTGGAATACAGGATCTAATAATTCATCTATTGCTGTTAGTCCAACTGTAAATACAACATATACAGTCGCCGGCTTCAATGCTGGATGTTCTGGTTCTAACACAATTGCTATAAATGTAAATCCTATTCCTGTTATTACAGCTAACGCATTGCCGGCAACTATTTGCGCCGGACAAAGCTCATCTTTAGCCGCTAACGGTGCTTCAACATATACTTGGAATCCTGGCGGAAACGGAGCCAACATTAATGTTAGTCCGGCTTCATCAACAGTTTATACTGTAACAGGTTCTTCTAGCGGTTGTAATGGCACTAAAACTGTTGCAATAGTTGTAAATGCGAATCCTACCATTACCGCAATTAGTAATTCTAGTGTACTTTGTACAGGTAATTCTTCTACAATAAGTGCAAGTGGCGCTACAAGTTACTCATGGAATACAGGAGCAACTACACCATTTATTGTTGTATCTCCTACTACCACTACAACATATACTATTACAGGAAATAATGGTAATTGTTCTGCAAACACTATTATAACTCAGTCTGTATCACTTTGCACAGCATTGATTGATAATACATCATTAGAACCAAATGCATTAATTTATCCTAATCCATTTATAAACGAGTTACATATTAAATCAAATAGTAATGTTTTGGTTAGTTTATATAATTGCCTTGGACAATTAATTACTGAAAAGATAATTGTTAACGAAGGATTATTAAATACACAAGTCCTATCTGATGGTTTGTATTACCTAACCATTAAAGGACAAAATGGAATCCGAACATACAGAGTTATTAAAAATTAATTTAAGAAATAAACACACTAAAAAAAGCCACGTTAACGTGGCTTTTTTTATTCACTCCTGCATAGAAATTTTGAAACAAAATGATTACAACTAATTTAATAGACGCCATAAATACAAACAAATCCAAAAATAGTTATTAGGTAAAGAAATCAAAAGATAAATAACTTTTCAAAACAAACTGAAAATAAAAAAAAGCTCAGTGAATTAAAAACTACATAGATGCAACAACCTATTTACTTTTTACAAAAAAATCACTTAACAACGTGTCCTAAATTAACCAAAGAGCTTGCAATTTTAAGGCGATGATTTTCTAGTTCTTTTTTATTTATATCAAAATTTAACTCGTCTTCGTCCGAAATAAAAAAACTTAACGCAGCCCCACTATATACGCCACCTTCGCGCTCACCAATTATTAGTGTAGACTTATCTTTAAATTGAACATTGATACTCTTTATTAATTTGTTGTTTGATGCAGTAACATACAACAGATGACAAGTGTTAATTTCTTCAGGAGAATTAAATTTTCGAAGAACAATATTTCTTCCTTTCAATTTCTTATTTAAAGCCAGATTTTTTAATTCAGAATTTATTGGAGATTCGCCAAATACTCCAATAATAAAATCGCCTTTGCTCTCTTCCTCAGGCCATTCAATATATTTCATAAAATTATAAACATAAAGCGAGTAAGCCTTGTAGTCTTTTTGCTGAGCTTTCATTTTAATGTTAACACCAACAACTAAAATCAAAACCAATAAACTTAGCTTTTTCATTTTAAAAAATATGTAACCGATTTTATTCAATTAGTTGATTTTTTAAAACTTAAATTATATTGTAAACGAAACACAAATTCTCTAGATGGTCCAGGCAAAGGAGCATGGCCCCCGTCATAAGGTTGTATAAATTTTAGGTTATCATTTAACACATCATAAACACCAATGCCAATATTTAAACCTTTTAAAGGCATTTCATATCTAATAAAAAAATTAAGTAACAACATAGGGTCAACTAGTTCTTTAATTGACATTCCGGAAGTGTCTATGCCAGCAACAGCCCATCTTTTTCCGTAATATGAAGCAGAACTATTTAATGATAAATTCTTATTTACATTCCAACTAACATGAAAATTTAAACGATGATTGGCAAACGCTAGTAAAGATTTTGGGTCTTTGGTTAAGTATAAATCAACAGAAGATTTATTTTCGGCATCATAATATGCGTAGTTAAAATTCAGAAAACCCCATTTTTCTTTATACCTATATTCAAATTCAAATCCTCTTGTTCCAGAACGACCGAAATTAGAATAGTAATCGGTATTACTGCTATCCATAGACGTGTAGTATACAATAGGTTGATTGGTATTAATATCATAAAAATTAAAAGATACAAATGATTTTCTTGTGATTCTGAAACCTGCTTCAATCTCAAAAACATTTGTGTATTCAGGTTTTATTCCTAAAGAATCAGCAGAATTAATGTTGTCAATTGAAGGAGACTTAAATGACTGACTGAATAGAATCTTATAATGAAACCTATCGTATTTTTTGGTTAATCCAACTCTTGGAACAAAGGCGTCACCAAATGCACTGTGGTAATCAAAGCGAGCGCCCAAAATAAAATTTACGGGTTTAGTTTTAATTAATCCTTGAGCAAAACCGGCATAATTTTGATAGTTTACCTTTTTTTCACCATTCGAAAAATAACCAGAATCAGTTTTATCAATCGCATTATCCTGATAACACTCAGCACCAAAAATAAAATTTACATATCTGTTTGTGCTGTAATTAGCCGTTATATTTTCAATTAACCTTCCAGCGTTTACATGGTATTCGCTTTCAAAATCGTACCCGCCAGACTTCCAAGGTGTTTGATTTTTGTAGTTTACCCTTGTTGAAATATTAAAATTTTTATTAAGCTGTTTTACATATTTTAATTCCGAAAAGACTGCATTAAAACTTGTTGGCACAGCTCCTTGCTTTATAACATCACCATAACCATCTTGCATAGTTGTTTTAAAGAAATCTCCGATGGCGCGGAAACTTAAATCTTTATAACTCGCTGCTAAATTAACGTAGTTCGGATTTAAGTTTGAACTTCCTGCCATAGAATAACTCGTATCAGAATAATCTGTATAAATTTGATCGCTTCGTTGACCTTGACCAATAAGCCCTGATAAACTAAAACTAAAATCATTTATCTTTCTGCCTACCAATAAATTTAAGTTCCTTCGTCCAAAGTCTTTTTCCATCTGCCCATATGTTCCTGAAATAATTAAACCATTAATGTCTTCTGCTTGCTTGGTAATAATATTAATTACACCATACTCGGCATATCCTCCATAAATAGCAGAACCCGGACCTCTAATAATTTCAATTCTTTTTATTTGCTCAACAGGATAATGATTACCAAATGTTGTGGTTGCAGAAATTATTTCATTCATTTCCTGACCGTCCAACAAAACAAGAATTTTTCCTTCATGTGCCCAGTTACCACGCATACCAAGCCCTACAACACCTTCAATATCAGCCCCAAAATCAATTCCAGGTACTAATCTTAACACATCAATTAAATCTCTTGCTCCAGAACTTTTTATTTCATCTTCAGTAATTAAACTAATAATACTTGGCGACTCACGAACACTTAAGGGTTTTTTAGAGGCTACCGTAATTAAACTATTAATAAAAGCCTCAAGTTCGGATGGTACCCCATGAGCTTTTAATTTAAGTAATTGCTCAAGACTCATGTCATAGTAATCTGTACTATCGTTTTTAATAACAAGTGTGTCTGTTTGAGATTGTATTAAAATTGGAATTAATAAAACAATTAAAAAAAATATTTTTTTCACGGGCATGAAATTAGAAAAAATAAACTAACAAAGGTCATGATGAGCCAATTATAATATTTATATATTTGCTACATCTTAATGTTTATGAGCATTTACCAAAAACATTTTCGGGTATAATAATGAAGCAAAAAAAGAATTTGATATTAACCGGATTTCCTAAAATCACTTTTGTATTTTCAGCAATTGTAACCGTTGTTTTTTTAAATACAGCTTTCAATTACTACCTTATTCAAAGAGAAAACGAAAACCTCGAAAAAATTACCGAATCCATAAATCCATATGTAGATGAATTGGATGAGTTGTGTGATATATTAATAGAATCTAAAATGTACGCCACTAATTGGGTTCATTTACCAAATAATATCGATGACAAAAAAAGTTTAGATTCTTTGCATAGGTTTAGATACCTAGAAATAAGAAAAAAAATTAAAGATTTTGTGAGCTCTGTTAAAAGAAATAATTCTAAAATTGTTTTCAATTCAGATAGTATTCTACCCATTTTTATGGATTTTGAAACCTTAGTTCAGTCTCAGCGAAAAATAATGCAACTCTTACGGAATTTTGAAGACTACGAAAATCCGTCTCGGAAATTTAGAGCGGAAGAAATTATCGAAGAAGAAATTATTCCAAAATCAAAATCAATTCTTAAACGGTTAACCGATGTTGTTATTCAAAACAAAAAACAAGCAGATAAGCTAAAGCAAGATTTACAGGAAGACTCAAAAATAATAATACTTACCCTAGTTATCTCCTCATTTGGTATGTTATTCTTTATAATTATTGCAATTTATTTTATTTCAGTTAATATTAATAAGCCAGTTTTAAAAATGAAAGAAATTATAGAAAAACTGTCTAGGGGAGAACTAACTTTTGAAAAATTAGAAATCGAAAAAAACGTCATTGGTGAAATGGCTATTTCAGTTAACAAGTTATCTGAAAGTTTCAAAAAAACATCAGCATTTGCCAACGAAATAGAAAAAGGAAATTTAACTGCAAATTATATTAAACTTGGAGAGAATGATGTTTTAGGCCATGCCTTAATTAATATGCGAGACAGTCTTTTGTCATATTCGTTTGACATGGAAAATCAAGTAAAAGAACGAACTAATGAAGTTGTAGAAAAAGGTTTAAAAATTGAGGAACAAAAATTATTTTACGAGTCTATTTTTTCAAATATACCCATAGACATTGTGGTGTTTAACGAAAAGCATCAGTATATGTTTATTAATTCTATTGCCATAAAAAACGAGGAAGTTAGGAATTTCATGATTGGCAAAGACGATTTTGATTACTGCAAGTTAAAAAATATAGATAACTCAATCGCCGTGCATAGGAGAGAAATTTTTGAAACAGCAAAAAAAACTGGTATTTCACAAGACTTCGAAGATCAATCAAAAAATGCCAACGGTAATATAATATATAAAGCGAGAAAATATTACCCTGTTTATGACAATCAAGATTTTAAATTTATGATTGGTTATGGTATTGACATCACTAACAAAAAATTTGACGAGTTAAAAATTCAGGAATCTTTAATAGAGAAAGAAGCTTTATTGGGTGAAATCCATCATAGAGTAAAAAATAATTTAACCTTGGTGCTCGGCTTAATTGAAATGCAAAAAGACACCCTCAATGATGAAAAATTAGCTGGTCAGTTTATCGAAATAAGAAACAGAATTGCTGCCATGTCACTCATACACGATAAAATGTATAGAGGAGAGTCTTTTGCCAATATAGATTTAAACGAATATTTAACAGACTTAATTACTGCCATTGCTAAATTTTACAGTAAAGATAAAGCTGTTAAACTTATTTTTGAATTGGATAAAATATTTATTTCAAGTAAAAGTGCAGTATCGCTTGCTCTATTAGTTAATGAAATAGTAACTAATGCCTTTAAATATGCGTTTAAAGATCTTAAAGACGGCGTTTTAAAATCTGCTTTAACAAGAGACGAAAACAACAATATTTTAGTTATTTCTGATAATGGAACTGGTCTTCCTGAAGATTTTGATATTAAAAAAACAAAGTCGCTGGGCTTTAAATTGTTCAATATCTTCGTTAAACAACTAAAAGGTAGTTTCGACTATTTTAACGATAACGGTTTACGATTTGTTATTAAATGGCCAATTAAAAAAGAGATTTAAAATTATAATTGGTTATTGCCTTTTTTAAACCTAAGATTAACTTAATTATTTATTTTTAAAAAATATTTTATTACATCTGCAGTAGAAACTATCCCCTTTAATACTCCTTTGTCGCAAATCAAAACAGCATGCACTTCTCCTTTAGCTAAAATTTCAGTTAAGTCTCTTAAACTTGAGGATATTGGTTCACTAACCGGGTGTTCCCTCATAACATCTTTAACCAAAAGTGTGTGGTAAATAACTTCGTTATCATCAAGCGAAGCATTTTTTATGGCATACAAAAAATCAGTTAAACTTATCATTCCTTTAAGCATACCATTTTCGGTTACAGGCACATGATGATGGAATTTTTTTTTCTCAAAAATATGTTTCACATCAATTAATTTCTGATTGGGCGCTACCGACACAACCTCCTTTGTCATAATCTCCGTAATTGGTATATCAGCTAATTTCATCTCACACAATTTTAAAATTAAAAGAAACAGCAAGTAATGCTTAACATCAACCTATAACGTGATTCATCTCATTAAATCAACTATAGGTTAGCAGTTTATTTGCAATGCAAACCTTTAGAAATTAAATCTTAAAATATGAAAGCTAAAAATTTATTACAGCTGATTAGCCTAACTACCAGCCTTTACATGATGTCCAAAGATGAAAAAATAATGGCAAAAGTTTCGGATATGACAAAAAAAGGGAAAGATAAATTAAATGACCTGTATAACGATTTAACCGATAACAATGAAGAAGAGTTAACAGAAAAAATTCTTAAAAAAGCCGTTGAACTTAAAGATGAAATTGAAACTAAAATTGAAGAAACTGCTTTAAAAATGTATCAAAAAATGAAAATTGCAAACACCGACGAAATCATGAACTTACAATCTCAAATTGAAATCGTAAAAAAAGAACTTGCACTTGCCGAAGCCAAAATAATAAATCTGGAAACAATTAATAAGTAAATGGGGTTGCTAGAAAACATTTCTAAACGCTATTCGCACTTAAAACGCTATAATCAAGTCATCAGTATTTTTCTTAAATACGGATTTGAAGATTTAGTAGCCTACTTAAACGAAAAAAAACGATTTAATTTTATTAGAAAATTAATCCCTAAACACACTTATCAAAGAGCTTTAACCTTAAGTAAATGGGAAAAAATTCGATTGGCATGCGAAGATTTAGGACCCACTTTTGTTAAGTTTGGACAAATACTAAGTAACCGCCCTGATTTAATTCCAACCCCACTAATTTTTGAATTAGAGAAATTACAAGACAGTGTTCCACCCATTGCCGGAGATAAAGCTATTGAAGTATTAGAAAAAGAATTAGGAAAAACAACTAGTCAACTTTTTTCTGATTTTGAAAAAACAGCCTTTGCATCTGCATCTATGGCTCAGGTTCACAGAGGGGTTTTAAAAAACGGAGAAAAAATAGTTGTAAAAATTCAGAGACCCGGCATCGAAGAAATAATTCAGTCAGATATTAAAGTTATGTATTATCTGGCCGATGTTTTTAGTAAACGAATTCCATCATTAAAAAGCTTTGACCCATTAGGCTTAGTGAAAAATTTTGAAGAAAGTATTTTAAAGGAACTTGATTTTATTCATGAATCAATAAATATTCAACGTTTCCATGCTAATTTTTTAAAAGATCAAACCAACGAGGGATATATACATTCTCCTAAAATTTATTCAGAATACACTACTTCAAAAATTATTACAATGGAGTACATTGAGGGTATTAAAATTTCTGATGCATTCAAATTAAAAACAAATGGCTACGATAGTAAAATTATTGCTCATAGATTAGCCTTATCTTATTTTAAACAAATATTTAATTACGGTTTCTTTCATGCCGATCCACATCCGGGTAATTTATTAGTTTTGCCCGGAAACACCATATGCTATTTAGATTATGGCATGATGGGAAACATTATTCGTAAAGACCTGGAGGCACTTGGAAATTTATTTTTAGCTATCCACGCCAAAGATGTAAGAAGAATAATTAAAGCCATTCAACAACTTTCAGACAATACAATCATTCGTAATTACAGAGAGCTTGAAAACGATGTAAATGAGTTTGTTCAGAACTACACTTATCATACAATTCATCAAAACGAAATTAGTACAATTATGTTAGAGCTGAAAGACCTCATTGTAAAACACGGGTTAAAAGTTCCTGCTCATTTTTTCCTTCTAACACGCTCAATGGTAACAATAGAAGGTGTTATCAGACAACTAGATTCTGAATTAGATCTGAGTAAATTAATGCGACCTTTTTTAATTAAGTTAGTTGCTAAGCATTATGACCCTTTACAGTTTATAAAACGTTCGTTTAATTCCATATACGAATTAGGCATGTATATGGAAGAATTTCCTCGCGATTTAAAGAATGCCATGCGAAAAATAAATGCCGGCGAAATTAAAGTTGATCTCCGTCATAAAGGAATTGATCCGTTGGTACATACTATTAATCGCGTAACCAAACAATTGGTTTCTGCTGTAATTGTAGCTGCCCTATTAATTGGGTCTACACAAATGATTATACATAATATTCACCCCTTGTGGGGACAAAATTCATCCGTTGGAATTGTTGGTATGATTTTAGCTGGAATTATTGGCCTCAGTATGCTAAAAGATTTACGAAGAGGCGACCACGATGACTGGAATGGATGGAAAGATAACTAAAGCTAAATGCAGAAAACTGTACTAATTAATAAACGAAGTAATTATAAAATTATCCACATTATTATTAATTAATCTGGTATGATAAAAATACAACTTGAAATATTTAATAACATTAAACCATTTTTGATTTATTTAATAATTATTTTTTTGTTGTACATAACCGTCTCACCTTCTAAACATATCAAATAAACACCAGGGTTTAATGCGGTATTGCTTAGTTGCAATACATTATTTTCAATAGCTAAATTTTTTGCAATTAAGCTTCCTTTTGCATCGTAAATGGAAGCCTTAAATTTTTGATTTGGCAAATTCTTGAACATAATACTTCCGCTTTTTTCTGCCGGATTCGGATACAGTTCAATTTTATTATTAGCCCCGTTAATTGATGTATTTACATCAGTTACTATTATTGGTGTTGAAGGTAAATTAATATTGTCTAAATATAATACATTGCCATATCTACCAATATTTCTAAAAACTATCATCAAATTTTGCGAACCAGAATAAGGCAGTAAATCAACCGTGTCAGTGCGCCATTGAGAAGATGTTGGTTCAAAAAAAGATGTTTGTGGAGATGATGTTGATAGCACTGATCCTCCTTTTGTGTATACAGTAGTATAAGTTGTTCCACAATTATTAGACACTAAAACTTGTAATGTATCTGAATTTACGTTACTATACATAGCATAAGCTACATCAAACGTTAGTTTGGTTTGTGAAGGATTAGAGAAATTAACATAAGCAATTAAATCATCTTTATCGCCAGTGCCGTAACAATAGAAATTATCAAACATAGTTGATTTAGTGCTTGCACCATATCCGCCAACAGAATCGTTTTGTACCCATTGACAACCGTTAGGATTTACAATTTTAAAATAAGGTGCGTTAGGAAAAACTGTTTGAAAATTCTCGCTGATTTGTGTGGGTAAAGTTGGAATGCTAATGGTAACATAAATAGAATCGCTACTAGTATTTAATGCAACATCGGTTACTGTAAGTTTTGCTTTATATGTACCGCTTGCTGTATAGCTTACTGCCGGGTTTCTAATATTTGATATTGACGGACTTCCACCCTGAAAAGTCCATGACCATGATGCACCATTATGATTTAATGCAGAATAATCATCAAAGTATAAAGAATCAGACACACAAAATGATTTTAGCAAATTTTCTTTATCAACCATGGCTTTTGCTGATGGCCCTGTAGGAGTATCATAAAATTTATTTTCCCAAATTCCTTTTCCGTATGAAGCTATTCTAATTTTGCTATCACGGTAAAAAGGCTTGGCAATATTACTATTAAAAAAGGTTGGCAAGCTATCGTTTGCTAAATCCCAATCTGCCATTGAATTGTTTCTATAAAAAACAGTATTATTAGAACAAAAATAAAGTCCGCCATTTGTTTTATTTACCAATAAAATACTATGCACTTCTTGATTATTTAATGTAGATGTTGTAAGATTTTGCCAAGTTACTCCACCGGTTGTTGTTTTATATACTTTAGTTCCATTAGCCCCATATGGATAAGCAATCCATAAATTATTAGCATTATTGTAATCTAATTGCAATAACACATTGCCATTATTATTGGTGATTGGTTGAGTTATACTATTCCAGGTTAAACCGCCATTTGTTGTTTTCCATAGTGAACTAGTTGATTGCGCAGGATTAGTTTGCGCCACATACATTATATTTGGATTACTTCTTGAAATTTCTATTTGATATACAGGATTACTCGTGGCAGTTCCGAAAGCATTAATTAAAGTATAGGTAGTGCCACCATCCAAAGTTTTCCATAATTTATTTTCTTTACCAATAAACGCCGTATTGTAATACGATGGGTGATGCTCCATTTCGCTCGATTCGGCAGGATAATACATTTCGTTTGGAAACTTTGAAACCGGAAAACTCTGTACTGAACCTGTGAGTGTAGTTGGTATTATTTTTCCACCCACATCAGAAAAACATGTTTTTAAATTATTTCCGGGATTAACATATCCTGTTGGGCTTTCACCACCTCCCAATTCCAAATAATTACCTATTCCATAATTTTCGTAATAAGCTAAATTACCATTGTGATATAAACCGCCAACTAACACGTCTTTATTCCAACCGCTGCCAAAGCCCCAAAAATCTTGTGCGTGTATACCTGTATTTTTATGAATTGCCAACGTTGTAAAAAAATCTGAAGAAAAATAAACTCCGCCATCTGTAGTTATCCAGTATTTTCCATTTCCAAACGCTCTAAAATCTTGCATATCAACATGCATATTTAAATTACCATTGTTATATCCGGCAGCTGCCGAAAATGAAACTGCTCCATCAATAGAGCGCCATAAACTTGTTCCGCCAACCAATACTTTATTTTCATCAGTGGCACTAACCATTATAGCACAATTGTAAAAGCCCTGATGATGACCTGATGTGCCTCCGGCTATGGCTAAATTTAAATGAGTGTTAGAATAGGGTCCGCCGGCAGGTGTATTAGGAAGTGTCCATGTTTGACCTCCATCTGCACTTCTGTAAACTCCAATAAAACCATTGTCTCCTGCCTTTGATTCACCTATTAAATGAACATAAATTTTATTAGGATTTGCAGGAGTAACTCCTATTCTTGCGCCACCATCATATCTTGCCGGATCGTTTGAATAGTGCCAACCGTTAGTTTGAATAGTCCATGTTGCACCGGCATCCATTGAACGATAAAACTCACATAGATTTTGTGCCGGATTATTTTTAACCAAATACATACTATTTGCTGATGCCGTATTTTGTTTTACATCGTAACATCTTGTGTTATTAAACAGTTGTGTAAAAACACCACCGCCGTTAATACTGCGATACAGTCCTTTATCTGTGGCTACTAAAACAAGTTGCGGATTACTTCTATCAATTAATATTTCGTTAATATTCAAATTTGGTATATTACTAATTACGGCCGTCCAAGAATTACCGCCATTTATACTCTTCATTAAATATGAATTGCATCCGGCATACACCTCGTTAGGGTTTATAGGATTAACAGCTATCGCAGTAACGCCTCCCGGAAACTCATCATACATAGATACACAAGTCCATGAAATACCAGTGTTGTTTGATTTATAAACCTGCCCTGTTTCTGTGCCCAAATACATTATTGCCGAATTAACAGAACACTGCGTAATAGCATAAATATTTGCTTGGTCATTACTTGCCCCGCCACCTTGTTTGTGACTTTGAACAACACCTAAGTTAGACCATTTAGTCTGCGCCTGATTTAAACGACGTTGATTTAGATCTGGTTTTTCAACTTTATTTTTTGATAATAATGCTCTTTTTAATTGTTTGTAATATTGAGTATGATAGGTTTTTACAAAACTATTTTTTTCATAATACGCATTGTAAAGCTTATCTACCAGTTTAATATCAAGAGAATCTTCATACATTTTTTGAGCCCACAAAGGCAGGGTTTGAATTTCGTATAAAGATGGCTTGTACATATTTTGCGCTTTAATCAAATCACAAAACACAAATAAAAATAACGTAATTAAAAAATATTTTTTCATGTTTAAAGCATTAAATGTTAAAAAAATGATGCAAACTAAAAATACAGAATAATATTTTTATGACCAAAGAATAAGGCTTTGTTGAATTTCAAAAAATAGTTCTCTTTTAGTTTAATTGACTTAATTAATGACAATACAATAAGATGTTTTTCAACAGTTTAAAACCATTCATTAATTTCACTAACTATAATTGATTTCAAAACTTGAACTTAAATTGTAATATTTTTGCGATGTTTAAATTTAAAAAACTAAAAATTATCATATTAAAAACAATACACTTATACATAAATTAAAATCATGAAAAAAATTTTTGCTTTAGCTTTATTAACTCTATGCATGAGTTTTACTTTTTTAAAAATAGAAAAAAATGCATATGTATTATTTGATTCTAAAGGAAAGAAAACAACTTATAATCAACTTTTTGAAGAAGCCGCAAAAGCTGACATTATACTTTTTGGCGAATTGCATGACAACCCTATTTGCCATTGGTTGCAAAGAGAATTAACGCAAGATTTGTACAACACAAAAAAAGAAAATTTAATTATAGGAGCCGAAATGTTTGAAGCAGATGATCAAATTGCAATTAACGAATATTTAGGCGGACGTTTATCAGAAAAAACGTTTAAAGACGAGGTAAAACTTTGGACTAATTACCCAACAGATTATAAGCCCCTAATGGAAATCGCTAAGTAAATAAGTTAAAATTTATTGCTACCAATATACCGCGCCGATACGCCAACATGGTTTACTTTAGGGGTGAATCTTGTTTAGATAGTTTAGATTCTGATGCAAAAAAATGGATTGCACCGTTTCCTATTAAATACGATGGAAATTTAAAATGCTATAAAGAAATTTTTGAAAATGCCGGTGGCCATGGTGGCGAGAATTTGCCTAAATCTCAGGCATATAAAGATGCTACTATGGCAAATTTTATTTTAAAAAACTGGAGTAAAGGAAAAACCTTTATACATTACAACGGAGCTTACCACTGTAATTACCACCAATCTATTGAATGGTATTTAAAACAACAAAACCCTAACCTTAAAGTATTGGTTATTTCAGCAACAGAACAAGAAGAAAATTCTATATTAGATAAAGAAACGTTTGATAGCGGTGACTTTATTATTTGCACTCCCTCTTCGCTAACCAAAACCTATAAGTAACAGGGAAACTCAATACACTAAGTTTATTTTTTTCTTTTGGCAAAATTACTTTGTCATAAATAGCCTTGCTAATTATTAAATTCAATGGCGAGCATTCCATTTTTTTATTATCGTTAACCTGATATAAATCAACTATCAAAAATGACAGATGTCATTTTACGACAATGACTTGATTACGACCTTTGGAAAAAAAGTATGGAAACGCAAAAAATTTATGTTCAACACGAAGAAAATAACGAGTGGATGAATAAACTTCTTTTTTACAAAGATGATATTAAGGTTTTAACGCATAGGCTCGAAGAAATTGTTTCAAAAAATACATCAAAAGATATTCTAACAAATCTTGAGCATCATCAAAATCAATTAATCATTGCAAATAATACAATTGAAAAATTGAAACACGAAGTAAATATTAGCAACCATTTACTAAACGACGAAATTAAAAATAACACTGTGGCGGTTGACAGAAGGCGTGTAGAGGATCATTCTATACTAAGAGAAGAAATTAAACAATTTGAAGATTCAATTTCAACAATTAAAAAATCTTTAAATTCTTTTGTTTCAACTTGGATGTAGTAACTGAAAAATCATAAAATAATTAATGAATTAATTAAACTATCAAGTTATGGATACAACATTTAAATCAACAGAGAAACACCAATCCGCTTACGAAAATTGGATAAAAAAACTAAATTTTAGTTATTTCGGAATAATAAGCATGACCATACTTGTTGGTAGCATTCTTGGTGGAATTGCGGCAATGTACATTCTAAAAAATGATGCGCCCATATGGCAACTCGGGATTTGTATGTCAAGTACCATAGCAAATAATGTGGCTGCTATTGGTCAAGCACCTACAAAATGGGTTATAAACTTGTTCTTAACTTGCTTGGCCATTAACATCATATTTATATTACTAAATGTCATTTAATAAAATTTTACGAAAGCTGAAATCAATTTATATTTAGAAATATTGGTTTGAAAGTAAGCACAGTTTGTAATTTAAAAACTGGACTACTGTAATGTTTATTAAAGACAATTATGTTAGTTGCTTTCGCGAAAACTAAAAATTTCTGTCATTTAAGCTAGTTTGCAAAAACACTACCCGCCTTTTTAAATTGTGCTTGCTTGCAAGTGTGTTTAGTCCAGCCTACTTACTTTATTATTTTTAACACACAAGTTTACATTATATAAATCTTACCATGGAAAAATATGAATGTAAAGCACCCGAGATAATTTGTAGTTTTTTCTTCCAAAAATAATTATAACAAATACTACTATTATTGCTTCCCATAATGTAGTAAGAAATGGAAATGAATAGTGCAAAATTAAAAATGTAATCAGGCCTTGTAATACCGCAAATCCATAACTTATATACATTGCTCCTAAAAAATATCCAGGCTCCCTGTCATAACGATATTTGCATTTATCGCATTCATCATTCATGATAGGCAATTTTAATAGGCTCACATTTTGTTTAAAAACATATCCTTGACTGCATTTAGGACATTTTTCATTTAATACATCCAGAATAAAATTATTCCTTTTATTACTACTTTTCATATTTCAAAGTTAACTACTGAAAACGAGAATGCCATATGATATCAGATCATTAATAGCAGTATTAAGACATTTTACTTGTTTGATTATGAAAAATAATTTGTCCATATAGACCATCAATAAATTTGAACTTGCAAAAAATGAAGTAGATTTTTATACTAACTTTTTAAGTGAGCATGTTTAAAATCATCATTTTATTTATTTCACGCATAAAGATGATTTTTTTCTAGTAATTCTATTTACTCGAGGAAAAGGTAAACACGAGGTAGATTTTGAAACATTCAAAATTGAAAATGGAGCATTATTTGTATTAAAACCCGGGCAAATGCATTATCGGGAATTGTCAGATGATGTTGAGGGATTTATCTTTTTTCATTCAAAAGCGTTCTTTGACAAGAAATTTATTTCATTAAGCATTAAAGATTTTCATTTTTAAAATTCTTTTCAAGGAACACTATATTTTAAACTAAAAGAAAAGCAACTAAACAAAATCAATTTTGTAATGAATGAATTAGTTAAAGAGTTTGTAAATAATGATTTTTTTTAATGGGAAAAAATCCAAGCGATAATCGTGTTAGTATAAATTGAAATTTCAAGAGAAAAAAACACTTTAGAAAATATTAACAACCAAACATATTTGATAAAACTAAAACAATGTGAAGATTTAATCGAAGAGAATTTTAGAAGTGATAAGTTTGTTTAAGACTATCCGTTCAAATTAAATATTACAGAAAAACACCTAAATAGAGTTACGAAAAGTTGTATTGGAAAAACTAGTACACAATTAATATGTGAAAGAATTATCCTTGAAGCAAAAAGAATGTTAATTTATTCCAAGTTAACTGGCACTCAAATTGGTAAAGAATTAGGCTATATTGATAATTCTTATTTTGTAAGATTTTTCAAAAAGAATGTCGGTATCACTCCATTTGCCTTCTTTTTTAAATACAAAGCCGTAAATTAATTTGTTGTGTATTTGACTTTGGTTACATTAAACATAACTGCTTATTTAAGCTGCTTGAATATGCGTTGATGTAGTTCCGTACAATGAATTGGTTTCAGTTTTATTTAACTTAAATTTTATCAAATTAAAAATTTCCTTGGTTTGCCTCATTTTATCATCAAACACAATTTTGTTTGTGTGAGAAAATCTTGTAGTTAAACACTCATTAAACAACCAGTTTGTTGCCTCAATTAATTCTAATTGCCTTTCAACTTTACCTGTATTTCTCAGTAACTTTATAAGTTCTCTGGAGTATGCCATGTATTGAATGTATGCATAGTCTCCCCCGTGTTCATTGTCGTATTTAATATTCTCAATCATATTAAAATACCTGTTTACTTTTTTAGTTATTCTCATGATTTTTAAATTTTATAAAGTCAAAACTACTACATAAAGTAGTATATTATTGCTACATTTTATAGCTTTAACAAATAAAATAGCTATTTAAAACCTCAGAAAACAAGAAAAATCAATAAATACAACCTATAAAAAAATAAAATTACACTGCATTTCTAAATTTTATTACCAAATAAGCAAGCATTATTAAAATAAGGCTTGCAAATCAAACCATTTTACAATACATTTGTTAAACACTTAAATAAATAAATTATATATCATTCGATTAGTTTTTTTCCTCTTTGCAAAAATTTCAATTAACACATTTGATTTTCATTTTAAGATTGCTGGTAAGTTAATTTTTATGTAACATTAAAATTTATAGTTAATTTAAAAGAGGCTAAATAACACAAGAAAAAATATAAACAGGTTTGGGTCACACCCTTTTTCTCAAAACTGTTTTAACAAATAAATTAAAAAGGGAAAATAAAAAAATAAAAAAATGGAAAAAGGAACAGTAAAGTTTTTCAACCAAACAAAAGGATTCGGTTTTATTAAAGTAGAAGGAACCGGAAAAGAAGTATTCGTGCATGTATCTGGAATTAAAGAAGAAATTCGCGAAAACGACGAAGTTGTGTTTGAAATTCAAGAAGGAAAAAAAGGATTAAATGCGGTTAATGTTAAATTAGCGTAATTCTTTTTTGGTTAATTAAATTATTGCAGTTACTAAAAATATTAATATATAATACCAACCTACAATTTTAATTAACAAAAAACCCCTCTCAAATTGCGAGGGGTTTTTTAGTTTAATTACCATTTAAACAGTCATTATTTCTTTTTCTTTTTGCTCAATATGCTTATCAACTTTTGAAACACTATTATCGGTTAAAATCTGAATTTTACTTTCTGCACCTTTAGCCTCATCTTCGGGCACTCCATCTTTTTGTAATTTTTTTATTTGCTCCATGCTATCTTTGCGAACAGTTCTGATTCCAACTTTTGCATCTTCACCAATACTTTTAGCGGTTTTAGTTAGTTGCTTACGACGCTCTTCGGTTAACGGTGGTACCATTATTCGGATAATTACGCCATCATTTTGTGGATTAAACCCAAGATTAGCCGCCTGGATGGCTTTTTCAATTGGTGTTAACATCGATTTCTCCCAGGGCTGAATAACCAAAGTACGAGAATCTTGAGAATTTACACTAGCTGTGTTACTTAACGGAACCATACTGCCATAATAATCAACCATTACACTCTCAAGCATTGCGGGGCTTGCCTTTCCTGCTCTAACTTTTTGTAATTCGGTTTCTAAATGACTAATGGTTTTATCCATTGATGTTTTTGCATTTTCTAATACTGAATTTATATCGCTCATAATTATACTGGTTTAATGTTTATTTTACAGGATTTTTAAATAATTCATAAAGTTTATTTAATACAAAATCAATTTCTTCTTTTGTATTGTATTTACTAAAACTAAATCGAACCGATGGTCGTTCCATATTTGTGCGAATTCCCCTAAGCACATGACTACCTTGATTACTACCACTGCTGCAAGCACTTCCTCCACTAGCTGCAATTCCTAAAATATCTAGATTGAACAATAACATCTCTCCATCGGGATGTGCCGGAAAACAACAATTTAATACAGTATAAAGTGATTTTTCATCAGAAGTTTCTCCATTAAATTCTATCTCTGGAATATTTTTCGAAAGTTCTTCGCGCATATAATTTTTTAAACCTCTGATGTGTGCTTGATGCGCTTCCATTTCATCAAAACAAATTTCTAAGGCTTTTGCCAATCCAACAATTCCATATACATTTTCGGTTCCTCCACGCATGTTTCTCTCCTGCGCTCCGCCATGAATAAACGGTGTAATTTTACATTGATGATTAACATATAAAAAACCAACGCCTTTAGGACCATGAAATTTATGTGCCGCGCAAGCTACAAAATGCACCTTTAACTCGCGCAAATCCATTGCATAATGACCCATGGTTTGAACAGTATCACTATGAAAAATTGCATTATATTTTTCACATAAATCGCCTACTTCTTTTAAAGGTAACAAAGTGCCTATTTCATTATTTGCATGCATTAAAGAAACTAAACTACGTGAATTGTTTTTCAATAAATTCTCCAAATCAGCAAGATCTATATTTCCCTTATTATCTATTTTAACCCAACTAACTTTAACCTTACCGTTTTTTTCAAGCACCTTAATTGTGTGCTCTACAGCATGGTGTTCTATTGGGCTAGAAATTATGTGTTGTATACCGTAATCTGCAACCGATTGGTTTATGGCCATGTTATCTGCTTCAGTACCTCCTGAAGTGAAAAATATCTCGGCAGGCGTAACATTCAATAATTTTGCAACTGTTTTACGCGCTGTTTCAATTGACGTTCGGGTTTTTCTTCCAAAACCATGTATAGATGAAGGATTACCAAAATCTTCACGCATTAAAGGCATCATTGCGTTTAAAACATTTTCATCTAACTTGGTTGTAGCTGCATTATCTAAATATACTTTCATTAGCTTCTTATTAGTTATTTTAATTTTCAATAATTGCCTTTATATCTGCAATAATTTTATTTGCAAGAATATCTGCAGTTGCTATTGATTGACTTTCACTATAAATTCGAATGATTGGCTCGGTGTTACTTTTACGCAAATGAACCCATTCTTTATCAAACTCAATTTTTACACCATCTACTGTGTTAACAGGTTGAGATTTATATTTTTCTTTTACAGCCCCTAATACCTTATCAACATCAATTTGCGGTGTTAATTCAATTTTATTTTTTGATATACAATAGTTAGGATATGTTTTACGTAACTCTGAAATCGATTTGCCGAATTTTGCCAAATGAGTTAAAAAAATTGCAATCCCAACCAAAGCATCTCTTCCGTAATGAAGTTCAGGCAAAATAATTCCTCCATTTCCTTCACCTCCAATTACTGCATTAGTTTCTTTCATCATTTTTACCACATTAACCTCGCCAACTGCCGAAGCTGAATAACTTCCGCCATTAGCTTCTGTAACATCACGCAAAGCTCTTGTACTTGAGAGATTACTAACTGTATTAGCATTTTTATTTTTTTGTAAAATATAATCTGCAACTGCAACCAAGGTATACTCTTCTCCAAACATTTCACCATTGTCACAAACAAACGCCAAACGATCTACATCAGGATCTATACTAATACCCAAATGCGCTTTTTGTTTTAAAACTTCTTTACTTAAATCAGTTAAATGTTCCGGCAACGGTTCAGGATTATGCGCAAAATTTCCGTTTGGCTCGCCATGTATTACCGTAATGTTTTTTACACCTAATCGTTGCAACAAATTTGGCACTACAATTCCTCCACTTGAATTTATGGCGTCAATCACAATTGTGAAATTAGCGTTGCTAATCGCCTCAATATCTACGTAAGGTAATTCTAATATTTTATTGAAATGTTGGTCTATAAAATCATTATTAACTGTATAATTTCCTAAATCATTTACTTCAGCATAATTAAAATCTGAATTTTCGGCTAAACGCAAAATTTCTTGCCCATTTTCTTCACTAATAAATTCACCTTTTTCGTTTAATAATTTTAAAGCATTCCATTGTTTGGGATTGTGGCTTGCTGTTAATATAATTCCTCCTTGAGCCTTTAATTCGGTTACCGCCATTTCAACTGTGGGGGTTGTACTAAGATCCAAATCAATTACATTTATTCCCAATCCTATTAAAGTTCCTGTAACAATCCCCGAAACCATTTGCCCGCTAATCCTTGCATCTCGCCCAATAACAACTGTTATATCAGTAGTTGTTTTATTGTTATTTAAAATCCATGTTCCGTAGGCTGATGTAAATTTTACAATATCTAATGGCGTTAAACCATTATCTGGTTTTCCTCCAATAGTTCCTCTAATACCTGAAATACTCTTAATAAGCGTCACTTTTGATTAATTTTTAAGTGGTAAAGATAGAAAAACTGCTTAATCTTTAAAACCATTTAAGTTAACAAAAATTGTTCATTTTTAATTCTAATTTTGGTTGTAATAAATATTTTTATGACGATTTTTATACTACAAATAAACTAATGAGAATTAAGCACTTTATACTGTTTGCAGGTTTACTTTTTATTCAGAAATTTATTTTTGCATCAAAATCAAGCGAACAACATGTTTATTTAATTAATCCTATGCTTCAAAAAATTGATTCTATTAACATATCTGAATTTAAAGAAATTATACGTGATATTAATAGACCAAGCCCATTATTAAAATATTTTAACTCAAAGAAAAAAAAGAATAAAAAAATAACCGCTGCTGTTTTAGCCTTTCCCTTCCCTTTTGGAATTGTAGGATTACACCGAATTTATTTAGGAACAGCGCCTTATGTACCAGTTGTTTATATTGGCAGCATGGGCGGCATTTTTGGCGTATTGCCTTTTGTTGATTTTTGTATTTTAATATTAGACAAAGAAGAAACAAGATATATTGATAACAAAAAAGTATTTATGTGGGTTGATTAATTTATTAATATGTGTGGCATTTCAGGAATTATTTTAAAACAAAAAAACAACCTTAATTTAATAGAAAAAATTGTTTCTTTAACTGACGCTATTAAACACCGTGGTCCGGATGGCGAAGGTTTTATATTAGCCAATGAGCAATTTGTTTCGCCACATTTTAACAACCAACAAAACTATAACCGCAAAGAATTAAATTACCTACCAAAAGTTAATTTAAAAAATAGTCCTGAAAATTCATATTTAGCATTTGGGCATAGACGTTTATCAATTATAGATTTATCTGAAACCGGACACCAACCCATGTGCGATGATACCGGAAAAATTTGGATAACATTTAACGGCGAAATTTATAATTACCTTGAGTTAAAAGAAACGCTTACTAAAAAAGGTCACAAATTTATATCTGAAAGCGATACAGAAGTTGTAATTGCAGCTTATAAAGAATGGGGAACAAATTGCGTAAATCAATTTAACGGCATGTGGGCCTTTTGTATCTACGATAAGGAAAAACAATTTTGTTTTGCATCTCGCGATAGATTTGGAGTTAAACCATTTTATTACATCAATAAAATAGATGTTTTCTCATTTGCAAGCGAACAAAAAGCATTTGTAAAAGCCAATTTAATTGAGACAAGAATAAACAGCAACGCATTACATAATTATTTAATAAACGGATTACTGGAAAATAAACCGGAAAATTTTTTTGATGAGATAAACGAATTAATGCCAGGTTGTAATTTAATTTTTGACTTAAAAACAAACGAAATCGCAACCAAACAATACTACGACTTAAAGCAACATACTAATGCATTAAACGATTGTTTAAGTGAAAAAGAATTAATAGAGAAAATAAGTTTTAGTTTAGAAAATGCTATAAAAATAAGACTCAGAAGTGATGTAGAGGTTGGCACTTGTTTAAGCGGCGGGATTGACAGTAGCGCATTAGCCGTTAGCATTTCTGATATTACAAACCAACCGCTTTTCTGTTTTACCACTATTTTTAAAAACACAACCATTAATGAAGAGCATTTTGCAGATTTAGTTGCGAAAAAAATTAATGCCAAACATTATAAAGTTGAACCAACATTAAATGGTTTTTTAAACGAACTTGATAATTTAATTTACTCACAAGACATACCTATTTGGGATACCAGCACCTATGCCCAATATAAAGTAATGGAGCTTGCCAAAAACAATAACATCAAAGTTGTTTTAGACGGACAAGGTGCCGATGAATTATTTGGAGGCTACCATCACCACTTTATTGCAAAATGGAATAATTTATTTGCTTCAAGAAATTACAAAAACGGAATAAACGATATTTCAGCTAGTAAAAAAACAATTGCTAAGCCGCTGCAATTTTATTTAAAAGAAAAAGTCAAACAAAACTATTATTTAAATAAAAAACAGTTTGGTATATTTTTTAATTCAGACTTTATTAATTCTAACGAAATAAAAAATCCTTCCGTTTTTTTTAATTCTGTAAACGAACAGTTAATTGATGACATTTATCAAACACGATTAAAATCTTTTTTAAAATGCGAAGACAGATGTAGCATGTGGCATAGCGTTGAAAGCAGAACTCCTTTTTCTGATGATGTTGAATTAATTAACTTAATGTTTTCGTTTAACGGCAATAAAAAAATTAAAAATGGCGTATCAAAATATTTATTGCGAGAAGCCGTAAAAAATAAATTACCAAAGGAAATTTATAACCGTTACGATAAAAAAGGCTTTGAAACACCCATGCAACAATGGATACAAACAATTAGACCTCAAATAATCAACGAAATTAATGAGGCTCATTTTGATTTTGTAAATTACAAGCAAATACAAAAGACAACATCCAACAGTACATTCCAAAACAAACTACTATTTAAATTATTCGTACTATCCAGATGGAAAAAATTATTTCGATAAAATTTTAAATTCTGTTCTTCTGTTTCTAGCCTTATTTTCAGGAGTATCGTTTTTTACTTTAGGTTTTAAATCAGCATAGCCTTTGTAACTTAATCTTGTGGCATTTATTTTAAATGTATTTATTAAATAATCGTAAACAGCCTTAGCTCGGTTTTCTGATAAGGCAATATTATTTTTTCTAATACCGTCGCTATCAGTATGCCCACCAATTTCAATTTTTACAGCATTATTTTTCAAAAGGAAAGCTCCTAATTTATCAAGTTCAGCCTTACTTTCTGGCTTCAGTTCCCATTTTGCTACATCAAAAAATATATTTTTTAATTCTACAACACTTCCAGTATCTAAAGGTTCTAAAGGTATGTCCAACAAAAATGGTTTTAAAAAATCTGTTTCTTTACCTTTTAAACTAAAATTATCACTGTAAAACAGAAAACCATCTTTATTGACGTTAACCAAATAATTTCTATCCGCATTAAGTGTCACAAAAAATTCGCCATTTTTTTGCGTGTACGATTTTGTAACCGTCAATTGTTTTTCCAAATCCAGCAACTCAAAATTAGCGTCGAGAGTTTCGTTTGTTTTTGCGTTATATACTTTTCCTTTTACATATGTAATTTTTTCAGGTCTCATGTCTTCCGGTAAATCAAACTGATAAATATCTAAATCTCCGAAACCTCCCGATCTATTGCTCGCAAAATAGGCTATTTTTCCTCCGGGGTTTACGAGTAAACTGTTTTCATCATTAAATGTATTAATTGGGAAACCCAAATTTATGGCCTTACCCCATTCGCCATTGGGTTGACGTTTACTCATAAAAATATCTAAACCCCCGAGTCCAGGATGTCCGGCACTGCTAAAATATAAAGTCATGTTATCGGGATGAATAAAAACAGACTCTTCTCTTTGCGGTGTATTTATATTTTCACTCAGTTTTACAGGTGCTGTGAATTTCCCTTCGTCAGAAATTGTACTCATGTAAATGTCGTACTCTTTTGCAGCACCACGGTTAAGAATGCCTCTTACAAAATAAAGTGTTTTTCCATCACTGCTAAAACTTGGTTGCGATTCAAAATTTGAAGTATTTATTGCCGGACCTGCATTACGAGGCTTTGTCCATTTGCCATTTACTTTTTGAGAATAAAAAATATCGCAGCTTCCAAATCCTTTTCTATCCGGTGTTCCGTAATCACCCATTTCATCGCTGCAAGAGGCAAAAAACATAATGTTACCATCGGCAGAAAGTGCAGGAGCTCCCTCGTTTCCAAAACTATTTATGTTAGAAATTGGTGTTGCTGTTTGCCAATCACTATTACTATTATTGCTCGAAAAAAAATCTTCGTTAAAAAACCCTGGCATACCGTCGCGAGGCAAACCTCTCGTAAAAATTAGTTGTTTTCCATCTCCTGTTATAGCAGGGAAATATTCCCCAAATTGTGTATTAATGCCCTGCCCGGCATTAATTGGATTAAAAGCTTTAGGATTTTTTACTGCCTCAGCTCCAAACGTGGCATTAGCTAAAAATTTTTGGGCACTTTCCTTTGTATTTGGATTAATGCGATCCATTTTCAAAAAGGTTTCCAGATTTGTTTTTGCATCTTGATATTGCCCAGTTGCTAATTGTGATAAGGATAAAAAATAATATGTATTGGTGAAAAATTTAGGGTTAATTTCTAAGGCCCGCTTGTAATAATTTATTGCATCGTTGTGTTTATTTGTAACCTGATATAAATTAGCTAAACCTAGAGCGGCTTCAACAAAATTTTTATCTTCATCAAGTGCTTTTTTAAAACATTTTTCTGCCAAATCATCTTTATTATACTCAAATGCTTTTTTTGCTTCTTCGAGTTGTTTAATAGCTTTTTTATTAGTGCTTGTGTATTGTCCGTAAGGCAACTGCGCGATAATAGCGGAAGAAAAGAACAGAAAAAAAACGAAGTTTATTTTTTTTATAATTTTCATTTAGAAATGATGTTAAGTTAAAAATTAATTACAAGCCCACCCAGGCTTTAACCGTTTGCTTTTGTTTTTCTGTAACGTTTGATTTCAAATTAATTTGATTTCTTCTAACTGTTTTAGTTTTTCTGGCTAGCGCAGTTAGTGTCATTTTCTTATACTTACCTGATTTTCGTTTTGGTCTCAAAATTTCAATACTTACTTTTTCGCCTTCTTTTATATTGTTGTAATAATCTGTAACAATTTCTCTTATCGAATCTACTTTTAATTCCCTTCCATTTAATTTGGCAATTTCGTCGCTGCGTTTAAATCCTAAATCCTTTCCAAACTCATCCATATTACTGATGTCTGCAATAAATAATCTGTTTGTAGTTTCATTAAAATCTAAGTCGGTATTACCCAACGAAAATTCGTAAGTAATAGATTCTTCTGCAAAATCTAAACCTATTTTATCTAACACTTCTCTCATTGGCAATGGTTTTGTGCCCGACACATGTGTTCTGAGAAATGTGCCTATTTCAGGAAAAGTAAATTTTTCGATATCACTAAATAAGTCTTCGTCATTAAAAGATTTTGTTTTGCCATATTTGGTGGCTAGGTCTTTCATTAAATCTTGTGTACCATAAGAACCATCACTATAATGACGCAATAAAATATCGAGACACATTCCTATTAAAGCACCCTTTTCGTATACGTTACCATATTGTTTATGAATTTTATCTTCTAGAACATGTTTGCTCATATATGTAAAACTCATGGTATCATTATAACTTGAAAGACTGTTTTCGTATTTCTGCATCATAACATTAAGTAATTTGTCTACATCAATTATGCCTGCTTTTGTTTGCGCATGATGAGCTGCGTATTCTGTCATACCTTCATATAACCAAAGGTGTTCGCTCATTTTAGGGTTTGAAAAATCAAAATCACCAATTTCTTTAGCGTGAATTGATAGTGGTGTTACGATATGAAAAAATTCGTGGGCTGCCACATCTCTGATATCTTGCTGCAAAAAAGTACTATCATATTCTGGCAATACATAAAAAGAAGAATATGAATGCTCAAGTGCACCGTTAGAGCCTGACATAGTTGGCCTATCAATAAAATAAAACAAAAATGCATATTTATTTACAGGTAAATTTCCGCCTAAATAATCTTTTTGTGCATTGAGTAATTCTGTTAATGTATTAGCAATAAAACGCGATGTTATTTTTTTATTAGGCGAATAGGAAGCAACTAGCACTTTAGTGTTTGCTACATTTATGGTTGTAGTATCAGGTAAAGCATACATGATGGGAGCATCTACTAGATCGTGATAGTCAAAAACGGTAATAATGTCTTTGGTGTCTCCAAATTTGATATCATATAATCCTGTAGCTGGATAAAATCCGTTTGGTTTTTCAAACTCAAGAACAAAATTTTTATTTAACTGCCCTTTTATAAATCCAAACATGCTGTGTGTATTTATGGAGAAGTTCTTGCCTTCTTCAAAATTTGTGCCACCGGGCTCAAAAACAATTTTGTCTTTTGTGTTTGGTAATTCTGTTTTATCCCAAGTATCGTCTACGTCGTAACTAATTTTTTCAATTAAACTGGCTGGTGATAATTTATAGGTGTTAACATCCGTTTTTTCAATTTTAATAACAGCACCATTTTTACCAGTTACTTTAAAATTCGAAATAAATCGTCCAAAATCATAAACCTCATAAGTACCAGGAACCATTGCCGGAAAAGCAAATTCTATTTCAGATTGATTGGTTGTTGGTGGAATTAACTCAACAGTAATTTTGTCGTTTACTGTTTTATTTAAATTAATAAAATAACGATAAGCATCGTCTGCAAAAGCAATTTTGCAGGTTAAAACTAAAAATGCGGCAACTAAATTCTTCATAAAATTATTTAAGTATTAATTTAAAATTTGTCCAACGGTATTTATACCAAAAAATGGCAAATGATAATATGGATAAACAAAACCAAATAATAATTTCAGAATAAGGATTACTCGATTTTGATTCGAAGATGGAATATGTTTTAATAACAGAATTGGGTTCGGTAACCAAGATGCTGCTTATAATATTATTTGCAAAGTGAATACCAAATGCCAATTCCAAACCTTCATCCAACAAAGTAATTATTCCCATAAAAAAGGCAAAACAAACAAAATAACTTAACATAATTGGCCAGCCGTATGCTTGAACTTCGGGATTACTCATATGCGCAAGACCAAATAATAAAGAGGTTACAATTAATGGCGTAATACCATTTTTAAATATCAACGATAATCCCTGGATAAGGTACCCTCTAAAAATTACCTCTTCTATTCCGGTTTGTATGGGCATAAAAACAAGCATTAACAGAAAAGAAATTAAAAAACCCTGTAAATTAAAGTTGATAGTTAAACTTTGAGGGCTGATAAAAAATTGACTCAAAACCGTTATAATTAGTAAGCCTCCCCAAATTAAAAACGCAAACCAAAAACGTTTATATCTGAATTTTTGGAAACCGGTTAAAATGCTTGTAAGTGTTTTCTTATGTGTAAATTTTAATCCAATTAAAAAACCAATTAATGCAAATACAAAAAGTGCAAATTGTATTAAAAGCAGAATATTCTTATCGAGTTTAACAATGTCGCTGTTAAATAACAAACTACTGTCTTGATTTAATTGATTTAAGGTAAGGCCATTTTCTAAGGCTCTCGAAACAAGGGGAATTGTGAGAACAGAACCAATACCAATGTAACCAATAACTAACATAATTAATGTAAGTATATAGGATGAGAAGGCATTATTACCCGAAACTAATCCTGAAAGCAAATACAAATTATTAAATGGAAGTTTTTTTTCCGTATTGTCACTATTTAAATTATTCATTTATTATCTAAAAAGGGCTTTAACTTGTTATAAAACAGCTTAATTTTGCAACTATATTACTTTATAAATATATCTAAAATTAAACCAAACTTATCATTAAGTATTTTAAAAAACATGAAATCTTCACACTTTTTAATACTAGCCTTATTGATTGTTACTTCTTGCAAAAATTCAACTGAAGATACCTTTTTTGTTACCGAATCTGAGTTGGGCGAAGCTTTGTTTTTTGAGACTATACTCTCAAGAGATAGTTCGGTTAGTTGTGCCAGTTGCCATAAACCGGAATTTGCTTTTGCTGATAATGTCGCATTTAGCGAAGGTGTTTATCATCAAAAAGGGTCTAGAAATACCCCATCTGCAATGAACCAAACAAATAGAAATTTATATTTTTGGGATGGACGAGCAGAAACTTTAGAGGAACAGGCACTTGGGCCAATTGCAAATCCTGCTGAAATGGACTTGCCAATTTCTATTGCTGTTAGACGTTTATTAAAAAATAAAACATACACCAATTCATTTATTGCCGTTTACGGAAAATTACCTAATCATAATTTATTAGCTCAGGCAATTGCCGCATACGAAAAAACTTTAGAAACCAATAATAGCGCGTTTGATAAATACATGAACGTTACCGACACTACCTTGTTTAGTGAAAGTGCTAAACGTGGTTTGAACCTTTTTAACGGAAAAGCAAAATGTTTTGATTGTCATTTTGGCGTAGATTTTACCGGAAACGACCAGTTTAAAAATATTGGTTTATACGACGGAAAACAATTAAACGACAAAGGCCGTTTTTTAATAAGCGGTAAAGAAAAAGACATAGGGGCATTTAAAATACCGGGCTTACGTAACATTGCCCAAACCGCACCATACATGCATAATGGTATGTTTAAAACTTTAACAGATGTTATAGAACATTACAATAACCCAGAAACCTTTGTTAAAAATAGCATTAACAGAGACTCTACAATGAATAAACCTTTAAACCTCAGCAAAACAGAAAAAAAAGATCTTGAAAATTTTATGTTGAGCTTGAGCGATGAACGTTTTTTGAAGAAAAAATAAATTTACTTTAAAATACTGCGACTAAAATATATCTTCAAATAAAAAACCTCGAATACTCGAGGTTTTTTATTGATTTATTTTGAAATTAAAGAAGTTTTATTTATTGATTACAATCTTTTCTTTAACAAAAGTTTTATTTGTTATTCCGGTTACAAAGTAAATCCCATTCGCTAAATCTGCTATTTCAACTTGATGTTTATTTGTTTGATTTAGCTCAATTAATTTAACAACTTGGCCTAATTCGTTCGAAATAGATAATTGTATGTCTTCATTTGTTGACAAAATAAATTTGCCATTATTTGGATTAGGGTAAATATTTAATTTTAATTTATTGTCTTCTACCTCAGCTAAACCATTTGCGATGGCTGTACCCGATAGTTGAATATCATCAATATAAACACCATAAGATGTCCCAAAACTATTGGAAACAAAATTGAAATCAAAATTTATTACAGACCATGGTCCTGAAAATGTTGCGGTATGTTGTTTCCATAATGCTCCGTCATACTGTGAAGAACTATTATATGATGTAGGACTTAAAATATAATTCGTTCCATCCCACCAAAAAACATATAGCACATCATTAGTTCCTGTGTTATTAAAGTCATAATCCATCCACCATGTAAATGTTAAATTTTGATATGAACTTGTATTGATATCATTTGTTTTTTCAAAATCCGAATCCATGTTATTAACATAATCATTTCCACAAGCATTACATGCTGCACCGTTACCTGAGCACCACACACTCCAACTGCCTGAATGTTTATAACAACTTTCATCACTCCAACCACAGTTTACAGAAGCATTATTAAAAGTCGAATAAGATGGCCCCGGTACCGTAGCTGTTTCAAAGCCTTCGGAATAAATAACAGCTGTAGGTTCGTTTTTCGGTTGTAAATTTTGAGTTTTTACTTTCTTTCCGTATTCATTTAGACTAACTATATCGGAACCAGCAGACAATAAAAGATCAATATCTATTTGAGGTAAAAAAACATTTACACGGTCTTTAACATAAGAAGGCACTTTAATTCCAAAAGTTTCTAGAAGAGGTTTTGTTAAACTATTTATAGGCACATTAACAAACCTAAAATTTGACTTTATTACATTTAATGTTTTATTATCCAGACTTTTAATTCTGGCTCTATATTTAGCTTTATTAACAACAGTAGGTGTCAAAACATATTCAGTTTCTCCATAATTCCTCGACCAAACTGTGCCATCAATCATCATTAGTTCTTCATCGCTACTTAATAATGGCTGTTTCTGGTTTTCTAAAAGACTTTCATACTGTTTAATTACGCTAACATCTTGTGCAAACAAGACATTATTAAAACACAATATGCTAAATGCAATTGTAAAAATAATTTTTTTGATTGTTTTCATTTCATGTTGATTTTAAGTTTAGCCAAATGTAATAAAAATTTCCAAAATGATATCAAATTTGATAGCATATTTTTTTTACAAAAAGCGCACTTTGGAATAGGTAAAGTGAATGACTGAAAAAGACAGAGAAAAGAAGGAAAGAAGCAAACTACAGGTTCTCTTTGGGTTACATCTTAAAAAAATAAGAGAATCTAAAGGTATTACGTCTGCGGAGCTAGCAAGAAGATGCTATATGGAGCGCTCTAATATTGCCCGATTAGAAAAAGGGCGTATGAATCCGTCTTTATTCGTTCTTAAAAAACTTAGTGTGGGAATGGAAATGGAACTTGAGGAATTACTAAAGGGGTTTAAATAAATTACATTACTTTATACAATACCGGCTTACTGGGGCTGGCATCATTTTCAAAAGGCGCAATTTGTATATTTAATATGTAAGTACCATCAAAAACTTCATTAGGTACATAAATAAACTCGGTTATAGTTTTATGCAATTGAGGGTTATTTGGGTAATTCCAAAATGCGTGATGGGCAATTAACTTTCCTTCATCATTTTCTTTATCAATACTTGGCATATCAATTAACAGATGCATAACGCCAATTTCATTCAAAAAATCAATGCCTTCTTTTAAAATGTATGGAGGGTTGGTATTACTATATTGAGCATTTAACTTGTTTAAACCATTACCGAGTGTTCGTATTACAACAGCTTCTGGCTTGTCGCAATCTGCTAATAAATTTTCGAGTGTTTTACGCGAAATAACAAAATCGCCATTTTCCAACTGTTCGGGCAAAACCGTAATTAATTCGGCAACAAACATAAAGCGGCTTAAATTTTTATTTATAGTATAAAACTCTTTACTAATGTGGCCTACACATTCGGTATGCGTGCCATTACCATGGGGATTAAATTTTATATTTCTAAAATTTACGGCGCCTCCTTTTGTAACATCTCCTACCCAATCTCCTATTACAACTGGTTCTAATTTCATAGGTTCAACATACCACGCGCTAGCACAATCATTTCCGGTATGAAGGGGAATTGAAATGTCAATAGGTTTAAAAAAATCTACTCTATATTCTTTTCCGCTATGAAAAATGGTTGCAATCATATTTTATTTGTTGTAATTTATTTTTTAAACATTATACTGCCACCTCAGCCTTAATATGGGGATGCGGGTCATAATTTTGCAGCGTAAAATCTTCAAACTTAAAATCAAAGATTGATTTTACATCCTGATTAATTTTTAAATTAGGTAAGGGCCTTAAATCTCTTGTTAACTGCAATTTTGCCTGATCTATATGATTTGAATACAAGTGTGCGTCTCCTAAGGTGTGTATAAATTCTCCTACCTGTAAATCACACACCTGAGCTACCATCATAGTAAGCAAGGCATAAGAAGCTATGTTAAACGGGACTCCTAAAAAAATATCGGCACTTCGCTGATACAATTGACAACTTAATTTTCCGTTGGCAACATAAAACTGAAAAAAAGCATGACAAGGTGGTAACTTCATCGTATTGATATCGGCCACATTCCATGCACTAACTATTAAGCGACGGGAATCAGGATTTTTCTTAATCATTTCTATTACTTGTGTAATTTGATCAATATGCCCTCCATTTGGGGTTGGCCAGTTTCGCCATTGATAGCCATAAACCGGGCCAAGGTTACCATTTTCATCAGCCCAATCATCCCAAATACTTACCCCGTTTTCTTTTAAATATTTAATATTAGTATCGCCTTTTAAAAACCATAGTAATTCGTGTATAATACTTTTTGTATGTAATTTTTTAGTGGTGCATAAAGGAAATCCATCTTGTAAATTAAAACGCATTTGATACCCGAAGACACTAATGGTGCCTGTTCCTGTGCGGTCTGTTTTAGTTGACCCAACATTTAACACATGCTGCATTAAATCATGATACTGTTTCATTTTATTTAATTTTAATAGCCAAATAAATCAATTTGCTTTTACTTAACTAGAATTTGCCTTACTAAATTAAAAATCCGTTTACTTAGAAACTCAACGATTTATTAAAAGTTTTTAGATAATTAAGCAAAAGTCTTAAGTCGTTAAAAAAAATAACTTATTACAGTAATTATTATGTGCAAAAAATTTAGTTAAACTTAAATTTTAAAAAATTTGTATCTTTCAATTCTTAAAATTAAAACCATGAAAGGAATTATTTTAGCCGGAGGATCTGGCACTCGTTTACATCCGCTTACATTAGCAATGAGTAAGCAAATGATGCCAATTTATGATAAACCTATGATTTATTATCCTCTTTCGGTTTTAATGATGGCCGGAATAAACGAAATATTAATTATCTCTACCCCCCACGATTTGCCTAATTTTGAAAGATTACTTGGCGATGGGGAAAACATTGGTTGCAAATTTTCATATGCTGTTCAAGAAGTTCCAAACGGACTAGCGCAAGCTTTTGTATTGGGTGAAAAATTTATTGGTAACGATAAAGTTGCGCTAATATTGGGTGATAATATTTTTTACGGTGTTGGCTTGGGAAGAACGCTAAAACAAATAAATAACCCTGATGGCGGAGTGGTTTTTGCTTATCATGTTAGTGACCCCGAAAGATATGGTGTTGTAGAATTCGATAAATCAAATAGCGTAATTTCTATTGAAGAAAAACCAAAAGAACCAAAATCAAATTATGCAGTTCCAGGCTTATATTTTTATGACAACTCGGTTGTTGAAATTGCAAAAAATTTAAAACCAAGCCCTCGCGGCGAATATGAAATTACCGATGTAAATAAAGAATATCTTAAAAAAGGCAAATTAAAAGTATCAATTTTAGACAGAGGAACTGCCTGGTTAGATACCGGAACCTTTCCGTCGTTAATGCAAGCCGGACAATTTGTACAAGTTATAGAGGAACGTCAGGGCCTTAAAATTGGCTGCATAGAAGAAGTAGCTTTTAAAATGGGCTATATAACTAAAGAACAGTTAATAAAAGTAGCCACTCCTTTAACAAAAAGTGGTTACGGTAATTATTTACTGGATATTGCCAAACATTCTTAATTTAGGTTGTGGAGAATTATAAATCATTACTCGAACTTTTTTTATCTCATCTGGAAGATTACAAATCAAAATTAGATACAAAATCTCCAAAAGAACTTTACGAACCTGAAAACTACATTTTATCGCTCGGAGGAAAAAGATTACGGCCGCTATTGGCATTAATTGCCTGCGAATTATTTGATAAGGATCCTAAACTAGCGGTAAATTCGGCACTATCTGTTGAATTATTTCATAACTTTTCTCTAATTCACGACGATATTTTGGATGCCGCTCCCTTAAGAAGAAATAAAGAAACCGTCCATATAAAATGGAATACCAATATTGCTATTTTAAGCGGTGATGTTATGTTGGTTAAATCAAAACAAGTTTTAGAAAATTATGATTTTAAAGAATTTAAAAAACTAAATTCTTTAATGAATAAAACTGCTATTGAGGTTTGCGAAGGGCAACAATCTGACATGAATTTTGAGACAGAAAAAAATGTTAGTGTTGAGGATTATATTGAAATGATAACAAAAAAAACTGCTGTATTATTGGGCTGCAGTTTGAAAATGGGTGCAATAAATGCCAATGCAAGAGAGGAAGACCAAAATAATTTATATGAATTTGGAAAACATTTGGGCATTGCCTTTCAATTACTTGATGACTTATTGGATGCATACTCTGAAGACTCGTCTAAATTCGGTAAACAAATTGGTGGCGACATTATTGCTAATAAAAAAACTTTTTTACTTTTAAAAACTCTTGAATTAGCCAATACAGAGCAGAAAAAAGAACTTTATAAATTATTGGAATTAAAAGATAACAACACTAAAATTAAAGGTGTTTTAAGGTTGTTCAATTTATTAAATATTAAAGAAATTTGTCAGAAAGAAGCTGATAAACACACAACGCTAGCTATTGATTTCCTAAAATCAGTAAATGCAAACAACCTAAAAAAAGACAATCTGAAAAAGTTTGCCAACGAACTTTTAAACCGGGATATATAAACATGATCTTTGAAGATTTTAAACATGTAACGCCTATCCAAATTCGATTTGTTGACATAGATAGATTAGACCACGTTAACAACGCTTGTTATTTAAATTTTTTTGAATTAGGTAGGGTTAAGTATTTTAATTTAGTTTTAGGAAATACGATTAATTGGAAAGAAAGCGGATTTGTAATTGCCAGAACAGAAATTAATCATATTATGCCATTATATCTTTTAGATGAAGTTTATTGTTTTACCAAAATCATCAAGCTTGGATCGAAAAGTTTAACCATAAAAAATTCAATTGTGAAAAAAATTAATAACGAGCTTGTTGAATGTGCAAATGGCATTGGTGTATTAGTTGCTATGAACTATCTCAACCAACAAAGTATTGAAGTACCAGCGAATTGGAAAAAATTAATTGAAGAATTTGAAAAATAGTTTCTAAATCTTATACTTTCAGACCGATTATAAGAATATCATCAACCTGCTCTAAACCACCTTGCCAATCAACAATTGTCTTTGAAAGAAATTCTTTTTGTTCATTAATTGGCAACTCAGCAGTTTTGGTTAATAATCGTCGGAAATTTCCTATCATATATTTTTTGCCATTTGGCCCACCAAATTGGTCAGCATAACCATCACTAAAAATATAAAGCTGATCATTTTTTTGAAGTTGAATTGTATAATTATCAAAATTCTGCTTTTCTCCAATAAACGAACCAATAGGAAATTTATTTGCTGCATGTAAAATTAGTTCACCGTTTCGTACTATACAAAGCGGATTAAATGCAGCTGCGTATTGCAATTCTAGGGTGTCAAAATTAATACTACACAAGGTAATATCCATGCCATCTTTTGATTTTGTTTCGGCATTACTTGCATGTAAAGTATTGATTACGCCATCCCTAAGTCTATCTAAAATTTCAGATGGTTTAATAACACTTGTATTATTTAAAATGTCTTTTAAAATGTTATGACCAACCAAACTCATAAAGGCACCCGGAACACCATGACCTGTGCAATCCACAGAAGCAAAATAAGTTAGATTATTCTTTTTTTCAACCCAGTAAAAATCGCCGCTTACAATATCCTTAGGTTTAAACAAAACAAAAGAATTTGGCAACACACTTTTTATAAAATTATTAGGCGGTAAAATTGCTTCTTGTATGCGTTTCGCATAATGAATGCTATCAGTTACTTGTTTGTAAAGTATTTCTAATTCTTGATTTTTATTTTCAATTTCTGATTTTTGTCTTACAACCTCTTCGGTTCGCTCTATCACTTTTCTTTCCAAACTTCTTTCATTTTCCGCTAAATCATCACGCATTTTTATTAATGCCAAACCCAATGTATCGTCTTTACTTAAAGGCTTATATTGAGCGTCAAAATTACCTGTTCCTGTTTCTTTAGCAAAAGTGGTTGTTTCCTCCATTGAATGAATTAGCTCATTTAAGGCAAAACCCATTTCACCGATTTCGTCATTCCTGGTCTGAATTCTTTCTTTAGGCAAAATACCGAGGCCCATTGACAACAACATTTTCTTTAAAACATAAATAGGCTTTGTAATTGAACGAGTTGTGTAAAGCGCTATAAACAAGCCTCCTATTACGAGCATCAAACCGAGCAACTTAACAAAATTGTTTAAAAAATTAAAAGAATGAAACATGTCTTCCTTAACTTTTTCAGCTTCATTTTGCTTATAGGCAATTAAAGAGTTAAGGTTTTTATAAATTATTTTAATATTAACCTCAGAATCCTCAAAAGGCATTCTTGCTAACATTAATATATTAGCATCTTCATAAGCTTCGGCTGAATTTAATTGTCCTATTATTTCTTCTCTGTAAATTTTAAACAGCGATTCTATACTTTCGAAAATCAACTTTAATTGATCTTTTTCATTACTAGTCCAAGAAGTAGAAAGTAGCTTTAATTTATTTTTTTTATTAGGATACTCGTTGTTAATGATGCTTTTTAACTCATCCCTAAACTCAATGTCATTAAAACTTTTATTATAAAACCATTTTGAAATATTAGTGTGTGAACGCTGCAATATTAAATTCAATTCTTTTAACTCTGCAACACTTGGCGTTACTTGACCAACCACCTCTTCGGTTTGCTTTTTACTGGCGCTAACAGTAATTACGGTTAAAATAAACGCAATCATTGTAGATAAAATTAACAAACCAAAACCAATGCCAATTCTTCTGCCTATTGTAAATCTGAATGCCATTAATCTAATTTAATATTTAACTCTTTGCACTTAACTTTAAACTCATCTTCTTTAGTTTTTTCATTTAGCATCTTATATATGCTATGAAGTGCTTCAACCGCTTTTAAATTCTTGTTATCTAAATTATAAACTCTCGCTACAAAATATTCCGATTGTTTTGCAAGCTTAATAATGTTATCCTGTACCAAATCTATTTGTGAAAAATCTGCGCCAAAATCAAGTGTTTTTCCAAGATTAACAGCTTGATTATAATACATAATGCCAAGATTAACATTCGCAGAAATATTATCCGGCTGAAAATCTAAAACTTTTAATAAAGTAATTTTTGCTGTTTCTTGTGCTTCAGAATTATTGTTGTCTTTATTAAAAATATCAGAATACAAACTTCCGGCTGCTAAATAGAATTCAATATCCTTAGCTTTAAATATTGTTTTAGGATCAATAAGCAATGAAGTTTCTTTGTATTTGTTATATGCGATTACACTTCGTTTATAATTTAAAGAATCCATTAACAAGACTCTAGCCATATTAAAATAGCCGGCTGAGAGATTTGTAAGCAGTTTAGTATTATTAGATTTAAATGTTTCATCAGGATTTAATGAAATTGATGTTTTAATCGATGAAATAATAGTATCTCTTAAAGGCGAGTTAAGCTTTAATTTATCAGTTCGTTTATAAATATCAAAGTAAATATAAGCTCTGGTAGTCCATGCTATAAAATCTCCTTTAGTATCACGGTGCAGAATAACCGATTCAATTAATGTTTTTGCCTGTTCAATGTTTTTGGTTTGCAATAACTGTTGCGCTTTATTTAAACTGTCAATTTGAGCATTGCCAGTAACAAAACACAACATTACCAGGCTTAGAGCCAAGGATTTGAATATGTTACGCAAATTAATCATTCTTTTTATTAAGTTTATTCAATATTTATTGCAAGTGCCTTAAAATCATCATTCGTTTTCAATCCGGCTTTTACCGCATTGCTTTTATTATACTCAAATCTTAATTTATTTTCAATTACTACAAAATTTATACTTGATCCAGTTTTGCAAGCGTTATGATTTTCGGCAACAATTAAAGTTCCTTTACCTCTGCTTTTTGACGTTACCTCTGGTATTGATTTAGAAACATCAGATAATAAATAAATGATTTGAGCAGATATTGAAGGGTCAAAATTGAACGAATTTTTAATCTCGATATCCTGATTACCAACTTTTTTTTTGCTTGCTAAGGTTTTTAATTCTGTAATCAGATTTTCATTTTTACCAACTACGTAAATAATGAAATTCCCTACTTTTTTATTATCAGACCATTCGAAATACCTGGTGAAATTGTAAAGAAAAACAGCTTTTATTTTTGAATTGGTATCATAATTATTAGGCTGTTGAAATCTCAAAGAAATCAAGCAAAACACAAAAAGCCAATATTTAAAATACTTGTTCAGATTTTAGAAATAATTTAGTCTACAAATATAATATTTGCTTTCAAATACACTAAATTGTTAATTAAATATTTTAATGCTAAAATAGCAGTAAAATTGAGTGATTTAAGAACATACAGCCGTTTATCCGACAACGATTTAATTAACATTTTTTTGGAGAAAAATGATAACGAAATAATTGGCGTATTTTTTGAAAGATACAGTCACCTTGTTTTAGGTTTGTGTCTTAAATACCTCAAAAATAAAGACGAAGCACAAGATGCCGTTATTCAGATATTTAGCGGTTTATTAACAGATTTAAAGAAATATAAAATAGAATTTTTTAAGAGCTGGCTTTATGTTTACAGCAAAAACTTTTGCCTGATGGAACTTCGAAAAAAACAAAGTGCTCTAAAAAAAGAACTAGAATTAAAAGAAAATGTTCATTTAATTATGGATTATTCAAATCCTGAACATCTCATAATTAAAGAAAAACAAATTACGCTATTGCAATCAGCCATCAACTCATTAAATAGTCAACAAAAAATATGTATTGAACTTTTTTTTATGGAAAACAAATCTTACACCGAAATCGAAAAAATCACGAAATTCTCTGCCAATGAAGTGAAAAGTCACATTCAAAACGGAAAACGTAATCTAAAACTTAAAATGGAACTATTAATAAATCAAAATGCCGACTAAAAAACACAATATTGATTCTCTTTTTGAAAAAGCAAAATCGGATTTCGAAAAATTAGACGATTTTGAAAAAGATGCCTTTAACGGCCTTGAAAATTATTCATCAATAAAGAATGTAAAAGAATTACAAAACAACTTAAAAAGAAGATTTGAAAAAGAGATCTTAAAAAAATCTAAAAAAAAGCCCCAGACTTTTTTCTGGTTGGCAGCAGCAACGTTGGCATTTTTAATTGGACTAAGTGTGTTTTTTATTTTTACTAGTGACCAAAATTTTTCTAAATCAAAAAAATTGGCAATAAACACACCCAAAGAAAACGTAAACTTTAACCACACCAATATTTCAATAGATACAACAGGATTAACTAAAGTTATAACTACGTCGTCAAATTCAAATTCTGTAACAAATGATGCAATCGAAAATAAGGCAGTCTCAAAAATTTTGAAAAAAACAATAGCTCAAAAAGAAAACGAAAAACCCGATAAAAAAATCCAATCATTGTTAAATAACAAGTTAAAAGTTTCGGAAAAAGAAATACCAACAGAAGGTCAAGTCATGACAGCTTTTAACGAAGAAAATAAATCAAGTACAAACTCTTTAAACGCATTTGAAAAAGAAAACGAAAAAAACAATAACATTACTGAAAACGATATTGCATTTGTTACTAAAAACAACAAGGTTATTATGGAAATACCTTCGGTAAATTCTCCTGAAAATAAATCGGAACAGTTAAGGTCTGAAAATTTATATAAAAGCAAGGAAACCAGAAAAGTTGAAGCTGATGAATTTGTTAACTGTTATTATAAAGGCGGAGAAGCAGAAATTGTAAAGGATATAAATAATAAGCTCAATTCAAAAAAATCCAATCTCAAATTTGATGTGATTATTTTTATAAACCAAAATAAACTAGTTGAAAACGTAGAATTTATTAATTCTTATTCCTTAACAGAGATTGAGAAAAAACAAATTATTGCAGTTATAAAATCGCTAGATAAATTTGATTTTTTTATGCCACCTACCACAAAAAATAGTTTTAAATATAAATTAAGTTTTAATCCTTAAACATTTATTTTTTAGTTAATTCCTTAAATACATCTTCCATTTTTTGTTCCTCTTTATTAAGTGTTAACACACTAAAATTATTTGAAACAGCAAAATTAAAAATATCTTTACGCACATCTTCCTTAGACAATGAAGTTAAACGCCAGATAGTTCCGTTCACATGCAAAACTTCATCTATATTAGCTATTTCCTTTAATTGACTTACCGAAACTTGTTTATCAAACTCAACAGTAATAATTTGTTTGGTTGTGTTTTTTTGCAGTGCTCTGGTTTCATCATTGGCAACAATCTCTCCCTTATCAATAATAATTACGCGATCACAAATTGCTTCCACTTCCTGCATAATATGCGTACTTAACATAACCGTTTTTTCTTTACCAAGAGATTTTATTAGGTTACGAATTTCATCTAACTGGTTAGGGTCTAAACCTGTGGTTGGTTCATCCATAATTAAAACCTTTGGATCATGAATAATTGCTTGTGCTAAACCAACACGCTGACGATACCCCTTACTTAAAGCTCCTATTTTTTTATTCTGTTCAATTTGCAAACCAGTTATTTCAATCATATCTTTTACCCTGCCCTTACAATTTTTTATTTTGTAAATGCCACCAACAAATTCTAAAAACTCTTTAACATACATATCTAAATAAAGAGGATTGTGCTCAGGTAAATAGCCAATTTGCTTTCTAACCTCAATGCTATCACTCAGAATGTCAAAACCACAAACCTTTGCCGTACCATCCGTTGGAGGAATATAACATGTTAGTATTTTCATCATGGTGCTTTTTCCAGCACCATTAGGACCTAAAAAACCAACAATTTCATTACTCCCAACCTCAAAAGAGACATTATTTAATGCTTTTTGACTTGTATATATTTTTGAAATATTATTTACTTGTATAGACATTTTTAAACTATAAATAAACTGCTATTTAACTCCTAAATACATTAGTAACTACCCAACCTTTTCCCCAATCCTCAACCTCTTGGTCTGTCCAAAGTTCCGGATAAAAAATTCTTTTCTGAAAACGTGGTGGTAAATATTTTTGCCAATTAGTACCTCCTGTAGCTGCGATATCTTCTGTGTTTTGCTGAAGGTATGCAACAGCCGATTTGTAATGAACCAATGGCCAGTTAATATTTACGTTTACATCAAACTCCTTTAATGCATTTATTACTTTTTCATTCTTTTGATCTGCTTCAGATAATGATTTATATTTTGACCAAATATTTTTTGTTTTATATTCGTTAGCGAGGTTTATGAATTCTGAAGCGTATTTTTTCTCAAATTGCAATAAGGTTAATGTTTTTTTTCCACTACTTAATTCCGTTGCACCTTTATTCCAATAAATATTATTAAACATATCCTCCACCGTTGCATTTTTGCCAATGTAATTTAGCCTAACTTCCTTGTCAACAAGATTAATAAATTCGGTAGCGCAAATTTCTATTTTACGGTATTGTGCACTTTGGAAACCACTCGCTGGTAATAATGCCATACGATATCGAAGAAATTGTTCCTTTTCCATTCCATTAATCATTATCTCAAATGATTTAGTCAAAGCTTCGAAATAACGATTAACGCGTCCAAGGCGTTCAACGAAGAATTTTATATCTAATTTATCTTTCCAACCAACAAGATTTCCATTTGATAAAATATCAGGACCGTTATTTGCAATTTGATTTAACTCATGTAATACAAGCTTAAAATAAAGCTCGGTAATCTGATGATACATGATAAAAATTGTCTCGTCCGGAAAATCAGTTTTAGGATGTTGTAAGGTTAACAAAGTATCAACTTGTATATAATCCCAGTAGGTTAAATAATTTGATATTAGAAGACCATCAAGATAACCGTCGATATCTTGGCCCATTTGGGCATATTTATCCTCCAACATTTTTATTTTATCCTCAATTTTCTTTTCCATAATTTTAGTATGAATAACTATTTATGATTATTGCTTTCTCTTTGCTTCGCTTCGGAAACAACATAACCAAATTTACAAAATATTATCTATTAATTCCCTTCTGGTTCATTGCTTTTTGATAGGCAATTGCATATTTTCTGTGCTGTTCGTATGAACTTGAAAAGTCTGAAAAACCATTTAATTGGGGCTTGGCGCAGAAAAAAATAAAATCATGTTTTGAATAATTTAAAACTGCATCAATTGCATTTGTTGAAACTAAACATATTGGTCCGGGAGGCAATCCTTTATATTTATAAGTGTTATAAGGCGATTTTATTTCTTTATCAATATTTAAAATTCGGCGAGCATCAAAATTCTCATTTGCAAATTTAAGTGTTGGATCAGCTTGCAGGAGCATACCTTTTCTTAGACGATTAATATAAACACCTGCAATTTTCCTTTGCTCACTTTCAATGTTGCTTTCGCATTGTGTAATGGAGGCAATAGTAATTACTTCGGAAATTGAAAACCCAATTTTTTTAGCTTGTTTTTTTCTGTTATTGTTCCAGATAATGTCGTACTCGTCTTTAATTTTGCTAAATAATTCATCTGTTTCTATTGCCCACCTAACATCAAACACATCTGGCACAATTAGGCCAAACGCAGCTTCAGGGTCTAAACTAAAACTCTCATTTAATTTGATTTCGTCGTTTAAATAATTTTCAAGTTCATCTGAATCTATTTCCAATTTATCATCAACATAATTAATAAATTCATCAAGATTATGAATTTGTGAATTAAACGTTAACCGTACTTTTTCTTGCTTATTATATTTTAAAAGATTAATTATTTGACGAGTATTCATGCCATTAGTTACACGATACTTGCCGGGATGTATGTTCTTGTCGAGTTCCATTTTTTTTGCCAGCCATTCAAATGCTTTTAAATTATTAACTAGCTTTTCAGAATCAACCGAATTTAGAACGTCTTCAAACGTATCGGTGTGTTTAATATATAAATAGGTGTAATTTTTATCTTTAAAGTGAACCGAATCTGAAAAAAATAATTTGTAAAAAAAATAAGCCAGTGCGGCTAAAATAATCATAAAAATTAAAGCTGATATTTTTCTATTGCTTTTTTTGGTCATAGTAAACGATTTATTTGTTGCATTGCCATTTTTGCTTTTTGACTTTTAGGGTTATTTTTCAGAATAATTTCTAAATATTTTTTTGCTTCGTTTTTGTTTTTCATTAAAGCATAATAACCTGCTAAATTTAATAATAAAGGCTCATTATCAGGTTCAAATTGCAAAGCAGTTTTATACAATTTAAAAGCTTCTGTATATAAGCCTTGCTTTATTTTAAGATACCCTAAGTTATTTAAAGCTGAAACATGTTTGCTGTTTTCATTAATAACAAATTTTAATTGTTGTTCTGCTTCTTTTAAGTTGTTTAACGACGCCAAAGCTGTTGCCAATTTGTTTCTAAAATCTAAATTATAAGGTGCAAGGTTTACGGCTTTTTTAAACCATTTTACAGAACCAATTACATTATTGCTATAATAATACGACTCGGCTATTCGGTAGCACGCCCATGCATCTATGTTATCAAAACTTTGTTTAATAAATAATTCATTAAAGCAGCGTTGTTCTCCAATTTGTAACACATACTTAATTACTTTACCGAAATCTTGTTTTGTAAAATTTAATTGGACAAGCGCTCTTATATTTAAAATTAAATCCGAAACCTTCTTGTCCTTCAAAAGTGCTGCAGCCGAATCTAAATAAGATGCATCCTGATTAAATTTATCATACTGATTAATGTATGCAATTGCTTTAGTTAATGAATCAGGATTTTTTTCATTAACCGAAAACAAACCTATAAATGTTTTTATTTTATTTTTTTGTTTCTCTGATATTGGTTTTCTGATATAATGATCGTGCACTGAAACGTGAGGTATATCGGTAGAACCGGAAACGGGCATATGGCAGCCCACGCAATTTGTTAACTTACTTAAGCTGTTTTTGGCTAACGATTTTTTTTCTGCAACTACATTCTTATCTGTACACTCGAGTTTAGTCATTCCGGAAACGTTATGACAATTTACACAGGCATCATTAAAAACATTTTTATTTGTCTCGCGAACGCTTACATGAGGATTATGGCAAGTAATACAAGTTAGGCCATCCTTATATGGCTTTAATGAATTTTTACGTGCGGCTATTTCAGACGATTTAATAAAGCATGCGCTTTGTTTTAATCTATCTGCATGAGAAGCCATGATGAATTCTTCATCGGCATTTTTATATTTGGGCAAAAACACAGATATAAAATCGCTCAACTTTTGACCGGGCTTAAAGTCATAAAATGATTTACCTTCTTTTAAAACCGCGTTGCCTTGAAGATGACATCGTTGACAAATATCAAATTGTCTGTCAATAGATAATTTAGCAGGATTTACAATTGTATAATCAATAAACTTTGATGTATCTACTTTCAAACCCGTTTGCCTTTCCGCAACGTGAATACTTCCTGGTCCATGACAGCGCTCACAATCAATACCTGAAGGAATGCTATTATATTTATTTTCTGAACCAAGCACAAAATCAGGATAGCCATTGTGACAACTCATGCATTCTAATCCAATTTTCCGGTTAAAATGTGTGTTAAATCCATTTTCAAAACCGGGAGGTAAATCCCATTTCTGTTTTTGAGTATAATACGTCATTGGCATTTGGTGGATGTAACCATTTAATGATTGTAAATGTGAATTGGTGTGCTGCCCGGAGCCAATTATGTAATTAACCTTTTCAGTGCGCAAATGTACAGTATCATTTTTTTGAACTCGTATCTCTTTAATAAACAAACTATCTTTTTTCCAAAAAGCATTGTATTTCATGTTCGAAAACTTATCGTAAATAGTTGCATTGGAAAAATTAGCAGAAGATTTTTCCTTTGATGCTAAGCCTAAAGACTTACCCATGCCGGTTTTAATAAATGTATTGTAAATATCTTGATGACAAAGTTTGCAGGTAGCCATGCCGACATATTTTGCAGAATCGGCATGATTTAAATAAAGTGATTCGTTTTTATTGATTTTAATTTCAGAATCTTTCTTTTGTGAGGTATTACAAAATTGAAAAGATAAAATCAATACAAATAACAATGGAAAAAATATGTGATAGTATTTAGTCACCTTTATTAATGAGTTGCATAAACCAGACATCTTCAAATTGATTTAGTCCTTTTTTATGCCAAGCTTTTTTTAATCCAGTTTTTTCAAAACCCAACTTTTCGAACAATGCAATACTTGGAGAATTAGATTGGCTAACATGCACAAAAATTTGTTTTAGATGTAAAATTTTAAAAGCATAAGAAATAATTAAAGTAATACTTTCTTCAGCAAAACCATTCCTATGAAATTTATTATGAATGTAAATTCCCAAACCGCATCTTGCGTGCTGAGGGTCAAATTCAAACAAATCTAAAACACCTAATGTTTCATTAGTATTATTTTCACCAAGCATTAAACGTAATTGCTTATTAGTGTAAATATCCTGATGAGAAATTGTTACAAATTCGTTCAATACAAATTTCGAAAACGGAATTTGAGTATTGCTTACTTCCCACAAGTTTACATTATTTTCCCACTTAAATAAAATTTCTGAATCTAAAGGCTCAAGCGCTCTAATAAAAACATTATTTCCTTTTAAAAACATTACTATTTGTTTTGTGGTAATTGTTCTGCAACAATTTTTTGATTCAATAAATTTAAAGTATAATATGACAATTTAAGCGAATTTTGCTCTAAATTAAAATTAAATGAGCCTGCCTCTTCAAGATATTTATTATTATTTAATCGAATCATAAAATCAAAAAACAATTCGTTTTCTATAAATTTAACAGCATAAAATTCTTCAAAAAATAATTTAACAGGAGTTAAACAGGTTATGCCAAACTCATTAACCTTATCAAATCTCTTTATATATTCCTTAAAAATTTCTAATTGATATTCTATACTAAAAACCGGATGTTTCTTAAGTTTGATAAAAACACTTTCTATATTTTTTTGAATAATAGTTTTTAAGAGTGCATCAATGCTAATATCTAATTCGTGCCCCTTAATTGTGAGTGAATGGTATTTACCATTTATTAATAAGCCAATATGAGGTGGGATACGATTTGCATGCAGCATAACAAGCCATGAATCTTTAATTAAAAACAGTTCGTTTAATTGAATTGTTTTAATTTGAATATCAATGTTTTTAAAAATCACGTTATTAAAATTGACCCTTTAAAAACATTTGCTGCGGGACCAGTCAGCCAAATATTATAAAAATTCTGTTCTAATACCCTTTCAAATTTCACTTCTAAATTACCACCCATTGTTTTAATTAAACAATTATTTTTTCCTGAAGAAACTCCACATAAAGCAGCAACCAATGCAGATGCAGTAACACCTGTACCGCAAGAAAAAGTCTCATCCTCAACACCTCGTTCATAAGTTCGAACAAACAACATATCATCTTGTTTCTCAATGAAATTAACATTTGTACCATCCTCCTTAAACCTATTGTTAAATCGTATCAATGCACCCATATTTTTCACATCAAAGTGCTCAAGGTTATTAATAAATTTCACATAGTGAGGAGAACCTGTATTTAAATAATAAAAATCGTCGCCCAACTCTATTGTTTTGATATCTTGCATTTTTAACGACACGGTTTCATCATTATTAACTACAGCCTCATGATCTCCATCAATGGCAATAAACTTAGTTTTATTTTCAATAATTCCTAAAAGTTTTGCAAATGCAACAATACAGCGGCCTCCGTTACCACACATGCTGCTTTGTTTGCCATCATTATTATAATAGGTCATTTTAAAATCGTATCCCATCTCGAGTTCGAGCACAATTAGCCCATCTGCGCCAATTCCAAAACGTCTGTCACATAAAAAACATATTTGTTCCTGAGTTAAAACAATTTCATTTAATCTATTATCTATTAAAATAAAATCATTACCTGTACCCTGGTATTTATGAAATAAAAGCTGCATAATAAATTAATTTATTTTTGCGAGTAACCCGGTATCGACAACTCGTTCGAGTGATTTAAAATCTGCTCCATAAAAAAGTTTATACACTTGATCTGAGCATTTAATATAAAATGAATTATCTAATTCGTACAAAGACACATTATTAAAATCTATAAAACCATATAATAGTACTTTATTTTTTGAAAATCGATACCCTTTGGAGTTGAGCGGTGTTTTCCAAAACTCAATAAAATAAAGATCTGTTGTATTTTCCTTAATGCCAGCAATTTCTGCAAGCAAAGAATCATTGGCATTACCTGAAGGATTAATTCGAATTACTTTTAAATTTTTTACTGCCAATAATTCATCAGTAGCAATATTAATTTCAGAAGTTTCATTAATTAAACTGTCTACTTCGGCATAATTTACTTTTGACGATTTATTTAAATTAATTTTAAATCTTTCCTTGTTTTTAACACCATCTTCGGTATCCTTAGCATCCGTTTTAACAGTTTGCTCAACAACAGTTATTTGAGATTTCGCAGAATCTTTAATACGGTTAAAGACATCGTTTATTTTAAAAATAAAAAATCCAAGACCAATGATTAGACCAATAGATAATCCGAAAACAAAAGTTGGTATTTTTCGAGTAAATCGCATTAAAATATAAAGTAAAATTAATAATTATTTATAGTCTGGTTAAGGTTTGTTAAAAACAATCTAATAAAGTAACAGTCTAATTAATTTTACGTTAGTAATCTATTAACATTAATAAAAAAGCTATGAAAAAGTTTGTTTCAACCATTTTTGTGGCATGTTTAGGAGGATTAGTTGCCCTAACAAGTGCCAGGTATTTTTATTTATCGGATAAAAATAATTCCAATCAAATTACAAACCCATTTGATGAACAAAAAATAAAACTGGTTGGTTATCCCGGGAATAACAATTCCGAAATTAATAATGATTTTACTTACGCGGCTCAAAAATCAGTTAATGCAGTAGTTCATATAAAAACAATTAGCGAACAGGTAAATAATTTAAATTATGACCCTTTTGCAGAATGGTTTTTTGGTCCGCAAAAAAGACAGCAAAACTATAGTCAGGAAGGAAGCGGCAGCGGTGTAATAATAAGTGATGATGGTTATATTGTTACAAATAACCATGTTGTAAATGGTGCTGATAGAATTGAAGTTATTTTAAATGATAAACGTATTTACGAAGGTGAGTTAATAGGCTCTGATGCAAGTACCGATGTTGCACTAATTAAAATCAAAGAAAAAAATCTTCCATTTCTAAATTATGGCAACAGCGAATCAGTAAAAATAGGAGAATGGGTTTTAGCTATAGGTAACCCGTTTAACCTTGAAAGCACAGTTACTGCTGGTATTATAAGCGCAAAGGGAAGAAGTAATATTTTAGACGGCAATAAACGCCCTATAGAATCTTTTATTCAAACAGATGCTGCAGTAAATCCTGGTAACAGCGGTGGCGCCTTAGTAAATACCAATGGCGATTTAATAGGTATAAATACGGCAATTGCTTCAAATAATGGCGCCTATCAAGGTTATTCGTTTGCTGTACCTGTTAATATTGTAAAAAAAATTGTGAGCGATTTGGCTGAATTTGGCATTGTACAACGTGCTTATATAGGAGTTAGCATAAATGATATTGATGCCAAATTTGCGGCCGTTAAAAACATTAATAATTTAAAAGGCATTTATGTTAACGGCGTAACTATTGGAGGGGCTGCCGAAGATGCAGGCATAAAAGAAGGAGACGTTATAACAAAAATAGAAGATAATACTGTTGGCAAAGTAAGCGAATTACAAGAGCAATTAAGTAAATACAGACCTGGCGATAAAATAAATTTAATTGCTTTACGAAATAATAAAACAATAAATTTGATAGTTACTCTAAAAAGTTTAGATAATACCACAACCTTGATAAAAAAAAGCGAGAAAGTTAAAAATTCAATATCAGCATTAGGAGCAGTTTTCGAGGAAATCTCGAAGGATGATTTAAACAATTTAAAACTAAATAACGGTGTGAAAATAAAACGACTAAATTCCGGCAAATTATCTCAAATAGGCATTAAAGAAGGGTTTATTATTACCAGTATCGACAAAAAGAAAGTAAATACAATTAATGATATTTCTGATTTACTTGAAAACAAAACCGGTACTGTTATAATTGAAGGATTTTATCCAAATGGCGCACGGGCATATTATGGATTTTCGTTGTAATTAAAATTATTTTCATTTCTTAAAAGCGAGCAGTATAAATGTTGCTCGCTTTTTTAAATGACTAATTAAAAACAAGCCTCGCGCAACATTTTCATATATAATAGGCCTTTTTTTCTGGCTAGCTCAATATTATGTTGAGGAATTAATTCAGAGTTTTTATAAAGTGTTAATGCTTTTGATATACTATCTTCTCTTAATAAATGTAGCATTGGATATATTGAACGATTAGTATAATTAGCAGGGTCGTTATAATCTGTGCCCTCAAAATTATAATCAGGATGAAAACTGGCCAGTTGATAAATGCCTTCATAACCTTCTTGCTTTAATAACTCCTGAGCTGTATCCAACATATCCAAGTAGTTTTCAAAATCAACAAATGCTCGCGTGAAAATTATAAATGTAGTTTCAACGTCTTCATTTACATTTAAATACTGTAATTCTTTAACCAATACTTCTAACGTTTGTTTTAAATCGGTTTTTGTCAGAACAGTGTATCGAATTTGTTTCTTTAAAAAAACCTTTGCTGCAAAAGGACAAAAATTCATGTCTATCACGACAGACTTAATCCATTTTTGAGTTTGCTCTATAACTGTACTTTTTGTCAAAATAATTATTTGTTTGAAGCTGATTTTCTTATAAGTTATTTTCTTGAAACAATACCTTTATATCTTATTTTAGCCGAAGTTTTTGGATCATTACTCCTAATAATAACTATTCTGTCCTGTCGGTCATAAACCGTATTGGTATTAAAGTTCACCGTAATTTTTGAAGATTGATTTGGAGAAATTGGTTGCGTAGGATAATTAACACTTGTACAAGAACAGCTTACCTCAGCATCATTAATAATTAAAGGCTCATTTCCTTTATTCAAAAATTCATACTCTAATGTAACAACCGTACCCCTTTTTACGAATCCAAAATTTTTCTTAGTTTCTTTAAATTCTATTTTTGGTTGTGCGGACACACAGATAAAAGAAAAAACAATTATACCTAATTGTATGTACTTTAAATAAAAAATCCCCTTGGTTTTTTCAAGGGGATTTTCTTTAACTAATTTATAATTATTTCTCACCTGTATTAGGTTTGGCTTTTATCTCTCCCTTTATACGAACTTTTTTTGTGGCAAATTTTGCGTTCGAAGTAACGGTTACATTTTTTTCAAAACGACCTTCTCTTTTTGTATCGTATTTTACTTTTATTACTCCGCCTTTTCCTGGTAGAATAGGTTCTTGAGGCCAACCTGGCTTTCCATCAATTGTAGTGGCTGTACAACCGCATTCCCCGGTAACAGAGGTAATTGTTAAAGGTGTTTTTCCTGTATTTGTAAATTTGAATTCACGAATACCATTTGCATCATAATCAATTACTCCGTAATCCAACACTTCATTTTCAAATTTAATATCTGGAGCGTTAGGATCCGGATTTGGAACAGCAGATTCCTGAGCACTCAAGTTCAAATTTAAACCTAAACAAATTAATAAGAGAGAAAATAACTTTTTCATTTTCATATAAATTAAAATCTTATCCTTTCTTTTCTACCGGAGCACCTTGAGGCGTTGGGTTTTGAGGGAAAGTTTCTTCAACAGGCTTTGCTTCAACATTACCTTTAATAGTTAATGTTTGAACACCACCCTTTGCATTTGAGTTAACCGTTACGGTCTTGTAAATACCTCCTACACGTTGTGTGTCGTATTTTACTTTTATCACACCACTTTTACCTGGTAAAATTGGTTCTTTAGGACACTGAGGAACTGTGCATCCGCAACTACCTATACAGTTTGTAATTACTAACGGTTCTTTTCCATTATTAGTGAATTTAAATTCGCACTCCCCATTATCCCCCTGTTTAATGTTTCCATAGTCATGCGTGTTTTTATCCAATTTAATATCAGCTAAGCTTGCAGGCTGAGCATTTTCAGTAGTCGCGGCATGACCATGCCCATCATTAGCACTATGCGCTTCTTGAGCAAAAGTTAAAGCAGATAATCCTGCAACTAAACCTAAAGTAAAAATTAATTTTTTCATAAAATGTTTTTTTGTTGTTGTAAATTTATACCAAAATCGTGCCATAAAGATATAACTTACACGTAATTGTTTGTGTATTTTTACGAAATTTAACATAATATTTTTTAAACCTTTTTAATGGAAATTTCTAAAACATATAATCCAAAAGAAGCTGAAACAAAATGGTATTCTTACTGGCTTGAAAAAAACTTTTTTAAGTCAATTCCTGATCATCGGGAAGCTTATACAATTGTTATTCCTCCTCCAAATGTAACCGGTGTGCTTCACATGGGACACATGCTCAATAATACTATTCAAGATGTACTTATCCGTCGCGCAAGAATGCTTGGATTTAACGCCTGCTGGGTTCCAGGGACTGACCATGCAAGTATCGCTACCGAAGCAAAAGTGGTAAAATTATTGACAGATCAGGGTATTAAAAAAACGGATCTTAAACGAGATGATTTTTTAAAACACGCCTGGGAATGGAAAAATAAATATGGTGGAATTATTTTAGAACAGCTAAAATGTTTAGGGGCTAGTTGCGACTGGAGTAGAACGCGTTTTACTATGGATGCAGAGTTAAGCGAGGCTGTTATAGATGTGTTTATTGATTTATTTAATAAAAAACAAATTTACCGGGGGGTTAGGATGGTAAATTGGGACCCAAAGGGTTTAACCGCTGTTAGCGATGAAGAAGTTATTTATAAAGAAACTAACAGCAAACTTGTTTATGTAAAATATAAAATTGAAAATTCAAACGAATTTATAACTGTTGCAACTACTCGTCCAGAAACAATTATGGGCGACACTGCAATTTGTGTAAATCCAAATGACAGTAGATACGAGTCTTTAAAAGGAAAAAAAGTAATCGTGCCAATTGTTAACAGAGTTATACCAATTATTTTTGATGATTATGTTGACGCAAGTTTTGGAACAGGAGCTTTAAAAGTTACGCCAGCACATGATATTAATGATTTTAATTTAGGTCAAAAACACAAATTACCTACAATTGACGCTTTAACGCAAGATGGCACAATAAGCGAAGCGGCTGGTGCCTATGTTGGCTTGGATAGATTTGTCTGTCGTAAACAAATTGTAAAAGATTTACAAGAACAAGGCTTAATCGAAAAAATAGAGGATATAAAAAATAAGGTAGGTTATAGTGAACGAACAGATGCTGTGATTGAACCTCGTTTAAGTATGCAATGGTTTCTTAAAATGGAAAACATTAGTAAACCGGCATTAGAAGCTGTTTTAAACGGTGAAGTGAAATTAATTCCCGAAAAATTTATTAATACCTACAAGCACTGGATGGAAAATGTACACGATTGGTGTATAAGCCGTCAGTTATGGTGGGGACAGCGCATTCCTGCTTGGTACGATGAGCAGGGAAATACAGCAGTATGTAAAACAAAAGATGAAGCCATTAAAATACTCAACACCAATAACGTTAAACAAGATGAAGATGTCTTAGACACCTGGTTTTCCTCGTGGTTATGGCCTTTAACTGTTTTCGATCCAAATATTATTAAAAATGGCTGGGATAAAGCTAATTCAGATTTAAAATACTACTATCCTACTAACGATTTAGTTACGGCTCCGGAAATTTTATTTTTTTGGGTGGCTCGTATGATAATTGCAGGAAAAACTTACACCGGGCTAAAACCATTTAACAATGTCTATTTAACCGGCATTGTAAGAGATAAGCAGGGCAGGAAAATGAGTAAAAGTTTAGGAAACTCACCAGACCCCTTAGACTTAATTGCAAAATACGGTGCGGATGGAGTAAGGGTTGGCATGTTACTCAGCTCCCCAGCCGGAAACGATTTATTGTTTGATGAAAGCTATTGCGAACAGGGCAGAAATTTTGCTAATAAAGTTTGGAATGCTTTTAGATTAATTAAAGGTTTTGAAGTTGATTCTTCTCTAACTCAACCTGAATCAAGTAAAATAGCTGTTGAATGGTTTAACAACAAATTATCTGAACAACTAGAAATTATAAACGATCATTATTCTAAATACAGAATGAGTGATGCGTTAATGACAACATACAAATTGGTTTGGGACGATTTTTGCGCTTGGTTTCTTGAGGTAATAAAGCCTGAATTTATTGACGGAAAAGCGCAATGTATTGATAATGATACTTTCAACGCCACAATTAACTTTTTGGAACAACTGTTAAAAATAATGCACCCTTGGATGCCATTTATTACCGAAGAAATTTGGCATCTAACTAACGTAAGAAATGAATTAGATTGCATCATTGTGGCAGAGTGGCCAAAAACAATTAACCATAACAAAGATTGTTTGGAAACATTTGAAATGGCAAAAGAAATTATTGCTCAAATTAGAAATATTCGTCAGCAAAAAAACATTTCACCAAAAGAAAAATTATCAATCATTGAAAAATCTGACAAATCAAAATCAAGAATAAACTATACTAGCGTAATTAACAAGCTAGGTAATCTTTCATCATATGAATATTCGAATGAGAAAAAAGAAAACGCGTTTAGTTTTATAGTTTTAAATACGGAATTTTTTGTTCCGTTAACCGGCAACATTAATTTAAAAGAAGAGAAAGAAAGATTAACCAAAGAACTTGTTTATCTCAAAGGATTCTTAAATTCTGTGCAGATAAAATTATCTAATGAACGTTTTGTGTCAAATGCAAAACCTGAAGTTATTGAGTCAGAAAGAAAAAAACAGAGCGATGCTTTAACTAAAATAAAATCATTAGAAGAACAGATTGCTGACTTAAAATAAAAATTAAAAAATCATTCAATTCATTATATTTATCCAAACAAACAATTAAATTTGTAACTCTAAAAAAACGAATATGAATTTTCCATCAGATTTAAAATACACAAAAGACCACGAGTGGGTAAAAATTAATGGCTATGAGGCAATCATCGGAATTACCGATTTTGCTCAGCGCGAACTTGGCGATATTGTTTATGTTGATGTAAACACTATTGGAGAAACAATTGATAAAGAAGCAATTTTTGGAACTGTTGAGGCAGTTAAAACTGTAAGTGACCTATTTATGCCATTAAGTGGTGAAGTTTTAGAAGCTAATGGAGATATTGATTCAGCGCCTGAGAGTGTAAATAACGACCCTTACGGAAAAGGATGGATGATAAAAGTTAGACTTACTAACGAATCTGAAATAAATGACCTTTTAAGCGCAGACGATTATAAGAAATTAATAGGCGCCTAACTTATACTAATTATACTTATTAAAAACCCTTTCTTGTAGTAATTACGAGAGAGGGTTTTTTGTTTTTACACTTTTAAATCCTCATTAACTATTAAAAATCTTATTACTACAATTCATAGCATGACTTTGCTATCACAAAAACTACCTTTACTCAAATTAAATTTATGGAAACGCCAATTGTAAGTTATTTTAAAGGCAGAGGAGCTCAACTCAACCCCAATAACAAATTCAATAAAACACAATATTCTCAAGAAAATATAGAAATAATTGATGAAAGTTTCCTTCAAAAAGATAAAACAGAAATTATTTATACTTACCCCAAAACCATCATTAACAGAATAGAAAGTGAAGACATTGGCGTGGGCTATTCCTTAAACCCATATCAAGGTTGTGAACACGGTTGCATTTATTGTTATGCGCGAAATACTCACGAATACTGGGGATATAGTGCCGGACTGGATTTTGAACGAAAAATTATCGTTAAAAAAAACGTTATCGAAGTTTTAGAAAAAACATTCAGCAACAAAAAATGGGACCCTAAACCAATAATATTATCGGGTAATACAGATTGTTACCAGCCCATTGAAAGGGATTTAGAAATTACACGTAAAATTTTACAAACATGCTTAAAATACAAACATCCTATTTCAATAATTACAAAAAATTCATTAATAAGCAGAGATCTTGATATTCTAACAGATTTGGCGAAAAATAATTTAGTGCACGTTATGTTTTCTATTACCGGAACTGATGAAAAAATTCGTCAACTGTTAGAGCCAAGAACTGCAACATATAAAACTAGGCTAAACACGTTAGAGTTATTGGCAAAAAATAACGTGCCTTGCGGAGTTATGGTTGCTCCAATAATTCCAGGTATAAACAATCATGAAATACCTGAGGTGCTTAAACAAGCGGGAAACGCAGGCGCTTCAAATGCCGGCATTACAATTGTTAGACTAAACGGAGCTATAGAACACATTTTTAAAGACTGGTTGATTAAAAATTTTCCTGACAGGGCAGATAAGGTATGGAACCAAATTTGCGATTGTCATGGCGGTAAAGTTAGTGATAGCCGAAAGGGCGTTCGTATGCGTGGCGAAGGTAAAATTGCAGAATCAATAATTCAATTGTTTAAACTTTCTAAAGAACGATTTATCACATCCTCAAAAAAGTTTGAGTTTAATTGCAATGACTTTAATTACAAAGCTAATGAAGCACAGTTAACCTTGTTTTAAACCTGTATAAACTTTATTGAATCTACAATTTTTTGAAAGAATTTATTGTACCCAACTTTTAATTATCTAAAAATAATTTTAATAATCAAATTGCGGGCATGCTGATACGTGACGTTTCATGTCAGTTTCCTTAAAATCAAAATAAGGTGTCCATCCAATCATAAATTCCAATGTCCTAGGAGCAACAGTATTATATCTATTTATTGAATAATCAAAAGCTATTCCAAAAACAGCATTTGTAAAAACCCTTGCTTGAAGCATAAAAATCGCAAAATCTATATTTCGCATACCTGCACCCACACTAATAAAAGACCTGTAATTTATCATTAAATTACCTTCAATCGAAGGCAATTTCCCAAAAGCACCATGAACTTGCATAGATGGAATAAAGCAGAAACCACGGTCATAATAAATTTTTCTTCCGGCAGAAAAATACATATGAGGCGTTAAAACAGAAGGTCCTCCAATTTGTTTAGAGGCGCGTTTAATTTTCGGAGTTGATACTTGCCTTACCGATAAATCATAAAAGGATTTGCGATTATAAACTCGAATACCTGGATATACATCAGGCATTAACCAAACTCCATTTTGCGCATTAGTTTTTTGAACAACTGGATCGCTTAACTGGCTGGAATTTAAACCAACATTATAGTTTCTCACTCCACCAAATAATCCAACAGATGCATTAAATTTAGAAGTAATTCTCCTGTGAACAGCGTAAGACAAAAATATTGAAGTGCTATTTATTGCGCCTGCATTGTCTTGTTCAAAATAAACACCGAAATTATGCCATCTTTTATAACTCCTCTTAGGTATTCGTGTATAATTAATCCCTAAAAATCCTGTTTTAGGTCCGTTTCCTGTTCCTAACCACTGAGTGCGCTGACCCATTATAAACTCAATAGGTGTTTTTAAACTAACACCCGCAGCCGCAGGGTTGTTCCCTAACTTATTTAAAGTATATTGTGAAAACTGAGTAGTTTGCTGAGCCTTTATAATAAATGGTAGTAATATAAAAAACAGTATTCTTTTCATCTTAAAAGCGTTATCACACCCCTGGCAAAATTCTCTTTATTTGATTTATCATAAAAAAATACATAATAATAAGCCCCGTCCGGCAAATGAGTCCCTATACTGGTTCCATCCCATGGAGTATAATTAGATTCTTGTTTGTGCACCTGTTGCCCCCACCTGTTATAAACATAAAGTGAAAAATTGGGATAATAAATCACATTCGAAATCTCAAAAAAATCATTAAAACCATCGTTATTTGGTGTAACAAGACTGCTAAAATAAATAGGACACTCTTCATGTTCAATTGTAAAATAAATAACGGTATCTAATTTCTGCCTCCATGTAATTTTCACTGAATAATCGCCAGGGTTAAGATTTTGGGCAATAAAATTAGCATTGCCATTACTCCACAAAACAGTATAATTTTCAACCGTATCCTTAATCACAATTCTGGCACTACCATTTTCGCATAAAGCATTTGTTTTATTAAATACTATTAGATTAAACTTTTTTTGAGCAAATAATTGCAAGCTAAACAATACAATAACTATATAAATTACATGCTTCATTTTGTCTTACAAAGAATTGTTTTTAAATCTAATGCGGCTTGAATTCCTTTATCAATTAACTCTTCAACTAACTTGCAGGCTTTATCTTTTTCTTCATTTAGATAATATGTATAAGCCAATGCCAAATGAGCATCGTTATAATTTGGATCTATGGAAATGACTTTATTATAATAAATTATAGCCTCTTTATAGTTACCTAATAACTCGTTAAAATAACCTTTAGAGTATATTGCAGACGTATAATTTGGATTAATTTCTAAACATTTATCCAAGTCAATAATTGCCAAACGATAATCTTCCTGCAAACCTTTATTTAATGCACTATTGTATAATGCTTTTAAATGCTTAGGATTTTTTTCTAACACTATTTTAAAATAATGTACAGCTAATTCATGGTTACCTAACAAAGAAGCTATTAAGCCTTTTATAAACCAAACCTCATAATAATTTGAATTTAACTTAATTAACTTGTTGCAGTATTTATCGGCCTCTTTTAAGTTATTATTTTTTAAACTCAATTTGGCTCTAATATAAAGTGATGAATCCGACGGCACACTTTTGCATGAATCAATAACCAAACTACATTCTGTTAATTTATCTTTTGCTAACAAATCATTACATAACTCAACACATGTTTGAGCATTTACAAATGATTTGATTAAAATAAAAAATAATATTAAGATTGTTTTTTTCAATGGTGTATTTAAAATTAAAATAATATTATAAAATTTAACAATGTCATCCTATTTAGTTTATCACTTTTAACAATTAAATAGCGTTAGGAAAACTAAAATTAGATTCAAAAAAAGTTTGATACGTTTATTTTTTAAAACTATCTCTTAGACTCAACATTTTTATTGCAGTTACCGCAGCTTCATCACCTTTATTTCCATGTTTTCCTCCTGCTCTATCTATTGCCTGTTGCTGATTATTAGGTGTTAAAACCCCAAAAACAAATGGTAACCTAAATTTAATATTTAAATCGGTTATGCCTTTGGCAACAGCATCACAAATAAAATCGAAATGACGTGTTTCACCTTGAATAACGCAACCCAAACAAATAACAGCATCTACATCCGTATTTTCGGCTAAATATTGAGCTCCCAGGGTTAATTCAAAACTTCCCGGAACAGTTTTAATAATTATATTTTCGTTTTTGGCGCCACTTGCCAATAAAGTAGTTAAAGCGCCATCCTTTAAAGCATTGGTTATTTCATAATTCCATTCGGAATAAACAATTCCAAATTTATATCCGGATGCGATTGGAATTTCACCACCCTCAATTTGCGATAAATTTTTATTTACACTACTCATAAATTCTAAAATAAAAAAGTCTGCCAATTAGCAGACTTTTCAAAAATTAATTTTTAAGATTATAAATTACCCATTGCTTTTACTTTAGCAATATCTCTGTCTATTTCTCTTCCTTCGTTACTTTTACCATACTCTTTTTTAATTCGTTCGTAAAGCGCTAGTGCTTCCGAAAAATTAGATTTTTGTTCGTATGCAAAGCCGGCTTTTTTTAAGTATAGCGGAGTTGTGAAAGAGTTACTGCTTTTATCAGCAGCTTTTAAATAAAACTTAATTGCCTCATCTACACGATTTAGTTCCATATTGCAATCGCCAATTGCACCAACAGCAATAGAAGATACCATCTCATCATTACCATTATAATTTTGAAGATGTTCTATAGCTTGCTCAAACTTTCCTGTGCGTAGGTTACAAATTCCCGCATAATAATGTGCTAGACTTCCAGTTTTAGTCATGCTATATTCATCGGCAATTTGTTCAAATCCCATAATTTGTTTTTGACCATCCGGCGACATAACAGTTATACCACCTTTTAGAGCAATATTAAAACTGTCCACCTCAAAATAGCTCTCGGCCCAAAAAATCTCGTTAGACGCTTCCTTTTCTAATTCAGGTAAATAGTATAGTTTAAAAAAACAAAAAATACCTATAATCAGTAACAAACCACCCCCAACATAATTTATCATCTTTTGATTTTGAGCATAAAAAAGTTGAACCCCTTCTAAACTCGGGTCAATGGTTTTATTAGAAGTTTCTTCTACTATTTCGTTTACTTCGGTATTTTCAACCGTTGTTTCATCTTTAATATCAGCCATTTGTTTATTAAATTTAGTTCGCAAAAATAACTTTTTTTACTTAAAAATCTAATTTACATTTCAAAAAAGCATTTAAAAAAGGCGTATTTTTGCTAAAATCAATGTATTTAAAGCAACTTTCTATAATAAACTTCAAAAATTACAGCGAATTTGAAGGTACGTTTTCAAAAAAAATAAATTGCTTTGTCGGAAACAATGGCATGGGTAAAACCAATTTACTTGATGCTATACATTACCTTTCTTTTTGTAAAAGTTATTTTAATTCAATTGATTCGCAAAACATAAAACATTCCGAAGGCTTTTTTGTAATTCAAGGTTTTTTTGAAAAAGACAATGATGTTACCGAAGTTTATTGCGGAATTAAACGAAATCAAAAAAAAACATTTAAAAAAAACAAAAAAGAATACGATCGTTTAAGCGAACATATTGGACAATTTCCTTTAGTCATGATTTCTCCAAGTGACGGAGAACTCATAAATGGCAGCAGCGAAATTAGACGTAAATTTTTAGATGGCATTATTTCTCAATACGATAAAATTTATCTTGACAAATTAATTTCATACCAACACGTTTTAAAACAACGAAACGCGCTGTTAAAACAATTTTACGAAAGCAGAACCTTTGATTCGGAAACTATCGAAATTTGGGACGACCAGCTAATTAATTGCGGGAAAACAATTTTAGAAATCAGGCTTAAATTTTTAAAGAATTTCATTCCATTGTTTAACAGATATTATCAGTTTATTAGCAATAGCAAAGAAGAAGTCGCCTTACGTTATGAAAATAGTTTGGGCGAAAAAGATTTTAAAACTGCACTAATAACTTGTTTAGCTAGAGACCGCGCCTTGAACTATACCACCATTGGCCCCCATAAAGATGATCTCGAATTTACTTTAAACGAATTCAGTTTAAGAAAATTTGCATCACAAGGTCAGCAAAAATCTTATTTACTTGCTTTAAAATTAGCTCAATTTGAATTTATTAAAGAACAAAAAAACATAAAGCCTTTGCTGTTGCTTGATGATGTTTACGATAAATTAGACGAAGAACGTTTTACAAAATTATTGGAAACGGTAAGCGGTGATTCTTTTGGTCAAGTGTTTATAACAGACACTCACCTTGAACGAATTGAAGATTTAATGAATAAAAAACAAATAGAGAATAAAATTTTCAGTGTTGGCAATGGTAACGCAAAATCAATTTAAATTTTAACTTTTCTACTAAAACTCACAGTTTTTAGGTGTACGCGGAAAAGGAATTACGTCGCGTATATTAGTCATACCAGTTACAAATAAAACCAAACGTTCAAAACCCAATCCAAATCCTGCATGCGGGCAAGAACCAAAACGTCTGGTATCTAGGTACCAGGACAATTCTTCAACAGGTATGCCTATTTCATGCATGCGTGTTTCAAGTCTATCCAAACGTTCCTCTCGCTGACTTCCTCCAACAATTTCTCCAATTCCCGGAAATAAAATATCCATAGCGGCCACAGTTTTACCATCCTCATTTTGACGCATGTAAAACGATTTAATTTCTTTTGGATAATCAATTAATATAACCGGCTTTTTGAAATGTTTTTCTACCAAATAGCGCTCATGTTCGCTCTGCAAGTCAACGCCCCATTTATCAACCAGGTAATTAAATTTCTTTTTCTTGTTATGATTACTTTCTCTTAATATTTCAATTGCCTGTGTGTAAGTAATGCGCTCGAATTTATTTTCTAAACAAAATTTTAATTTATCAAAAAGTGACAATTCACTGCGCTCATTTTGTGGTTTTTGCTTTTCTTCCTCTTCTAAACGTTGAGATAAAAATTGTATATCTTCTAAATTGTTTTCTAGCGCATATTTAATAACATATTGCAGCATTTCTTCTGCTAAATCCATGTTATCATTTATGTCATGAAATGCCATTTCGGGTTCAATCATCCAAAATTCAGCCAAGTGACGCGTTGTATTACTGTTTTCAGCTCTAAATGTTGGGCCAAAGGTGTAAATGTCGCTAAAAGCCATTGCAGCCAACTCACCCTCTAATTGACCAGAAACGGTAAGGTTAGCAGACTTACCGAAAAAATCCTGTTTGTAATCAATTTCTCCGTTTTCGGTTTTAGGAATATTAGTTAAATCAAAATTAGTAACATGAAACATTTCACCGGCTCCCTCAGCGTCGCTTGATGTAATAATTGGCGTGTGTATATACAAAAAACCTTTTTCGTTAAAAAATTTATGTATTGCAAAAGCTAAGCTGTTTCTAACACGGAAAACAGCGCCAAATGTATTTGTGCGAAAGCGTAAATGGGCAATCTCACGTAAAAACTCTAAACTGTGTTTTTTTGGTTGTAAAGGATATTTTTCAGCATCACTATCACCTAAAATTTCAATGCTTGTTGCCTTTACCTCAACAACCTGACCTTTTCCTAAAGATGCAATCAATGTACCATTAACACTTAAAGCTGCTCCGGTGGTTATTCTTTTTAAAACATCTTCAGATGTACTTGTAAAATCAACAACAATTTGTAAATTATTGTTAGTTGAACCGTCATTTAAAGCAATAAAAGAATTGTTACGAAAAGTACGTACCCAACCTTTAACCGTAATTTGTTGATTTTCGGGTATTGTTTTTAAAATATCTTTAATGCGTAGTCGGCCCATAATTGTAGTTTTAAGAAAACAAATTTAATAAGATTTTATTATTTAAACTTAAATTAAAACAGCAGATAAATTAGGCATTAGTTTAATTTCAATGTTTCGTATTCATTGTAGCTAATTGCTTCGGCCATTATAGAATAATTAAATAACAAATCATGAATAAATACCTTTTCGGGAAATTGCTTTGCTTCAATTTGTTTTACAATTTTTTTATTGCCTATTAATTGAATTTCTTCAAATAAATTTGGCGCAATTATTTTAAAATAACTCTTGTTATTTTTATACTTTCGGTAAACCGGAAAGTTTATACCTTTAAAATCCATGCCTAAACCTTTTTTAAAATTAGTTGCTGAATATACTCACGAAAATTACAAAGATAATTTAGAACACCTTTGCATTATTTTGCCAAATAAACGAGGGGCGCTGTTTTTGAAAAATTATTTAGCTCAAACTTTTGGTAAAACAATTTGGCTTCCAACCATAATAAGTGCCGAGGAATTAATCACAGAATTAAGCGGCCTTAGAACGATTGAGGAAATTGATTTAATATGTTATTTATACGACAGTTACAAAACCTGTTATGGCAATGATGCCGAAACTTTTGACAGTTTTGCAAAATGGGGGCAATTAATATTGCAAGACTTTAATGAAATAGATCGTTATTTAGCAGATTCAGAACAATTATACGATAACTTAAAAGACATTAAAGTAATTGAAAACTGGAGCCTTGGAGAAGAGAAACTGAGTGAATACCAAATTAATTACTTAAAATTCATGAATAGCCTTGGCGCCATTTATAAACACTTTAGCGATTTTTTGATTTCACAAAAATGGGCGTATCAAGGCCTTGCTTACAGATATGCGGTTAAAAATTTCGAAAACAATAATTTCACCAACCAATTTCACAAGTTAATTTTTTGTGGCTTTAACGCATTAAATGCAGCCGAATTAATTATTTTCAATAAATTATATCAGCAACAAAAAGCAGATTTGCTTTGGGATGCCGACGAATACTATTTAAATGACACCAATCAGGAAGCAGGATTGTTTTTGAGAAACAATTTCAATTTATTTCAGCAACGTAGCCCTTCATTTATTCAAAATAATTTTGCTAACGAAAAAGAAATAAAAATTGTTTCAGTCCCAAAACAAATAGGGCAAGCCCAAGTTGTAAAACAAACTATTCAAGAATTAATAAAAAACAATATCCCTTTAGATAAAGTAGCTATTGTATTAGCAAACGAAAAATTATTATGGCCTGTATTGCAACAACTACCTGAAGAAGTTGAGCATGTAAATATTACCATGGAGTATCCGCTTCGTTATACCTCTACCTATAGTTTAATAGAACAGTTAATGCAATTGCAAATTAATTTTTCGAAACAAAACCGTCGCGATAAAACAATTTACCATAAAGATTTTATTTCCATTTTACGACAACCAATTTTAATTAATTATGTTAAAAATAAGCTAAGCAACATCTCTGTTGATGATATTATAAATAAAATAACGCAAAATAATATCTCTTTTATTACGCCAAAATTATTATCAGAATTATTTAATAACGAACAACATGAAATAATTAATTTATTTAAACCTTCATTGTCGGTAATAGAATTATGCAATAGTTTTTTAAACCTGCTTAACAATGTTAAAGAAATTATTATTTCACAACCTTTCAATAACCAATCAAGTTTAGAATTAGAATATTTACAAATCATAATAAAAAATTTTAATCGTTTAACCGAAATCACTCAGAAATACAATCATTTCAGTAGCGTACAAGCTTTTAAACAATTATTTAATCAAGTAATTGGTAATGCTTCTGCTCCTTTTATTGGCGAACCATTAAAAGGAATTCAAATTATGGGTGTACTCGAAACCAGAACTTTAGATTTTGAACACGTTATTTTTGTGAATGTTAACGAAAGTGTTTTACCTTCAGGAAAAACGGTTAATTCCTTTTTACCAAACGATCTTAAGAGGGCTTTTGGCATGCCGCTTTATTTGGAAAAAGATGCCATTTACGCTTATCATTTTTACAGATTGTTACAACGTGCAAATAACGTTGTTATTACCTATGATAGCGAAACAGACACATTTGGAAAAGGCGAAAAAAGCAGATTTGTTGCCCAACTTCAACTAGAGATGAAAATCAAAAATCCTAATATAAAAATAACAGAAGAGATTGCACTTTATGATAATTTTCCAGAAGACATAATCAATTCAATTGCCATCATAAAAACCGCCGAAAATTTAAAACCAATTTATGAAAAAGCAATAAGCAAGGATGAATTTAAATCCTTGTCCCCTTCTAGTTTATTAATGTTTAAAGATTGTGGCTTGAAATTTTTTTTCAGATACGGCGTTAATTTAAAAGTCAGTAAAGAAGTTGAAGAAAGCGCAGAAGCAAGTACCTTTGGAACAATATTGCATTTAAGTATTGAAAATTTGTACACAGATTTAGTCAACAAAGTATTTACCAAAAATAATTTGACAGAAAAATTACAGCTCGTTGAAAAAACAGTTCATGATAGTTTTTCAAACCATTTTAAAAATCAGGAAATATTCGGAAAGAGTATTTTACAAATGGAAGTGATAAAAGTATATGTAGACAAACTAGTTAAAAACGACATAGCCTACATAAATAAATTAGAAAAAGAAAATCAATTTCTTACTTTAAAAAACTTAGAACAAGAATATTCAGCACCGCTGCTTGTTAATATTAACGGAATAAACACCACAGTATTTATTAAAGGAAAAATAGACCGAATTGACACCTATCAAAACAATTTCAGAATTATAGATTTTAAAAGTTCGGTTAAACCCTCCGATAAATTCACCTTCAGTTCATTTTATGAACTCTTTAATGATGCTGAGTACAACAAACAATTTCAACTAATTATGTATGCATGGTTATTGTACAAAAATAATTACTGTGAGCCCGAAAAAATGCAGCCATGTATTATTCCTTTTAAAGTTTTTCTAGAAGACCCTAAATTTATTAACGACGGCAAGAATAAATTAGTATTTAGTAAAGAGTTTTTGATTGATTTTGAAAATGAGTTGATACAATTTATTGAAGCCATTTTTAATTTAAACGAAGATTTTACGCAAACAAACGACGAAACAAGCTGCGACTATTGTGACTATAATTCTATATGTTGTAGAGTGTCCAAATAAATCCCACTAATAAACTACTTCCTGAAATTTAACTATCGGCAATTACTAAATTCTCCATTCCAACAGTCATTTTCATTAAGCCAAATTTTATAAAAACCTTTTCGTTTTTAATTTCTTCAACAATGCCAATTTCAGTTCCGTTTAATATTTTTACTTTACTGCCAACTTTTAAATTTGGTTTTATCCTGGCTATTTTTTTTTCTGAATATAGATCTAATTTCTTTTGCTTTAATAATTCTTGTTGCTTTTTTGTTTCGGCAGTAACGCTGTCAATAAATCGTTTAATGACTAATTTTCGATCATTTTTTTTCTCCCAGTCGTTCATTAATCGTAAATATTTTTGTCCGTAATCTGCCATTCTGGCTAATTCAATTTTACGGTCACGCTCACGGTCTATTTTTTGCTGCCATGTTTCAAACAACGTATGATATTTTTCTTTAGCAATTTTTTTTAAAAATTCTTCATGATTTAATTTTTCCAGTTGCTCATCCAATTTTGTTTTCTGAGTTTGCATTTCTGCCAAAAGTCTATTAAATTTTAATCTGTCTTTATCAACTTTTAATTTTGCTTGCTCAATTATCTGTTTCGGAAAACCAACCCTCTCAGCAACTTCAAAAGTATAACTGCTTCCGGGCTCGCCAATGTTTAAAATATATTTAGGTTCAAGCTTATCTATATCAAATAACATACATCCATTAAACGTACCGCTTAATTTTTGCGCCAATAATTTTACATTACTAAAATGTGATGTAATTATGCCCTTTGTGTTAGAACTCTCCAAACATTCTAATACAGCTTCAGCAATTGCACTACCCAACTCAGGATCTGTTCCGCTACCAAATTCATCCATTAAAACTAAGGTACGCTGACTTATTTCATTTAAAATCTGAGTCATCGACTTTAACTTTGCGCTATAAGTACTTAACTCATTTTCTATACTTTGCGTGTCGCCAATATCAATTAATATTTTTTCAAAAAAACAATACGTACTATTTTCCTTAACAGGTATTAATATTGCCGCCTGCAGCATCATTTGGAGAAGTCCCACTGTTTTTAAAGCAATTGTTTTACCGCCGGCATTTGGCCCGCTAATTACTAAAACACGCTTATCCGCATTTAATTGAACAGATAATGAAATTGTTTTTCGCCCTGATTTTTTATTCTTTAAAAACAAAAGTGGATGATAAGCCGAAATAATATTTAACTCGTAATTATCTTTTATTTCGGGTAAATTTGCGTTTATTTCTATTGCAAATATTGCTTTAGCCTTTAAAAAATCTATATATCCTAAAAGTTTAAATCCATTTTTGAGTTCATGGACATAAGGTTTAATTAATGCGCAAAGTTCTCTTAAAATTCTATTTATTTCACGTCGTTCATCAATTTCTAATTCTGTAATTTCATTATTAACAGCAATTGTTGCTGAAGGCTCTATAAAAATTGTTTTTCCACTTTCGCTTTTACTGTGAACAAAACCAATAACCTCAGACTTATAATCTGATTGTACTGCCAATGTACGCCTGCCATTATAAAAACCTTCCTCATTATCTCTTAAATACCCTTGTTTTCGCAAATCATTTATCAAATTATAAAAACGCTTATCACTTTCCCTTTTTTTTTCAATAAGTTGTTTTCTTATCCTATTTAACTCAGGTGATGCGTTACCCTTTACAGTAGCATCAACATCTATAATTCGATTAATTTCTTCAACCACAACGTCGCAAACCGAAATACCCTCTGCTAATTCAAATAATTTAGGGATAACTGTTTTTTTGTTTTTTAAAAAACGCAACAACGTATTTATTGCCTCGGTAGTTTTTAATAATTTTAATAATTGGCTTTCATGAATTAATGCTCCGTCAAGAGATAATCTAGTCAACTCCTCCGAAACATCCATATGCTCAACAGATGGGAAATATCCATTTAACGCCAATATTTGTTTTATTTCGTTGGTTTGATATAATTCAATTATTACATCGGAAGATTGGGGTTTTGGTGAAATATTATCGCATAATGATTTGGCATATTTACCATAACAATGTTGTTTAATTAAATCTTTTATTTTATTAAACTGAAATAGTTCAGTGCTTTTTTCAGAAATCATGCGCGCTACAAAGTACAAGTTATACAAATCTTTATAAAAAAACAAAAAGATATGACTTTGACGGTTATACCTTTTCATCTATTTTTGAAAAAAGTATAATTGTATTTTAAATGAAAACTGAATTAATTTCTAAATTAGAAGAACTGCTTACCAAAGATGCAGGTGAAGTTGCTACTAATGTGCGCGCTCTGCAAAAAGAGTATCAAAAACTCTGGACAAACGAATTTGAAACTGCCAGACAAACCTTTATAGATGAAGGCGGAAAATCAAAAGAATTTGAGTATGCCAAACAACCCGAAGATCTTAAATTTGAAAGTTTATTGGAAAAACACAACAAACTAAAAAAAGAGTCGGACGATAAAATTGCCACTGAACAATCAAAAAACCTATCGATTAAACTTGAAATTGTTTCGAAAATTACCGACCTAAGTAAATTGAGCGATAATGTTGGTGTAGCTATTAAAATGTTACAAGAACTTCAATTGCAATGGAAAAATACCGGGGCTGTTTCATCACACAAATACAAAGAAGTTCAGGCGAATTACAGTAAAGCTGTTGAAGAATTTTATTACAATCTTAAAATTTTTCGTGATTTACAAGAACACGATCTTAAAAAGAATTTCGAGTTAAAATCTGAACTGATAGTTAAATTAAAAAACATTCACGATGTTGATAATATTAAAGAAGCTGAACGTTTAATTAAGATTTATCGTAACGAATGGGATGAAATTGGACCGGTACCAAATAGCAAATGGGAAATTTTGAAACAAGAGTATAAAACTGTTTTAGAAGAAACCTACGCTAAAATAAAATCTCATTACCAGGGAATAGAAGAAAAAAAAGAAACTAATTTAAATTCAAAACTAAATATAATTGAAAAAGCCAAAGAGCTTGTTAAAGGTGCATCTGATGGGGACTTAAAGTGGAACGAAACAACCGAACAATTAATTGCTCTGCAAAACGAATGGAAAACAATTGGCAGGACATCTGAAAAAGATAACGAAAAAATTTGGGCAGAATTTAGAGCAATTTGTGACACTTTTTTTGAGAAGAAAAAAGAATATTTTGCTACCCTGAATGAAAAATTTGCAGCCAACAGAAAAATTAAATCCGAATTAATCTCAAAAGCCGAGGCTATGAAAAATAGTACCGATTGGCAAAAAACCACTCAAGATCTTATTAGATTACAAGACGCCTGGAAAAAACATCCAAGTAATGGTGATAAAGAGGAACCAAAATTATACAATCGTTTTAGGAAAATTTGCAATACTTTTTTTGATGCTAAAAAAGCCTATTACGAAAATTTGGACGCTTCGTATGAAAACAATTCTGTAATAAAAGATTCAATAATTGCTAAATTGAATGAGCTTACTTTAAATGAAGATGTAAATGCCAATCGTGAAAAATTAAAACTTTTTTCGGAAGAATGGAACGCTGCCGGAATGGTACCTTTAAAAGATAAAAAACGACTCAATGATGCTTTTTATGGTAAACTAGATGAACTATACGAACAAATGCATATTGACAAGCAGGAAAAAGCAACCATTCAATATAAAACCAAACTTGATAGGTTTGCAGCCTCTGAAAATGGTATTGACTTGTTGCGAAAAGAATCTGATTATCTCAAAAAATCAAGCGATGAAATTAACGCTCGCATCCGCACTTATGATAATAATTTAGGCTTCTTTAAAAACTCTAAAAGCAGCAATAGCTTTATGAAAGAAATTGAAGAAAAAATTTCTGCTGAAAAAACTAAAATAGAAGAGATTGCAAATAAGCGTAAATTAATTAATGAGTTGCTTACTAAATTGCGAGAAGACGAAAAAATAAAAACTGAAGCGTAAAAAAAATAAACTATTAAATAGTTCTTAATAAAAAATCCCTCATAAAGAGGGATTTTTTATTTACAATTTTCTAGAAAATTCTCTACCAAATCCTCGGCCTTTTTGCACGCATCATCTAAATTTTCATTTAAGATAAATACATCAAATAAATCTGCTGTTTTAATTTCTTTTTCTGCCTTTTCAATTCTACGAGCAATACTTTCTTTTGTATCGGTGCTTCTTGAATTTAATCGCTCCTCAAGTATTTTTATGCTAGGCGGCATTACAAAAACTGCTAATGCATTATTCTTAAATTGATTTTTTAAGTTTAACCCCCCTTCAACATCAATATCAAAAATTACGGTTTTACCGGCTGCCCAAATGCGCTCAACCTCTTTTTTTAGTGTACCATAACATGTGCCAGCATATACCTCTTCCCATTCCAAAAATTCGTGATTATCGATTTTCTGTTTAAATTCTTCCGGACTTAAATAATAATAATCTTTTCCATTCTCTTCTACACCTCTTTTTGGTCTGCTTGTTGCAGAAACCGAAAAACTAATCTGGTTAGGAAATGTTTTTAAAATGTGCCTAACTAATGTCGTTTTGCCTGAACCCGATGGTGCCGAAAAAATTATTAACCTGCCATTACCCATTTTGCAAATATAAAACATTTTAACAGTTGGCTTGTTTTATTGTCTGTAAAAGCAAAAAAACCTATTATCCCCTGTAATAACCCTTAGTAAAATAATAACCTTAATAACACTAAATTCTCTTAATTTTACTATTTAATAAAACCATGAAAAAAATACTCCTCTTACTAACTTTACTCGTTATAATTACTTGTCGAGCTCAAATGCCTGCTGGCGGTAACAAAGACATGATGAAAGCCTTTAGCGAAATTAAAGGTCGTGTTTATGGAAAAATTATAGATGCTAAAACTAAAAAACCGGTAGAGTTTGCCTCAGTTGTTGTGTTATGGTATAATAAAGACAGCTTATTGGGAGGTTCGTTAACCAAAGAAAACGGAGAATTTAGTATTGATAACTTACCCGCTATGGGAGGTTTTAGATTTAGGGCCACTCAAATTGGTTATAAAGCTTTTGAAACGAAAATATACATCCAACTTCCTAATAAATTAGAACAAGATTTAGGTGACATAAAATTTGAAATTGATCAGAAACTATTAAATGAAGTTGAAGTTACTGCAGAAAAAAATACTGTGGTTATGTCAATTGACAAACGTACATATAATGTAGATAAGGATATTTCAATTAGAGGCGGAACCGCTGCTGATGTTATGAAAAATGTTCCTGGCGTAACCATGGATGCTGATGGAAATGCGCAGTTAAGAAATCAAAGCCCAACAATTTTTGTAGATGGAAGACCAACCAATTTAACCTTACAACAAATTCCGGCCGATCAAATTGATAGAGTAGAAATAATTACAAACCCATCTGTAAAATTTGATGCAAATTCTACCGGAGGTATTTTAAATATTGTAATGAAAAAGAATTTAAAACCAGGCTATAATGGCATGGTTATGGCAAATGCCGGGACAGGCGATAGATATGGCGGAATGATTAACCTCAATGTAAAAGAAAAAAAATGGAATGTTTCCACCATGTATTCATTCAATCAGGCTATTAACAACACTTTAGGTTTTACAAAACGTACACAATTAGATAGTTTAAAAAACCCGGCAGGTTACTTCAATCAAAACAATAATACAATTTTTGCCAACATGTTTAATTTCGGTAGGCTAGGTATTGATTACAGTATTAATAATCGAAATTCAATTTCATTAAACGGCATGATAATGGGGGGGCAATTTAATACGAACGATTATCAGAACTACGAAGTGCTTGATAAAGACAGCGAAAAGATGATATACGGAGATAGATTAAACGAACAACGCGCGGCTTTTAAGAATTACAACACACAATTAGTTTATAAAAAAACATTCCCAAAACCAGGAAAAGAATTAACTGTAGACGGCAGTTTTAATTATACCGATTCTCATAACAGTTATTTGTTTACTACTTCTACACACGCACCGAGTTTACCCGATACCATTTCAAATAACTATCAAAAAAACGAAGGCAAAAACAATGCCTCGCAATTTGTTTTTCAAATGGATTACGTTAATCCCATAAGCGAAACCAAAAAATTTGAAGCCGGTATAAAATCTTTTTATAAAAACACACTTACATATAACAATACCTCTAACGCTTTTCGCTCGCAAGATATTTACACTAAAGACAGCATAATGAGTAATAATTACGTTATAGACGATATGGTAAATGCCGCTTACGTTAATTATAACGATAAACTATTTTGGGACATATCTTACCAAGCAGGTTTACGCTTTGAACAATCTTATTACAAAGGAAACATTACAGATAAAAAACAAACATTTTCTTATAACTACCCCTCATCAACTGAAGATATTTTAAAATCATTGTTTCCGGGAATTTACTTTTCAAAAAAACTGAAGAAAAGTCAGGAATTACAATTAAATTTCAGTCGTAAAATAAGTCGTCCTAATTTTTTTCAATTAATGCCATTTGTAATGTTTGCCGATAGGCAAAATTACCGTATAGGAAATCCTCAATTAAAACCTGAATTTAAAAACATCTCCGAGGTAAATTACTCTAAAACATTCAGCAAAGGTAGTTACCTCGGTTCTGGATATTTCCGTTACGAAGAACAACCCATAACAGATGTAGCTTACCCATCACAATTTGATCCTACCGTTTTAGTAAACACCACCATTAATGGAAAAAATAGTATACGCTATGGTATGGAACATACCGTAAAGTATACCTTCTTTAAAAATTTAGACGCCACAGTTAATGGTAATATTTTTTATATTTATATAAATGGCACTGTGGTGCAGGGAGAGCCCGATGTAAAAGCAGAAGGATATGCATTTAATACAAAAGCCACACTCTCTTATAGATTCCCAAAACAATTAACGCTGCAAGTAAACGGTAATTATGAATCTCCAAGAATATTATTACTCGGCGCTTCTATCCCAATTTATTCAATGGATTTATCTGTAAATAAAATGATTGGTACCAAATGGATTATTAACGCCACCTTAAGTGACGCATTTAACACACGAAGAATGGGCGCCCATTACGAAACTCCATATTATATTCAAGATCTTTCAAGGAGAAGAGAGAGCCGTTTTGTTAAATTAAGCATAACTCGATTGTTTGGCAAAATGGATGCTTCTATATTTAAACGCGGTAAGCAAATGAGAGGGATGGATCAACAACAAGGTAATCAAGACGGTTTAGATTTTGGAAAATAATTTTATATGACAAACGAAATAAATATTGAAGGAATAAAATTATACGCTTACCACGGTTGCTTAGATGAAGAATCCAGAATAGGAGGAAACTATATAGTAGATGTATACATAAGTACAGATTTTAAAGAGGCTGCCAAAACAGACGACCTTACCAAAACCATTGATTACTGCACCATTTACGAAATCAGTAAAAAGGAAATGAGCATTAGAAGTAAATTAATTGAGCAGGTAGGTTATAGAATTTTCGAAAAAATAAAATCTGAATTTCATAACATTCACAGCTTAAAAGTTGTTATTACTAAGCTACTGCCACCCATGAATGGCAATGTTGAAAAAGTTAGTATCGCAATAAAAGACAAGCTATAATTTAATTTAAATTTAAAACTTAAACTTTACATTAATGGATTTTGATAACACTTCAGATACAGAACTTTCAGAATTAGGCGAATTTGGACTTATTAAACACTTAACTCAATATATCGAATTAAATCAATCGTCTACTATAAAAGGCGTTGGAGATGACGCTGCCGTAATCGATAATGGCAATTTAGAAACCGTTATAACAACTGATATGTTAACTGAAGGGGTACACTTTGATTTAACATATGTACCCTTAAAACATTTAGGCTATAAAAGTGTAATAGTAAATTTGAGTGATATTTATGCCATGAACGCCGAACCAAGACAAATTGTGGTTTCTATCGCTATATCAAATCGTTTTAAATTAGGAGCACTAGAAGAATTATATCAAGGTATGTTATTGGCCTGCAAAAAACACAATGTAGATTTAGTTGGAGGTGATACAACATCAAGCATTTCAGGCTTAGTAATTAGTATTACTGCAATTGGCGCATCAAAAAAAGAAAATATTGTATATAGAAACGGAGCAAAAGAAGGTAATTTACTCTGTGTTAGCGGCGATTTAGGTGGTGCATATATGGGTCTTCAAATATTAGAAAGAGAAAAAGCTGTTTTCAAAGAAAATCCAAACTTACAACCAGATCTTGAAGGAAAAGATTATATATTAGAACGTCAGTTAAAACCTGAAGCTCGTCAAGATATTATAGAACTATTTAAAAAAATAAATCTTCACCCTACCTCAATGATTGATGTTAGCGATGGATTATCATCTGAAGTACTCCACATTTGCTCTCAATCAAAAGTTGGCATTGATTTATATGAAGAAAAAATTCCGATAGACCCACTAACATATAATACTGCACTTGAATTCAATCTCGATCCTACACTTTGTGCGCTAAGCGGCGGCGAAGATTACGAATTATTGTTTACAGTAGACATTAACGACTATGAAAAGGTTAAAAATATTAGAGAATTTACAGTTATTGGTCATATCACAAACGAATCCAAAGGATATAACATGATTGCCAAAGCAGGAACAGTTCATGAATTAAAAGCTCAGGGCTGGAATGCACTAAATAAGAAGAATTAATCCTTATTTAACACTTTTTTCTATTTCAAAACCAAAATCCATTATTAAGGGTAATGGATCTACTCTCATTCCTTGCTCAAAAGCAAACTGATATTTTCCCTTAAGTGGGAAGCGTACATTATTTTTAATAGGAATCTTAAAATCAAAAATATCACCAGCACCACTACCCTGCCACTTACCTTTTTCATCTGCTAAAATAACCTCCATTGTGTCGATTAAAGTTTTTCCATCAGGGTATTTTGTACTAACAAATAAAAACAAATTACTGTAAGGATATGCATCTGCATGACGAACCATTAAAAAAATATTATTTAATGACATTGTATCAATAATTTCAATATCAAAAATAGCTTTATCGTTTGCGTGCCACTCATTTTCTTTAAACTCGTGATACTTTGAATAAATAATGTTTTTGTTGCAAGAGGTTAATAGAAATACCAACGAACACAAAAACAAGCATCCGTTAAACATCAGTTTTTGGAGGCTCATTTTTTTGAGAATTACGTTTATCATGTTGCGACTTGTTAAATTTTTTGTTTCGTTGATTATTACTTGGCCTGTTTGGCTGATTAGATGGCCTATCAACATTATCTGGACCTTGAGCTTTTAGAGGTTGATTGTTAATTTGATGACGCTTTGGACCAGAAACATTGTTTTGTTTATTGGCAGAATTTTGATTAGGGTTTGGTCGTTGTTGCTGTTTTCCCTGATTACCTTTATTTGGCTTTAAATTGCCTTTTGGTTTTGGTCTTTTATCAAAACGCGTTAAACTATCCTGCCCTACCACGTTTTCAAAATTATGTTCTATTGTTTTTAATTTTGCATCGCTAACCAAAACAGATTTAATTTCATCAGGCAACTCATTTTTAGCATTAGCCTCTAAAATGGAATGAACCGTTTTAATATGTAAAGGAATGAAAACGCCAGGTTCATGACGATAACTGAACCACATCATTTTCCTGAAAATATCTGTTTTTTGTAAAAAAGCCTCTCCTTTTTTTGTCAGCAATTTTTTGCCATCCATGTCTGGAAATTCTTTTAATGCATCCACATAACTATCTAATTCGTAATTTAAACAACATTTTAATTTACCACATTGACCAGCTAGTTTTAATGGATTTAAAGATAACTGCTGGTAGCGTGCCGCACTTGTGCTAACCGTTCTAAAATCGGTTAACCAAGAGCTACAGCATAATTCACGACCGCAAGCCCCAATTCCTCCTAAACGCGAAGCTTCCTGGCGAGCACCAATTTGACGCATTTCAACGCGCACTTTAAATTCTTCGGCCAAGACTTTTATTAATTCTCTAAAATCTACTCTAGCATCGGCGGTATAATAAAAAATGGCTTTCGACTTATCTCCCTGAAATTCAACATCACTTAATTTCATTTGCAGTCCAAGTTTTAAGGCAATGGTTCTAGCACGAAACATTGTATCCACTTCTAGTGATTGAGCTTCTTTCCATTTATCAATATCACTTTGTTTTGCTTTACGATAAACTTTTTTTATTTCAGCGGTGTCAAAATTTATATTTTTCTTTTTTAGCTGAAGCTTTACTAACTCCCCCGTTAAAGAAACTGTTCCAATATCATGCCCTGGTGATGCTTCAACCGCTATAATATCTCCCACATGTAAAATCACATCATTATTATTGCGAAAAAACTCTTTTCGTGAATTTTTAAAACGCACCTCAACAATATCAAAGTGTTTTTGCCCGTCAGGCAAACTCATGTTCTCCAACCAATCAAACACTGTTAATTTATTACAACCAGAAGATGTTCCGCAAGAACCATTACTGTTACAACCTGCCGGAATTCCATTTTTTTCAGTTCCGCATCCTCCACTACTACAACCCATATTTTTTATAATTTATGCTTAAAGATAATGAGTTTAGCTATTAATTCCAAAATCGAAAACATGATATCAAACATCAATTAATGTGATATTTACGAAACAGAAACTGTTTTACCGATAAACTATTAATTCACATTTTTTTTACCTTTAAACATTGTGAAATACTTAGTTAGCTATACTTTTATTTTAATGACATTTTTATTAAAAAGTCAGGATAAAATATATTTAGTTAACGGAGAAACCAAAACAGGAACGCTGACAAAATTAGGCGAGGAATTTATTACAATTAAAACATCAATTAATGACAGTGCAGAGATTCATAAATCAAGCATTTTAATTATTGCATTTGAAAATGGTAAGATTCAAAAAATAAACTCAGCTGAGAAAGATGTTTCATTTATTGCTGATGATAACTCGGAAATTAATTTTAATCAAAACAATAAGGATAATTTATACTGCAATGATGTATCCATTAATACGCTAGCTATTTGCAATGCAGATGTAAGTGTATTTTTTGAACGGTTTTTATTCAAGAAAAAATTAGGCCTAGGCATAATGGGCAGTTATAACTTTAACACCAGAGCAACGATTTTAAACTCGTTTATAGTTTTGCTTAACAACGGCAAAAAAAATTATGATTTAGGTGGCTTTATAAATTTTTACCCTCTAGAATTTGAAAAAAATCATTTTTTACATTTTGGTATTATGTATAAATACATGGCTTTTAGTTATACTAGTATCAAATTAACTAATAATATTGGGGGTAATCAAGGGGCAGCTATTTCTTCATACACCTCAGCAAAAGGATTTCAATCGGCCACCATGTTGACTACAGGCAGTTACTCACGATTTAATAATAATTTTTTTATCAAAACAATTCTTGGCTTGGGTACTTTTAAATTAAAAAATGATTATTTGGAACAATATAATTTACTTTCAAATAATAATAAAAATAATGCGCAAAGTAACACAACTTTTATTTTGCCAAAAATGTATATCGGAATTAATTTAGGTTTTAAATTATAATGAAAAATATAGTTATTATTATCTTACTTTTTTCACTTAAATTTTCTGCACAGGATAAACTTTTTTTAAAAAATGAGACGCTTATAAAAACCCACGTATCTTCCATTTCAAACGAATTTATTTTTATTAAACAAAACGATACTTCACTTTTTACCAAGAGCATTCCCAAAACGGATGTTTTTTTAATTGAAAAAGAAAACGGCGATATTTTTATCTTTTCAGAACAATCAAAAAAAATAATTACCAAAAAAACCGAAACACATTTACCAAAACGTAACATACTTGAATTACAGCCCCTTGGTTTTTTAACAGGCAGAATAACCTTAGCTTATGAACGGTTAAACAAGGATAACACAATTGGTTTTGTTTTTCCACTATCGTTAAGTTTTGACCCAATAGGAATAATATATAAACCTACAAATGATTCGACCGGACGTAACTCAATTGAACATATTAAAGGGTTTAGTTTTATTAGCGGAATTGATATTAACTTTTATATAAATGAAAATAAGTTTACGCAATTTTATGTAGGACCGCGAATACGCTACGGCAACGATATGTTCTTGAGAGGTATAGAAGCCTACACTGCTCAAACACAATTAGGTATAAAACTAAGCGACGAGAGCAATTGGCTTATTCAACATATTTCTGTAGGTTTTGGATTTGTGAGGATTTTTTCGTCGCCTGCAGGAACATTATTAAGCACAAGACAATTATTTGCTTGGGGAAGCATAAATTACAAGGTAGGTATAAAGTGGTGATACTATTTTAGCTTATATCGTTTTTCAAAACCTTTGTTGCCTTGTAATCCGCCAAAATGAATAATTAAAATTTTTGTATTAGATAAAAATTTATTCTACAACACTAAATCAAAAACAGCATAAAATAATATACACCATTAGTTGGAATAATTTATCAAAAGTGACCGTTAAAAAAAGTAGTATTTGTATTATAAACTGAGAATGTAGGCTAAACCTAAAATATAAATATTTTCTACGTTTGCAATATTAAACTCATTTTGAACAAGGTAATATACTGTAAAACTATGCTTGTTGTTTAATTCATAATCTGCGCCTATAATATTTCTAATGCGATGGAATTCGTTATTATAAAGCATATCGTTGCCTCGCCAAGAACGTAATTGATATCTGAGTTCACAAGAAACAAAGGGAGTAATTTTATTATGTAAATCGTATTTCAAATCTGTTTTAAACCGTAAAAATTGTTCAGGTAATTTTCCTTTTGTACTTGTTAAAAAATCTTGCACCTCAATTTGATATCTCACTCTCTCCGACAGAATAACATTATTAAATTTCTTTTTTAGAGTTGCATCTATACTTAATCTATGCCTGTGACTTAAAGTAGAATTAAATCGCATTTTTTGAATAGCTCTGTATGAAGGACTTATTTTGAGGTATTTATTTAATTTATAGTCAATTCCAATATTTGTGTAAAACAAATTAATTCGTTGAAAATTTTCGCGTAACCTAAACTCCTGATCAATAACAACTGAAATTTTTTTATTTATTCTTTTTTGCATTGTAAAGGTACTCCACATACCCGCATCGTTTTCTACTTGAGCATAGAATTGCAAACTAAAAAATGAAGTCAAACAAATTATAGTGAAAATGTTTTTCAAATTATTTTACAATGACTAAATCATTTAAATTCACTACTTCCTTCTTTTCTTTAATCTCTATTTCTACTAGCGTTTCCTTTGGTACATTTAAAGAAGGTTTTGTAATATCTTTCCCAATTGCGTAAACTTTGTATTTTCCTTTGCGCAAATAATTAAATGTAAAGGTGCCGTCATTGGCGGTTCTTACATTATCACCCACTTCATTGTTGTCACCATAGGTAATGTACACAAATTCACCAGGTAAATAGTATTCGGACAGTAATACTGTAAAAGTAGGGTCGTAGTTTTTAACATAAAGCCGACCTTTTATTGTTGCAAATCCACCCTCACCAGGTTGTTTTTTACAACTAGTTATTAAGTAACTAAAAAAACAAACAAAAATTATTTTAAGGAATAGTCTTGATATTGAATACATAACAATGAAAATTATATTTTTATTAGTACTTTTTAATGTCAAAATTATATTATTAAACCATTAAATTTGCGTTAAATATATTAATTTATCGCAACTGTTTAATTTTATTTTCAGATTGCATTACATTAAAACCAACCTGTTTAATAAGTTTATGAAATCAGTTTTTTTAATAATAATAACGTGTATTTTTTATAGTGAAATATATTCTCAATCTTTCACTGAAAGTGCATTTAATTCGTGTAAATCCGTTGTAGATACAAGTGAAAGTATTGATATGATTCAATTGTGCAGCAATACTTTTGAAAGAATACTAAACGTTTCACAAAATGACAGCTTATTATTGTTTTATAGTGTTTTGTGTCAAACCAAGATGGCATATTTATCTTTACAAACTAACACATTGTATGCAATAAATTATTTAAAGACAACCAGAACACAACTAAATTATTTGGATACTACTTTTCGTTTTGGAATCGAAACTGAAATTATTAAGTTGTTTCAAACCATAATTACTCTAAAATCGAATAACAACAGGTTTAACGAAATTAATTCTTTTGAAAATGAGATTAAAGGTTTCTATTTAAACAACAAAAAAACTGCTCGTGGAAATTTAGTTTATGCCTTTTATCTCTATCATTTTAAAAAATCACAAAAAAAAGTAACTGAAAGTTTATTAAAAACGTCGCTTGTTTTGTTTGAAAAGGAGGAGTCGTTAAAACTACCCATTAATTGGGGTAAACATTTGGCCAAAAGTTTATTTAACAATTTAAAACAAATGAACTAAGAAAGTAATTATACAATTTGTTACAAGTCTAATTTTTTTTAGCTAAAACAAGTATTCAAATTGTGAATATTTTTTTTACAAAGTGTTTAAAATTAAACTTTTAAGTTAAATTAATTGTTATTTCTGTGTTATCTTTATAACTGTAAAATAAGTTAAAAATGAAATTATTAATTAACCTATCGGAGAAAATTAGTTCTTCAAAAAAATATATCAGTTATCTGTTATTTCTTTTGTTTGCAAATTTTACCTCTGCACAAGTTCTTATTAACGAATATTCAACGTCTAACCTGACAAGTTTCACCGATAATTTTGGAAGCACCGAAGATTTTATTGAACTATTTAATACTTCTGCCACTTCATTTAATTTGACAGGATATCATTTAAGTGATAAAATTTCAAATCCTGGAAAGTTTACATTTGGAAATGTAACCATCAATGGTAATAGTTTTTTAAGAATTTGGGCCTCTGGTAGAGGAATTAACACAGGCGCAAATCTGCACGCAAATTTTAATTTAAAGCAATGCAATGGAGATAAAATTTTTTTTTCAAATCCTACTTTCACAATTTTAGATTCGGTAACTCTAAAACGCACCCAACTTGGACATTCTCGCGGACGAACTACCAATGGCGCCGCAACTTGGAGTTTATTTATTAACCCAACACCTAATGCATCAAACAATACAGCTACTCCATATTTAGGATATGCTCCTAACCCAACTCTAAGCGTTCCTGCTGGTTTTTATTCAGCTAGCCAAAATGTTAGTATTGCTAGTTCAGGCACTGGTGTTACAGTTAGGTATACTACTAATGGCAGTGAGCCAACCACTGCATCTTTGCTTTATACTGCCCCAATATCTGTTCCAACCACCAGTGTGGTGAGGGCAAGAGCATTTAGTACAAACTCTTTGGTACTTCCAAGCTTCATAGAAAGCAATACCTATTTTATTAATGTTAGTCATTCGCTAAATGTAATCTCAATTTTCGCTGATAACATTCAAAACCTGATGGCTGGCACTCAAATTGTTCCGCGAACAGGTATAGAATATTTTGATGAGTCTGGTGTTCTTAAAACAGAAGGGTATGGTCAGACCAATAAACACGGAAACGACTCTTGGGCATATGCGCAAAGAGGAATTGATTTTATTGCAAGAGATGAATATGGTTATAACGATGCACTAAAACATAAAATTTTTAATTCAAAAAACCGAAATAAATTTCAACGATTAATAATTAAAGCCGCAGCAAATGATAATTATCCGTTTTCAGGAAACACAAACGCAAACACGTTAGGTGGCGCACATATCCGTGATCAATATGTACATACAGTTTCACAAAAAGCAAAATTACACATAGACGAACGTACATGGGCACCAGGAATTCTCTATGTAAATGGTCAATATTGGGGCGTTTACGATTTTAGAGAAAAAGTAGATGATGAAGATTTCACCGAACATTATTACAACACCAAAAAAGACTCTATGCAATTTTTACAAACCTGGGGTGGCACCTGGGCAGCATATGGCGGGCCACAAGCAATAACTAATTGGAACACTTTTAAAAATTATGTCGCAGCTAACAGCATGTTAGTTCCTGCGAACTATGCTTATGTTGAATCTGTATTCGATACTAAAAGTTTAGCCGATTATGTAATACTAAATTCTTATGTGTTATCAAGCGATTGGCTCAACTGGAATACAGCTTGGTGGAGAGGATTAAATTATAACTGCACGAAAAAGAAATGGCGATATACTTTATGGGATTGTGATGCTACCTTTGATCATTACATCAATTATACTGGAGTTCCTAACACTAATCCTAACGCGAATCCATGCGATCCACAAACCCTTAATAACCCCGGAGGTCAAGGACATATTCCGATTCTGAACAAACTATTGACAAACCCAACCTTTAAGCAATATTATGTTATGCGTTATTTTGATTTATTAAACTCTGGATTGAGCTGTACGCGAATGGTACAAATACTTGATAGTATGACTAACAAAATTGCACCAGAAATGCCTCGTCAAATAGCACGATGGGGTGGCAACATGGCTCAATGGCAATTGCACGTTCAGCAACTACGGAATTTTATATTGCAACGCTGTGACAGTGTACTAAATGGATTTGATAATTGCTATAATACAACAGGCCCTTATAAAATCACAATAAAAACTTTTCCAGTAAACAGTGGATTGGTAGCGTTCAATTCTTTAACGTTAACGTCTTTCCCTTGGAGTGGCAATTACCCCGGCAATATGCCAAACATAGCCACCGCAATTCCTAATCCAAATTATTGTTTTACACACTGGACAACAAGTTCTGGTTCTACAATCACCCCAAATACATCAGCTGCAAGCATGACTTTAAACTTGGCTGCTAGTGAAACCCTTACTGCACACTTTGCAATTAATCAAAATCTAACTACCGTTCCCGAAACAACTACCATTTGCTCTGGTAAAAGTGTAGAACTCTTAGCTTTAAATGGATTTGAATATGCTTGGACTCCCACCGTGGGTTTAAGTTGTACAACTTGTTCCAATCCAATCGCCTCACCCTTAGTCAGCACCGTTTATTCTGTAGGCCCGCATGCATGCACAAGTGTTAAACAAGTAACAGTAAATGTACTTCAATCTCCGAGTTTACAAATATCTGTAAGTACACCTACGTTATGTCAAGGTAAAACATTTACCTCTTTGATTACGGCTAGTGGTGCACAAAGCTATAGTTGGATTCCGAATAGCACCATAACTTATTCAAATCAAAATCAAATTATGGTCAGTCCACCGGTTACTAACAGTTATACCGTTATTGGTGCTAATTCTCAAGGCACTTTTAGTTGTTTGGAACAGGCAAATGCAACTGTTATTGTATTACCGCAAATTATAGCAAGTGTTGATCCAAGTGTATCAGTTTGCATAGGAGAAAAAGCAAAATTTACTGCTTCAGGAGGTTCCAATTTCAATTGGTCTCCTTCGGATGGTTTAAATGTAACTAATTTGCCTTCTGTTGTGTCAAGTGCAACCAGCAGTGTAGTTTATACAGTAAATGTTTCAAGCGAAGGCTATTGCAGCGCATCAGCCACAACAGCCATAGTGGTAAATGATTTACCTATTATAACCGCCGGCATAGATACAACTTATAATATAGATGACCAGATATTTATTACTGCTAAAGGTACTGGCAGCATTACTTGGGTTGCGGGTGATTATATTATTTGCAAAGATTGTCCACAAACACAAATTCAACCAAAGCGCGATGTATGTTATACTGCTGAATCTATTAATGAATTTGGTTGTAAGGCGAGCGACGAAGTTTGTATTTCTATCACAAAAAATTGGGTCATCTTTATACCTAATAGCTTTACCCCGAATGGTGATGGATTAAATGATGTTTTTAAAGTTTATGGAAATTCCTTACTTACCATCAAAATGGATATTTTCGACAGATGGGGCAAATTACTCTTTACATCTGATAATATTGAACAATGTTGGGATGGCACTTATAAAAATGTTCCTTGCGACTTGGGCGTTTATAATTATAAAATAACTTACAAAGGAGTTGACAATAAAGTGAACGAAAAAGCAGGATCAATCACTCTTACAAGATAATCAGTGTTTACTTATTATTATCTTTCTTATTAATTAAAATAATTTTATGCTAAAGAATAATCTGTTTTTTATTATTTTTTTAAATGTGGCATTCTTAAACAACGCCTTTTCCCAATGGAATAGCAATACAACTGTTAACACCCCTATTGTTACTTCGGCTAACACTCAAAAAAATATTTCAATTTCTTCGGATACAAAAGGTGGGGCTATTCTGATTTGGGAAGACAAAAGAAATGGAACTTCAGATGATATTTATGCTCAACGAATTAATTCAGCAGGTATTAATAAATGGTTGTTAAATGGTATCGCTGTATGCACAAACACTACCGAACAAAATTCTATTTCCTCTGTGGAGGATGGAAATGGCGGTGTAATTATAACTTGGGACGATTATAGAAATGGAGAAGCAGATATATATGCTCAAAAAATTGATTCGAATGGAGTTGCACAATGGGCACAAAATGGTATAGCAGTTTGTAGCAAATCTTTGGCACAACAAGGTACCAAATTGATAAGTGATGGCTTGGGTGGTGCAATTATTGTTTGGCAAGATTCTATCACAGGAGCTACTGATATTTATGCTCAGCGGATTAATAACTCGGGAAATGTTATGTGGGCAAGCGGAGGTGTTCCTATTTGCACAGCTCCTTTAAAACAAATACGACCAAGAATTCAACCAGACAACCAAGGGGGGGCTTTCATTATTTGGCAAGACAGAAGAAGTGGAATCGATCCTGACATCTACGCTCAACGAATTAACTCTTCCGGAAATATACTTTGGACATCAAATGGAATAGTAGTTTGTAACGCAATTAACGCACAATCATATCCAAAATTAAGAGGCGATGGTTCCGGTGGAATTATCGTTGCATGGCAAGACAGACGAAATGCGCTTGATGCTGATATTTATGCTCAGCGTGTTGACGCAAACGGAAACGTCATTTGGCAAAATAATGGTTTACCGGTATGTGTTGCATCAGATAATCAAGAAGAATTAGACATGACTAACGAAGGTTTGACAAATGGAGTAATTATTTGTTGGACTGATCATCGCTCATTAATTAGTAATAACAGCGACATTTATGTTCAAAAATTAGATTTAACCGGTAACCCCCAATGGACTTTAAATGGCATCGCCTTAACAAGTTCATTTTTGGATCAAAAAAATTCTAATGTTATTGGAGACGGCAGCGGTGGTGCCATTGTGGTTTGGCAAGATTCAATTGCAGGAAATCAATGGGACATCAAAACGCAAAAAGTAAACACTAACGGCTTTCAACAATGGGGATTAAATGGAATTTCTGTTTGTAATCAAATTAGTTCTCAAGCTCAACCTGGCAGTATATCAGATGGACAAGGTGGTTGCATTTACGCTTGGGAAGATAAACGTAATGGAATAACTGACGATATATATGCGCAACATTCGCCATTTGCAACTACGTATAACCATGAAAACGAATTTATTCGAGAATCATTAAGTGCTTATCCAATACCATTTAACTCATCTTCGTTATTAAAATACAATGGAAGAGAGCCAATGAATTTTAAAAATGGTATTTTAAAATTCATTGATATTACAGGTAACGAAGCAAACATTAGATATTATATTCAAAATGATGGCTATGAAATTTTTAAAGATAATACGCCACCGGGTATTTATTTTTACAATTTATCTTTTGGGGATAAAATCTTTAATGGAAAAATAATTATTAGTGACTAACTATTATATCCATTATTGATTAATTAAAATCAAAAAACTACTCCTCAAAAAATTATCTTGAATTTGAATTTTTCGACAACAAATTCTCATTAATACTTTAATTCAATTTAGTGTTTAGTATTCTGCAAGTATAAAATTGAATAAGTTTATAAAAATCTATATTTCCCAATTATGTTAATTTAACTTATATCGTTTTTCAAACCCTTTGTTGCCTTGTAATCCGCCACAATGGATAATTAAAATTTTTGTATTAGGTAAAATTTTATTGTTCAACACTAAATCAAAAACAGCATAAAATAATTTAGATGTGTAAACATAATCTAACGGTATGTTATATTCCTTTTCAAACTTATTTTTAAAATCAATTAACTCTTTATCCAATTTTGCATAACCACTAAAACAATAATTATTTGTTATACAATGCGTATCAATACCATTTTTTTCTAGGCCTTCATTTCCAATTACTATGAATTTTTGTTGAGGAAAAATTTGTCGCATGCTTAAATTAACATTGTCAATAAGTGTATTTTCACCTTTTAAAACATTAATACCAATTAATTTTTGATTTGGCTTACACGAAGATAAAATACCTGAATACGTTGCCGCAGTTCCACAAGCGCAAAAAATAAAATCATAGTTCCAGTCAGGTATCAATATTTCAGAGCAACCTAATATACCTTCCTTATTATTACCTCCCTCAGGTATTAAATAATGTTCTCCGAATATATCGGTTAAATTCCGTTTAAATACTTCGGTATTTTTTTGGTTGTAATTTTCTCTGCTAACATAATGTAAATGCATTCCATTTACTTTTGCATTTGCTAAAGTTTCATTTGGTTTATCAGACTTTTCCCCTCTGATGACACCTATTGAATTTAAACCTGCCATTTTGCATGCCGCCGCCGTTGCGGCAATGTGATTTGAAAAGGCGCCACCAAACGTAATTACAGTTTTAATTTTTTTTGATTTTACTTCCTCTAAATTCTTCTTAAGCTTAAACCACTTGTTACCACTAATTTCCTTATCAATTAAGTCTAAACGAAGCACATCAACATCAACGCTTCTCTCGAAAAAAAAAATTGAGTTTAACTTTTGAATAATAGGAGAATAATTAATCATATAAAAAAACCATTTAATAAAACTAATTAGTTCTTTCCTCCCAAATACTTACTAAATTAACAATCGTTTCAACTGCTTTTTGCATATCATAAACACTCACCCATTCTTGCTTACTGTGAAAGGCATGCTCTCCGGCATAAATATTAGGGCACGGTAATCCCATAAATGATAAACGAGACCCATCTGTACCTCCGCGAATGCTTGACAATACTGGCTCTACACCTGTTCTTTTTACAGCCTCTACAGCATAATCAACCACATGTGGACAAGCGTTTAAAATCTCTTTCATGTTTCTATATTGCTCAACAATGAAAAATTCATAAGTACATTTATCAAATTGCGACAATACATCAACCGTAATGTTTCTGAGTTCTTCTTCAAGTGCCAATAAAGTTGGTGTATCAAAAGCGCGGATAATAAATTTTATTTCTGCTTCTTCCAACCCCCCATTTATTGAAGTAGGATGAATAAAAGGTTCTTTTTTTTCGGTAGTTTCCGGCGTTTTATTTACAGGAATTTTATTTATTATTTGTGCTGCAATTTTAATGGCGTGTTGCATTTTATTTTTTGCAAAACCTGGATGTGTCGGAAATCCTTTAATTTTAATGGTTACAGCATCTGCACTAAATGTTTCATTTTCTATATGACCTAATGTTTCGCCATCCATTGTATAGCCATAATGAGCCGCCAATTTTTTTATGTTAACCTTATCAGCACCTCTTCCAATTTCTTCATCAGGAGTGAACAACAATCTTATTTTGCCGTGCTTTAATTCCGGGTGTGACATTAAATAATAAGCAGCATCCATAATTTCTGCTACCCCAGCTTTATTATCTGCGCCTAGCAATGTTGTTCCATCTGATGTTATAATATCATTGCCAATTTGAGCAGCCAACGCAGGATGTTCGTGAAATTTTATAACCTGAGTTTTATTATTTGGCAAAGCAATATCCAAACCATTATAATTTTTATGAATAATAGGATTTACATTTGTGCCGCTGCAATCAGGTGATGTATCCATATGAGAACAAAAACAAATTACAGGAACATTTTTGGATGTATTACTTTCAATAGTGGCGTATACGTAACCATGTTCATCCATCTCAGCATCCTTAATACCCATTTGTATTAATTCTTCTACCAAAACTCTTGCAAGATTTTTTTGTTTTTCAGTACTCGGACAAGTTAAAGATGTTGGATCAGACTGAGTATCTATTTTTGCGTATTTAATGAAACGGCTGGTAACTGTAAAATTATAATTTTTAAAATCCATAGTGATTTGTTTTATTGACCACAAAATTACTAAACATTACATCGTTTTTATACCTGTAATCATAATTTAAATCAGATGAGATTGTTTTAGGTTTTAGTGTTATAAAAGCACTAATATAAACACACTAAAAATTTCTAATATAAAAGAATCAGATTTACTTTAATTATAAAAATAAAAAAATTACATCTATAAATTAAGCGACTTTTAGCTGACTTAATTTCGCGTTTTTTAATTTATCTAAAGCGTAATCTAAAGTTACCGTAAATTGTTTTACTGGCTTTTCTTCGCTTGGAATCGAGTACATAATATCTGTCATAATTGCTTCGCAGATTCCTCTTAATCCTCTGGCTCCTAACTTAAATTCAAGCGCCTTATCTACAATTAAATTTAACACCTCATCTTCAATTTCCAATTTTGTTCCTTCCATTTTAAACAACTGTTTGTATTGCTTAATTAACGCGTTCTTAGGCTCAGTTAAAATCAGTCTAAGCGCATTTCTATCCAATGGTTTTAAATAGGTTAATACAGGTAAACGACCTATTAATTCTGGGATTAATCCAAAAGATTTTAGATCCTGGGGTGATACGTATTGTAATAAATTTGATTTATCAATTTCTGTTTCTAAAACAGATGACGCGTAGCCAACAGATTGTGTATTTAAACGTTGTGCTATTTTTTTCTCAATACCGTCAAATGCACCACCGCAAAGAAATAAAATATTTTTTGTGTTTACCGAAATCATTTTTGCATCGGGGTGTTTTCTTCCGCCTTGAGGAGGCACATTAACTATAGTCCCTTCAAGCAATTTTAGCATTGCCTGTTGAACACCTTCACCACTAACATCGCGTGTAATAGACGGATTATCACTTTTACGTGCAATTTTATCTAACTCATCAATAAAAACAATTCCTTTTTCTGCGGCAGCCACATCATAATCGGCAGCCTGCAATAAACGTGTTAAAATACTCTCTACATCTTCGCCTACATAACCGGCCTCTGTGAGCACCGTAGCATCGGCAATACAAAAAGGAACATTTAACATGGTAGCAATGGTGCGAGCCAATAAGGTTTTTCCAGTTCCTGTTTCACCAACCAAAATTAAATTAGACTTGTCAATTTCTATTTCTTCTTTATTATTTTTTTGGGCATGTGCTATTCTTTTAAAATGATTATAAACTGCTACTGCCAATACTTTTTTAGCATCGTCCTGTCCAATAACATACTCATCTAATTTTTCTTTTATTGCAACAGGCTTAAGTAAATTCATGGCTTGCTGAAGTTGCTGTTTTTGCTCGCCTATTGACTCTTCCTTAATTAAATTATATGCTTGATTAATGCAGTTATCACATATATGCCCATTAATTCCGGCAATTAAAATTTTCGCTTCTTTTTTATCTCTTCCGCACATTGAACAGCGAAGGGTTGTTTCTTTTGCCATTGTTTAATTTCTTAACTATTATTACTTAAAAAAGTCTGTAAATTAATTTTACAGACTTTTTTATTTTGACTTTATAAAATTAGGCTTGGTTTTTAAGTTTTGAATTATTCTCTTTTAAAATTTCGATAACTGCAGATGCAATTTTACTTGGTGAAAAACCACATTCTTCATAAAGTTCAGCAGGCTCACCATGTTCTATAAAATTGTCAGGAATACCTAATCTTACCAGTTTTGCGGAATACTCATTATCTGCCATAAATTCTAATACAGCACTTCCCATTCCACCCATTATACAACCATCTTCAACCGTTATTATTTTTTTATAGTTTGAAAATACTTCATGCAATAAAGACTCATCTAATGGTTTTGCAAATCGCAAGTCGTAATGAGCCGGATCAATTCCTTCATCTTTAAGCTTTTTGATGGCTTCTTGAACTAAGTTTCCGGGATGACCAATAGATAGAATTGCAACATCTTTACCATCTTTAATTTTTCTGCCTTTACCTATTTCAATTTTTTTGAATGGTGTTTTCCAATCAACCATAACGCCTTGCCCCCGAGGATAACGAATGCTAAACGGACCAGTTACTTCATCTAACTGAGCAGTATACATTAAATTTCTTAATTCTTCCTCATTCATTGGCGCACTTACAATCATGTTAGGAATGCAGCGGAAATAAGCCAAATCAAAAGCGCCATGATGAGTTGGTCCATCAGCTCCGGCAAGCCCACCTCTATCTAAACAAAATATAACTTTTAAATTTTGCAAGGCAACATCATGTAAAACCTGATCATAAGCTCGTTGCATAAATGATGAATAAATATTACAATAAGGCACTAAACCTTGCGTTGCTAAGCCTGCACTAAAGGTAACAGCGTGCTGTTCAGCAATACCAACATCAATTGCCCTGTCAGGCATAGCTTTCATCATAATATTTAATGAGCAGCCTGAAGGCATAGCAGGCGTTATTCCAAAAATATGTTTGTTTTTTTCTGCTAATTCAACAATTGTATGCCCAAACACATCTTGATATTTTGGCGGTTGAGGTGTTTTAGGTGTTACTTTAATTATCTCACCGGTTTCTTTATTAAATAAGCCTGGAGAGTGCCAAACAGTTTCATTTCCTTCTTCACTAAATTTATATCCTTTTCCTTTTTTTGTAAGTACATGTAAAATTTTAGGGCCGGGAATATCCTTTAAATCGGCTAAAACTTTACTTAAACGAACAATATCATGTCCGTCTATCGGTCCAAAATATCTGAATTTTAAGGATTCAAATAAATTAGATTGTTTTAAAAGACCTGTTTTTATTGAATTTTCAACCTTACTAGCTATTTCCTGAGCATTTGGACCAAACTTGCTTATTTTCCCTAACAATTCCCATATTTTATCTTTTGCTTTATTGTAAGTATGTGAAGTAGTTATGTCTGTTAAATATTCTTTTAATGCCCCAACATTTGGATCAATGCTCATGCAATTATCATTAAGTACTACCAATAAATTGGCATTTTCAACACCGGCATGATTTAAACCCTCAAATGCAAGTCCTGCAGTCATTGAACCATCGCCAATTACAGCTATATGATTCTTGTTGATTAAATTATTATACTTGCTGGCAACCGCCATTCCAAGAGCCGCGCTTATAGAAGTTGATGAATGTCCAACACCAAAGGTATCGTATTCACTCTCGCTGCGTTTTGGGAAACCGCTAATACCTTTGTAAACTCGGTTTGTGTGAAATACATCTCTGCGTCCGGTTAAAATCTTATGGCCGTAGGCCTGATGACCAACATCCCAAACCAATTGATCGTAGGGTGTATTAAACACATAATGCAGAGCAACTGTTAATTCTACAACTCCCAAAGAAGCGCCAAAATGACCACCTTTAACAGATACTAAATCAATTATATATTGACGGAGCTCCGAACTGATTTGCTCCAACTGATTTTCATTTAATTTTTTTAAATCGGCAGGCGAATTTATATTAGCCAATAATTCTCCCGGAATAAAACCTGAACCTTTAACAACTTCCATTAATACAAATGTAATTAAAATATTAAAAAATGAACGTTTAACAAGTAAATCGTTCGTAAACACTTAATTAACGTTATTTTTACGATTTTGTTTTACAGAAAGTGTAATATTTTAATTTGTTGATTGTCCTTAAACAATATGTAATACGCAACTTAAGTAGTTATATAAATTATTTCTCTTTGTTTAGCAAATAGCCTTTTTCAAGAGAGTAGGTTTCTTTTTCGCTTTGTTTTAATTCAATCGCTTCCGCGAATTCTTTATAACCTTTTTTAGTTACAGTTATTTTATAGTTACCTCCTTTTATGGTAAAAAAATAATCGCCTGTTTCATTGGTTAATGTAGATGACAACTTGTTACCTGACTCATCGCTTAAGATCACTTCAACATCGGCTAAACCATACCCTTCAAAACCATCGCGAATGGTGCCACGTAAAATACTTAAACCACTGTTTACTTTCTTTTTACCGTCTTTTTCAAGTATGGCAAAATCTTTCAAATTAATTTTATAAATATCATTTGCACCTAAACCACCGGTACGTTCACTAGATATATAGGCATATTTGGCATCTGCACTGATAGTTAATTGTCCTTCTTTTGCAGAACTGTTAATAGGATATCCCAAGTTGGTTGGTTTTGACCATTTTCCGTTTTCAAAAACTGTTTTAAAAACATCGTAACTCCCCATACTTTCCGGACCATTACTGCAGAAAAATAAGGTTTTTCCATCAGGTGCTAAAAACATACCTGCCTCATCATAAATGGTGTTTACTTCGGCGCCTAGGTTTACAGGTTTTCCCCATTCTTTTTTATTTACTTTTTCTACCGTCCAAATATCACTTCCTCCAAAACCTCCGTTTCTTTCACTCGTAAAAAAATATTTTTTTCCGTCAGGTGAAACACAAGCTCCGCCCTCCCAATAGGTTGATGAAATGGGTTTACCCATCGGTTCGGGAGTGCGCCATTTTCCATTACTTACTTTACTTACAAAAACTTCACCACCACGGGATGTTTTGTCGTTTACATCATTTTTGTATATAAAAATTTGCTTTCCGTCAGGTGAAATACTTGTAACTGCATCGTGGGCTTTTGTGTTTATGGAACCCGGTACTTCCGACACCTTGCCGAATTGCTTAGTTGCTGTATCAAGCACAGACAAATAGATATCCTCAAAATAATCGCTATCACCTTCAACATCAACGGCAGCAGCTTCATTTTTTGGTCTACGGGTAGTAAACACTAATTTACTACCATCAGCTGTAATACATGGGTTTTTATCGTCGTATTTACTGTTTATGTCCGGACCTAAATTGCTAACTTCCACATCCAAAGGAGAAGCCATCATTATTTTTGCATTTTTGCATTGCACCATTAATACTTCAGCATCTTCCAGGTTTTCCTTATCTTGTTTTGGAGCAGACTTAAATAAGTTAAATTCTTGAATAGCCTTATCAAAATCACC
>JBIJCO010000067.1:0-6019 GCA_044344665.1 Bacteroidia bacterium | reverse complement strand
ATAAAATTTCGTTGTCGAGCAATATTACTATTTCATCAATGATTTCGCACTTTCTTGCCAATTGCCCAACTACTGCTATTTGCAATTCGGGTTGATTACTTAATAAAAATTGAATAAGGTGTTGCACTGGTTTTTCAATTGCCGCATAATGAAACTTATTATTGCTTGAAATTTTAAATTCGATGTTTTGTTTTATCTGTGCTTGAGTTTTTTCGCCAAATCCTTTTAATACCGATAATCTATTTTCATTACAAGCGTAAAGTAATTCACCAACACTTAACAAGTTAAGTTCTAACCATAATTGTCGTACTTTTTTAGGACCCAACCCTTTAACGCCTAACATTTCAACTATGCCTGGCGGTGTTTTTTCTAATAACTCAATTAATTCTTGATTTTTACCGGTACTTAAAATTTCATGAATTTTTGAGGCAATACTTTTTCCTATTCCTTCAATTGATTCTATCTCCTGCTTTTGCTTACCTTCAAATTCATATCGCAATTTTGAAAGTTTAAAAGCAGCATTGGCATAAGCTTTTATCTTAAAAGGATTTTCATTGTGCAATTCTAAAAGTTTTGCAACAATTTCAAATGACTCTATAATCTCTTTACTGTTCATCTTTAAGAAAAGCTTTTGCTAAGGTTAAATCAAACTGTGTTGTTATTTTTATATTTTCAATATTTCCTTCTACAAGATTTATTTTTTCACCGCTAAATTCTAATACGGTAGCATCGTCAGTAAATGTTTGATTATACTCCGTTTTAAAAGCTTTTTTAATTTTTGTTACTGCAAAACACTGTGGTGTTTGAACAATACGAAATTGGGCTCTATCCACCGACGAATTATTTCCGTCCTCAACTTTTCTTATAGATTCATTTACCTGTATGCAAGGAATTGCATTACCTTTTTGTTTGGCGGTATCAAAAACATTTTTTATTGTTTGAACCGATACAAATGGTCTTGCCGCGTCGTGAATGGCAACTATAGCGTCGGGATTTTCGTCATTTATTAAATCTAATCCGTTTTTTACTGAGTGAAATCTTGTTGTGCCACCAAGAGCAATTTTAATTTTTTTTAACTGCAACGAGTGGTAAATTATTAAATTGTTTAAAAGTGATTCGAAATCTTTGTGGACACTAATAATAATGTTTATGGAGGGGTCGTACTCTAAAAAAATTTTAATTGTTTTAATGATAATTGGCTCTCCATTAATTTCGATAAACTGTTTGGGGATGCTTGACTGCATTCTATTGCCTGTTCCACCTGCTACAATAATTAAAAATTTTTGACTCACAATTAAAAATAAGGACAATTATTTTAATAAAAAAATAGAGGTTTTCGTGTTTAGAATGGGTGAGTGTTGCATAAATAAAACAGAATATTTTATTGTGAACAATCCAAATTAAAATTTCATTTCTAATAATACCGGACAGTGGTCGCTGTGCATAGCATCGGGCATTATAATCGAATTTTTAAGGTGTTGTTTTAAGTTTTCGGTTGTTAAATTATAATCTATTCGCCAACCTAAATTTTTCGCTCTTGCTCCTGCTCTGTAACTCCACCAACTGTATTGATGAGGCTCGTTATTAAAATGTCTAAACGAATCTATAAATCCCGAATTAATAAACTGTTCCATCCACTCGCGTTCTTCGGGCAAAAAACCGCTTGTATTAGCATTTGATTTTGGGTTATGAATGTCTATAGGTTTATGGCATATATTAAAGTCGCCACTTAACACGAGTTTTGGATGCACCTTTTGTAATTCATGGATATAATTTTGAAAGCCGCTGAGCCATTTCATTTTAAATTCCTGACGCAAATCGCCGCTACTGCCGCTAGGATGATAAACACTCATAACAGATACATTTTCAAAATCGGCTCGTAAAATTCTTCCTTCATCGTCATATTCTTTGATGCCACAACCATAAGACACATTGTTAGGTTTTGTTTTCGAAAAAATGGCCACTCCGCTATATCCTTTTTTTTGAGCAGGGTACCAGTAATGATGGTATCCTAATTCTTCAAACTCAAAAACGCCAACTTGCTCGGGGTTTGCTTTTATTTCTTGTACGCACAAAACATCGGGGTTTACCTGTTTAATCCACTCAATAAGACCTTTGCTCATTGCTGCGCGTATTCCATTAACATTATAAGTTACTATTTTCATGAAATTGATTGAGATTGCTGCTTTTAAAAATAACTATATTTTTAATAAAAAAGCCTGTATACTAAATGTAAACAGGCTTTTAATATTATTAAGAAATTAATACTAATTTGTAGGTTTTGCAGCTTCAATTGTAAACTCAACCTTAGCTATACCGCCCATTTTAATACCAAAGTCTTTACAAGCAACACTTAACTCGCCTACAAAACCAGCAATATTGATGTTATCTTTATCTGGTTTAGTTCCTTGATAGTTAAAAAATAAATTTACCTCTTTTACTATACCTTTTATAGTTAATTTACCTTTTGCAACATAAGCAAACTCACCTAATTCAGCATTTTTAGAAATTTCAGTTGCCTCAAAAGTTGCTTTTTTAAATTTATTTACATTAAAAAACTCTTCTTTATCTCTTAAGTGACTATCACGCATACTGTTTTGAGTATTGATTGTAGTCATATCTAATTGCATAAAGATTTTTGGTCCTGTTGCAGCGTCTAGGTATACATATCCACTATCAATTGTAATAGAACCTTTAGTATCAACTATTGTATGCTCTATACTAAAGCCCAATGAACTGTGAGCACCGTCTACGTTATATAATCCTGTTAACTCTGCAATATCTTTTTTAGTAGCGTTCATAATACTATCACATTGTTCTTTGCTTGTGCAAGTGTATTCTTGTCCGTTAATATTACATTTTATTATTTCTTCTTTCATGCAGCAGGCTTCAGAATTATCTGTTGAACCGATACCAACAATGTAAGGAGCAATAACTAAAGAAACGATAGACATTAATTTAATTAATATATTCATGGATGGTCCTGAAGTATCTTTAAATGGATCGCCAACTGTATCTCCAGTTACCGATGCTTTATGTGGTTCAGATTTTTTATAGAACATTTCGCCGTTAATTAACACACCCTTTTCGAAAGATTTCTTAGCGTTGTCCCAAGCACCGCCTGCATTTGATTGGAATATACCCATTAGTACACCAGATACCGTAACACCTGCCAATAAGCCGCCTAACACTTCAGGTCCCCAAATAAAACCAACTATAACAGGAGTAATTAATGCAATCCCGCCCGGCAACATCATTTCGCGGATAGATGCTTTTGTGGAAATAGCTACACATTTTTCATATTCTGGTTTTGCTTTGTATTCCATAATACCAGGAATATCGCGAAACTGGCGACGAACCTCTTGTACCATGTCCATAGCAGCGCGACCAACAGCCTGAATACACAAAGCCGAGAAAATAAAAGGAATCATTCCACCTACAAATAAACCTGCTAAAACTGGAGCCTTATAAATATCGATAGCATCAATTCCTGCAATACCCACAAATGCAGCAAATAAAGCTAATGAAGTTAACGCTGCAGAAGCAATAGCAAATCCTTTTCCTGTGGCCGCTGTTGTATTACCAACTGCATCTAAATTATCTGTTCGTTCACGAACTTCAGGAGGTAATTGACTCATTTCTGCAATACCGCCTGCATTATCTGCAATTGGTCCAAAAGCATCAATTGCTAATTGCATGGCTGTTGTTGCCATCATACCTGCTGCTGCAATAGCTACACCATATAACCCAGCAAAGTAATATGAACCCATAATACCACCAGCTAAAGTTAAAATAGGAATAACAGTAGATTTCATACCTACTGATAAACCGCCAATAATATTAGTGGCATGACCTGTAGAAGATTGTTGAATAATCGAATTAACCGGAGCTTTACCCATTGCTGTATAATACTCAGTAACAATACTCATAATTGCACCTACAACAGTTCCAACTAATATTGCCCCAAATACTCCTGTTTTATTAAAAGTTACATTACGCAATACAATGTCTCCATTAGGTAACATCCAGTTTACTACAAAATAAGATGCAATTACGGTAAGACCCATTGACATCCAATTACCTAAATTTAATGCATTTTGAACATTCGATTTTTCATCTTTAACTGTAACAAACCAAGTACCTACTATTGAGAAAACAATTCCTAAACCACATATTACCATTGGCAATAATATTGGAGACATTCTGCCAAAATTATCTGTAACAGAGATTTCCTGACCCAAAACCATGGTAGCCAAAATTGTAGCCACATAAGATCCAAACAAATCGGCACCCATACCCGCAACATCACCTACGTTATCACCTACGTTATCAGCAATTGTAGCTGGATTACGCACATCGTCTTCAGGAATACCAGCTTCAACTTTACCAACTAAATCGGCGCCAACATCGGCAGCCTTTGTGTAAATACCGCCACCAACACGCGCAAATAATGCGATTGATTCTGCGCCCAGCGAGAAACCTGTTAATACCTCTATAGCCGTTTTCATTTGGTCGCTATTTACTTCAACCACATTAAACATTTTTAAGAATACTATGAATAAACCACCTAAACCAAAAATTGCTAAGCCGGCTACACCTAATCCCATAACCGTACCGCCTGTAAAGGAAACTTTTAAAGCTTGTTTTAAACTTGTGCGAGCTGCCTGTGTAGTGCGCACATTAGCTTTTGTAGCAACTTTCATTCCTATATACCCGGCCATTGCTGAAAACACAGCACCAATAATAAAGGAAATTGCAATTACCCAACTTGAGTGAAGTTCTCTTTCGCCAATTTTATGCACTGTACCTGAATAAGCTAAAAGTGCTGCTGCAAATACAACAAATATGCTTAAGACTTTCCATTCTGCTTTTAAAAAAGCCATAGCCCCATCGGCAATATAACCGGCTAATTCTTTCATGTTTGCGTCTCCGGCATCTTGCTTAGAAACCCAGGCAGATTTAATAGCCATTACTATCAAACCTAAAATGCCTAATAACGGCACTAAATAAATAATACTTTCGTTCATAATTTTATAATTTATAAGGGAGGCAAAAATAAGAAAATTATATTAAAAAGTAAATTATATAAAATATTGATAAATAATGCTTTACGTTTAATTATTGTTCCATAAGGCAAGAAAGAATAAATTTGTTACTATTATGGAACACTACGACTTAATAATAATTGGTGGAGGACCTAGTGGATATGCAGGAGCGATGCGCGCCTTAGACTTTGGAAAAAAAGTATTACTTGTAGAGAAAAAACGCGTAGGTGGGGCTGGTGTGTATGATGGTGTTTTAACTTCCAAAACCCTTTGGGAGCAGGCTCTAAAAATAGCATCAATAAGAGAATTGATTCCTGAATATGAGGTTAATTTTAATGACATTTCCGAAATTGTAAATGAAGCTGTTTTTGAACGAAAAACTCAAATGACAGTGCATTTACAATTATTACAAAAATTAAAAAACAGATTGTTTTTTTACGAAAAAGGAATTGCATGTTTACTTGATAAACACACTATTCAAATAACAAAAGAAGATGGTGGTATTAAACATGCCACGGCAGATTTTATTTTAATAGCTACAGGCAGTAAACCAAGAAAGCCCGCTAACATAATTGTAGATGAAAATTGTATTGTTACTAGTGATGGTATAAAAAATTTTAAATCGTTCCCAAAAAGTATGGTTGTGTTAGGCGCAGGGGTAATTGGTTGCGAGTTTGCAACTATCTTTTCATCTTTCGGAAAAACAATCGTAAATCTTATTGATAAAGCCTCGCGCATTCTCCCTTTTGAAGACGAAGATATTGCCGATATCATTAAAACAAATCTGGAGAGTAATGGCGCTCACGTTCACCATGGCGCTTCACTTAAAAGAATGGAAATTATTAATGGTATGGTTGAATATGAACTTGAATATACCAATGGTAAGTCAGAAATTCATTTAGTTGAAAAGGCCTTAATTTCAATTGGCCGAACCCCAAATATTGAAAATATAGGACTTGAAAATGTTGGTATAA
>JBIJCO010000046.1:0-19861 GCA_044344665.1 Bacteroidia bacterium | reverse complement strand
AGTATTTTTTAGCACGTTCACCAAAAAAAGGTGTATTTATTATTCTGTCATCATTTAAATTAATTCCGTCAAAATAATGCGATTTGTAATAATAATATTGGTAAACACTATCTGGCCTTCCGTTTTTAGCTTTTGGGATGTTATCTGGGTATTTTTCTTTCGTTAAATTTAAAAAATCACAAATAAAACTACCTTTATTTTTAGTAATAAAATCAGTTTCAAATTTTACCGTTTCGTCGTTAAATAACTTTTGTTTTTCGGTTAAAAATGCAACGCTGTCTTTCCGTCCTTTAGATGACTCTATAATTTTTGAAAACTCCTGACTTTTAAGCGTCATAAATTTAACATATGAGAAAGCAAGATTATTTTCTTTACTTCCGTCGGCTTTTAAAGTGTTAATAATGTTTAGAAGATCTGCATTAACGGTAAATTTTTGACCTTCGTTAATAAACAACTGAAAATAAACAGAAGATTTATTTTGACCAACAACAGCATAAACTCCTTTATCCAGTTCAGGTTTTCCTTTAAACTGAACATTGCCATTTTTAATTTTTAAACAACTGTCAACAAGATACTGAGATGTAAAGTAGTACCTAACTAAATACAATGTAGTATCATTACAGTTTTTTAAATTTAGTTTAACATCATAGGCGTTTTGGGCATTTGAAAAAGAAAAAGTAAGAAGTGATAACAATACTATTAAAAGTTTTTTCATGCCAAAACGTTTAGTTTAATTTTCAAATTTAACAATTGTTTTACCCTGCCTCAAATCTCGTACCAAATTTCTGATATTAGAATTATAAAATTTGTTAAATGCCACTTCAAAACTGTCTTGCTTACTATCATACTGGAAAAAATCAATAAAATAAGCATTTTTAAATTTTAAAATATCTGATTTTTTAGAATCGAAAACTAATCGATTTTTTAAAGGTAAATATTGAATACTATCTACAATCTCTTGTAAAACTTTTAGCTTTAGAATTTGCCTGTCTTTTTTAACAACTATATTTTTATAACAGTTATTTAACATGCTTGTTTTTCTAATTATATAATTAGTGTAAATTTTATTGTCTGAATAACTATTTAAATAGAGGTTTACGGCAAAAGTATCATTTTTCAAAAACCGTATAGTTGCTTTATGTGCAATAAAACTGGCTATATTTTCATTAAAATCAACTGAGTTTTTGGCGTAAAAAGTTGCATGAAATAATTCATGGAATAACAAGTTACAAAAACTGCCTTTTTGTCTATTAAGCGCCGAACTCATTAATGGATCGTTAAACCAACCTAAAGTACTCCATGCTGAAACACTTCTTAAATCAACATCGTATCCTAAAGATGTTAAATAATTAAATTCTTTTATTGCCAGAGTTTTGTCAAAAAAACCTTTATAACTTACCTTTCCAACAATAGGGAATTTCCACTCATAAGCTTTTAATACATATGGTTCGCTGGCCGTTATTACCCATAATACAGGTGAGTTTTTTTGATTATAAATTTGAGTGAAATTATTAGTTGGCAGATAGTCTAAACTATCAATTGAAAAGGATTTAATTCTTTCAACTAACAATAAATTACTTTTTTGAAGTGTCCCTAATTTTACAAAAGATTTGTAATTTTCAATGGATTGAGTGTTGTTCCATACAAGTAACTGACCTTTGATTTGATGAAACATATAAATGGTTGTTTTATAATTTATAGCGCAAAATATCAATGCCACAAAGAATATATAACCAAAAAACAACCTTATCCACCTAATTATTAAAATCATTGCATCATATTTGTATCTTTAAACCAAAATCTCATTATAAATCTAGTGCATAAATATTTCATATTCGGTTTTTTTATTTTGAATAATTTATTTGCTATTTGCCATACAGATGATTCAATATTTAATAAGTTCAAAATTGCCGAACGACAATTAATAAAAATTGAAAAAGGATTTAATAGCCGAAAAGAAATTGATAGAATTGAAGCCAATAAAAAGTTTATTGCCGCTTGGGATATAATTGTGTCCGATAAAAACATATTAAATTATTCATTTGACAGTTTAACTGGGGTTTCCATTTTAAGTCCAAAAAACAATAAGTTTAAATTAATTACCTGGAATTTAAATAAGGATGATGGTACACATACTTTTTTTGGTTACCTTTTAATTAACAACAGTAAACGTATTAAAAAAAGTTTTTTTAAACACGAAACTGTCGAAACCTACGAACATTTTAAATTATTAGACAAATCCTGGCAAATAAAAAATCCGGAAACATACATAGGAACAAGCGATAAGTGGTTTGGAATGCTATACACACAGTTGATTGAGTGCGATGATTTTTTTACATTAATTGGTTGGGATGGAAATGATAAATTAACTCAGCGTAAATTTATTGATGTGCTATACTTTAAACCAAATGGTGAAGCTGTTTTTGGAAAAGATGTATTTAAGTTTCCCCGCAAAAATCCACGACGCTTAATGTTTGAATATAGCAGCGATGTCACCATGAGTTTGAAATTTAACGAAAAGAAAAATCAAATTGTTTATAGTCATTTAGCGCCAAGGGAAGAAGGCACCATTTTAGAAGGTCAGTTTCAATACTATGGGCCTGACGGTAGTTTTGATGCCCTTGAATTAAGAAAAGATAAGTGGGTAACATTAGAAGACATTGATGCCCGAAATGAAAAAAATAAAAACGATCGCGCCGAAAAGCCTGACCCTGAAAAACAAAAACCAATTTTTGAACCAAAATAATAATCCTAGGGCGATAAAATTTTAACATTACAGTCCATACCCCCTTCAGTCTTTCAATTAAAAAATTTGTGATATTGTTCAGTATCATTGTATGATAAAAAACATCCATAAAACATATTGTTTTATTTTATTATAAAATTACAATACCTTTAGATTTTAAATTTAATTATGGAGTATAGAAGATTAGGAAAATCGGGATTACAAGTTAGTTTACTATCATTTGGGAGCTGGGTTACTTTTGGTAAACAAATAGATAATTCCACTGCAGACGAATTAATGAGTATTGCTTATGATAGTGGTGTTAACTTTTTTGATAATGCTGAAATTTATGCACGTGGAAAATCTGAGGAGGTGATGGGTTCAATACTGCAGAAAAAAAATTGGTCACGAAGTTCTTATTGCCTATCAAGCAAGGTTTTTTTTGGGTATGAGGAAGGAAAACCTAACCAAACGGGCTTGTCGCGAAAACACATTATTGAAGGTTGTCATGCGGCATTAAAGCGTTTAAAAGTAGATTACATTGATTTATTTTTTTGCCATCGACCAGATAAAAACACACCAATTGAAGAAACCGTATGGGCTATGAACACCTTGATTCAGCAAGGTAAAATATTATATTGGGGCACTAGCGAATGGGCTAACGATGAAATAATGGCGGCTTATGTTTTTGCAGAAAAAAATCGACTAATCGGGCCAAGCATGGAGCAACCACAATACAATATGTTTGAACGTACAAAACTTGAAAAAGATTATTTATTATTATTCAAAGATTTTGGATTAGGTACTACTATATGGAGCCCGCTAGCAAGTGGTTTATTAACAGGAAAATATAACAATTCAATGCCAACCGACAATAGGTTACACATTGAGGGCATGGATTGGTTAAAAGAAAGAACTCTTGGAGACGCAACTCGTATTGAAAAAACAAAACAGCTTGATCTTCTTGCAAAAGAAATAGGAACAAGTTTACCAAAACTTGGCGTAGCCTGGTGCGCTAAAAATACCAATGTAAGCACAGTAATTCTTGGAGCAAGTAAAACAGAACAATTAAAAGAAACTATCACATCATTGGATGTACTTCCTTTACTTACAGGCGAGATAATTGAAAAAATTGAGACTATTCTGCAAAACAAACCTGTTCAACCATTATTCTGATTAAATTTAGTTTGTAAGAATTTTTGATTATTCTTTAGAATCATTATTTTTTGATGGTTTAAACCCAAGGCTTAAACTATTAACACAATAGCGTAATCCACTATCTGTTGGACCATCATCAAATATATGCCCTAAATGACCGCCACAATTAGCACAAACTATTTCAGTTCTTATCATGCCATGAGAAAAATCTTTCACCTTTAATATTCTGTCTCCTCCACCTAATTCGCCATCAAAACTTGGCCATCCGCAATGACTGTCAAATTTTTGTTCATTCGAAAACAATTCATTTCCGCAACCAGCACAAGTGTAAAAACCTACTTCTTTATGGTGATTAAATTCTCCGGTACCTGGTCGTTCCGTGCCTTTTTCTCGTAAAATGTAAAATTGTTCGGGTGTTAAAATTTGTTTCCATTCCTTTTCAGTTTTCTTATAATTTGTTTCCATACTTTTTTTGGGATGAAGTGTTTTGTTTTGAATTGTATTATTTGATGGTTGGCATGAAACACAACCAAATAAAATCGAGAAAAAATATAATAACAAAAATTTATTCATGAATTTAATTCAGATTTTTTGTGTGATAATTTATTTTAAAATTAAAATAGCAACCTAATCAAGTTAAAAACAAATTGAATTAATAAATGTTTTAAGATTTAATATTTAATTAGTTGAGACTCACTAATTAATTTTCCGTTCATTTTTTATAGTAAGTAAGACGCCAAAACCTAAAACAAAATATAAAATTAAAGACAAAATAGATGGCCGCATTCCTCCTACAGCCTCACTTATTAAACCAAATGTGACAGTACCTATGATCATACCGAGTTTTTCCATAACATCGTAAAAACTAAAAAAACTAGCATTATCATCGGTTTCAGGAAGAAATTTACTGTAAGTGCTTCTAGACAATGCTTGAATACCGCCCATAACAAAGCCCACTAAAAATGCCACAATATAAAAATGCACTGGTAATCTCGCAACAAGATAAGTAAACACACAAATAAAAATCCAAATAAATATTGCAATCATTAAAGCTTTTATATTTCCTATAATAGATGAAATTTTAGAAAACAGAAAAGAACCAGCTATTCCAACAAACTGAATAATTAGAATGCTTATAATTAAAGATGTGGTTTTAGTTTTTTCATTTTCCCATATTATTTCATTTCGCGCAAATAATACGGCTACCACCATGATGGTTTGAACACCCATGTTATAAAAAAAATACGCGGTTAAAAAACGCTTTAATTGAGGGATGCTTTTTATTTGAGCAAATACAGAAGCTAACTCTTTAAACCCTTTAGAGAAAATTCCTTTTTTATCGTAATTGTTTAGTTGACGGATGGTATCGGGTAAATGTTTAAACGTGTATTGCGCAAACCCAATCCACCAAACACCAACCAATAAAAAAGAAAATCGTGTATACTCTTTACCAATACCCATTATAATAGCCAAACAAATTATTAGTAATAAAGAACTGCCAAAATAGCCCATAGCAAAGCCTTTGGCACTAATTTTATCTTGATTTTCTTTTGATGAAATTTCCGGCAAATACGAATTATAATACACTAAACTTCCCCAAAAACCAATTGTAGCTGTAACAAATGGTATAAAACTCAGCTCTAAATTACTTTTCGAAAAAAGAAATAAGCACATACAAGACAATGCGCCTAAATAACAGAAAAACTGAAGAAACCGTTTTTTATTTCCCAAATAATCTGCTATTCCACTTAAAACAGGAGTAATTAAAACAACAATAAAAAGTGCAAAAGCGTATACAAAGGAATATATATTTTGATTTTCGAAATTTTTACCAAAAAAACTAACCGTATGGCTAATTATTTCGCCTGTTTCATTTTTTGTTGATGTAATAGCATCGTAAAAATTCGGAAATATAGCTGATGTAATAACCAAAGGGAATACCGAATTAGCCCAGTCATAAAACGTCCAGGCTTTTATAATTTTAGGATTATCTAATTCTAATTTTTGATGTTGCATGCTTTATTTTTTTATTATTTGAAATTCTACTCGCCTATTTTTTGCTTTGCCTTCGTCTGTTTTATTATCGGCAATTGGCTGTTCGCTTCCCATTCCTTTAAAATACAATTTATTTTGCACTCCTTTTTTTATTAAATATTCAAACACTTCCCTAGCCCTTAGTTCAGACATTTTTTGATTTTTAAATTTTATACCTGAGTTGTCGCTATGACCAATTATTTGAATTTCAACTGTTGGATTTTTTATCAAATACTTAACCAGCTTGTTTAATTCTATGTATGAATCGGGTAAGAGAAAATACCGGCCATTATCAAAAAAAATATTTTTTATTTCAATTTTATCTCCAACCTTAATATCACTACTTATCGCCAATGTAGAATCCTCCATTTGTTCTTGACTGTTTGGACCAACAATTTCAATTTCTATTTTCTCATCAAAATCATGACTTTTTACCAACTTTATATCATCTACAAAATAATACGATTCTTTAAAGCCAAGTTTAATTATGTTTCGCCTAACCATGTCTTTTTTAACATTGGCTGAAAAATTTCCAATTGTGATGTATTTTTCGCCTCCGTCAGCTTTATAATAACCCTTTATTTTAAACCATTCGTGTGCCTTGGTCAAGCCTCCTTTAACGCAAATTGTATCAACCATATTTGATTTAACAACATCTGCCTGATTAGTGTATCCACCTTTAGTTATTAATACGCCAAACGATTTTAATAATGCATTACTCCAAAACGCTAAACGAACCTGCATAGAAAATTCGTAAATCGTACCTCTACGAAGTGGTTCAGCTAACTTTACCTGTAAAAATTCCTTATAACGCTTCTGAAATCTAAAGCCTGTATAACTATCGCCTGCAAAAGCACCTTTTTGAACCGTGGTATCATTACTTAAAGGATTATGATAATAATCAATTGACCCAATGGGTTTCCACGGCACTGCTTGCTTGATATTATTGGTTTTTTTGCGGTAATTTTCAAAACTGGCATTTGGAACTAAATTTTTTTCAGGTATTTGCGCATGAATAGCATTATTTAAATTGGAAAAGCTAAAACAAATAAACATCAATAATCTAATAACCCACTGCATATCACAAATTTAGAATTTCAAAGAAATTACTGTTGAAATTGTTTTTAACATTTGGATATTCAAAAAAAGTTGTATATTTGCCTTCCCTAAAAATAGGACTAATACAATTTTAAAAAATGGCAAATCATAAATCATCCATCAAACGCATTCGTTCTAACGATGCAAAACGTATTGAAAACCGTTATTATGCTAAAACTACGCGTAATGCTGTTAATAAATTAAGAACCACAACTTCTAAAAAAGAAGCTCAAGATTTATTACCAAAAGTATCAAGCATGTTGGATAAATTAGCTAAAAAGAGCGTTATTCACAAAAACAAAGCAGGTAACATAAAATCAAAATTGGCTAAAAAAGTAGCTGCAATTAAATAATATTTTTATTCCGTATTTTCAAACCCTTAAAACAGAAGTTTTAAGGGTTTTTTATTTACACTTTTCAAATTCATTTTGTTTTTTTTAAACCTTCTAAAAAAACATATTAATGCTATTTATGGGCTATTTGTATAGAGCCTGCTTAAAAAAAAGTCTTTGTCTTCTAAAAAAAATAAAGGTAGCAGAATTAATTTGCGAGTATTGAAATTTGCAATTATGTTAAGCTCTATTGGATTCTCACCTTCTAATTTTGGCTTAATTACTTTCTAACAGTCATTAGTTAACTATTGAATTACCAATGCAATTCTTTAATTGCCATATTCTTTTAAATTTACATTAAATAAAAAATTATAACACTAAAAACATGAAAAAAGCATACATTTTTCCGGGACAAGGTTCTCAGTTTTCAGGAATGGGTAAAGATTTATACGAAAATAATTCTAGCGCAAAGCACTTGTTTGAAAGCGCCAATGATATTTTAGGTTTTAGAATAACAGATGTTATGTTTTCAGGTAGTGATGATGATCTAAAACAAACTAAAATTACACAACCTGCTATTTTTTTACATTCAGTTATTTTAGCAACAACGGTTGGCGAAAACTTTTTGCCCGATATGGTAGCAGGACATTCATTGGGTGAATTTTCTGCATTGGTTGCAAATAAATGTCTGAGTTTTGAAGATGCGCTTAAATTAGTTTACAAACGCGCCTTGGCCATGCAAAAAGCTTGCGAACTAAATCCAAGTACAATGGCTGCTATTTTAAATTTGGAAGATAAAATAGTGGAAGATATTTGTTCAGAAATCACAAATTCAGGGCATGTTGTTGTTGCTGCAAATTATAATTGTCCTGGTCAATTAGTTATTTCAGGAAGTAATGAAGGTATAACCATTGCCTGCGAAAAACTAAAAGCCGCAGGAGCAAAGCGCGCCTTGGTTCTGCCCGTGGGCGGAGCTTTTCACTCTCCGCTAATGGAACCGGCAAGAGTTGAATTGGAAACTGCAATTAACAACACACATTTTAATACGCCAATCTGCCCAGTTTACCAAAATGTTACTGCAAATGGAGTATCAGAACCAAATCAAATTAAAACTAATTTGGTGGCACAGTTAACTGCGCCGGTTAAATGGACACAAAGCATTCAGCAAATGGTTGCAGATGGAGCAAATCAGTTTATAGAAGTAGGTCCAGGTAAAGTGTTACAGGGTCTGGTAAAAAAAATTAGTCCGGTTTCCGAAGTAGCAAGTGTATAATTTTATTAACATGATAAAGAATTTTTTAGTTGTATTATTCATTGTTTGCGTTAATACTAGCAAAGCTCAATTTTTGAGAGGGTTTGGCATTTTTGTTGCAGGTAATCAATCTGCTCATTTCTATGAAAATAAAAACGAAGGGCAAAAAGACCCAAACATTGATACACCAGATAATTTTCCATTTAATGCGTATTACCCTCCATCTCATATCTCAAGAGAATATTTTAACTGGGGCGCCGGTATATTTGCTGAATTATTAAATAGTTATAATTTTAGATGGCAAACCGAATTAGAGTTCACTCATAAAGGCGCTAAAGAAAAAGAAATTATAGATCCTTTTTTTGGGACAAGAGCTAATGATTTTTCAATTAATAAGTATACTTATTTTCAATGGAATAATTATTTAAAGTACTACAACCCCATCGGATTTTCGTCGCATTGGTATGTTATGCCGGGTATAAGGCTTGAGTATTTATTTCAAAAAAGTGTATCTGCATTTAAAGATTACAGCGGTAATATGCCAACCATTTTTTTTAGCGGTAATGTCGGTTTAGGTTATGAATTTCCGGTTTTCAAAAAAATATCTGCTTTTGTAGAATATCACTGGAATCCAGATATCCTCTCGCATAAAAAAAACAATATAAAATACAGAAACAGAACATTTGAATTAAGAGTAGGTTTAATTTACAGACCCCGTAAACGGAGCATTGATGATTGTAATGCCCCTAAATATAATGGACCAGCTTATTAATACTAAAAACTAAAACAGTAATTATGGTAATGTCAAAAGATGTTTTGTTTTCCTTAACTAAAGGAGCTTACGCCCCTCAAGAGGAAATGTTAGAAGTAGCCCGTAAAAAAGGAAAATTATATATTGGCATCCCAAAAGAAATTGCATTTCAAGAAAATAGAGTTACGCTTGTTCCTGATGCTGTTGCTCTTCTCGTTAATAATGGGCATCGTATTGTCATTGAAACAGGGGCTGGCAAAGCAGCCAATTTTGAAGATAAAGAATATAGTGAAGCAGGTGCTGAAATTGTGCTATCTCCAAACGATGTATACAAGGCTGATGTCATTTTTAAAATAGCTCCGCCAACCATTGATGAACTTGAAATGATGCAACCTAAACAAACTTTATTTAGCGCCCTTCAATTAAGTGTTCAGCCACAGGACTTTTTAAAAAAATTAATTTCAAAAAAATTAAATTGTGTTGCTTTTGACTTAATTATTGATGATGCCGGAATTTTCCCGGTAATACGAGCAATGGGCGAAATTGCAGGTGGTGCCAGCATTTTAATTGCTGCCGAATTATTAAGTAATGTAAATAATGGTGTTGGTACTATTTTGGGCGGAATTAGCGGTATATCTCCAACAGAGGTCGTAATTATTGGAGCAGGAACAGTTGGCGAATTTGCTGCCAGAGCCGCTATAGGACTAGGAGCCTCGGTAAAAGTTTTTGATAATTCAACCTCACGTTTAAGACGTTTACAAAACCAATTAGGGAGCAGAGTCTTTACATCTGTTATTGTTCCAAAAGTTTTAGAAAAACATTTAAAAACCGCAGATGTTGCCATTGGCGCACTACGCGCAACCAGAGGACGCACACCCTGCGTAGTAACAGAAAACATGGTTAGCGAAATGAAAAACGGATCAGTAATTATTGACGTGAGTATTGATCAAGGCGGTGTTTTTGAAACCTCACATGTTACCAATCACACAAAACCTGTTTTTAAAAAGCATGGGGTAATTCATTACTGCGTACCTAACATTAATAGTCGTGTTGCCCGCACTGCCTCCTATGCATTTAGCAATATTTTTTCACAAATCATTTTAAACATGGGCGACGAAGGTGGATTTGATAGTATCGTTAGAAAAGATCCCGGATTAAGAAATGGCGTTTATATTTACAACGGCATTCTAACTAATCAATTTTTAGGCGAAGCTTTTAATCTTCCGTTTAAGGATATTAACTTGCTTATGGCAGCCATGTAAATTCATCGTTAATCTTAACGATATTAACGTAAGTTGACTTTTGAATAGTATCTAAAATTAAAATTCAATTAATAAACCATAAAAAGTCAGTTTATACTATATTTTTTAGAACGTAATACTTAAAAAAAATAGTCAAAAAAAAAGAGAACCAAAAGGTTCTCTTTTTAAATAGAGCATAATTAAACTAATACCTATTGCCTAATTATTTTCTTAACTGTTTTTAAATTATTGCAATTAAATTCAACGAAATAAACACCAGGTTTAAATTCATTTAAATAAATGGTGCCTGATTTTTTACCATCAGTTACTTCTCCAACATTTGTTTCAGGTATCACAACCTTACCGGCAACATCATTTACTTTAAAGCTTAAACTACCTTTATACTGCGAATAATAGTCAAAATTAACACTTCCGCTCGTAGGGTTTGGCATTAACATAATTTCACTCACACGATCTCTTGAAAAATTAACCGTTCGTATACCGTAATTATGCATTGTTTTATCGAAATCCTGTTGTAATAAACGATAATATGAAATACCATTATATGGATTGTTATCGTAAGTGGTATAATCCTGAATAGATGTACTCTTTCCTGCAGCTTTTGTTTCTGAAACAAAATCCCACTTTACAGCATCTATGGATTTTTCAATGATAAATTTCTCAGAATTTAATTCGCTTTGTGTTCTCCAATCTAATTTTACAACATCGCTATACTTAGTTGCTGTGTATGATACTAAATCAATAGGTAAGTTTGAATACATAGTTGCATTATTATCATCAAAAGATAAGAAACCGGAAGTACCTTCTGCAAAGATTGCTATATAATAGAAACCTGTAGTCGGAACAGAGAACGTGGCACCAACATCAGCATGAGGTAAAGAACTATTAAATCCACTGTTAATTACAGTAATTGTTGTGGCTGCCATTAAGGAATTTTGACTTCCTAAACCACCACCTCTAGGTGATTGGGTATTGTTATACATGACACCAAATTTAGTCCAGTTTGAACCAGGTGAGGCAACGTATTTTAAGGTCATTGAATAAACGGCACCTGCGGTTAACTGAACAGCGTTAGAAAAGAAATAATCACCTCCCGGAGCAGTTGGTGCTTGGAAACAAGCAAAATTATTACCACTGCTTGGTACTCTATTTGTTGCCGAATCAGAAACCGTGTAGGTTGTACACGCTGAACCCGGTGATGTACTTGACCAAGAACAATTAGGTAATTGATTATTATAAACAATACCTTCAAATCCTTCGTAATAGTTAACACTTGATGTAGCTGTACCACCAACAGTTACCAATACGGTTTGTGCAGAAGCAGATAAGCAACCCGCAGTGCTTGCTCCTGTTACCGAGTAAATTGTAGACGAACCCGGACTATCATTCACCGACGAACCAACTAAAGAACCAGGATTCCAAGTGTAACTTACCGCTCCAGTAGCCGATAAATTTACTAATCCTCCCGAGCATATAATCGCTGGGTTTGCAACAGGAGTTATTGTAGGCGTTTGATCTGTTGTAACATTTACTGTTGTAGTTGAAACGCATCCATTAGCATCGGTTGCTGTAACAGTATAATTGGTTGTTGAAACAGGATTAACTACCACGTTGTTTCCAGAGATTGCACCCGGATTCCAACTATAACTTACAGCATTATTTCCGCTTAATGTAGCATTAGAACCTGAACAAATTAAGGTTGGACTGGCAGATGCCGTAACAGTTGTACTAACCGCTATGCTTATTGTAGACGTATTATTACATCCATTATTATCGGTTCCGGTAACAGAATAAACAGTGTTGGCTAAAGGTGTAACAGATATTAACGATGAGTTACTTGAACCAGGGTTCCAAGTGTAAGTCCCTGCACCCCCAGCACTTAATGCAACCGCTGAACCATAACAAACATTGTTAGTGCTTGTATTTATAGTAACTGTCGGTAACTGATTTACAATCAAATCAACAGTGTTGGTATTAACGCAACCATTGGCGTCTGTACCTGTCACAGTATACTGGGTTGTTGTTGTTGGGCTAACTGTTTGCGGTGTGCCTATCAAAGGTCCGCCGGGTTGCCAAGTATAAGTAGTGGCCCCGTTTACTGTTAATGAAGCGCTTGAACCTATACAAATTGCTGCTGGTGTCGCAACAGGATTTAAAACAGGTAAAGAATTAACATTTACATTAAGTGTAGTACTCGAAATACATCCGTTAGCATCAGTTCCTGTTACCGTATAATTTGTTAATGTAGTTGGGCTTACAGTTATTGAGGCACCAGATAAATTACCTGGGTCCCAAGTATATGATACAGCGTTACCTCCTGATAAAGTTGAACTGCCTCCTAAACAAATTACAGTAGGACTGGCAGAAGCTGTTACCGTTGTACTTACTACCAAACTTAAAGTGGCAGTGTTATTACAGCCATTAATATCTGTAGCGCTTACAGTATAAATAGTTGTAGTCAACGGAGCGTCGTTAACAGGTGAACCAATTAAATTTCCTGGATTCCAGGTATAGGTATTTGCTCCGCTTGCACTTAATGTAGCTGTAGATCCATAACATAATAATAATGGATTTGAGCTCGCCGAAATTGAAGGTAAGGAATTTACAATCAAATCAACAGTATTGGTATTAACGCAACCATTGGCATCAGTACCTGTCAACGTATAATTGGTGAAACTGCTAGGACTTACTGTTGCAGATGCACCTACAAGAGATGCACCAGGACTCCACGTATAGGTGTTTGCGCCACTTCCACTTAAGGTTGCAGAAGAACCTATACAAATTGCAGTTGGACTAACAGACGCTGCTATTATTGGTAAATTATTCACAGAGATATTTATTGTATTTGTGCTGCTACAACCATTAATACTAGTGCCGGTAACCGTGTAAATTGTAGTTGAAGCAGGACTAACAGTTGGTGATGAGGCAACTATTGTGCCTGGCTGCCAAGTATACGTTGATGCGCCTCCAGCGGTTAATGTAGCTGTATTACCTATACAAATTGCCGTTGGATTGGATGCAGCAGTTACTGTTGGGATATCAACCGTTAAACTTAAGGTTTTTGTATTTGAACAGCCATTGTTATTAACACCGGTTACCGTATAAATTGTACTTGAAGATGGACTAACCGATACAACAGACCCGGTTTGTGCACCCGGATTCCAAGTATACGAATTTGAACCACTTGCTGTTAATGAAGCGGTTGAGCCTAAACAAATCAATGTAGAACTTGCAGATGCAGTAATAGTTGGATTTCCACAAACCAATGTAATGCAATAGTCCTCTGTTTCTCCAAACGATAAGTTTGTACAGGCATCCGTATTTAAAGGGGTACTTGCATAAGCACATCTAACACGCATCCTAGTTGATCCGGTTAAAGCAGTAGTTGGAATAGTTATCGCACCTGAATTAAGGGTAGTACTTGATGCATTTGAATAAACGTATTCAGAAGCATCAAATGTATTATTTTGATTGTAATCAATCCAAACAGCAAAGCCCTGAGCCCAAGCTGTTCCTGCCTGAACACTAATTGTAAATGTTGTTCCTATTGACGCTGTTAAATTTGCATTTAAATACAGTGAATAATTGTTTGCCGCTCCGCTACAACCAGAATTCAAATTACTAATGTTAGTAATCGCACCAGTTGTGGAGACATTATTAATAAAATCGGCTGATGAACAGGCGCTGCCATATGTAGGTATACAATGACTTGCACACTGACAACCTCCTGCCGGTAAAGTACTATATGACACCACACTTGTACTGGCAGTTAAACCACTAACTGTACAAGTTGAAACCAATTGAAAATAAGTTGTGGCACTTACTGAGGTTGAGAGCGCAGCATTTGTAGCGTTTGTAACGGCCGTCCAAGGACCGGAAACAGAAGAAGCCGATTGCCACTGATAAGTAATATCTATACCACTTGTTATGCCTGATGCGGATAGGTTAAAATTAGACCCTATGCAACCTACCGATGGAGAAATAGCCGCTGTACCTGCATTTGGCGCACCTGAACAAGGCACAAAAGGTATTATCGTCACGCAATAATCTTCAGTTTCGCCCCAAGTATATGCGTTTTGTGCATAGTTAAAGCCAGGCGTTCCGTTTTGAACAACTACAACCCTCATTCTTGTGGTACCAACTGTTGCACCCACAGGAACAGTAAAATTACCGGTCGCAATATTATTAGCAACTGCTGCTGCCTGAGAATACACTTGCTCTCCGGCATCGGCAAAACTTCCATTTTGATTGTAATCTATATAAATCTGTATAATATTGTTATATGCAAAAGCAAAAGGACAGTATGATTGCGTTATAGAGAATGGAATAGTAGCCCCCTGCTGAAAACTAGGAGCCGCAACAGAACCTGTGTAATTGCCATAACGGTTTAAAATAGAGCCCTGACCAGGTGCAACTGCTGAACAGTTACTCGTGTTATTCAAACTACCAACTGTTACATTAGTAATATCTTCATCTATGGTACTTGAAGCAAAGGTATTTGGGTATATACCACAACTACACAAACCACTTAAATTGACATTATACGAAACTACGTTAGATGTATTGGTAGCAGGACCATTGCTACAAGTAGAAACCAGTTGATAAAAAGTGGTTGCAGTAACACCTGCTGCAATAGTTGTATTTGCTGTAGTTGCACCAGTAATGTTTGTCCATGGACCTGTAGCAGTAGGACCCGATTGCCATTGAAATGTAAGACCTGTACCAATAGATAAACTGGTTGTTGATAATGTAAACGGCACATTTGCACAACCACTGGCTACAGTTATTGCCGCTATACCTGCGCTAGGGGTACCTGCACATGGCGGTGGTATACACGAACCTGAATAACTTACATTAAATTGGAAACCAGCGCCAGTCACAGACCCATCAGAAAAAAATCGAATGGTTATAGGCACACCGGGAGGAGATGAAAAAGTAGTTATGTTTCCTGTTCCTAGAGGGCCGTAGGTATATAACAAGGTGCCTCCTATACCAGCACCACTGTATATTTGAATATAATCACAACAGGTTTCAATACCTGTATATGTTCCAGACAGGGTAATTACCCCTGTTCCTGCATTATTTAAAACTGTAAAACCATTACTATTATCTATATAATTTCCTGTACCGCCATTATCATATACAACTGCATTGGTACCACAAGCAAGTGTATTAGAACCTGATGCAGGTACATTAATACAAGATGAACCAGTAAACGAAACGGTTGTTGAATTTGCAGAAAGACCACTACTTGTACAAGTAGTTAAAAGTCTGTAGAAAGTTGTTCCTGCTGCGCCAATTAATGTTGTGTTACTTGCCGTGGCTCCGGTAACATTGCTCCATGGACCAGTTCCTGACGAAGACGATTGCCATTGATAAGTTATGCCTGTACCTCCCGTAATACCTGTAGCAGTTAAATTAAAAGGGACGCTTGTACAACCAATGGCTGTAGATATTACAGCATTACCTGTATTTGGAGTTCCTGAACAAGCAGGCGGACATGCAGTTCCTGAAACAAGCGTTGAACCAACAACTGCTCCTCCGGCTGCAACATTATAAACACTTGCACCATTAATAATAAACGATGTTACACCAACCTCTGTTGGAAAAGAACCCCCAGTGTTGTAAACCAGAGCATAGGTTGAAGCCGGTGGCAAACAAAAATTTATAATTTGTGAAGTGCCGGTTGTAAAGGAGCTTCCAAAAGTTTGGAAAAGTGAGCCGTTAACAAATAAACTCATAGTTGCGCCATTCCATCCATCACCAAAGGAATCTGACATGGTTATGGAGCCCGTACATGAATTAACAGAATAAGAAACAACACTAGATGTATTAGATAAACCGCTATTTGTGCAGGTGGTTAACAAGCGATAAAATGTTGTTGTTGTTGTTGAAGTAGCAAAAGTTGAAGCGGTTGCTCCTGTAATATTTCCCCAAGGGCCTCCTAACGCAGGAGCAGATTGCCATTGGTAAGTTAATCCTGTACCTGTTGTTATACCAGAGGCAGATAAATTAAAAGTTGTGCTGGGGCAACCACTTGATGCTGATATAGCTGCTACGCCTGCATTAGGGGTACCAGAACAACCAACAGCGGCTGTAATTGTTACGCAATAATCTTCTGTTTCACCCCATGTATACCCTGTAGTGGCCCAATTAGTAGCTGACGGAAACGGAGTTTCATTCACTACAACGCGCATTCTTGTTGTTCCTAATGTTGCACCGGCAGGTATAATTATATTACCAGTTTTGGTATGATTACCGGTTGCAGCAACTGGCTGGGAGTAAGCTTGCTCACCTGCATCGGCAAAACTACCATTTTGATTATAATCAATATAAATTTGAAAACCATTGCCATATGCGCCTCCACAACTTGTTTGAGTTAAAGAAAATGGTACAGAAGCACCCTGCTGAAAACTTGGAGCTGCAACTATACCTGTATAGTTAGAGTATCTTTGCGCAATAGAACCGGGTCCGCCGGCAAGTGTTGTACAATTACTTGAATTATTTAAAGTACCAACAGTAACATTTGAAATTTCCTCATCAGCATTGGAAGAGGCGAAAATAGCCGGATATGCAGCACACTGACAAGAACCGCTTGCCAAATTATATGTAAATGCCGGTGAGTTATTACTGATACCACTATTACTGCAAGTTGTTCTAATTCTATATTGTGTTGTAACAGTAATACCTGTAGCGTTATAAGTTGTTGCTGTGGCTCCGATAATATTATTCCAGGTAACGCCACCATTAGTAGAAGACTGCCACTGGTAGCTGATACCTACACCACCTGAAATACCTGATGCAGTTAAATTAGTTGAAGACCCAGAGCAACCACTAGAAGAAGAACCGTTTACTGAACCTGCCAAAGGAGTACCAGAACAAGCTGGGATTGCATAGTCTATTGACAAATAAGTAATGTTTGCTGCAGTTCCATTAACACCGTAATGGTAAGCAAAACTTGTACTACCTGAAACATATCCCATCCCAACGGCAAACCAACCTAAAGCCAAATTATTTTGCATATAAGTATTGGCAGTAGCATTTAAGAGGGCACTGCGCCACCCATATGTAGTATTAGAATATATAAAACTAGCATTGTAAACTACCCCCGTGGTTGAGGCAGCATAAAGAGTTGCAGCTGTTGCAAGCACCGGGTCTGAAGTCATTTGCGTAATTTTGCAATTTTTTAAAACAGCGCTACTACTATAATGATTTCCCCAATAGGTAATAGAATTTATAGTTGCGCCGGCGGCAATACTTGAGATATTGTACTTTGCCCAAGAAGCTGTAGTGCTAGTTGCAATCCTCAAATAGCCTGAAGTCTTACCGGTACTTGAGGTTTGATAACCGGTCCAGAAAGTTGTTATAGTTGGTAAAAAATTAGCAACGGGGTCTAATTTTACAGGAAAAACACGGGTTGTAGCTTTTAACCAGGCTACATCAAAAACCGAGCTTAAATCAATACTTTTGTTTGCTTCGTTAACAATGGCAGTAATCTTTCCTGCATTAGCATTAAACTCATGTTCTTCATCGCTATCAAAAGCAACAGGTTTGGGGAAGGATAAAATATTTTCGTTTTCTACAAAAACATTAACTCCATTTTCATCCGTTTTTACATTAAATGCTTCATTAACTGCTACCTTTTCTTTTATAATTATTTTTTTTGCGTTTGCAGGAATCTGGTTCAAAAAGTTAGCTGTTTTAACTACTAAATCAAATTTTCTACGAGTACTTTCTAAGGTGTAAACTAATTCTAAATCGTTGTTGAAATTGCTGTAAGTAATTTTATTTCCACCTACAGTTGCAGTAGTGCTATTTAAATTTAAAGGTAAACTAGAGATATAATTACCGTTTTGATCAATAAAATCTATGGAAACAACAGTTTCTTCAAAAATTGTATTGTTGTAGGAATATTTTAACGGCGAAACAAACGGATTATTTGGAAAATAATTAAAAAATGAATTGCTTTCGTTGTAGTATTTGTAATCTTGATTATTATTAACAGAGATTGTATTATCAATATCCTCCCAGCCTGAACCATTAAAAAAATGTATAGGACCTGAACCAACAAAAGCACTGATGCTACCATCGGGATTCTTAAATTGTTTTGTATTTCTATTTCGAATGCTTATCAATTCGTCAGAAGGCGCATACTTTGAAAACGGCGTTGCATCACGATTTTGGGCATTAAGCGTACTAATTAAGTTCAATAAAAAAGCAGCAACTAAAACTAAAAAAGACTGCTGACTTTTAATACTAATTAATTTTTTGAAATAGAAATGTTTCATAAAAAAACTTTTTTGAATTTATTTTAAGTATTGAAATTACAATAAAGATTTTAACAAACAAAAAAATGTTAAGAATTTTTTTATAATTTTTTAGCTAACTATAGTTTTTTAGCCGAAAGGGGGATTTTGGATGATTAATTTTTTATTAAACACAGGAAAGATTATTTGCGGGTGGCATAAGTCAATCATGGCCTAACAGTAAAATTTCGGTTTTTAATCAAAAGCAGTCATTGCAAACATGATTTGGAATCTCGGTACTCTTGTTTACAATTTTACTCTATAGTTTTAGTGCTGAGATGCTGAATCAAGTTCAGCATGACGTAGTGATAAGAAATCAAGTTCAGCATGACGCGGTATTAACTTAGTTGTCATTCCAAACTTGATTTGGAATCTCAGTTCTTACATAACATTAATTTATTTTTCTCTTTTTACTTTTTCCTTGGATGAAAAAGTAAACAAAAAATCAAGGCAAGGCCATCTTTCCTCTCGCTCTTAATTTATTATAAAAGCCAATTAAAGTAAAAAATTATGCTAACACATAATTTTAAACGTAAACGCCTTTAACGGCTTTTTAATAAAAAATTAATTCACGCCTTACGCACGCTCAGCGCCTTGCCATGCTATTGCACAATGCAATTCAACTATTTAAATGTTATTTAATTTCTGTGACTTCGAGCGAAGTCGAGAAGTGATGTTGCAATTGGTCTCGACTTCGCTCGACCTGACAACTAATATTTACACTTCGACAAGCTCAGTGTCCATAACACAGGTGGCTGAAGGCCTACAAGCCACATGGGTTTTACTAAAACGTCCTTATAGAATTTTTCGTAAATGTCTTTTGCTTTTTAAAGCGTAAGCCAGTGTGAAAGCTGATTTTTGTATCTCGCAAAGCGCTTAAATCAGCAGGCTTAAAAGCAAATAAGATGTTAGAAAAATTCTATGAAGACTTGATTTTTGCTCC
>JBIJCO010000015.1:0-65003 GCA_044344665.1 Bacteroidia bacterium | reverse complement strand
AAGATCTAACATCTGTAGTTCTGTATAATTTACCTGAACCACTTGTAAAATAAGCCGCATTAGGTAAAATTTTTGAAAATTCAGCTTGATAGATATCTCCATTTCCATATACAGCTTCATTAGTTACTAATGGGAAATTTCCACTAAAATAATTCAAACCATTTCCTCCTGTGCCTCCTATAAAACCAGTATATGGAGTTACAGAGGAACTGTTAGAAGATGGTACATTTGATAAAGGATAACGTTCAATACTTACCGAATTAAATTGACCTGTAATTAACCCTTTATAAAAAGGCTGAAAGCTAGTTAGACCAAATAAACCCGTTAACACATCAATTGAACGATAAATACCTGCGTCTGTAACAAAAAAGAATTTAGAAATTGTATTTCCTGAGGTAATTAATTTTATATCATGAATGTTTTGAGCAAGATAAAATTGAGAATTAGTAAATGCACTATTACCTTTTTTTACCCATGTTCCAATAGGGTTTGAATTACTTCCACCGGTACGTGTCCAATAGTAAAATTGATAACTTCCTAAAAATATTTGATCAGAATTAAACGGATCTACAGTAATTACATGAGCATAATCTCCTGAAGTCAAACTTCCGCCATTACCCAGTGGATCTAGTTGAGGAGAACCTTGAAGAATTAAACCCCAAGTAGCTCCGGCATCGTAAGAAACAAAAAGACCTTTTAAATTTGAAGAAGCTGGACTACCCGTTCCGCCGTATTTAGAAGAACAAGAGGCATAAATTACATTATTATTTGAAGGTGCAATCGCCAATTCGATACGACCATAATTATCGTTTAGCAATAAGGATGAAGTCATCGTTGTAACAGCATTAAAAGTCGTAAAATTGTTGTCAGATGATTTGTAAACTTTAGATACTTCAGCTGCTAAAGCAGGAGAAGCCGAGGATTCGTTACCAGCTGAGCAATATAAAATACCATTACTATCAAACTTAACATCTAAACCAACTAATGTGGTACTATTAGTCGGTATACCACTTGCCATTGCAAAGTTGCTACCATCAGTAGTTACCATAATACCATAATTAGTAGCTAATGCAATTTTATTTGGGCTGGTAGGACTGCATGCAATTCTATTAATTACAGATCCAACTTGAGAACTTGTGGCAACTGAAACTAAAGATGAACCTGAAATTTTGTATAATCCAGTCCCTTGCTGCGCCTTTAATTTTTGTCCAGCTCTCAAAAAGCCTTCACCTGTTGCAACATATATTGTTCCGTCGATAGCTTGTGCTATATAACTTACATTCAATTTATTATTACTTAATGCTAATGCACTCCAATTAATACCACCGTCAGTTGACATAAATACACCGCTAGATGCACTACCTACATAGAGCGTATTTCCTGTAGGGTCATTTTTATCAACAATCATGTTCCTTGATCTTCCTGCATTGTAAATAGGCCCTGCTTGAGACCAATTAAACGTTTGAGCGTCAACAATTGATGTAACTCCAACTAAAGCAACCGCAATAGCTGCCTTTACTAATTTTTTAGAGAGATATTTTATCATACCAAAAAGGTTTTTTTATATAATTAATATATTTTAACAAAATTGTTTAATTTTTCTCATAAATCAAAACAATGTTTATTACTTTTTTAAAAAAAACATTATTTAAAATTTATAAGGTCAATAAAATTAAAAAAAAAGCCCCGTATTTAAAAAATACGAGACTTTTAAAATTCGGTTTTAGAATAAATTTTAAAATCTTTCTAAGTGAGAAAAGAAAAAATTAGATTCAATTTCAGCATTTTCGTCACTATCACTACCGTGAACAGCATTAGCTGCAATTGATTTTGCAAACAGTTTTCTAATGGTGCCATCTTCAGCTTTTGTAGGATCCGTAGCTCCAATCAATTTTCTGTAATCAGAAACAGCATTATCCTTTGATAATATTGCTGCAACAATTGGACCACCGCTCATATATTCAGTTAGTTCAGCATAAAATGGCCTTTCTTTATGCACGGCATAAAAATTACCAGCTTGTTCTTTAGTTAAACGCATGTATTTCATTGCCAATATTTTAAATCCGGCCTTATTAATCATTGCTAAAATTGGGCCTATGTTGTTGGCTTCAACAGCATCCGGCTTAATCATTGTGAAAGTTATTTTACCTACCATTTTTTAAATTTTTAAGGGCGCAAATATACAGTTTTTAGAATTTTAAAACATTACGAAACAATCATTTTTTTAGTTTTTGTTTTTTTTCTTTAATATTGTATCAATCAAAAATCAAAAACTATGAAAAAACTACTTTCGATTTTATTTATTGCACAAGCTTTTATAGCTTTTTCTCAAGCACCTACCACATGTTCAAATGATGCAGTTTTTGTGTCATTAAACAAACCGGGTATTTGGCCAGATAGCGCTACAAATTTTGTTCAAGGTATGGTTGGCGTACCATATGGTCAAAATATAACAGTTAGAGTGCCCAAAGATACAGTGCAAAGCCCACTTACGTTTTGTTTTAACAGAATTGAATTATCAACGCCCACAGGTTATACCAATTTTAACCTGCCTCCAGGACTAAACTTTTTAGCCGGACCAACAGTTACCAATACTGCCGGAACCTACAAATATAGAGGTAACGCTGTAAGTTGCAGTATAATATCCGGAACTCCTACTGTGGCAGGAACATACACCCTTCAATTTAAAGTACAACCATTTGTAACTCCGGCTTTATTGCCATGTTCTAATACACCTAATTATGCGGCCGGATCTGGTTCGGTAACTGCTCCAACCATCGTAAAATACTATATTATTCAAATTAACCCAAATACGGTTGGTTTAAAAGAAGATGTTAATTCAAAATCATTAAATCTTACAAATGTACCCAATCCATTTACCGGAAAAACAACCTTAAAGTTTTATGTAAAAGACGAGTCAATAGCCAAAATTTGTGTATATAATTTGTTAGGCGAAAAAATATTTACTGATAATATTAAAACCAGTTATGGCGACAATTCTTATGAATTAGATGGTACAAATTGGACAAATGGTATTTATTTGTACACTATTCAATACAAAAATTATACTGAAACTAAACGAATGGTTTTAGCAGGTAATCGTTAATGAGTAGTCAAACTTTTGAATTATTAATTTTAGGCTCATCATCTGCCAGCCCCACATCAGAAAGAAATCCAAGCGCTCAGTTGTTAAATATAGCTGAGCGTTTTTTTTTAATCGACTGCGGAGAAGCCACTCAAATTCAATTAAGAAAATTTAAAGCTAAATTTCAATCCATTGACCATATTTTTATTTCCCATTTACATGGTGATCATTTTTTTGGTTTACCTGGTTTATTAAGCAGCATGCACTTACTAGGCAGAAAACAAGACATAAACATTTACTGCCCAAAGGAATTAAAAGATATTATTGATTTAATAAATAAATTTTCGGATACTCGATTTAATTATAAAGTAAACTGGATTTTTACAAATGACGATGGGTTTAATTTAATTTTTGAAGATGATAAAGTTGAAGTCTATTCATTCCCATTAAAGCACAGAATTTTTTGTACCGGCTTTTTATTCAAAGAAAAACCACTTCTAAAAAAAATTGATAAGTACAAACTAGAAAAATACAACATCTCAAACGCGGATATTATGTTACTTAAAAAAGGTAATGACGTAATAAACAAGGATGGGGAGTTTATAAAAAATGAGTTTATAACATTCGATTCAAGAAAACCAAGAAGTTACGGCTATTGCAGCGATACAATATTTCATAAAGAACTTACTAATTACATAAATAATGTTGATTTGTTATATCACGAAAGCACTTTTTTAAACGATAAAAAAGAAAGAGCCGAAATGACTTTTCATTCTACAGCCGAGCAAGCGGCTAAAATTGCGAGTTTGGCTAATGTAAAACAATTATTGCTAGGGCATTTTTCAGCAAGATATGGTAATTTGGAACAATTTATACTTGAAGCAAAACCATTATTCGATAATTGTGTATTGGCAACAGACGGTAAAAGAATAAGTATTTAACATTAATTTCTCAAATTACATGATTATATTTGTATTCTGATTTATGATTAAAGTATTAATTGCCGATAAAAATTTTCTTTCAAGAGTTGGTTTAGAACTTTTGGTTGGGGAGCTTAATGGCTTTGACTTAGCGCCAACTGTTTGTGGAGATAAACATGCTTTAATCAGTCAATTAAAACTATCAAAACCAAATTTATTAATCACAGATTCCTATTCCTTGGGAATTAATATAAATGAGCTAAAATCAATTATAAATAAATTTCCGAAAGTAAAATTTTTAGTGATTACTGAAATGCTAACTAAAAATGAATTTAACAGCATTTTAAAAACTGGCATTACAAGTTTTTTATTAAAAGATTGCGATAAGTCAGAAATTTTAGAAGCCATTAACTCAACAATAAACGGTCATAAATTTATTTGCGGAAAAATTGTTTCATTCCTTACCGCCGAAAAAGAAATAATTACCAACAACTCATTTATTAAATCACTTTCCTGTGATGGTATCTCTGTTACAGAAAGAGAACTTGATATCATAAGAGGAATTGCCGAAGGATTATCAAATAAATTAATTGCTGATAAACACAAATTAAGCCCTCACACCGTAAACACACATCGTAAAAACATTATGAGCAAATTGGGCGTTAACAATACCGCTGGAGTTGTAATGTTTGCTGTAAAAAATCAACTGTTAACTACCAATTTTAACCTTTTTGAATAAATATTGATTTAACTAACAAATCAACATTTATTTTTAAAGCACCTAAATAAATAAGTTTCTATTTTGTGAATTTTCTTTTTCGGAAATAGAATTGAACCAATCCAAAGCTAATCAGTAACATTAAAGGCATCATTACATTAATAATTTGCCATTTGCCTCTTTGCAAACTAATTTTTTTCTTGTCTAACAATCTTAATGTAACTTCTCTTGAACGCAACTGCAACATACCCTCGTCATCCAATAAATAATTTACGCAGTTTAATAAGAAATTTTTATTGGCATATTGCTGATTGGTAAATTTATCGTATCCCAAAGGATACGGCATTCTAGAAGAACGATTATAATCATTTTTGGCAATATCCCCATCCGCAACAACTATCATTTTTGTTTTCTTCCCTTTATCAATGTATTTATGTTTTGCGTTAAAAGCAGAGTCAGTAAAAAAAATAGTTGGTAAACGGTATTCTACAAAACTATTAAACTCGCCTTCTAATAAACATGCTACTGGAACATACGAACTTACAAACTGAGATTCTTTTGGTGGGATTTGAACACTGCTATAAAAAATTCTTGCCGGTGTTGGTATAACTTTTGTGTAACGAGATGTACTTAACAAAATTGTTTTTTTAATTCCTTTTGCAGATATAGTATCTATAGAACTTACATAATCAAACTTAATCAAATCAAGATTTTTAACTATGGGGTGGTCGACATCAGGTAATACCAAAGGTGAAAATGGCCACGGAAATAATTTAAAATTAGGTCGACCTTTTTTAAAGCCTACATTCATTGGAATTACGGAGCATTGAAAATCCTGCAACAACACATTATTTAAACGAACCCCATATTTGAATAACATGTTTTCAATATTTAAAGGCCTTGTTAAACCAATTGAAAATCCTTTCATTAATAACGTATCTCTGTTAATGCCAACCGGATCAACCAACCAAAGAACTTTTCCTCCCTTCATGATGTACTGATCAATAATATATTGATCGGCTGAGCTAAATGCGCTATCAGGTCCTGAAATAATAATAGCATCACTATTATCAAGTGCGCCAAGCTTGCCTAATATTGGCGTTCTGTTTACATCATAATATTCAGACAGCGCTCTGGCAAATTCCATAATATGCAAAGTATCGGACTCATAATGCCCCTCAATAAATGTTACTTCTTGTTTTTTGTTACGCTGAAGTTTTCTTATGGTATTGGTTAAACTATATTCTAACTCCTTAACACTATTATTTATTGAAACTTCATAATCTGTGTTATCTTGCCTGTTAAATATTTTCCAAACAGCTTCTCTCCCCTTATGGCTTACAATCGCGCCTGGCCAGATTAATGTCTGTGATGTTTTATCTTTATTCTTTTCATAAACCTGCTCAGGCACTAATCCTTTTTCGTAAAGTTGCCTCTCAACATTTACTTTTTCATCGTTGCTCAAACCATCACCAGGGACAATAAATTCATATTGAATTTGATTTCCTGAATATGCCCTAAACTCATCTAAAATTTCTTTTGCTTCATTTCTTAATCTCGTAAAACTCGGATTAAAATTTCCATCAAAATAAACTTTAAAATAAACTTCATCATCAAGATTTTTTAATAATGCTTTTGTTGATTCAGCCAATGTATAACGTTTTTCTGAAGTTAAATCGAAACGTTTAAAATAGAACGAACCAATAAAATTAATTAAGATAACTATCCCAATTAAGATTACTAACGACAAAATATCTCGTTGCTTATTTTTTGAAGATGTATGTTTACTTTTTGTTACCATTTTCTACTTTCTAAAACAAGTTTGGTTAACAAATTAAATAACGCAATTACGCTGATAAAATAAATCACATCGCGTGTATCAATTACCCCACGACTCATACTTACATAATGATCGTTTAAACCGAGTGATTTAAAAAAAGCGTCGTATTTACCAAACAACCCACTTAAAGCAATAAACTCAAAACCTATGTAACAGAAAAAACATAATAGTAGCGCAATAATAAAGGCAATCACCTGATTTTCGGAAATTGCTGATGCAAAAACACCTATAGAAACAAAACCTGCTCCTAAACATAATAAACCTATATATGACCCCCACATACCGCCTGTATCAATATTTCCTTTTGGCGCGCCAAGCACATGAACGCTATAATAATAAATTAATGTAGGCAATAATGACACCAACACTAAAGTTACACCAGCCAGATACTTGGCTAAAACTAATTGCAATTCTGTTAAAGGTCTGGTTAACAATAATTCAATAGTTCCGGTTTTTTTTTCTTCAGAAAAAGATCTCATAGTAATAGCAGGAATTAAAAACAAATAAACCCATGGTGCAATAAAAAATAAAGGGTCAATATTAGAAAAACCATTGTCTAACACGTTTGAACCTCCGCTTTCTGTAGGAATTACCCACATAAAAACACCAATTAATGATATAAACACGGCAATGGCTATATAACCTATGAGCGAGCTTAAAAAACTCTTAATCTCTTTTAAATACAGCGTTTTCATAAGTGGTAAAAATACATATTATATATTCGTTATTCAAGTTCTTCAACCGTATCGGTAATAATTTCGTTATCAATTATCGCGTAAACTTTATTTGTATGGTAAGCTGAATAATTTAACTGATTGCTAAAAATTACAACAGTTAAGGTATCTCTGAGTCTTCTATGAAAAGATGACCTATAACCATGCCACCATCCATTATGATAAACTTCTTTTTTTAGGGAATCTTTAAAATTTTTTATCCGCCATCCAAAACCATAATTATTTATTTTCCTCTCTTTACTGTATGCTGTATAAGCCAATTCTTGACTTTCGGAATTAATTAATTTATTCTCATACAAAGCCTTACTAAAAAGGTACATATCGTAAGGTGTAGAATAAATACTCTTATCTCCCAAAACGTAATCGCTTGCATCAAAATCAATTGAACGCCATCGGCCGTCATAAGGTTTAGTAATGTTTTTACCATTTAAATCAATTTCATTTATTGTAGCGGTATGTTTCATACCTAATGGTTTAAAAAATTCTTTCTGTAAAAAATTAGAAAAAGTATTTTTTGTTATTTTTTCTACTAATAATGCTAGCAAAGCATAATTAGTATTACAATAATTAAATCGTTTATCAGGCTTTAAATAAGGTTCGGGTTTTTTTGATACAAAGAAATTATACATGTCAAGGTTACTCATTTTATAATCAGGTAAATACAGCTCCTTATTTAAAACATAAATGTAATTAGCCAAGCCTGAACGATGACATAATAAATTTTTGATGCTGATGTTAGCGTAAGGAAAATCCGGAAAATAAAATTTAAAGTTTTTATTCAAATCAATTAAATTTCTTTCATGCAGCAATAGAATAGCCGTTGAAGTCATAATTTTTGAAACTGATGCTAATTGAAACATTGAAGAATCTGTTAAAAAAAAACGGGAAGATTTATTTTGTAAACCAAACGATTTTTTAAACAATACCCTATCAGCTTTTGCAACTAAAACACTCCCGTTAAAAAGTCCCGATTTGTATTGTTGTGTAAATAAGTCATCTAATTTTTCGGCAATAATTTTATCTTTATGACTTAAGTGTTTTACAGTTTCGGTATTAGAGGAAACGTATGGTTTTATAGGATTAGTTTTTGCTTTATTACTTGGTAGGCCAGAGTCACCGCAACTAAAAATTGTCACACAAAAAACAACAAGTACATAAAATTTATTCATTTTTTATTTGTTTTTGTTTTAGTCTTTAAAATCTTCTTTTTTTTGTTCAATTCATCTGAATCATCATTATACTTATCATAATCTAATTTATTACCCCAAAAACTCATTTGTTGTTTTATCCACGCCTTGCGTTTAGAGATATATGCACTAGGCGGATTTGCTGTATATTTTAATGGATTAGGCAAAATAGCCGCAATTGCCGAACTTTCATCTTTTGTTAACTGGGCCGCCGATTTTTTAAACCAATAATTCGCAGCGGCTTCTGCTCCATAAACCCCATTACCCATTTCAATACTGTTAAGGTAAACTTCCATAATTCGTTCCTTGCTCCAAAAAACTTCAATTAATAATGTAAAATAAGCTTCAAAACCTTTTCTAACATAGCTTCTGCCCGGCCACAAAAAAACATTTTTTGCAGTTTGCTGCGAAATAGTGCTTCCTCCCCTTATGCGCTTGCCTGATTCATTGGCCTTTAAGGCTTTTTCAATTGCTCCCCAATCAAAACCAAAATGTTTTAAATAATTTTGATCCTCGCTGCAAACAACTGCCAATTGTAATTTAGGTGAAATGTCATCTAAATTAACCCAGTCGTGTTTCAAACTCATAGTTTCTCCGCTGCTAAACTGTTGAGCACATCTAATAATCATTAACGGCGTAATTGGAACCGGTACCCATTTAAATACTAACACAGAACCAGCCGAAATTATTATAAAAAGTATAACAATTTTTAATATCCACTTAAATATTTTAGTTAACAAAAACAAAATTTATCTGGCAAATCTATTCGTATTTTTAAACTTTATAGCACAAAAATTGTAAATAAATTAACCATAGATTTTTAATTAAAATGAACAAAAAAATTACCACTTTAATTTTTATACTTATAACCTTTTTTGTTATTTTTTATTTTTATAACAAATACAATGTTGCGCCAAGCATAGATTTTAATAAATTAAACCTTACCGATTTAAACGAGCAACCCGTAAATTTTAACCTATTTAAAGGAAAAAAGCTTGTGGTGTGCTTCAGCGCATCTTGGTGCCCTAATTGTTTAGTCGAATTAAAAGAATTAAATACTATAAAACCCATTAACTTAAACGATGTTGAAGTTATAGTAATAAGCGATGAGCCAATTGAAAAAATAACATCGTTTAAAGAAAAAACCAATTACCCGTTTACATTTTTAAAACTTAAGCAATCATTTAATCAGATTGGTATTTTTTCTATTCCTACATCTTATATACTTAACACAAATTTGGAAGTAAAAAAAGAAACCGTTGGTTATCTGGATTGGAAAGACCCTTCTGCAGCAGAACACTTAAAAAAATTAATGGAATAATATTTCCTTTTAAACGTATTTAATTTATCCTATCTGACTTACTTAATAAATGAACACTAAAAAAGATATAACCAAACTAAGCCCAAAAGATTATATCATAATTAAAGGCGCAAAGCAACATAATTTAAAAAATGTAGATGTCGCTTTACCCCGTAACAAAATGATTGTAATTACCGGTCTTTCAGGTTCCGGCAAATCTTCTTTAGCTTTTGACACGCTCTATGCCGAAGGTCAAAGACGCTATGTAGAAAGTTTATCTGCATACGCACGACAGTTTATGGGAAGGCTTGAAAAACCACTGGTAGATTATATTAAAGGAATTTCTCCTGCTATTGCTATCGAACAAAAAGTTATTTCGCGCAATCCACGAAGTACCGTTGGAACTACAACCGAAATTTACGATTACTTAAAGTTATTGTTTGCGCGAATTGGAAAAACATACAGCCCTATCAGCGGAAAACAGGTAAAGCGAGAAACCGTTAGCGATGTTGTTAATTTTATCTCTGAATTAAAATCAGAAACTAAAATTTTAATTTTATCAAAAATAACCGAATCAAAAGACCGATCATTTCAAAAACAGCTGGAATTATTGTCACAACAAGGTTTTTCTAGAGCAGTTATTAACGAACAAATAATTAAAATAAATGAAGTTGATTTTAAAACCATAAAAAAAAATCATGAAGTTTATTTATTAATTGACAGATTATTTACTAATAACAACGATGAAGATTTTTTGAATAGAGTTGCAGACAGTGTTCAAACTGCTTTTTCAGAAGGCAATGGCGAAAGCTTAATCTGGATAGATAATAACAAAGGTGCCTATGAAAAACATGTGTTCAGCAATTTGTTTGAACTCGACGGCATAGCGTTTGAGGAGCCTGATGTTAATTTTTTTACGTTTAACAATCCTATTGGAGCTTGTAAAACCTGCGAAGGTTTTGGAAGTATTATTGGAATAGACCCTGATTTAGTTATACCCAACAAAAGTTTATCGGTATTTCAAAATGCAATTGTTTGTTGGAATGGCGAAGTAATGAGTAGCTATAAAAATCAATTAATTAAAAACGCACACAAATTTAATTTTCCTGTTCATAAACCAATTATTGATTTATCTAAAGAAGATTATCAATTATTATGGACAGGCAATGACTATTTTGAAGGGTTAAATTCTTTTTTTAAAATGCTTGAAAAAGAAACCTACAAAATTCAATACCGAGTTATGCTGGCAAGATACAGAGGAAAAACAACCTGTCCAGACTGCCTCGGTTCACGATTAAGAAAAGATGCTAATAATGTAAAAGTTTCAGGTAAATGTATTACAGATTTAGTTTTAACAACAGTAGAAAATCTTCATCAGTTTTTTAAAAATCTGAAACTTAACGACCACGACTCAAAAATTGCAAAGCGTTTATTAATTGAAATTACAAACCGTCTACAATATTTGTTAGATGTGGGTTTAGGGTATTTAACTTTAAACCGGGTTGCCAACACATTAAGTGGTGGCGAGAGTCAGCGCATTAATTTGGCTACGCAATTAGGCAGCACCTTGGTTGGTAGTTTATATATTTTAGACGAACCCAGTATTGGTTTGCACCCCAGAGACACCGAACGTTTAATAAAAGTATTAAGATCGCTTCAGCAACAAGGCAATACAGTAATTATTGTTGAGCACGATGAAGAAATTATGCGTGAGGCCGATGAATTAATTGATATAGGACCGGAAGCCGGAACACATGGTGGAAATTTGGTTTTTCAAGGTACACACAAAGAATTATTAAAAAGTAAAGAAGGTTATACAACTAAATACTTAAATAATAGTTTAAAAATTGAAGTTCCAAAATCACGTCGGAAATGGAAAGAATTTATTGAAATAAGAAACCTGACCGAAAACAACTTAAAAAAAATTACTGTAAAATTTCCCTTAAATGTATTAACCTGTTTAACCGGTGTTAGCGGTTCGGGTAAATCTACTATTATTCGTAACGGCCTAATTCCATACTTACAAAGGTATTTGGATGGATATTATGATAATGTAAATGCAGAGCACATTATTGGTGGTAGTTTAAATCAAATTAAACAATTAGAGTTTGTTGATCAAAACCCTATAGGTAAATCATCTCGAAGTAATCCGGTTACCTATGTTAAAGCCTTTGACGAAATAAGAAATCTATTTTCTGAACAAGGTCTTGCAATTACAAGAGGCTACAAACCAGGATACTTCAGCTTTAATGTAGAAGGCGGAAGATGTGAAACTTGTCAAGGCGAAGGCCTAATTACTGTTGAAATGCAATTTATGGCCGACATACAATTAATTTGTGAGGGCTGTAAAGGAAAGCGATATAAATCTGAAACGTTAGAAATACAGTATCAAAGCAAATCTATTGCAGATATTTTAAATTTGACTGTTGACGATGCCGTTAGTTTTTTTGAGGCTGATTTAAAACATAAAACCTGCAAAAAAATTGTAGAAAAATTAAGTGCCCTACAGGCCGTTGGTTTAGGCTATGTTACACTTGGCCAAAGCAGCAGCACATTAAGCGGTGGCGAAGCACAACGTATTAAATTAGCAAGTTTTTTAATTGCCATTAACAACACCTCTCCTACCCTTTTTGTTTTTGACGAACCAACTACCGGATTACATTTTCACGATGTAAATAAACTTCTAAAATCATTTGACGCCTTATTAAATAAAGGACATTCTATTGTTGTGATTGAACATAATTTAGATGTCATAAAATGTGCCGACTGGATAATAGATATTGGCCCGGAAGGTGGCGAAAACGGAGGCAACCTTGTATTTGAAGGAACACCGGAGGGATTGGTAAAAACCAAAAAAGGATACACCTCTAAATATCTGGATCAAAAACTTTAACAATAATATTATTCACAAAACACAAAATTGGTATAACTATTAAATTGAAGCTATTATTTGAAATTGGTTAAATTGTCAAAATTTATGCTTATAAATAATGTTTTTACAAGAAATTTTAAATCACCTTAATAAAACTTTTGGTAAACAACATTGCTTGATTAATTAACTTAGTTAAAATCCAAGAAACTTATTTTTTCTTCGCAAGTTTAATATTTCCTAACATATCAAGCACTTTTTTAAATGTATCAAAATAGAGCGTAATCATTAAAATTATACTCATAATCCAAATGACACAAACATTAAACCAATAAGTAGGAAAATAGGACCCCATAATATTTTTTCTTGGTGCAAAAAAATGTGCTCTTCCAAATTTTGAATCAACTGGGTCTTGAAAAACCGGATCAATCTGTTGAATCAATTTTCCGTCTTTTTCGATGCAGCGGTTTAACTCATTAGCATTTTTAACTAGATTATTTAAATTTTCATTATCGTAATTTGCTTGCAATTCGAGAAACTTCTCTTTGGCTTCTGGTGATTTTTGCATAGAAACTTTTACATCGTCTAAATTTTTATTTGCCGTATTATACATATTGATATAATACTGTTTTAAATTTTCTAAGTATAGTTTTATTTGCGAGGAAATATTTTCAGAATAATCTTTATCATTAATTTGATTTAACACCTCACATTTATATTTTTTATTTAAGCTAGTTTCTTTTTTTATTTCGTTATACAACAAAACAATATCTTGCTTAACATCACTTAATTTTTTACCGTTTTTTAATTCCTCTTGTATTTTGGTTATTTTATTTTCGAGCTTTGGCATCCAGTAATCTTTCTTGTATTGAGCCACGCTCATGCGCTTATTAAATTTGTAAAAATTCTTTTCGTATTTATTGTCTTTAAACTGATTAACTGCAAGCGCTTCAAATGCCCATCTGCTTGCCATTATTTCGCCGCTAATAGGCACGCTACCTTGTTTAGAAAGTGTTGGATTAAGCTTATCAAATTTAACAACAACACCTGCCAATAACAATTGTGGTATAATTAAAAACGGAATTAAAATGTAAATAGTAACTGCACTGTTAAAAGCCGAAGAAATATTTAATCCTAAAATATTGGCAAAACACGAAACGGAAAACAATACCATCCAATAGTCTGAGTACATCCCGCTTATTCCTAAAACAGAATTGCCAACTAAAACAAACGTAAATGTTTGTATAGCTGATAAAAAAAACATTATAATAATTTTGCTCCACAAATAACTTCCCTTACTAAGATTTAAAAAAGATTCGCGTTTACGAATTTTTCTGTCACGTATTATTTCCTCGGCACTTACAGTTAATCCAATAAACAACGCAACTACTACCGACATAAACATGTAAGCTGGTATATTTTCATTTTCGTTAAATACATAACCTTTTCCTGACTCTACATCAACATTAAAAAACCTAACCAAATAAGCTAGAATAAAAGCTAGTAAAGGCGCTTCTAAAAAATTAATTAATAGATACTGTGTATTAGTTAATTTACTTTTAACATCGCGTGTTATAAAAACTTTAAACTGCTTTAATATGTTTGGAATTTTAAAAATACTTCCCGGAATTTCGGTATGCTTTTTTTCAGAATGAATGTTACTCTCAATTTTTTCCTTATAATGCACATTCCACTCCTGAGGACTAACTTTTCTATTAAACGTTAAGTTGCCATATTCATCTAAAACCTTACTTTCAATGATATTAAATATTTGTTCCGGATTTACATTACCGCAATGCCAGCATTCAGATTCATCGGCATTAACATGATTTACCAACCCTTTAAAATAACTCACCGCTTCAACTGGATTGCCGTAATAAATAGGGTAACCGCCAACATCAAGAATCATTAATTTATCAAACATCTTATAAATTTCTGATGATGGCTGATGGATTACTACAAAAATTAATTTTCCTTTTAAGGCCAATTCTTTTAATAGGTCCATAATATTTTCAGAATCCCTTGAAGATAAACCTGATGTTGGTTCATCAACAAATAATACACTTGGTTCTCGAATTAATTCTAAGGCAATATTTAATCGTTTACGTTGCCCTCCCGAAATGGTTTTTTCAAGAGGCGAACCAACCTTTAAGTTTTTAGTTTCGTTTAAGCCTAAATTAGCCAATAACACATTACACTTATCGGCTATAACGTTATCTTCTAAATTTCCAAAACATAATTTTGCGTTATAAAAAAGATTTTCGTAAACGGTTAACTCTTCAATTAACAAATCGTCTTGACTTACGTGACCTATAACTCCTTCTATGGCATTTTTTTCGGTATGAATATTTTTTCCGTTTATATTTACGCTGCCCGAACTTGGAGTTTCAATACTATTTAATACATTAAGTAAAGTAGATTTACCGGCACCTGAACCGCCCATAATGCCAATTAATTTACCGCTTTCTTCATTAATGTTTATATCGCGTAAACCAAGTTTGCCGCTTTTAAATTTGTATTCTAGATTTTTAACTTCAAACGTAATTCTAGCTTGAGTTTCGTCACTTAAAAAACGGCCAATAACATCACTATAATAAATTGGTTTTACTTTTCGTGAACGAATAGAAGAACCCGGAGTAAAAATATGAACGCGTTCTTTGGTAATACTTTGTCCGTTTAATTGCAATTCATGATTACCATACATTCTTAGTGCGTACATTGACACACTTTCAATTTGAAGTACTCTTATATCTTGAGGCAATGTTTCGCAATAAATATGTTTGGTTTGATTTTGCGTGCCTTCTGTATTATTATTTATAATTAAAATGTTGTGATTGTTTGGAATAACGTCTAGACCATCAACAACAAAAGAAGTTAATAAATTAAACTCGTTCATTGGTATATTAAACGTATCAGCCACTGTTAAAACAAATTCATGCTCTTGGTCACTTATTTCATTGCTTGAATGAATAAATTCTAATAAACGAATCAACACAATAACCTTTTGCGTTTGTTCAAGCTCCTGATTAATTTGCGTACAAATTCTTAAAATTTTTACCGAGTTTAATGAAGTTCTTTTTGCTGCGCCTTCCTTTTTCTTACTTAAATTATGATGCGCCTCAAGGTAATCGTCAAAAATATTTAAATAAGTTTCTACCTGTTCGGTATTTAATTGACCTTTTAAAAAAGACTGTACAATTTGTCTGCCTGTGTTATTAATGCCATCAACCTTTGCAATAATTGCAAACATTTGCATTAAGGCCCTAAGTATTCGTTCACTCATGTGTGTTTTTATTTTTTAGCAGAAATACTCTCGTAAAAGTATTTTGCCATTTGTTTAACTTGATTACATTCTTTTTTGGTGTAAGTTGTTTCTGTATTATTAAACACAATACTAGTTACCCCTTCGTCTTTTAAAGTGCCAACATAATTTTTAAGAACTTCAACCAGGTAAAAACCCGTGTGGTCATCTAATTCATAATTAACAGCATCTTTAAAATAAATACTTTTGGTTCCTGAAAGAATTTCCAGGGCATCCTTTTTATTGAAATATAAATTTTCAGAAACAATTATTTTAAAATAATACTTATTATTTGATGTTTTAAACAACTTAAAAGATGAACCTTTTTTTAATATAGCTGAAACAGATTCACCCTCCAGAACATTATTAACTTCAGGTAAACGTAAAGTATCTTTTATAAAAACAAAACCATTGCTTAATTGGGCATGCGCTTGGACAGCTAGAAATAAAAAAACGAAAATTGTAAAAATAAATCTCATAAATAATTATTGATTTCTAAGATACAAAAATTGACTAAACTTTTATCATTTTTTTAGTGCTATAAAAATTCATTAAAAAAACTTTTGTAAGAAGATCTTTATTTATAACAAATAATAACTTAATTAAAAATAATATTTAGGGCTAATTTTAAACTAATTTAGACAGCTTATTAACTTTAATTATCATGAAACGTCCCGAAATAATTTTACTTCTCATATTAGCGTTTGTTCAATTCACAGGCATTGTAGATTTTATGGTGTTAATGCCACTAAAACCGAAGTTAACAGAACTATGGGGCATTAACCCTAAACAATTTGGAATTGCTGTGTTTGCATACGGCTTTGGGGCTTTTATATCCTCATTAATATGTGTAAATAAAGTAGATAAATACGACAGAAAAAAAGTATTAGTGTTTATTTATGCCGGCTTTACGCTTGGTACATTTTTTTGCGGATTTGCAAACAGCTATTTAATGTTAGTTTTGGCCCGCTTTATTACAGGATTGTTTGGTGGTGTATCTGGTTCAATTATTCAATCAATTGTTGGAGATGCGATACCTGCTCACAAAAGAGGGCAAGCCATGGGTATTTTAATGATGGGATTTGCATTGGCAAGTATTGTTGGCGTGCCGGGAGGCTTATACCTAGCAGCTCATAACCATTGGTATACGCCGTTTTTAGTATTAGGCGGATTGTGCGCTTTGGTTTTTATTGGTATTTTATTTGTAGTGCCTTCTTTTACCATACATTTAAAAACATATCAGCAACAAAGTTTTTTTGGCGTAACGAAAAGTGTTTTATCCGATGCCAATCGCAGATGGGCCTTGTTACTTACCTTAATGATTATGCCGGCGCATTTTTTTATTATTCCGTTTTTATCTGATTTTTTTACCTATAATTTAGGATTTGATTACTCAAGCACTGTACCTTTAATTTATATTGTTGGCGGTATCATTACAGCATTTTCCTCACCCCTAATTGGTAAATTAAGCGATAAAATAGGCAGATTTAAAGTGCTTCTTGCCTTGTCAATACTATCATTAATTCCTTTATTGGGCATACCAAATTTACACACACAAAGTAAATTAGTGTTACTTTGTTTTACAGCAAGTTTTTTTGTATTCAGTGGTTCTCGCATGATTATTTCGATGGCACATGTAACTTCTACCGCACAACCAAATATCAGAGGCGCTTTTTTAATTATAAATTCATCTGTTCAGCAATTCGGTACTTCCATAACATCTTTAATTGGTGGCTTTATTGTAGTTCAATCTGCAAATCATCAATTACAAAACTACACTTACCTTGGTTATTTGGCGGTTTTTTTTTCTGTTATGGCGTTGTTGCTATTTAATAAAGTAAAACCTTTAAAAATATAATTGTTATTTTAATAATTTTGAACTTTTAATTTAAAATGAAATTTGAAACCAACGATACCATTGTTGCATTAGCAACGGCGCATGGAAGTTCGGCAATTGCAGTTATTCGTTTGAGCGGCCCTGAAGCCTTTACAATAATTGAAACTTATTTTTATTCAAAATCACTTCAAAAAAAGAAACTTAAAAATAGCTTAACGCATACCCTACATTTTGGTTTAATTATTAATAAAGAAATTATTATTGACGAAGTTTTAGTAAGCATTTTTAAAAATCCAAATTCGTTTACCGGACAAGATTGCGCAGAGGTATCGTGTCATGGTTCTCCATACATCATCCAACAATTATTACAGTTGTTTTTAAATTCGGGGGCACGCCTGGCAGAACCTGGAGAGTTTACCTTACGCGCTTTTTTAAATGGCAAGTTCGATTTAAGTCAGGCCGAAGCCGTTGCTGATTTAATTGCTAGTAATTCTGCTCTATCGCATGAAATAGCCATGAAACAAATGCGGGGAGGTTTCAGTAACAAAATAAAACTACTGCGTGAAAAGCTAATTAATTTTGCTTCATTAATTGAACTAGAATTGGATTTTAGTGAGGAAGATGTTGAATTTGCAAACAGAAACGAACTTAAAAATTTAGTTCATTCAATTAATACCATTGTTTTAAATCTGCTTAGCAGCTTTGAATTAGGTAACGTAATAAAAAATGGCATTCCGGTTGCAATTATTGGAAAACCAAATGCAGGAAAATCAACGCTACTTAATACCCTATTAAACGATGAGCGCGCAATCGTTAGTGAAATTGCCGGTACTACCAGAGATACCATTGAAGATGAAATTACAATTGATGGCGTATTGTTTAGATTTATAGATACTGCCGGCATACGAACCACTAACGATGTTATTGAACAAATTGGTGTAAATAAAGCCTTTGAAGCCATTAAAAAATCGGCAGTTATTATTTATTTATTTGATGTAAACGAGCTAAGCAGTGGCGATTTAAAAAATGAAATTGAATTATTAAAAGAACATATTGGCACCTCGCAACTGCTTTTAGTTGGCAATAAAATTGATTCAAAAAATAGCTCTGAGTTAACAACTGAGTTTTCTGATTTTAAAGATATACTGTTTATTTCAGCAAAAACACACTTGCAAATTAGTGAGCTAAAACAAAAACTGCTTGGCTTATACGACTCAACTTCGATAACTGCAACCGATACTATTGTAACTAATGCAAGGCATGCCAACTCGCTAAAAAATGTAAATGCGGCACTCAACAAAGTGTTAGAAGGATTAAACCAAAACATTGTTACCGATATACTAGCCTTAGATATACGCTACGCCCTTGAAGAAATTGGGCTTATTACCGGTGAAGTTACCACCGATGACCTACTAAGTAATATTTTTTCTAAGTTTTGTATCGGAAAATAACCACCACAAAACAAACAAACACAAAAACCATACTAAACCTATAATAAGCCCTCTATTTAAGGGCTTTTTTAATACCTTAACTGATAGGTTTATTTTGTTTTAATAGTTGTTTTTTTATTGAATATTTGTACCTTTATTGTACCTTACTATGGGTTGAAAGGCAAATTTGTACCTCAACCCATTTTTTAAGTTTACAAATTTTACACTTTTAAACAATTTAATACAGAATAGCACGAAATGAGTTCAAATATTAAGATACAACGTATTTGCCAGCATTGTGGTAATGAGTTCACAGCAAGAACCACAGTAACCCAGTATTGTAGTGATACTTGCAGTAAAAAGGCTTACAAGGCAAGATTAAGGGCTGGTAAGGTTGAGCAAAGCAATAAAGAAACACAGCGTATAAAAAAACAACCTATTGAGGAACTAAAAGCAAAGGAATTTTTAAGCGTTACACAGGTTTCAAAATTAATAGGCTGTTCCCGACAAAATGTTTACAACCTTATCAATACGGGTAAGCTGAAAGCGACAAACATTTTATTAAAGAAAACTATTGTAAAGCGTTCAGACCTTGACAAACTATTTATAGAGCCAACCAACCGAACACCTCAACCCGAAAAGCAACCTGAACAAAAGCAGTTTGATATTGCAGACTGTTACAACTTTACAGAAGTAAAAAGCAAATACGGTATTTCAGAAACAACCTTACAAAACCTTATAAAACGAAACAGCATACCTAAAATAAAAAAAGGCTGGTTTGCATACGTTCCTAAAACGTTTATAGATAAACTATTTAGTTAAATACTAAAACATAAAAGATAATGGCAATAAAAGTTAAGTTAAGACAAAAGGAAATTTCAGGTAACAGGCAAAGCTTGTATTTAGATTTTTACCCACCTATTCCACACCCCAAAACTGGTGAACCAACCCGAAGGGAATTTTTAGGGTTGTACCTTTTTAACAAGGCAAAGAACCCTATTGATAAGCAAGGCAATAAAGAAACTTTGCAACTTGCTGAACAAATAAGGCAGAAACGTGAAAACCATTTAAACAAACCTGAAATTTACACAGGGTACGAAAAGGAACAATTAAAGATTAAAGAGCTAGGCGAACAAAATTTTGTTACCTACTTTAAAAGCCTTGCTGACAAACGTAAAGCAAGTAACCACGATAACTGGGTTTCAGCACACAATTACCTAGAAACATTCACAAATGGAAATTTAAAGTTTGCCGACCTCAACGAAAAGTTTTGTAATGAGTTCAAAGAGTATTTACTCACTACCAAAAGCAATAAGAGCAATAAAGTAACCCTTGCCCAAAATTCAGCCGTTTCCTATTTCAATAAACTGAAAGCAACTTTAAAACAAGCCTATAAAGACGGGTATTTACCCAACGACCTGAATGGTAAAATACAACCAATTAAACAGGCAGAAACACAAAGAAACTTTTTAACTATTGAGGAACTTAACAGCCTTGTAAAAACTGAATGTAACAACCCTTTATTGAAACGTGCAGCCCTATTTTCAGCCCTCACAGGGTTGAGGTTTTCAGATATTAAAAATCTTGTTTGGGGCGAATTGGAATACATTGAAGGCAACGGGTATTTTATCCAGTTTAAACAACAAAAAACAAAAGGGGTTGAAATGATGCCAATTTCTGAACAAGCTTTTAGCTTATTGGGTGAACGTAAAGAACCCAGCGACAAAGTATTTGAGGGGCTTACTTATTCAGCATACGAAAATAAACATCTTGCTAAATGGATAGGGCTTGCAGGTATTGAAAAGGATATAACCTTTCATTGTTTCCGCCACACTTTCGCAACCTTGCAACTATCAAAGGGAACGGATATTTATACTGTTTCTAAAATGCTGGGGCACCGTGAACTAAAAACCACACAGATTTACGCAAAGATTATAGACCAAACCAAACGTGAAGCAGCCAACAAAATACAATTAGATTTTTAACCTACTAAGCATAAAAGATAAATGAAAGTTTCAGAATATATACCTTTTTACGGGCTACTTTTTAATTTTGAATATCAAACAGGAATTGAAGGAAAACCAATAACTGTAAATGAAATGTTTGATAATTACCCCGATTTTGAATTAACTGATATTCATATTGAGCAGCTTTATTATTTTGATTTAGCAAGTTTACAAACAGAATTAAAAAATAATTATTTTACCCACGAAACTGTTGTTTCATATTTACGGGAATTATTTGATAATTACAGGCAGTCAGGCGGAAACCCTTTAGATTGGTTAAAAGCTACTTTTGAAAGTATAAATTTAAACCCACAAAACTATAAAGCAGAACTAAGAGCAACGCTTGAAAAAACATTAATTGAATGGATTGAAATATTTAATAAACAACCTATTGATTATTTATACTACAATACCAACCCCGAAGCCTTAACAACTCAACAATCTGAAACGAAAACGGATAAACTTAAAGTTTCTCAAATTGCACTTATTCACTTTTACGAAGGTTTACAAATAACAAGGGGAAACGCTAAGGAAATTGCAGCTAAACACGGGTACACGTCTAAAAATTCAGGTGAGGGATTGTTTCAGGATTATTCATACTATTCCAGTACAGCAAACAGGAAAGGAAAGCCGACACATTGTACACCTAAAAAGCTAAAGAATAAAATTAAACTGTTTGAAAGCGTTATTAGTCATTTGTCAGATAACAACAAACAAAGGGCTATTGATGAAATAAGAATATTGAAAACCTTATTTGAAAATGAATATCAATAAAGATTGTAACCAGTTGTAACCAGTTACCCACTTTTAAGCCAACCAATATTTGTGCAAGTAATTAAAAACTTGTACAAAATGAATAATCCATTTGAATTAATTGAGGCAAGGTTAAACAATATTGAAACCTTATTGCTCGACCTCAAACACACATCTAAAGAGCAGGGCGAACAACTCGAAACAGACGAACTTTTAACAGTTCAGGACACGGCTAAATTTTTGAGCCTTTCAGTTCCCACCGTTTACACTTTAATAAGTAAAGGCGAATTGCCAGTAATGAAGCGTTCAAAGCGTTGTTACTTTTCAAAAGTTGAGTTAATCAATTATTTGAAGCAAGGCAGAAAAAGGACGTTGGCAGAAACAGACAGCGAAGCCGAACAATATTGTAAAACTAAAAAGGGGTAAGCTATGCAGGAACATAACAACACCCCTAATAAGTTAAGCACTAAAGACGGGAACAAAGATACAAATTTAAACACCATTACCCCTGTGTTTGAATTGGATAAATACAATATCGGAGTTGAGGATATTAAAACCGAAGCTGAACAACTTTTAAAGCAAGGCAATGAAGCCAAAGAAAGTAAAGGACTGTTCACAGTAAAAACAGCCAGCCGTTGGATTGAACAGGCGAAAACCCGACCTATTCCGCAAATGCTTTTTGGTGAATTTTGGTTTGAGGGTGAACTATGTATTTTGTTTGCCGACACCAATTTAGGTAAGTCAATTTTAGCCGTGCAAATTGGTAACAGTATAAGCAAGGGCGAACAGATACGGGGCTTTAAATTGGAAACACCAAAGCAACCGATTTTGTATTTTGATTTTGAGTTAAGCGACAAACAATTTGAAAACCGATATTCAATAAAGTTTGAACAGCATTACAACTTTGATAACAACTTTATTCGGGTTGAAATAAACCCCGATGCCAACATACCTGAAGCCCAAACCTTTGAGGATTACCTCAACCATTCATTGGAACGAAGCATTACCGAAACAGGGGCAAAAGTTTTAATCATTGATAACCTTACTTACCTCAAAAATGAAACTGAAAAGGCTAAAGATGCTTTGCCTTTAATGAAACATTTGAAAGCATTAAAAAACAAATACGGGCTTTCTATTTTGGCACTTGCACACACACCAAAAAGGGACTTATCAAAACCAATTACCCGAAATGATTTACAAGGCAGTAAGATGCTAATAAACTTTTGTGATAGTTCCTTTTCAATAGGTGAAAGCCACAGCGACAAAAATTTACGCTACCTGAAACAAATTAAGCAACGGAACACCGAACAAATTTACGATGCTGAAAATGTTTGTGTTTGTCAAATTGATAAGCCTCTTAATTTCTTAATGTTTGAGTTTGTGAATTTCGGTAAGGAATGGGAACACCTGAAACAGCACACCGAAAAGGATAAAGAAAACCTAAACGAAAAGGTAAGCGAACTAAAACAGCAAGGGCGAAGCCTTCGAGAAATAGGGGTTGAACTGGGTATTTCTCACCAACAAGCGAAACGAATTTTAGATAAACAAAACAAATTGTAACACCTGTAACACTTGTAACACCCTGTTACAAACGTTACACCTGTTACACTAAAGAGGTAAAAATGAATGAACACAGATACATATTAGAACCATACAAGGGAATAAATACCCGTTACCGTTGCCCCATTTGCCAGCAAAGGGATAAAACCTTTTCACTTTACATTGATAAAGAAACAGGCGAACATATACACCCAACCGTTGGCAGGTGCAACCGTGAAAGTAATTGTGGAAACCATTACACCCCTAAACAATATTTTCAGGATAACAATATTTCATTTGATATACCCCAACCTAAAGCTTATAAGCCCCTACCTGTTAAACCTCAACCAAAGCCTGTTTCTTTTATTCCCGTTGAGGTATTTAAAGCCAGCCTGAAAGCACACGAAACGAACTGCTTTGTACAGTTCCTTATTAACCTATTCAAGGTTGAGGTTGCCAGCCAACTAGTAAGCCGTTATTTTATTGCCGCCTCAAAGTATTGGAACGGGGCAACGGTATTTTGGCAAATAGATACACAGGGTAAAGTTAGAACGGGTAAAATAATGCTTTACAGTCCCGTCACAGGTAAAAGAGTTAAAGAACCATACAATTACATTAACTGGGTTCATAAAGCTATTAAACAGCCTGAATTTGAGTTAAGGCAATGTTTGTTTGGTGAACACTTACTAATTAATAAAACAAAACCCGTTGCAATAGTTGAAAGCGAAAAAACGGCTGTGATTGCCAGCGTTTATTTACCACAGTTTATTTGGGTTGCCGTTGGCAGTCTTACTAACCTAAACGCTGAAAAGTGCAGTATACTTAAAGGGCGAACTATTACGCTATTTCCCGACCTCAACGGGTTTGATAAATGGAACAGCAAGGCAAAGGAACTTTCACACCTTGCAAATTTTACCGTTTCCGATTTACTGGAACGTAAAGCCACCGAAGCCGAAAAGAAACAAGGGTTTGACCTTGCCGACTATTTAATAAAATACGATTACAAAGCGTTTGCACTACCTGAAACCACCGAAACACCCCCAGACGCTAGACCATTGGTTGAGGTGAAACCATTTGAGCAACCCGAACCTGTTTACTATTTCAGTAAACCCGAAAAACCAAAACTTGAAAGCTGGGAAAAGGATATTACCGAACTTGAAAACTATTTTACAGGTATTACATTACCAAACCAGCCCGTGAAACTCAAACAAGCCGAAATAATATTTAACTGTTCCATATTCATTGAAAACCACCTTGCCACCTTGAAAGCGAACAACGGTAAACGAACCTTTTTACCATACCTCAACCGATTACAGAAATTGAAACAAGTATTAACCACAAATTTGAATTAATATGATAACCAAAAAGAGTTTACAAAAGTTTACAGAAACCGAAACTAAAATAAATAAAGTACTTTCACTTGAACAAATTACACCCAGCGACCTAGAACCATTAAGCGAATTAGAAAGCACTCGTTTAATGGAAATACTTACAGAAAGATTTAATAAGCTGAAAGGAACAGAAAGGGATAAGTTTTATAAAAAAATTGAACCGATTACAAGCGACACCACTAAAAACCAACTTTGGGAAAGTAACCATATTCAAATAACGTGGGCAATTTCAACTTTAATGAAGGAATACGGACGTATGCCAACCAAAACGGAAATAGCTAATAAAACAGAGTTGAGCCGACAAACAGTACATAAACACCTCAAGGAATATGCGAGCACCCCTCAATATTTGGGACAAATAGAACAGTTCAGGTTTATGACCTCTAAAGTTTTGGCAAAGGTATTTCAGTTTGCCGTAAATGGGGACACGGGAGCAGCCAAACTTTATTTCAATGTAATGGGTTTTATGAATAACGGGCAAGCCCCTAAAAATACTTTGATACAAAACCAAAATAACTACATTCAAATAAACGGGACTGTATTAAGTCAGGAAACAATAAAACGCCTCAACCCCGAACAACTGAATACTATTGAAACTATTTTAAAAACAGCCTTACCACAGCCAGAAGTTTTAGAAATTGATAAGTTTAAATTTTGAAAATAAAGTTTCTTATTCCCAAAACTATTTAATAACGAAAACAACCAAAGAAATTTCTTTAAAAGTTTTTAATTATCAGATTGGTGAATATATTGATATTCTGATAAAGCGTCTTTTATTTTATTACAATCTTTTAACGTCAAATAAATACCTCGATTTTTACCATTTGATAAAGAAATTTGCTTTTGTGAAAACCCATACCGAGCCAATTCAACACCTTCAAAATTATCAATAATATGTTGTTCTTTATCTGTTTTTTCCATTCCTAAAATGGTTATTGCTTTTTCAAAAAGCTGAATAGCGTTTAATTTCGAACTAGTATTAAAAGAAACAATATCTACTATTGTTGTATATTCAGGATTTTGGTAGCTAAAATAGATACCTCCACTTTTTAATTCCCTAATTGTAAGCCCATTAATTCCTTTATAAATGGGTTTTTCAGTTATTGTTTGTGCATTAATAGAATTTGTTGAAAAAAATAAAAAGCCAAATAATATTAATAGTAACGATAATTTATTTTTCATAATCTGATATTTAAACCAAAACTAATAATTTTTGATAAATAATAAATTGATAAAACTCATTTAATAAAATACTTTTACTCTTATTTGTACCTTATTTGTACCTTAAAAGTGTTTTGTTTTTTTAAAGCATTGTAAATAAAATGTTTAAGTCAATTAGTTACTTTATGTATCGGAAAGTAGTACTGTTAATTCTTTACGAAAATTCATTTTTCTTTTTGTTTTTCTTCTTTTGCCAAACTAATTTTGAAATTTTCTGAATTACCGGTAAGCTTAAGATTTACATATCGAATCTTTTTTGATTCGTCCTTGTAAATAATCTCATCTTCTTTTTCCGGATCTATTTCTTGTTCTTTATTTGAACCAAATAGTTTTTGTTTAGCAACTCCAGTTACAAGTTTCATAGGGACTTTTATGTAGTATTCCATATTCAAATTCATGTCTTGCATACCTGATACTTCTATAAACCCAAGTGTTGAGTTTATTGTCATTTTCGGAAAAGACATAACTCCTTTATTCATATCAATATGATTTTTTAAAGTGTCAAATAAAACCTTTGCAACATTCTTATCTTTAAAATAATCCGCCATGGCGGTAATAGGAGCATATTTTTCGAGCTTTCCTTCTGTTACTTCCATATCAAGGTGCAATTCTGATTTATCAATTATTGGAACTAGATCGCGATGCATTCTGAGTTTTCCGGTAATAACACCTGTTAACTTTCCGTGAACATTTTCAGATACCATATGGTCCTGACCAAAATTTTCGAATTTAATTAAAAGCTTATCAAGATCTACTTTATCTATTTTTAAGTTTGGACTAAAGTATATTTTATCTTTATCCGAACCGTTAAAATAGCCATTCATATTAAATTTTCCTTCTGCTGCTAATAAAGAAAGTGTGTCAATATAAAGAAAATGATTTTCGGTGGTTCGCAACTTACCTTTAATGTTATTGATAAGGTAACGGTGGTAATTAAGATGAGCGATATTAAGATCAAATGTCATATCTGTAAACGGCAACTCATAAATATTAAAACCTTTTTCGTGGTCGGATGGCGTTGTTGTTTTTGTAGTTGTTGATTCAGTAAAAGCAAATAGCTCATCAAAATCCAAATGATTAGAGGTTATGCCAAAATGATTATCTCTTTTTTTAATACTCTTATCTTTTCCTAAATAATAATTAAGATCTATATTAAAAGAGCTTTTTCCTAGCTTACCTGATAATTCTTTTATCATTAAATGTTCATTTTCAAAATGGATATTACCTTTAAACTTCTCAAACTTATATTTATGCATTTTCATTTGTGCCGTAAATTGACTTAAGTAAAGATCGGTTGATTGTAATCCTCTGTTATAATGCAGTGCTGCATTACCATGAAGTTTCATCCATTTAAACTCTTCATGTCTATAGTCTTGTGGCACATAATTTTCTCCCTTATAAGAAAAAATATCTTCAAGTTTTAGTAAATCTGAAGTTAGATCAAACTCAACTTTTGTGTCGCCTTTAGGAATATCCATAAACCATAAGTTATAGTTGTTCAATTTTCCATTTAAATGAAGATCACTTTTGTCAATCATTCCCTTAAAATCTAAAATCTTTAGATCGGATGAATCAATAAGAATATCTGCATGAAAATCATGAAGTAAATGTGGATAATGTTTTAACTTGGCATAAAGATCATCGATATAAAATTCTCCAATAGGAAGATTAGGCGATTCGGTAAATGCGCGGGCAGAACTTTTAAAGGTAAATTTTAAGCTTAGTTTTTCTACCTGCTCATCAACGGGCGCGCTTTTTTTCTTATCTCCCGAAGTAAGTTCTTCTATATCCAAAAAGTTTGATCGAATATTAAGTGAGGCGATAATTTTTTCTTGTGTATGATGAATTATAGCAGGAAGATCATTAATACTGCCATCAATAGAAATATCAGATTTTCCAATCTTTAAATCGAATCGTTTTATTTTAGCAATATGCCCCTCAACTGTAGCGTTAATATTTACTTTAGTAATCGGCAAATGAAAATCCTTTGAGCTAAAACCAAGATCTGTTACTTTTAATTCAGTAAAATATGACTCATTCAGTTTTTCGATAGCTTTCTCTGGATGATTGAGATCAATTATATCTTTGAAATTCATAGTGAGTTTAACCTTTCCTTTTAAATCCTTAAGATTTTTTACATTTAAAAATTTAGAAAGAAAGTCAAGATCAAAGTCAGATACAATGCGGGTATCAATTTCAGGGGCAGCAAAATTTTTAACAATTAGATGGCCGCTAAAAATACCCGCCTCAGGCCTTGAGGTGAAATCTGTTAATGAAAATTTCATTGTTTCGGGTTTGCCCGATTCGCCAGTTGTAAAGAAGGCTTTAAAATTTAGCTTATCGAGTTTTTTATCCGATTCTATATTATGCAACATAGCATTTTCACATCTAAATTTTACATCAACCCTTGGCATTTTTCCGTTTGCAACAGGCCCTTTAATACGCGCATCAAAATATATTTTACCACTGTTATCATATTTGCTCAAAGTAGGCAAAAGTTCTTCAGGTGCTAAAGCCATAAAAATATCAAAATTGGGTTTATGACCGCTAACTAGTAAATTAAGATTCACTTCATTTTCAAAATCTATACTTCCTTGGAAGTCGAACAAAGCATGCTCCAAATCAAAATCGGATGGTTGAATAACCAGCTTATTTTGTTTTTTATCAAGATCAAGTCCCGTTTTAAATGTTACATGTTTGTGTTTAAAAAAAGTTGTATCTCTATCTTTAATTATGTTTACTACAAATTTAGAGTCGAGTTTTACACTGAGGTGGTCATTATTTGTTTTAAATAGTGATTTTGCTTTATTAATAAAAAGTTCTATTGTAATCAAATTCTCTTGATTGATTTTGGTAATATCAATATTTTCAAGCTGAATTGAATTTAAGTTAAGATGAAACTCCTCTTCTGCATTTTCAACAGGCTTTTGGGTGGCAAAGGCTGCAACAATATTAAATTCACCTTTCTTATTTTGTACAATGTGTATTTTGCCATTACTTAATTTTATAAGTTTGATGTCCATTTTACCTGAGAGAAGGGTAAATAAATCAAACCCAATGTAAAGATCGTTAACATCAATAATAGCTTTTGCTGTGTCCGATTTATCCTCATAAACGTTAAGCTGCTCAAGATCAATAGAGATATATGGAAAATTTGCAAATGGTGAAATATGGCTTTCTTTTATTTCAATTTTCCCTTTAAAATCTTCGTTGGCGGTTTTTAGCATTTCCTGAACGATAGCATCTTGCTTTATATAAACAATTGAAATAACAATTGATAATATCAATAAAGGAACACCAATTAACCAGAGTATAAATTTTTTCCAAAAACGTTTAGCCATTAATTTTTAGTTTATCCTATTAATACTTTTTAATTGTTATTTGTTTTGCAATGATTTAGAAATAATAAATATAACATTTTCTGTATAACAGTTTAAGCATGCGTAAAATAATATGCGATGAACTTTCTTAATCTACTTATAAAATCAATCAAATTGTAAAACGGTATGTCCAAAATTAATGTAAAATGACAATATTGAAAACCTTCGAAAACTTTTAAACATAAATTAATTAGGTAAATAAATTAAACAACCAACTAAGAAAACAAATTACAGTCAAATTTGTTAGAAAATAAGGTATAGTCTAGATCTATAAAAAGCAAAAATTAATTGTAAATCAAAATGCAAAAGCAAGAAATAAATATTGTTTGGTTTAAACGCGATTTACGATTTACAGATCACGAACCTCTTTATTTTGCACAAAAAAACGGGCTTCCTATTCTACTACTATATATATTTGAACCATCTGTAATGTCTTATCTTGACAGCGATACCAGACATTGGCGTTTTATTTATGAATCGCTGCAAGAAATGAATGAAAAATTAAAACATATAAATGCTCAATTATTTTTGTTTCATAACGAAGCGGCAACCGTTTTTGAAACCCTCATAAAATCATATGCCGTTAACAGCGTTTTTTCTTCTGAAGAAATAGGAAATAATTTAACCTATGAACGCGATAAAGCCATGAAAATTTTATTCGCCAATAACAATATTACTTGGAACGAGTATCAAACAAACGGCATCATTCGCAGATTAAAATCGCGCCAAGAATGGGAAAAACGATGGGAGACAAAAATGACCGAACATCCTAAATTTATTGATGAAGAAAATTTAAATCTCTTTACATTAAACGAGAAAATTTATAATCAAATTAAAGGTCAGAATTTAAGCAACGACATTATTGTTCACCATAAAGATTTCCAGCAAGGAGGTGAATCTTTTGCATGGCGATACTTAAATGGTTTTATAAAAGAGCGCCATGTTAATTACAGTAAACACATTAGTAAACCATTATTAAGCCGTAAAGGTTGTAGCCGCTTATCTCCTTATATAACTTACGGAAACATAAGTATGCGTATGGTTTATCAGTATACCCGCCAAAATTATAATACCGCACTAAATAAAAGAGCCTTATCTAACTTTGTTTCCCGCTTACACTGGCATTGCCATTTTATTCAGAAGTTTGAAGACGAATGCAGATATGAATTTGAAAATATAAACCGAGCATACAACACATTAATAAAACCTAAAAACAATAATTATATTAAAGCATGGCAATCAGGTAAAACAGGTATACCTATTGTAGATGCATGCATGCGATGTGTGGTTAAAACAGGATACATCAATTTTAGAATGCGGGCCTTGGTAGTTTCCTTTTTTGTTTTTAATCTTTGGCAAGACTGGCGAGAGTTGCATTTTTTAGCTCAACAATTTTTAGATTACGAACCAGGCATTCACTATCCGCAATTACAAATGCAAAGTGGCACAACAGGTATAAACACTATTCGAATTTACAATCCAATAAAAAATTCGGAAGAACATGACCCCGAAGGATTGTTTATTAAACAGTGGATTCCAGAATTAAAAAACATTCCTTCAAATTTAATTCATGAACCTCATAAACTAACTGCCATTGAGCAAGAGTTATACAATTGCAGGATTGGAATAGATTATCCATTACCTATTGTTGATGTAGAAGAGACAAGAAAAAATGCAAGTAGTATTGTTTGGAGTTTCAGAAAAAATGATGCCGTAAAAACAGAAGGAAAACGAATTTTAAATAAACATGTTAATAATCCCAATCGCATATAACTAAAAATTACAAGACCCAAAATAGGATTAAACAATAATCGGCCAGTTTTAACTCAAAACATAGTAAATACAATTCTGAATTTAATATACAAAAAGAGGGCTAAAAAAATAAAATGAAAACATTTTTAACAGCCAAATGGCAGAATTTAATAATGATAAATTATGAAATTGATCCAACCTACCTGGCACCTTATTTACCAACAGGTGTTGATTTAGATTTTTATAATGATAAAACATACATAAGCTTAGTGGGATTTTTATTTAAAGATTCGTGTTTATTTAAAATACCGATACCGATTTTTGGAACCTTTGAAGAAATTAATTTACGTTTTTACGTTAAAAGAAAAATAGGAAATGAATTTAAACGCGGAGTTGTATTTATCAATGAAACTGTCCCAAATAAAACTGTTGCCTGGGTTGCAAATAAACTCTATAAAGAACATTATACATCTATTGCAACTAAACACAATTGGAAAATTGACAATAGTAATAAAGAAATTGAATATAAATGGTTAGTTAACAAAGAATGGAATTTCATAAAAGTAATGGCTAACTCAGAGGCCATAAAAATGAAAAATGACAGTATTGAAGAATTTATTTTTGAACACTATTTTGGTTATACCAGGTTAAATAATACTCAAAGCATAGAGTATAAAGTAAATCACCCTAGCTGGCTTATAAATGAAATTAAAGATTACAAAATAAACTGTGATTTTACGTCTTTTTACGGTGAAAATTTTTCTGTTCTAAATTCAGCAATTCCCAATTCTGTTATGCTGGCAGAGGGTTCTGAAATAAGTATTGACTGGAAACGAAGTAGATTTTAAATTATTTTGTATTATTAAAAATTTTATCGTCAACACCTTTGTTAATTGTATAATTATTTAAACTCACACTTATGATCCCGACCTTTTTTTCAACTTTAGCCGTTTTTGATATATTTATATCAGCCGATAAAGCTTTGGGTATTTTAAACTTTTTAACATCAACTATAAATTTAATATCGTCAGGCAGTCCATATAAAACTTGCGAGCCATAGGTATATTCTGTTTTAATAGTCCCGCTTGATTTTGTAGTTACTTGAGATTTAATTATAACCTGATTAATTTCATCTACCCATAACTTTGCCAAAACAACATCACTTGTATCATTATTAGGAATTAAATTTATCAAACTTGTTTTTATTTTATTAATTATTTCGGTTGTCTGTATTATTGCAGTATAATTTACAGTATCGTTTATCAACATATTAAACTGTAAAAAACCTTGTTTAGGCAAAATTGCAATACGCTTAGTATCAATTTTAAATTTATCTTTTTGTTTAAAATATAATTTAGAATTTATTGGCTTTAAGGTAATATAGGGTAAGTCAACTTTAATAGTTATATCTGCACTATAATTATTTGCCCTACTTAATCGATATTGAACGTTGTTTAATATAGAACGTGGATTTTGTGCTATTAAATGAACACTTAAAAGTATTATCACTAACGAAAAAAATATTGGTTTATGGTTGTGCATTAAGATAAAATATCCTTTCTAGTAAATTTATAAAAAGCAATTAATAACAATACGACAATATGTAAAACCAAAATTGCCGCAGAATATAATATATTAGTTGTGTTTAAAGGATCATCAAAAAAATAACGCCAAGCAGCCATATGGGTTGTAAACAAAAATGGCCTAATAGTATCAAAAATAGGTACATCCATAGAACCTATAATGGTAAATAATAAAATAATACCCATAGTGGTAACAATTGGTCCAATAGAGTTTTCTGAAAAACAAGATAATGTTAAGGCCAGAGTGGCAACTGTTACTAATGAAAGAAAAGCAATTGTAAATCCATATAAAAATCTCCAATCAACATCATTCTCCTGAAAAACAATTAAGCCATCGGACTTCAAAACTATCAAATCGCCAACGCCAAAAAACAATTTACCCAAAACAAAAGACATAAAAGCTAAACATAAAATAACAATTAAAGTATATATACAGCTGGCAAAAAATTTTGACAATAAAATTGTACTTCGTGATACAGGCTTAGTTAATAACAACCTGATAGTTCCCATTGCAGACTCTCCTGAAATTAAATCTCCTGTAACAAATGCAATTAATAAAGGAACATGTATAATTAGCATTTGAATAATAATAAAAGCTATTAAATTCCCATTTAAAATCGTTCCCTCAAATAACAACGATTGCTCAAACTGCCCGGTAATTAAAGAAATATAAAAATTACCATCCATTTTCAACGCAAACAGAATAATAGCGATTATAAGAATAATGCCGGCAATGCCAATATAGCTGCGTGGTTTATAAGCAATTTTTAATAATTCGTTATAGGTACTTTTAAATATCATTAGTTATTAATTAATCTTAAAAAATAATCTTCTAATTTTCTTTTGGTTTCAATTGAACTCACATAAATACCATTATCACAAAATAGTTTATTAATTAATGGAATAGAATCTGCATCGGTATGTATTGAAAGAATTGAATCGTTTACAGCTGTTTCACAATTTGCAAAAGGAGATTGTTTTAATAAATAGAGTGCTTTATCAATAACGTTTAATTTAAATGAAACAATAATTTCTTGACTATTTAATAATTCTGATACCCCTCCTTGAACAAGAGTTTTGCCATTATTAATTATTATCATTCTGTTAGCTATAAGTTCAATTTCTGATAAGATATGAGATGAAATGATAACAGTTTTATTTTTTTCATTTTTTAATTGCAATATTAAATTTCTAATATCAATAATACCTTGAGGATCTAAACCCGTTGTAGGTTCATCTAAAATAATTAAATCCGGATTGTGAAGAAGGGTTTGAGCAATACCCAACCGTTGTTTCATACCATGAGAAAAGCCACTAAATTTGTCTTTCTCTCTACCTTTTAATCCAACAAATTCAATCAACTCACTAATTTTTGATTTGTTTATAGGATTACCCGAAATACGAGCAAACAACTCTAAATTTTTTTGAGCAGATAAATATTTATAAAAATCTGGTTTTTCAACAATACAACCAACTTTGGAAAGTATGTAATTTCTATTATCCTTTAATGGTTTCCCAAACAAATTAATAGCACCACTTGTAGGTTTTATTAATGACAAGATCGTTCTAATAGTTGTACTTTTTCCTGCTCCGTTAGGCCCTAAAAAACCAAAAACATCGTTTTCGTATACATCAAAGCTAACATCTTTTACAGCGCAGAAACTGCCGTAATTTTTTACAAGATTTTTTACTTCTACAATTTTTACTTTATTCTCCAAACCTTTTTGTAAACACATTTTGACACTATTTGTTTAAATAGCATCATTTCAAAAAATAACCACTAAACTTTTAAATCTTATAATTGTTTTTAATTAATGAGAGGAGTGAAAAAACAAAATTTACCATCAAAAATTTGTATTTCTTGCAATAAACCTTTTGCGTGGCGAAAAAAATGGGAAAAAAACTGGGCGGAAGTTAAGTATTGTAGTGATAGATGTAGAAACAAAAAATAATAATGAAGGACGATAAACAAAAAACGCTTCGGTTAATTTTAGGAGATCAACTCAACATAAATCATTCATGGTTTAAAGTCGTTGACAATAGTGTAACCTACGTTTTGATGGAAGTACGCACTGAAACCGATTATGCTAAACACCACATTCAAAAAGTAATTGGTTTTTTTGCCAGTATGCAAAATTTCGCAAAAGAACTTCAAGAAAAAAAACATCAGGTAATTTATATTTATTTAAATGATAAAACTAATTTACAGCGTTTTGATTTAAACTGCGCTCAATTAATTGACCAATATAAATTCACAAAATTTGAATACCAATTACCAGACGAATATAGAGTAGACGAGTATTTAAAACAATTTACAGCTACTTTAAAAATAGCCTCTGATACTATTGACACAGAACATTTTTACAGTACTCGGCATGAGTTACAAGATTTATTTGAAGGTAAAAAAATGTACCTGATGGAAACATTTTACCGTCACATGCGTAAAAAACATAAAGTTTTAATTACAAATGATAATAAACCTTTACACGATAAATGGAATTTTGATGAAGACAACCGAAAAAAATTACCCAAAGACCATAAACCTATATTTCCTTTTATATTTAACAATAACGTCTGCAACATTGAAAATGAACTATTAAAATCCACCATAAAAACAATTGGCTTTGTAAACAGTAGAAACTTTTTATGGCCCATAAGCAGAACTCAATCTTTAGAATTACTTGATTTTTTTATAGAACATTGTTTACACCTTTTTGGCACCTACCAAGATGCCATGGCTCCAAACGAGTGGTCTGTTTACCACTCACGTTTATCATTTTCACTTAATGTAAAATTAATTTCTCCGCAGGAAGTGGTTAACAAAGCCATAGAAGCTTATATAAAAAATCCGGATAAAATTGCCTATCACCAATTAGAAGGTTTTGTAAGACAAATTATAGGTTGGCGTGAATACATGCGCGGAATTTATTGGTCAAAAATGCCACAATACAGTAAACTAAATTACTTTGAACATACCGAATTATTGCCACAATGGTTCTGGACAGGTAAAACTAAAATGAATTGTATGAAAAATGCAATTAATCAATCGCTCAACTTTGCTTATGCACATCATATACAACGTTTAATGATTACAGGAAATTTTGCTTTATTGGCAGGAGTTCACCCAGATGAAACAGACGCTTGGTATTTAGGTATTTATATAGACGCTATTGAATGGGTTGAAATCACTAATACAAGAGGCATGAGCCAGTTTGCCGATGGGGGGATTGTTGGAACAAAACCATATGTTAGCTCAGCAAGTTACATCAACAAAATGAGCAGTTATTGTAACGGATGTTTTTATGACAAAACAAAAAAAACAGGTCCTAAATCATGTCCATTTAATAGTTTATATTGGAATTTTTATAATAGGCACGAAAATAAACTGGCAAATAATCCGCGGATAGGTATGATGTACAATGTTTGGAATAAAATGAAACCTGACGTAAAAGCAGAAATTTTAGAACAAGCTAATTATTATTTAAATCATTTAAACGAACTGTAAATGATTAGAGGCATAATATGGTTTAAAACAGATTTGCGTTTGCATGATAACGAAACCCTGGTAAGAGCAATTGAACAATGTGATGAAATTATTCCTGTATACTGTTTTGATGAAGCTCATTTTAAAATAACAGAATTCGGACATCGCAAAACCGGGAACTTCAGAGCTAAATTTTTATTGGAATCATTAGCTGATTTAGATAACAACCTAAGAAAGCTTGGCTCAGGATTAATTATTGTAACAGGAAAGCCTGAACAAGAGCTATTAAAATTAACTCAAAAATATAAAGTTCAAAAAGTTTATTGCAAGAAAGAAGTATCGTTTGAAGAAAAGCAAACTCAACTGCTCGTTGAAAAAGAACTTTGGAAAGCTAAATGCGAACTTGAGTCTTATAGCACCAGTACCTTGTATCACGCGCAAGATTTACCATTTGCCTTAAAAGATATTCCTGATATTTTCACCAATTTCAGAAAACGTATTGAAAAAGAATCATCAATAAGAAAATTATTCTTAAAACCCAATACCATAAAATCACCATCAATTGAAAAAATTTGTTTACCTGATTTAAAAAAGCTCGGCCTTGATATTATTACAACAGATAATCGTGCAGCAATCAATTTTATTGGAGGTGAAACCGAGGGGTGTAAACGTTTAAACGTTTATTTATTTGGTACCAAGTCCATATCAACCTATAAGCAAACCCGAAATGGAATGATAGGAGAAAATTACTCTACAAAATTTTCAGCTTGGTTAGCATTAGGATGCTTATCTCCAAGGGAAATTTACTATGAATTAAAAAAATATGAAGCCCAGTATTCGGCAAATGAATCTACCTATTGGTTAGAATTTGAATTACTCTGGAGAGATTATTTTAGATTTATGATGAAAAAATATCCTGACAAATTCTTCATGTTAAATGGCATTAAAAATAAAGAAACAGAAAAACAACTTCACAATTCTAACTTATTTGAAAAATGGAAAAACGGAGAAACGGATAGCGATTTTATTAATGCAAACATGATTGAACTTAAACTTACAGGATTCATGAGTAACAGAGGCCGACAAAATGTGGCAAGTTATTTGTGCCATAATTTGAAATTAGATTGGCGATACGGTGCCGCTTACTTTGAAGAACAACTTATAGATTACGACGCTTGCAGTAACTGGGGCAACTGGGCTTACATTGCAGGTGTGGGAAATGACCCCAGAGAAAACCGAGTCTTTAATATAGAAAAACAAGCCAACGACTATGATGGTGATAAAGCATACAGAAACTTATGGCTAAAAAACAAACCTAATTCCTAATTTAAAATGGATTTATTTCATGAAAATTCAGATTCTTCGCTAGAGCTAACTAAAACTAAATTTAATTTACCTGACGCTGACATAGTTTTATTTCATGAGTTTTTCACAAAAACCGAATGCGAAAAATTATTTAAAAACCTAAGCGAAAAAATTAATTGGCAACAATACACTATAAAAATGTTTGGTAAAATTTTAAATCAACCAAGGCTTACCGCATTTTATGGTGAAGAAAACAAACCTTATGCCTACTCGGGTATAAAACTAACGCCAAAACCATGGACAGAAGATTTACTTTTTATAAAATCAAGAATTACAAAAATAGCCCAGATTAATTTTTCGAGTGTGTTATTAAATTACTATAGAAACGGAACAGATAGCATGGGCTGGCACTCTGATGACGAAAAAGAACTTGGTCAAAATCCAGTGATAGGTTCTATTAGTTTTGGCGAAACAAGATTATTTCAGCTAAGACATTTAAAACGTAAAGACCTTAAAAAAGTAAACATCAAACTATCAAATGGTTCGTTCTTATTAATGAAAGGTACAACACAACATTATTGGGAACATCAAATTCCAAAAACTTCAAAAAAAATAACACCAAGAATTAATTTAACTTTCAGAACTATTGTTTAATCTAACATTTTTTTAAACTCTTGTTTAGTATTTAAAATTTGAAATCTACTTTATTTACCCAGAACAAATTCAGCTATTTTTTCTGTTATTTTTGGAGAAACATGATTTGGTTTTAAAACATCTTCTGGCTTTGCCATCCCCTTACCCTCGAAAAATAAATGATCTAAATCGTCGTAAAAAACCGATTTAAAATTAGATTTATCAGACATAGCCAATAGCCATAAATCGTAATCTTTTTTCACAACATTATAATCTCTCCCACCCTGCAATAACAGCATAGGCATACCTAATTTTTTGGCTTCATCCAACACCTTGTAATTTCTGTCAAACAACCAATATTTTGGTTTGGCATTAAATGGCAAACTAACTTTACTTTTTAAATTTAAATCAGGTTTTAACGCATTTTTAACTTGCCATTTTAAAGCATTAAAGTTTGCTTCTTCTGTTTCCGATATGTTTTTCTTCAAACTTGCAATATAATCAAGCTGTTCGGGTAAAATTTCTAACAAACTTCTGGCAGGAGCTGCAAGCAAAATTAAACCCTTTAAATTTTTACAGCCCTTCGCAATTAGTGGCGCGCATAATGCACCTTGACTATGCCCTGCAATAAAAATAGAATTGGTATCAACTCCTGTTTGCTTTTTTAGAAAATTAAAAGCAGCTACAGCATCCTCAACTGTTTCAGTCTGGTAGTCCATACTATCCATTGAAAAAGGATTGTTAAATTGATAAACATAAGTCCGTTTATCATAAATTAAAACGGCAATTCCTTTTTGAACTAAATCTAAAGCAATGTCTAAAAAAATTTTATTTTTTCCTATACTTTGATTTCTATCATGAGGTCCACTGCCATGAACCAAAATAACAGCCGGTGATTTTTTTAAATTATTAGGTAAAAACAAACTGCCGGGCAATTTAATAAAAGGATTAGATTCGACTACTATTTCTTTTCTTGAGTAATTAGAAGTAACCGTTGTTTTTGGTTTATAAAACCATTGGTCAGAAAACGTATCTATTTCTAAACGCTCTATATACTGGGCTTGGTCAAAATATAAATACCACAAAAATTTCCCATTATTTGTTTTTATAGAGGTAACCGTAACCATTTTGCACCCTTGTGTATCAACCTCTGTTTTTTCAATAGCAACAATTTTGCCGTTTGTTTTTATAAAATTATTTATTGAACGGTCAGCTTGTGCTGAGATTATTTTTCCGTACACTGTAGAATCAAAAAATTTATCATTTCTGTTTGGAATATCGCGTTTTACGGCACCAAAAAATGACTTGGATAACTTTTTATAAGGATTAACATCGTCTTGCGCTAACATGATGTTGCTAGTTAACAGCGCCAAAAAAAATTGCAAAGAATATCGTAATTTTATCATCCGTTTAAATTGTATATTTATTTAGCTCAAATTTACCATTAAAGTGATACCCAGAGAAACGATTGATAAAATAGTAGAAGCTTCACATGTAGAAGATGTTTTGGGAGAATTTATCACCTTAAAAAAACGCGGTGCTAATTTGCTTGGTTTATGTCCATTTCATGGCGAAAAAACACCTTCATTTACGGTATCGCCTGTAAAAGGTATTTATAAATGTTTTGGCTGCGGAAAATCGGGGAATTCTGTAAATTTTATAATGGATCATTTGCAACTCACTTACCCCGAAGCATTAAAGTGGCTTGCAAAAAAATACAACATAGAGATTTTAGAGCGCGAAATAACGCCTCAGGAAAAAGAACTGCAAACAGAGCGCGAAAGTATGCTCATTGTTATGCAATATGCCCAGCGTTATTTTACCGAAACCATGTTTAATACCGATGAAGGCAAGTCTATAGGTTTGGGGTATTTTATTGAGAGACAATTAAGACCTGATATTATTTCAAAATTTCAACTTGGTTATAGTTTAGAAGAAAAAAACGCATTTACAGCTGAAGCCATAAAAAATGGTTATCAACCAAAATATTTGGCGAAAACAGGCATGTGTATTTTGAGTAACCGCCATGTGGAAGGTACCGAAATTACTCAGTCAGACTTGTTTGACCGCTACGCCGGAAGGGTTATGTTTCCGATACATGATGACGGTGGCCGTGTAGTTGCATTTGGGGGAAGAACATTAAGCAACGACAAAAAAACTGCAAAATACATTAATAGTCCAGAAACAGAGATATACAACAAAAGCAAGATCTTGTACGGTTTGTGGATGGGTAAAAAATCCATTCAGCAAAACGATTGTTGTTATTTGGTTGAAGGCTACATGGATGTTATTGCCATGCATCAGGCTGGCATCGAAAATGTGGTGGCATCAAGCGGAACATCATTAACTGTAGAACAAATAAAATCAATTCATCGGTTTACAAAAAACATTATTGTTTTGTATGATGGCGATGAAGCCGGACAAAAAGCAAGCAACCGTGCTATACCATTAATTTTGGAAGAAGGGATGAATGTAAAACTGTTAATGTTTCCTGACAATGATGACCCGGATTCGTTTAGCAGAAAAGTAAGTGCCGATGAGTTTAAAAATTATCTCGACAACAACACACAAGACTTTTTATATTTTAAAGCAAAAAAATTAAGCTCTCAAACCCAAAACGATCCTATTAAACGCGCTGGTGTTATTAAAGATATTGTTGATAGCATTGCTTTAATACCTGATAATATTATTAGAAGCATTTACATTAAAGAATGTTCTAATATTATGGAAATTGAAGAGTCCATTCTTCAACAGGAAGTAAATAAAATTCGTAGAAAAAGTGCTGAAAAAAAAGCAGGTAATATTAAACCGGAGGATAATACTAAGGAATTAACAATATCAAACTCTGAACCCGAATTAATTACAACTGTAAAACATGAAACCGAACTATTTAATTTTGATGCAGAGGAAAAAAATTTACTTGTTACCTTAATAAAGTATGGGAATTTATTAATTACTGTTCAAGCCGAAGATGAAAACAATGTTGAACAGGAAATTGAAATTACCTTAGGTGAATTTATAATTTTTGAATTGTGGCGAGATAACATCAATTTTGAAAATCCTTTACATAAAACTGTTTTAGACGATTACATTGATCAGTTAAAGGATAATAAATTACCAAACATAAATCATTTTTTATATTCACCTGACCCTATAATAAACAGCTTTGCCATAAACCATGTAATTAATAAAAATGAATTAAGTCAGAAATGGATTAATTACGGCGTAATTGTTCCGAGCGAAATTGAAATGGCAAAGAAAGATGCGGAAAAAACTTTATACAGTTTTAAAAGCAGAAAACTAAACTCACAAATAGTACAATTACGAGAAAGCCTTAAAACAATTTCATTTGAGGAATCGTTAATTGTTTTAGAGCACCTAAAACACCTTGACTCTTTAAAAATAAGAGTCAATAAATTATTAGGAAGAGAAATTATTAAATAAATAGAATTACCTAAATTATATTTTAATAGTTCATTTCTAAATTTTGAAAAACAAAACTCCACATATCACCAAATTCATTTATTTGTTTAGATACTGGTTTACCTGCCCCATGCCCTGCGTTTACATCAACTCTAATTAACGTAGGATAAGTGCTTGTATTTTTTTCCTGCAAAGTTGCAGCAAACTTAAATGAATGAGCAGGCACTACCCTATCATCATGGTCGCCGGTTAATATTAGAGTAGCAGGATAATTTATTGATTTTATATTGTGTAACGGAGAATATTTTATTAAACAATTAAAATCATTTTGGTTTTCACTGCATCCATAATCTACCGTCCATGCTCTGCCAATTGTAAACAAATGAAATCTTAGCATATCTAAAACACCAACTGTAGGTAAAGCCACCTTACAAATATCTGGACGCTGAGTAAGCACTGCTCCAATTAATAATCCCCCATTACTTCTGCCATGAATTGCAATTTTTTGATAAGAAGTATACTTATTCTTAACCAAATAATCGCAGGCTGAAATAAAATCGTCAAATACATTTTGTTTGTTGCATTTGGTTCCTGCTTTATGCCATTCCTCACCATACTCTCCTCCACCCCTTAAATTAGGAACACAATAAATACCTCCCGCTTCTAAAAAAACAGCTCTGTCTATTCTAAATTCAGGAGACATGGAAATATTAAAACCACCATAACCAAACACAAAACAAGGTGTAGTTGAATTAATGACTAAATTTTTTTTATGCGTAATAAACATCGAAATGTTTGTACCATCTTTACTTTTATAAAAAACTTGTTTTGTAGTGTAATTTTGTGAATCGAAATTACAATTTGGTTTAAACATTAATTTACTTTGCCATGTTTTTGCATCCAAATAATAAGTTTGTTCTGGTGCTGAATATTGAACTATACTATAAGTGGCAAAGTCATCATTATTATTACTAGAAAACGAATTTATTTTACAAACTCCCGGAAGTTCAATCACATTTTCTAAAGCCCCATTCAAATTATAACAATTTAATTTGGAACATGCATTATTTAAATAAGTAGCTATAATTTTATGATTACAAAATCTAACACTTTCTAATAAATTAATTGACTCAGGAAGAATTGTTTTCCACTTTAAATCGTTTCGTTCATTTATTATAAATGAGATTAACTTATATTTTGGAGCATTATTATTGGTTAACATATAAAATGTATTTCCAATATTTTCTACAATATCATTTTCAAAGTCAAAATTGTTTGCAATGGTTATAAATTCAGAATTGGGGTTTCGCAAATCTTTAATCATTAGTTTATTTCCACTGGTGCTTTCGCTCGCAGAAATAATCAGATAATTTTCATCATCTGTGACATTAGCACTAAAATTATAATCAGGATTAGATAAATCATTAAAAACTAAACTATCTCTTTCCTGATTGGAACCCAAATGATGAAAATAAACCTTATGAAACTGATTTTTTTGGACAAATACGCGTTCTTTCGGTTCATCGTATCTACTGTAAAATATACCATTGCCTTTCCAGCTAATGCTGCTAAACTTTACCCATTTTATGACGTCGGGTAAATCTTCTTTTGTAATTACGTTTTTAAAATGAATTTCTATCCAATCGCTACCGGCTTTTGACAAACCATAGGCTAATAATGTTGCATCTTTTGAAAAAGCAATAGTGCTTAAAGAAATTGTTCCGTCGTTTGACAGTGTATTAGGGTCTAACAAGACTTCACCTTCCTCAGTCAAATTATTTTTAATGTACAACACATTTTGATTTTGAAGTCCGTTATTTTTATAACAAAAAAAATAATTACCTTTTTTAAAAGGTGCGGACTCTTTATTAAAATTCCACAATTCTGTTAAACGATTCTTTATTTTACTTCTGTTTTGTATACTATTAAAATAATTTTCTGTCACTTCATTTTGGTTGCTTACCCATTTCTCGGTTTTTTCTGAACGATCATCTTCAAGCCATCTATATGTATCTTCAATATTAGTGCCGAAATAATTATCTATTTGATTGGATTTATCAGTAACCGGATAACTAATTTTATTTTGAGCTACGCAGTAGGCGGTTATAAAAACCGAAATTGTTATATATTGGATATTTTTCATTATTAAAAACAGGATGTTAATATCTAAAATTGCAGTCTAAATAAGCTTATTATTGACCTTCTATATTTGTAAATATAGATGATTAAAGTAATTATTTCAATAGGCGGATTTAATAAAAACAAATTGTTAAGTTGTTTAATTATTTTAAGTATTATTCCATTTAATTTAAAGGCTCAGTTATCAGATTCTTTAATTAAAACTTACATCAAAGCATTTGCTCCCGAGGCCATCAATCAAATGATTGAATATAAAATTCCAGCAAGCATTACTCTAGCTCAGGCAATTTTTGAAAGCGGAGGCGGAAAAAGTGTACTTGCTAAAAGAGGCAATAATCATTTTGGAATAAAATGTCACTTAGAATGGTTTGGAGACACAATTAGAAAAAGCGATGACAGTTTAAATGAATGTTTCAGAAGTTATAAAAACGCAAGAGAATCGTATGCTGACCATAGTCATTTTTTAACTTCGAGACCTCGTTACAAAAACCTATTTACACTTTCTATTACAGACTATAAAAGTTGGTCAATTGGTTTAAAAAACTGCGGCTATGCAACTAATCCTGTTTACCATGAGGGTTTAATTAAATTAATTGAAAAATATAAATTATACGAATACGACAAAACAGAATACCTCCCTGTTTATGCATTGATTGCTAAAGATAATAGTTTAATTAAAAGTAAATTTTCAGCAAGTGCATGTACACTCAAAGAATTCAACAAACACAGTGTCTTATGGACAGACGAAAAACAAACACTAATTCAAAGCCTAAACTTAATCGTAGAAAATAACGATTATGACTTAGAAAAAATCGCAGATAATTAATCTGAATTTTCAATTCCTAACGAGTTTTTTTTCAGAACCATTTTAGTGATTAATAACATGATATTTGGAAGTTAATTTCATTTATCAAAAATATCGGATGCTTTATTTTTGATTATGGAAACTTTTGTAAAATATTTAAAGGAATTTCTATTCAAAACCTTCTCAGATTTAATTAATAAAAGTGATTGTAATAGAAAATTGAAACTTTTATTAATACCAATTGTGTTAATTACAACAAACATTACAAGTGTTCATGCAAATAAATGCATTGCTATTACAAACGGAAATTGGTCGAATTCAAGTTCATGGTCATGTGGATCAGTTCCAACTTGTGGCGACTCCATTATTATACCTGCAGGAAAAACTATTACAGTTTCTACGCAACAAAACTATACTTGTGTTTCTCCAATTCAAATTTTAATATACGGTAACTTAAAATTCATTACCGGAAATAAGTTAACCTTGCCTTGTAATTCTCAAATAACAGTGTATGCAGGTGGATATATTATTCCTGGTAGCGGAGGCAGCGGTAACTCAAATCTGATAGATATTTGCAACACAGTAGTTTGGAGTTCAGGAATGGGAATATTCTCTGGTCCAAATTGTTTACCATGTTTTAGTACAGTTTTACCAATTGAGTTAATTTCTTTTTCTGGTAAAATAATTGATGATGCAGTTGAATTATCCTGGAACACTGCAACAGAAAGTAAATCAAACTATTTTGACATTGAAAAAAGTACTGACGGCAGCCATTTTGAATACTTATTTACAATACCTTCAAAATCATCAAACGGAAATAGCACAACACAATTAAATTATTCTGCCATAGATGGCAGCATAAAGGAAAATACAACTTACTACAGATTAAAACATGTTGATATTGATGGTAAATTTTCAATGAGTAAACTGATATCTGTAAATTACATAAAAGAAAAAAATTTAAGTTTTATTATTTATCCAAACCCTAGCAATGGTAATTTTAATGCTGAAATATCAGGTATATACAACAACGAAAAAATTATTATTTTACTAACTGATAAAAGCGGAAGATTAATTTTTTCAGAAAATTTTTTAAAATTAGATACTACTAAAAATACTATTTTTAAAAGCAACTCAAATCTGCAATGCGGAGAATATTCATGTACTATTTTAGTAGAGAACACAACACATTCATTTAAAGTAATTGTTAATTAATTCGCATCAAAGGAATTTACTTTAATCAATTAAAAACCAAATCTTACAGAGTTTATTAATTTGTAAAAACCTTTATTAATCCTAAATTTACCGCTTTAAAATCACTTTAATAAAGCTAAAAAAACACATAAATTATGGATTACAGAATTGAAAAAGACACAATGGGCGAGGTAAAGGTACCTGCGAACGTTTACTGGGGAGCACAAACAGAACGTAGCCGAAATAATTTTAAAATTGGTCCAGAAGCCAGCATGCCAAAAGAAGTAATTTACGCTTTTGGTTATTTAAAAAAAGCTGCTGCAATTGCCAACAACGAACTTGGAGTTTTAAGCAAAGAAAAATGCGATTTGATTTGTAAAGCCTGCGATGAAATAATTGCAGGAAAACTTGACGATCAGTTCCCTCTTGTTATTTGGCAAACTGGTTCAGGTACACAAAGCAACATGAATAGTAATGAAGTTATTGCCTACCGCGCCCATGTAATGAATGGCGGAAAATTAGAAGATGAACCTAAAATTTTACATCCTAATGATGATGTAAATAAATCACAATCAAGTAACGATACTTATCCAACTGCTATGCACATTGCAGCATATAAGCAGGTAGTAGAAATTACAATACCTGGATTAGAGAAATTAAAATCCACTTTAGAACACAAATCGAAAGATTTTGCAACCATTACCAAAACAGGCCGTACACATTTTATGGATGCCACTCCTCTAACCTTGGGTCAAGAATTTAGCGGATATGTGCAACAATTAAACATGAGCATTCGAGCGTTAAAAAATGCTTTAGAAGCTGTTAGTGAATTAGCTTTAGGAGGAACCGCCGTAGGTACAGGTCTTAATACGCCTAAAGGTTATGACGTTTTAGTTGCCAAAAAAATTGCTGAATTAACCAAATTGCCTTTTGTAACCGCTCCAAACAAATTTGAAGCATTAGCTGCTCACGATGCAATGGTAGAATTAAGTGGGGCATTAAAACGTACTGCAATTGCTTTAATGAAAATTGCAAACGATGTGCGCATGTTATCTTCTGGACCTCGTTGCGGAATTGGCGAATTAATTATTCCTGATAATGAGCCAGGGAGTTCTATTATGCCTGGCAAAGTAAATCCAACACAACCTGAAGCTATGACAATGGTTTGCGCGCAGGTAATAGGAAATGATGTTGCTGTATCTGTTGGAGGCATGAATGGACATTTTGAACTAAACGTATTTAAACCGTTAATTGCTGCTAACGTTTTACAAAGTGCCAGACTAATTGGAGATGCCTGCGTTAGTTTTAATGATAAATGTGCAGTTGGTATTGAACCAAATTTACCGGTAATTAAACAACATTTAGAAAATTCATTAATGCTAGTTACAGCTTTAAATACTCACATTGGTTATGAAAAAGCTGCTAAAATTGCAAAAACAGCGCACAAAGAAAATAAAACATTGCGCGAAGCAGCTATAGAATTAGGTTACCTGACTAACGAACAATTTGACCAATGGGTAAAACCCGAAGACATGGTTGGAAGTTTAAAATAAATGAAATAAAACTATTATAAAAAGTCCTCTCTTTCGTGAGGACTTTTTTATTTTTTATTATCTGGCTAAGTAAATTGCTCTATATATTCTATAAGGTCAGGAAAATCTTTTAATAATTCTTCTTTATTAGCTAATTCAAAATCGTCAAAATCAAAACCCGGAGCAACGGTACAACTTACCAAAGCATATCCTATATTATTTTTAACTCTTGAAGCAAACCATGTATGCGCAGGAATAACAGCTTGCAGCACTTCGCCATTTTCAAAATTATTTCCTAAAATAGTTTTTATTAATAAGCCGTTTTGTATTGAAACAATTTCAAGTGGATTCCCCTGATGAAAAAACCACAATTCATCAGATTCAATTCTATGAAAGCGAGATTTATCCTCATTTTCTAATAAATAATAAATGGATGTACTTACATTTCTTGACTTACCCGAATCTAAATTAACTTTTTGTTTAGAGCGATACATTTCTTTATAATAACCTCCTTCAGGATGAGGTAATAACTTTAAATTTTTTATAATTTGTTCAGCAATCATAACTTATTTTTTTAATTTATAATAATATATGTAATAAATCCTCCTAAATAACCAATTAAAGCAAGCCACGAAATGTTTTTTAAATACCAGCTAAAACTAATTTTTTCAATGCCCATGGCAACAACGCCTGCAGCTGAACCAATTATTAGCATACTGCCTCCTGTACCACTACAATAAGCCAATAAATGCCAAAACGAACTATCTAACATAAATTCATTTAAAGGATACATCCCTTGATATGCAGCAACCAAAGGCACATTATCTATAATGGCACTCGCAAATCCGGTAAAAAGTAAAATCAATTTTTCTGACCCTAAAATATTTTTTAATACTTCTGCTAAATATGCTAACACTCCACCTGATTGCAAAGCTGAAATACTTAACAATATTCCCAAAAAAAATAAAATACTTGGCGTATCAATATTTCGTAAAGCAAATGCTACCGAATAATTTTTTTTATCTACTTCTTCGCGTTTACCATTTTTAAGTTCAGTAATGCACCACAACAAACCAAGACCAAATAAAACACCCATAAAAGGTGGCAAATGAAAAACAACTTTAAAAACAGGCACAGCAATTAATATTAATAAACCTAAACATAAAATAAGTAAAGAGTTGTCTTGCTTAACAAAAAGACTTTCAATTTTATTGAATGAATTAGTATTAAAAAGTTTTTGTCTTTTGATAATTATATAAATTATTATTAATGGAAGCAATAAATTAATAACACTTGGTATAAATAAAGCGGTTATTATGTTATCTGTACTAACCTGCCCTCCAATCCATAACATAGTTGTTGTTACATCGCCAATAGGACTAAAGGCTCCACCGGCATTTGCTGCAATTATTACTAATCCGGTAAGGTAAAGTCTTAATTTTCCTTCAACTAGTAATTTACGCAACAATGAGATAATTAAAATAGTAGTAGTTAAATTATCAAGAACGGCAGATAATATAAAAGTTACAATTGCAACCAGCCATATTAAAGTAAATGGTTTTACTTTAAGCAATTGTCTTGTGATAATATCAAAACCGTTATGCGCATCAATAAGTTCAACAATAGTCATAGCACCCATTAAAAAAAACAATATACCGGCAATCTCAGAAACGTGATGCATTAACAACTCATTCTGAATTTCAACATTAGTTGAATAAAGCATAACAAATATCCAGCTTAAAACACCTGAAAATAAGGCTATTGCAGCTTTATTGATGTTTATTTTATGCTCAAAAGCAATAAGTGAATAAGAAATCACAAATACAATTATTAATAAAACACTAAGCATAAATTTGTTTTTTTAACTCTTTAATGTAGCTATTTAATTTTAATAAACGTGATCCATACCAACTGAACATTTCGCCATCAACACTAATTATTTTAGAATCAGGTAAAATTTGTTTTATTTCATTTACATGCTTTGCTTTAAACGGAAAAGGCTCACTTGATAAAAAACAAAATTCGGGATTAAATTTTTGTAATTCCGAAATAGTTAATTGAGGGTAACGTTCATGGTACGATAAAACATTACTTAATCCAATATGATTAATTACAACATCAATAAATGTGTTTTTAGCCGCAAACATATAAGGTTTACCCCAAATAAAATAGGCTACCCTTTGTTTTTCGAAGATATGTTTAATCTCTTCAACCAATTTAATTATATCATTAACAATTTTAGTTGTTTCAATTTCTTTACCAAATAAAGCGCCCAAATCCAACATCATACTGTAGGCGTCCTCCAAAGAGACTATATCACTTATCCAAACATTAAATTCTTTTTGCAATAATTCAATATCTGCTTTTTCATTTTCTTCCTTATTCGCAATAATTAAATCAGGATTTAAACTTCTTATTTTTTCAATATCTAGATTTTTTGTTCCACCTACTCTTTCAACACTTTTATACATCTTATCCGGATGAATACAAAATTTAGTAATGCCAATTATTTTTTGCTGCAAACCAATATCCCATAAAAACTCAGATTGCGAAGGCACAGCAGAAACGATGCGTTTGGGCTCTTGAGAAAATTGCAAAACATTTCCTAATTGATCTTTAACTAACATGATTAATAACAAAAATACATTAATAATTAAAATTGTTGATAGCAAAAATAGCCCAAGTGTTGGTATATTTGCAGCGCATTGACAAAAGCATTAAAAGGACATATTGCATTATTTTCGGCACAAGTTATTTACGCGCTAAATTATTCTATTGCTAAAAATTTAATGCCGAATTTCATTGGACCACTCGCGTTAGTTTTTTTAAGAATAACCGGAGCTTGCTTACTTTTTTGGGTTCTCTCTTTTTTTGTAAAATCAGAACGCGTAGAAAAAAAAGATTTATTAAGAATGCTTCTATTAGCCATTTTTGGAATAGTGGTTAATCAAGTATTTTTTATTTATGGACTAAGCCTGACCCATCCGATTAACTCAGCAATTATTATGGTATCCAATCCCATAATGGTTTTTATTTTTACGTTAATATTATTTAAAGAACGTATCACTTTTTTAAAATTTAGTGGGCTTTCAATTGCTATAGTAGGTGCATTAACATTGTTACTATTTAAAGGCAATTTTGATTTTGGAAGTGAAACAATTGCAGGAGATTTAATGACTTTAATTAATTCAGCATCATGGGCCATATTTATTGTTGCGGTAAAACCAATTATGAAAAAATACAATACCATAACAGTCATGAAATGGTTATTTTTATTTGGAAGTATTTACATGTTACCTATTGGCTTAGAAGATACACTTCTAACTAACTGGCATAATTTTACCTATAATGCAATTTTCTCAATTGTATTTGTAGTTGTAGCAACCACATTTTTAGCTTATTTATTAAACTTATATGGGCTAAAAGAACTAAGTTCAAGCACAGTAAGCATGTATATTTACTTACAACCATTTTTAGCAAGTATTTTTGCCATTTTAATGGGCGACGATAGATTAACGCTCATAAAAATATTTTCAGGAATTTTAATAATTTTCGGACTTTATTTGGTAAACTTTAAACCCAAAAAAACTACTTATGATTAAATCAATGACGGGCTTTGGTAAAGCCACATTAGAATTACAAGATAAAACTGTTACGGTTGAAATACGTTCATTAAATAGCAAAAGCGCAGACATTAGCTTAAGACTTTCATCGGGTTTAAGAAATTATGAATTAGAACTTAGAAATGAACTCTCAAAACAACTTGAGCGCGGTAAAATTGATTTGAGCATTTACATCGAGTCAAAAAAAACCGAAACGCCTGTTGAGATAAATATTGAACTTGCAAAAGCCTACTACCAACAACTAGTTAAATTAGCAAACGAACTTAATGAACCGGCTAATGGTGTTGGTTTGCTGACTCAAGTTTTAAAGTTTCCGGATGTTTTAAAAAGTGAACGGAAGGAAACTGACGATTTAGAATGGAAACAAATTAAACAATGTGTTAACGAAGCCGTTTTGCAATTAAATAATTTCAGAGAACTAGAAGGTCTTTCCTTAAAAACAGATTTTGAAACACGTTTATCTAAAATTGAAACTTGCCTTGAAGAGATTAAAACGCTTGATTTTATTCGAATTAACTCAATTAAAGATAGAATAAGAAATAACATAATAGATGTTATTGGCAAAGGAAAAATTGATGAAAACAGATTTGAACAAGAGTTAATTTATTATGTTGAAAAACTAGATATTAACGAAGAGAAAGTACGTTTAAAAACGCACCTTGATTATTTTATTGACACTTGCAAAGAATCGTCGCCGGGAAGAAAACTAAATTTCATTAGTCAAGAAATAGGAAGAGAAATTAATACCATAGGCTCTAAAGCCAACGATGCTCAAATTCAAAAATTAGTTGTATTAATGAAAGATGAATTGGAAAAAATTAAAGAACAAGCCAATAACGTTTTGTAGGGCAATTTAATACTGATATTAAATCCCTATTTTTTCGTCCACAATTTTTAATATAGAAGCTTCAACAGCTATGGTTTTTTGTTCCATAGCTTTACCTTTTTCAATGATATCGTTAACAAAATTTTTGTCGCTGTAACCACTCGCATTAATTCTAACATTCATAAAAGCTCCCATAACAGCTGTTCTTGCACACAAAGCCCCTACGCCGGCATCGCTGACTGAATTAGGATTTCCAATTTCAGCCATTGCTTTTATTATTTCTAAACTTTCAAAACTTAATTGCATTACTTTAAATGGCACTTCAATAGCAAATTTTGTGGCTTCTTGTATAGCATCTGTTCTTTTTTTCTTTTCTTCATCAGTAGCTTTTGGCAAAGAAAACGCGGTCATAATTTTATTAAATGCCGCAGTATCGGCATCTACCAAACGTAACAATTCATTTTTAATTTTTTGTCCTTTTTCTGCCCAATTACTGTACTCTTCCCATCTATCATCCCAGCCTTTTTTATGAGAACTTAAATTAGCCACCATCGTTGCTAACGAAATTCCTAAACTACCAACATAGGCAGAAATAGAACCTCCTCCTGGTGCCGGACTCTCGCTTGCGGTTTCATCTGCAAAAGCAGCTAAATTCATGCTAACTAATTTAGAATCGGCTTTTTCTTTTAATAAATATTCTATAATTCTTTCTTCCGGCTTAAACGGACATAATTCGTCTAAACCCATAGATTTAACTGCAATCTTGATTAATTCGCTTTCACTTACTCCGGTTGATCTGTTTTGTTTTTTCAAAAAATAAGCTCCGGCATCCAACAAAGATTTTAATGGAATTAATCCAACTAACTCAGATCCGGTAACCCTTATCCCGCGCTCGGTAGCTTTTTTACACACTTCATCAAACGCAATATGAACAGGAGTAATATTTATGTTAGTTAAATTCATTGAAATTTGACACACGCCATATTCTTCAATATACCAACCTATTGCCTTTACCGATTTTAATGTTCCAGGGACTGATTTTGGAGAACCATCGGCATTTAAAATAATTTTTCCGGTTAATGAATTTCCTTCCCTTTCAACCCTTCCTGCTTCTCTTACATCAAAAGCAATAGAATTAGCCCTGCGTGTAGATGTTGTATTTAGGTTAATATTATATGCAACCAAAAAATCGCGAGCACCAATTACAGTGCCTCCACGATGTTTATCAAATTCATCAGGACCAAAATCAGGTTTCCATTCAGGTAATTTAATTTTTTTAAAAAAACCTTCGTACTCTCCATTTCTGATAACTGAAAGGTTACTGCGGTTTTTATTTTGCTGTGCTTCTTCATACAAATAAACCGGAATTTTCAATTCCTCGCCCACTCGTTTACCCAATTGCTTTGCATATTCAGCGGTTTCCTGCATGGTTATATTACTTATTGGAATTAACGGGCAAACATCTGTAGCGCCCATTCGTGGGTGTTCACCTTTATGTTTGCTCATATCAATTAACTCCCCTGCTTTTTTTATGGCAAGAAACGCAGCATCAATAACATATTTAGGATTTCCTACAAATGTAACTACTGTGCGATTAGTGGCCTTACCAGGATCTACATTCAATAACTTAACCCCCTCAACACTTTCAATAACATCAGTAATTTGTTTAATAATATTTAAATCAACACCCTCACTAAAGTTTGGTACACATTCAATTAATTGTTCCATACGTAAACGTAATTTTTATTTTTATAAATCTACAAAATTAGGCTAAATCAAAAAAACAGAATTATATTTCCATTCGGGTTATTGGTACAGATTTAAGTGAACCAAATTCTTTTTTCAAATATTTATAATAACCTGTAATGCCAATCATGGCGGCATTATCTGTACAATATTCGAATTTTGGAATAAACGTTTTTATAGTTAATTCGGCTTCTAATTTTTTAATTTGTTTTCTGAGTTCTGTGTTAGCCGATACACCACCGGCAATAGCTAACTGTTTTATTCCAATTTCTTTTATAAGGCTTTTTACATTTTTTAAAAGCACATTAATTAAATGGCTTTGATAAGAAGCGCAAATGTCAGCTAAATTTTCTTCAATAAAATTTGGATTTTTTTGAATGTTGTTTTGAATAAAATATAAAAAGGAGGTTTTTATACCACTAAAACTATAATCATATCCCGGAACATGAGAATGTGAAAATTTATACTTTGAATTATCTCCTCCTTGAGCATACTTATCAATTAAAGGCCCGCCAGGATAAGGTAAACCTAAAATTTTTGCTGCCTTATCAAAGGCTTCTCCAACCGCATCGTCAATGGTTTCTCCTAATAATTCAAAACATAAATAATCTGTCATTTTTACCAACTGAGTGTGACCACCACTAACTGTTAAACATAAAAATGGGAATTCAGGCAGCATTTGGGTATCCGAATCTTTAATAAAATGTGCCAAGATATGTCCTTGCATATGATTAACTTCTATTAAAGGAATTTTTAAAGACATGGCTAATGATTTGGCAAAAGAAATTCCTACAAGTAAACTGCCCATTAAACCAGGGCCAATAGTAACCGCAATGGCACTTAGCTCTTGTAATTGAATATTGGCAACTTTTAATGCTTCAGTTAAAACAGGTACAATATTTTTTTGATGATCACGACTTGCTAATTCAGGAATTACACCTCCATACTGCTCATGAATTTTTTGACTTGCCGTAATGTTTGATAACACAAAATTATCACGTAAAATAGCGCAGGATGTATCGTCGCAACTGCTTTCTATAGCCAATATATAAGTACCTGATTTTTGCATTTTTTTGGATAATTCAAAACAATTTTTGGCTTATCTTTATAGCAAAGCCATACATTTGAGCAAAGTTACAAGAATATTTTTTAAATCACTTGGTGTAATTACGCTATCGATAATTTTATTTGCCGTATTCTTATTTTTTGCAATTCAGTCTCCAGTTTTTCAAACATGGCTTGGACAAAAAGCAGGAAGTTATTTAAGCTCCGAACTAAATAATAAGATAACCATAAAAAAAATTCACATTGAATTTTTTAAAACAGCCAATTTAGAAGGAGTTTTTGTTAGCGATAAAAATAACGACACTCTTTTTACAGGTGATTTATTAGTAGATATTAATAAACTAGATTACAAACAAAAAAAAATAGCTTTCAAAAAAATAACAATAAAAAATTCTACGACTAAACTAATCAATTATAAAAACGACAGTAAATTAAATTTTCAGTTTTTAGTTGATTATTTTAATACTAACCAAACTGATACTGTTTCAAAACAAAATTGGGAGGTTGAGTTTGGAGATGTTGTTTTAGATAATGTAAATTTTATTTATCGAGATGAAAATAAAAACACTACTTTATCCCAAAATATAAATTTTAATAATTTATACTTAACAAAAACCTATGGCAAAATATCTAAGATTAATTTCAAAAACGACACCATTTTTGCAAAACTTAGTCATTTAAAAACCAATGAACAATGTGGATTTAAACTAAACGAACTTTCTACCGAAAGTAAAATAAGCCACAATGAACTTTTATTAAGTAAATTGACCATAAAAACCCCACAAACATGTATAAAAGGCGATATTAATTTTTTGTATTCTGAATGGAACGATTATTCAGATTTTGTAAATAAAATAAAAATAAAATCTACACTAGCAGATAGTACTTATATTGCTATGCAAGATATTGCAAAATTTACAAGTGAGTTAAACGGTTTAGATGCCAAAATAAATTTGTCAGGAAAAGTAAATGGTTACGTTAACGACTTAACATTAAAAGAGTTTTATTTTGCATACGGAAATGACACTAAATTTAGAGGTAATTTAACCCTCACTGGATTACCAAATTTTAGCACAAGTTATTTACACATAAACGCCAAAGAAATAGCAACTAGCTATAACGATATTATTCAAATTCCAAATTATCCTTTTACAGAAAATAAAAAAATAGAGCTCCCAATTGAATTAAAAAAATTGGGCAAAATAAGTTACAAAGGAAAATTTGACGGCTTTATCACGGACTTTACCACATACGGAAAATTTAATACAAATCTAGGTAGCGTTAAAACTGAACTAAGTATTAAAACAGGAAAAAATGAAGATAATGTTTCGTATCACGGAAAAATTGAAACTACAAATTTTGACATAGGCACACTTTTAGGAATTAAAAACTTTAATGCACTTAGTTTAAATACCGAAATTAAAGGCAAAGGTCTATCAATAAAATCAATTGATGCTGATTTAAATGGTGAAATTTTAGGATTGAATTTTAACCAATACATGTATAAAAACATAAACCTAAATGGCCACATTCGAAAAAAAATATTTAATGGTATAATTAATTGCAAAGATGAAAATGCTGATTTTGATTTTAATGGTACAATTAACTTTACCAATAAATTACCAGAAATGGATTTTATTTCAATAATTAATAACCTTGATTTAAAAAAATTAAATTTCTCAAAATCTGAATCAAAATTATCTACACAAATTCTTATAAAGTTGAATGGCGACAATATTAATAACCTTAGCGGTTACATTAATTTTGACAATACTAGTTTTAAAATTGCAGAAAAAAAATTCAAAATAAATAATATCGATTTAAAACTAGATCAGGAAACAGAAATCAAAAAAATAATTATAAATTCTAGTTATTTTAATTTTATCGCAGATGGCAAATTTAATATTAATAATCTGCCACTAGCATTTAATCAGGTGTTAAATGCCTACTATCCCACATTTTTCATAAAAAACAAAAGTAGATTAATTTACAAAGATGCATTTAACTATAAATTAACTATAAAAAAATTTAATTTGATTAATGAACTTTTTATAAAAGAACTAATGATTAGCCCCAATACAACTATTGGAGGTGAATTTAATGCATTTACTAATTTAATTACTGTAAATCTAAAATCAGATTCAATTAAATACGGCGACATTAAATTCAACAATAATGTAATTGAATCTTATTCTAAAAACAATAAAATCAATCTAGTTTTTAAAGGCAGCAATATTAAATTAACCGATAGTATTTATCTGAAAAACTATTTCATGTATTTAGTTTCAAAAGATTTAGACACCAAATATAATTTTGAATGGAATAACAAAGGAATTTCAAATAGCGCTGGTAAAGTGGCAGGAAAAGTTTCGTTTAGTAAGCAAATTGCCAATTTAACTTTCGATAAATTTTTTATCTCGTCTAAAGACAGCAGTATTTGGAATTTAGTTACAACCAATCCAGCTACAATAGATACAGGAGGCAACATTATCATTAACCCTTTGCAATTTACCAACAACGAACAAAACATTGGTATTGCCGGTGCACTAACCAGCAATGCTAACGACAGCTTAGCCATTACCGTTTCAAACTTAACGTTAGAACAATTTAACCCCCTTTTAAAAGATGCAAAAATAAAACTGGAAGGTAAATTAAACGGAAGGGTAACCATACACGACCCTAAAGCATTTGCCTTTAGTAGCAATCTTAACTTTTCAGATTTAAAATTAAATAATAATACTATTGGTAAATTAATTGTAAAAACAAATTATGTTGCCTCCACAAAAACAATTTATACCGACGGTTATACCTCTTTAGGATTACCAACTTTAAATGGAGAGGAAATGAAAAATATTTCATTTAAAGGTTATTATTATTTAAATAAAGATGACGAAAGCATTGATATAGATATAAAAGCCTCTCCCGCAAATCTTAAATTACTTAATCCTTTACTTGAAGGAATAATGACTGTTAATAACGCATTAATTTCAGGTGACGGGAAAATTCACGGAACACCAAACAATATTAAAATTGATGGCAAGTTTAAACTCTATAATAGCGAAATTAAAATAGACTATACAAATGTTACCTACAACATTATCGGCGACATTGAAATAATGCCAGATCAAATAAGGTTTGACGACTTGTCTATTAAAGAAGTAGGTAATAAAAAAACTCCTCAAGGAACAATAAACGGAAATATATTTCATGATAATTTCAATAAAATGAGATTAGATTATGACATATCTTTTAAAAATATGTTAGTATTAAATACTAACGAAAAACAAAACAATACATTTTGCGGAAAAGCCTATGCTACAGGTAATTTAGGTATTTATGGCTTTTTAAATAATTTACACATGAGTGTTAATGCCACTACTAACAAAAACTCAAAATTTATCCTTCCTCTAGATGGGCCAGCAGAAATTACCGAATCTGATTTTATACATTTTGTTAAAAAAGATACCATTTTAAAAAAATCAATTAATACGCACTCCGGTTTTGATTTAGATATGAACATTAACGCCACACCTGATTTGCAAGTTCAAATTGTTTTAGATAAAACAAATGGCGATGTATTAAATGTTCAAGGAAACGGTGATATTAATTTAAAAATAAGCACACTTGGTAAATTTGAAATGTTTGGTGAATACAAAATAAAAAATGGAGATTATTTATTTACACTTGAAAATGTTATCAATAAAAAATTTGACATAGATGCCGGCAGTTCTATTTTATGGAGCGGCAATCCTTTAAACGCTGAAATAGATATAGCTACTACATACAAACAAAGAGCTTCTGTTGCGCCATTATTAAATGATACCACAGGGAGATACAAAGGTAGATTTCCAGTAGAATGTAAATTGCTGATAAAAAATAAATTATTTTCTCCGACAATAAATTTCGACATTCTTTTTCCTAACATTGATGCAACTGCTAAAGCGAGAATTAACAACGTGTTAAGCGACGAAGTAGAACTTAATCGTCAGGTATTTTCTTTTTTATTGTTTAGAAGTTTTGTTACGCCTCAAATTTACAATTCAAACAGTGGCGGTGTAACTGCTGGAAACGCCGCAGCATCAACCGGCAGCGAAATGTTAAGCAATCGCGTAAGCGAATTTTTAAATTCCTATTTTGGAAACTTAACAGGCATGCAAGATTTAAATCTTGGTTTAAATTATAGACCCGGAAATCAAAACAATACAGAAGCAGTTGATTTAGCTTTGAGCAAACAATTTTTTAACAACAAAATAACAATTGATGGTAATTTTGGAGTAAACAATAATCAAGCAAATAATACAAGCGGTTTAATAGGCGATGTTAATGTTGAGTATAAATTAACTGATGATGGAAAATATCGTGTCAAAGGTTTTAACAGAAGCAACGACAATACGCAAATAACTACATCTGGCGGTCCTTACACTCAAGGTGTAGGTTTTTTTTACCGAGAGGAGTTTGAAACTATAAATGAAATATTTAAACGGTATTTAGATAAATTTAAACGAAAAAGCACGTCAACTAAAAGTTAAATAATAAAGTCTACTTATTATTTTAAATTCCCCTTTCCAGTTTTTTTGAATTAACATTAACACCCTTATATATAATTAATAGGGAAATAGATATTATAACATGAGAAATATCTTTGTAATTAAACCATTCATTAATTGAAATTTTTAACGTGTGTGTAATTATAGAAATAAAAGATACGCCAATTCCAAAAACGACAAGACCACTTCCTCTATCGTTAAGCTTGTTATATTTTATGAAATGAATTATAAATGAATAAATTAAAACAATGCCAGCATTTATTTTAATCATTAAAAAATTATTATAAAAAAATGCATAAATCAACATAGTCAAAATCCAAATTTTAGAAATTGTTAATACCAAAAAATTTGGTTTTACATTACTTCCAATAAAATAAATGTAACCAAACTTAAAACAAAAATATACCGAAACTAAACTAAGGGCATTCATAATATAAAATATAATATCAAAAAATAACTTTCCGTTTTGATAATGTACAGCATGTGCTAATGATCCAAAGCAGGAACTAATTCCAACTAATAAAACAAACCAAGAATAATTTTTAGAATATGAATTATTAAAAATATTTAGTTTTTTAAAAGAATAGAGACCTATTAATAAGATAGGAAAATTGGTTAAAATAATCATTGGTTCAAAAATTTTAAAACCAAACAGAGTAATATATGTATAATCAAAATTCATTTAAATAGACTGTATAAACTTTTAAATTATAGCTCAAATCAAGTATTATTATCATCTTCTTTTTTAAAAATACCGGTAATTTTTTCCGTAAGCTGTTTTACTTTTTCAATATTTTGTTCGATTGAAGGGCTAGTCATGTCACTTATATTTCCATCTTGTAAGGACTTTGAAATTTCCGGATAAAATACTGCAAAACTTGTAAATTCATGATTTTTGTTGAGTTTTTTTGCCATTTCATCTACGTGAAAATCATAACTAACTGTTTGTTTTCTGGCAGAAACTAAAATAAATAAATCATCTTCTTTTGGATTATTTACATCCTCAAAATTTTCAAAACTATTAATAACCTTGTAACTAAAAAATGCTTTTTTTCTGTCTGCAATTTCTTTAGTAAAATAATTGATTGTGTTTTCAAATCCGTAAATGAAAGACTCAGAACCAATTTGTTTAAGTAAACTGTTTAACCTTGAAACTAATCGTAAAAAACCATTCTCTAATTCTGCATTAGGAGTCAAAATAACAATTACACGTTTATAGGTATTTATTGGTTGTAATATTTTAGATATAATAATTGATTGTTTTGATTTGCTTAAAAGATTTTCGGCAATATTTCCGAAAATCAAATTTGAAGCGCCATGCTGTGCCTTATAGCTAATTAATATATCGCTAATGCTATAGGCTTTTGCTGTACGATTAATACCATCAACAATACTTAAATCTACTTTTTTTAAAACTTCAACTTTTTTGTCTCCGCTCGAAATTTGTTCAACAGCTCCTTCAATCACTTTTCTCACGACATTTAATTTTTCGTCGGCATCCGCATCATCTTCAACAATAGATAAGGGATAAATTGCCTCTGTTGATTTTTGATCTTTGATTAATAAAGCAAAATCTATTAACCGTTGAATATTTTCAGGATTACTAACCGGAATCAAAATCCGTTCTGTTTTATCACTTCCTTTTCTTACTACATCCTTTTCTAAAATTGCTATTTGTCTTGCGGCCCGTTCGGTTGCAAAAGAACTAACCAAACAAGAAATTAAAATTAAAATAATGGTAGCATTAATAATGTTTTGATCAAACAAGCCAATATCAAAACCAACTTTAATAATTGCTAAAGTTGCAGCGGCATGAGAAACACTTAAACCAAAAATAATATTACGTTCAAATTTGTTATATTTATATATAAAACCGGTTATCCATGCTGCAAAATATTTTGTAAATAAGCCAACCAAACATAAAATACCGGCAAAAATTAGCGCTTCGCTACCGTTAAAAAACAGTTTAAGATCAACCAGCATACCTGCGCTTATTAAAAAAAATGGAATGAATAACGTATTACCAATAAATACAATTCGATTCATTAAAATACTATTGTGAGGAATAACTTTATTTAATCCTAAACCCGCTAAAAAAGCACCAATAATAGGTTCTACGCCTGCCAACTCACTTAAAAACCCGGAAATAAAAACCACTGCCAATACATAAATATAATGCGAACTAGCCTGAGCCTCAATATGTCTAAAAAACCATCTGCTTACTTTTGGTAAAAGATATAAGGTAGAAAACACTAGTAAAGACAAGGACACAATTATTCTGAACCAAAAAGCAGAATTCATTTCGCCGGTTACTACATTTGTTATAATACCTAATAAAATTAAAACTGCAGAGTCCGTAATAATTGTACCACCAAATGTAATTTGCACTGCTCTGTTTTTTACTATTCCCATGTTACTTACAATGGGATAACTTAACAAGGTATGCGTACTAAACATGCTAGCCAACAGCACGGAAGGCCATAACGAAAAATGAAAAACATAAATACAAACTATGTATCCCAAAATTATTGGCACTAAAAAGGTTAAGGCTCCAAAAACAATACTTTTACTCCGATTTTGCTGAAATTCCTGCATATCAATCTCCAAACCGGCAAGAAACATTATGTACAACAAGCCTGTTTTAGATAACAATTCAAAACTGTTTGTTGACTCAATAATATGAAATGAATGTGGTCCTATTAATACACCTGCCAATATTAAACCTATAATTCCGGGTATTTTAAACAACCTGAATAATAAAGGAGAAAATAAAATAATTAATAAGGTAAGTGCAAGTATTAAAACCGGATTTTTTACAGGTAAATACTGATTAAAAAAATTGCTTAGCGAATAAAGGTTATTTTGTATGGTACTCATTTAAATAAATTTAATTTTGATTTTTGGTTGGTTTTAATGAGTACCGGTTTTTTGTGCCACTAAATAATTTGTAAATCGAAGGAATAATTAAATTATATCTTAAACCAAAATTATAGCAAACATCCATTATATTTAACTGATTTTTTGAGGAAGTACCTACCCGCATTTTATATTCTCCAAAAACGCTTAATTGTTTAAAAAAATGCTCATACCCTGAACCTACATTTAAGCCAACCCAGTTTGTTGTTGCAGTTTGGTTTTTAGTATACTTTTCTGTTAAATTTAAAAAGTCATTTAAACCTGTAAAATAGCCAGAAAAAGAATTATAGCTTAAGCCAAATAACGGATAAAAATAAGCCTTTGTTTTTTTAAATCTCGCTAAAACATGCAGATTAAATTCAATGGTATTTGCTTTAATATTATACCAAGTTGGTTCTATATTAATTTTTTTATAAGAAGTATATTCTATACTAGCTCTAAATAATTTATCTCCACCATATACAACCGCCGTATGAAAACCCAACGCATCATTATTTTGCTTAACATTTCTGCTTAAAAACAATACACTACGAATTAAACTTGAAGAAACACCCAGATTTGTATATAAGACGTGAGTTTTAATAGGTTTAATTACTCTTACTTGAGCTGTCGTTTTGGCAGCCAAAACCAAACAAATAAAAATATACAACAAAACCTTATGCATTAGTATACAAATTTAATCCAAAAAATAAATTATTCTGTACTTGACTTAAAATTTGTTAAGTCAATATTAATTATCAAAAACAATGGTATATTTAGAACAATGAAATTTATTAAATTATTTTGTTTAATTATTTTTTTTAGCGTGGCACAAAATTCAATTGGTCAAACGCTAACCACAAAGCCAACAAATAATTTAATTCAATTTTCGGGTGTTGTTTTAGATCAAGATTCGCTTACACCTATCCCATTTGTTTCCGTATTAATTAAAGGTACAGGCAGAGGCACCATTTCAAATTTTTCAGGTTTTTTCAGTTTAATAGTTAACTCTGGTGACGAACTTGAATTTCACTCAGTTAGTCATAAATTAAGAAGTTACAAAATAGCAGATACGCTCTCACAAAAATATTATTATGCTATCCAAATTCTAACTAAAGACACCATACAATTAGATGTAGTAGATGTTTATCCATGGCCATCAAAAGAAGATTTTAAACGTGCATTTTTGGCGTTAGACTTAAGTGATACAGATATGGAGAGAGCAGATAATAATTTGCAACGCGAGGCTTTAACTTATTTAGAAAGAAATCAAACTGCAAGTGCTTCCGAAAATTATAAATATGTAATGCAGGCATATTATACAAAAGTTTACTCTACGGGACAAGTACCAAGCATGTCATTATTAAATCCAATTGCTTGGGCTCAATTTATTGATGCCTGGAGAAAAGGAAAATTTAGTAATAAAAAGAAAAAATAATTTTTTTATTTACCTAAGCCTTTTTTACTTCGTTTAAGCTGTTTTTTAAAGTCTCGTTTTTGTCGTCTTTCTTCGCGTTTATTACTTTTATTTATTTTCGCGCTTGGTTTGTCTTTAGGTTTCTTTTTTAAGTAAGGATTGTACGCGTCTTTATTTCTGTTATGCTTTCTCCAAACCCTTACTAATTCACGTTTAGTTCTAAACATTTCATTGTTTTGAGCCAAAAGACTTTCACAAGAAAACAAAAATGCAAAAACAAAAATGTTAAGTAAGATTTTTTTCATATAATTTCTTTTAAAAATCATTTTTACAAATAAAGTCATTGAGTAATAAAGATTCTAGTTAAATAAAAAATGTTTTTAACGAGTTTATTAAACAAAAAAGTCCTTTCTATAAAGAAAGGACTTTTTAAGAATATTTATTGATTTTTATTTTTTTGCTGCCGGAGCTCCAGATTTAGCAGCTGGTGCAGCCGCTTCTTCAGTAACTACATTACGAGTTGTATCAACACTAATTACAGAAATATTTTTAGGATGTAATACAGTAATACCATCAAGGTTAATATCACCTACTGAAATTGATTTACCAATTCCTAATTTATCAATACTAAGATCAATACTTTCAGGTAATTGAGCAATTAAACCTCTTACCTTTAATTTTCTAAGTTTAATATTTAATTTACCACCTGCTTTCACACCTTCTGATTGACCGGTAGCTTTTACAGGTAATTTAACTGTAACAGGCTTATCTTCAGTTACCATTAAAAAATCAGCGTGAATCAAACTATCATTTATTTTATGATATTGCGCTTCTTGCAACACTGTAGTGTATTTTTTTCCTTCAATGTCAATCTCAACCAAATTTGTATCTGGTGTAAAGATGATGTTTTTAAAACCACGGATATCGGCGCTGAAGTGAACTTGCTCACCCGAACCGTAAATTACACATGGTACATGACCCTTGGCTCTTAAAGCCGCAGCGTCAACTTTCCCTACGTTCGCGCGTAACGAACCGCTCAAAGATACTGTTTTCATTTTTTTATTTTTTTGTTAGAGTTTTCAATTTGCCCGTTTCAAAACTGATACCTCTTGTTTATAATTAATTACGGGTTTACATTATAAAATTTTCGCTGATTGATTCGTAATTATGAACACTTTTAATCACTTTTGCGAATAAATCAGATACACTTAATACTTTTATTTTTGAACTTTGTTGAGATAAAGGTATAGTATCCGTAACAATTAGCTCAGTTAATTTTGAGTTTTCAATGTTTTCGTAAGCTTTTCCTGAAAGAACCGGGTGTGTGCAGATTGCTCTTACACTAATTGCTCCTCTTTCCATCATCATTTCTGCGGCTTTACAAAGAGTACCACCAGTGTCAACTAAATCATCAACCAAAATTATATTTCTACCTTCAATTTCACCAATTGCAGTCATGCTTTCAACCACATTTGCTTTGGCTCTTTGTTTATAGCAAATAACCATTTCGGCTTTTAAATTTT
>JBIJCO010000045.1:0-20104 GCA_044344665.1 Bacteroidia bacterium | reverse complement strand
ATCTGATTTTGCCGACAAGGCTGATTTGCCTTTAGGTAAACAACTTAAAATTACTGCAGGTTTATTTTTTATATAGGTGTTGTAAACTCTCATTACATCAACTTTAGTTACTGACAAATACCTTGATATCTCTTTTTTAATATAATTCGCATTGCCGGTAAACGTGAAGTAAGAGGCTAAAGCTGCACCTTTTCCTTGAACCGTACTTAAACGATTATATAAATTACTTTGAAATTGAGCTTTAAATTTTACAAGATCATCGTCGGTTGCACCTTTTTTCTCCCATTCTGTAAGCACTTTTTTTATTTCATTTTCTATTTCACTAAGAGAAGTTTCAGGATTTGAACGAATCATTATTTGAAATTGACCGGCAAGTTCTCTTGAATATTGAAATGTATTGGCACTGGTTGCTTTTTTAGTTTCAATGAAAGCTTTATAAAACGGCGATCCCTGTGAACCAGATAAAATAGTGGCTAATACATCTAATGCTGCATCATCTTTATCATTTGATTTTACAGTCGGAAAGACCATATTAATCATCGGAAATCTTACATTATCCTCATAAGAAAGATATCTGTTTTCTATTAACTTAACCGGTTGTATTAATTGTGGTTTAACCGAAGGACCGGCCTCAATACTGCCAAAATATTTTTGTACCATTAATAATACATCGTCAGTTTTTACATCACCGGCAATGGTAACAACTGCATTATTAGGACCGTACCAACGCATGTAAAAACGCTTTAAATCATTAACGTCAACTCTATCCAAATCAACCAAATAACCAATTGTTGACCATGAATATGGATGACCTTTAGGATAAAGTGCCTCGCCTATTTTTTCACCAACCAATCCATAAGGTGCATTATCATAACGTTGTCCTCTTTCATTTTTAACAGTAGCTCTCTGAACTTCAAATTTCTTTTGAGTAACCGAATCGAGTAAAAAGCCCATTCTATCTGCCTCTAACCAAAGCATTTTTTCAAGTTGATTGCTAGGGACTGTCTCAAAATAATTGGTTCTGTCTGTATTAGTTGTACCATTTAATGTTCCTCCGGCCTCGGTAATAATTTTAAAATGCTGCTCATCTGCTACATTTTTTGATCCTTGAAACATCATGTGTTCAAAAAAATGTGCAAATCCGCTTCTACCTTGTTGTTCACGTGCGCTACCCACATGATAGGTAACATCCACATAACAAATTGGGTCGCTGTGATCTTCATGAATTAAAACAGTTAATCCGTTTGATAATTGGTACCTCTTATATGGAATAACAATCTCATTACCAATTTTTTTTACTTCTTCCTTAAATGAAGGATATGGGTAAATGGTATTTGAACCACTATTTTTAACAACCGGCTTTTGAGCATAAACAACAACCAAAGTTGCTAAGGATAAAATGACAGATAATGTTTGTTTTTTCATTTTTTTTTAAGTTGAAGCAAATATAATAGAATTGTATTTTTTAACAGCATTAAAACTATTTTTATTTTTATTTTCTGCATTTACAAACATTTAACAAGCTAATTGATTAAAACAAATATTTGTATGTAAATTTGCATAAAAATAATATTAATATGTATCCAGAAGCAATAGTAAATCCAATGAAAGCCGAATTAACTACGGTTGGCTTTAAAGAATTAGTTAGTCCGGAGGATGTAGAAAATGCAATAAAACTAGAAGGTACAACATTGTTAGTTGTTAATTCAGTTTGTGGTTGCGCTGCAGGCGCCTGCCGCCCGGGAGTTAAGCAAAGTTTAAGCAACGACAAAAAACCATCAAATTTAACCACTGTATTTGCCGGTTTTGATATAGATGCTGTTAATCAAGCCAGAAAACATTTTGCGCCTTATCCACCAAGCAGCCCGGCTATTGCATTATTTAAGAACGGAGAATTAGTGCATTTTGTTGAGCGCCATAATATTGAAGGTCACAATGCTAATGCAATTTCTGAGCACCTAAAAACCGTTTATAACGAATTTTGCTAAACTTAAAAAAGTAGATTTTAAAGACGCCCCAAAAAAGCGTCTTTTTTTTATTTACTATTAGGTTACTTTTAACATCTTAAAGTATTAACAAGAAAATATAACAAACATGAAATTATTAAAATTTTTAAGCTTTGGCGCATTATTAACTTTTGCAAGTATTAATTTTTCCTCTTGTGGTGGAAACGAAAAAGAAGAAAATCTTTTAGCTGATAGCTTGCAAATGGTTAACGGAAGTTTATCTGGAAAATTATCGGAAAAGGAAGCCGCCCTTCAAGAATTTATTTCAACATTTAATGAAATTCAAGAAAACCTTAACACCATTAAAGAAAAAGAAAAAATTGTAACCAAGTCTAGTACATCCGGAGATGTAAAAAGTAAAGAAGATCAAATAAAAGAGGATATTCAAGCTATTTATGATTTAATGTCAAAAAACAAGAGCAGAATTGGTTCATTAAATAAAAAATTAAAAAATAGCAAATTAAAAATTGAAGGTTTAGAAAAGATGATTGAAAATCTTGAAAATACCATTAATTTAAAGGACACTGAAATTGCTGAACTTAAAGAAAAAATTGAAGGTTTAAATATTGAACTTTCTAATTTAACTACGAACTATCAAGAGGTAGAAGCAGAAGTAGAAGTAAAAACAGAAGAGCTAAATACAGCATTTTATGCAATTGGCACTGCAAAAGAGTTAAAAGAAAAAAATGTAATAACCAAAGCAGGCGGTATTATTGGAATTGGTAAAACAACTACTGTTAAATCGGATTTTAATAAAGACTATTTTACCAAAATAAATATCGAAAAAACTAGCTATATAAATATTGGTGCTAAAAAAATAAAAATTCTTTCGGTTCATCCTAGTAATTCATACAAAATAGTAGGTGAAAAACCAATTGAAAAATTAGAAATTACAAACGCTAAAGAATTTTGGAGTGTATCAAAATATTTAGTTATAGTTATTGAATAAATTCTCCTTATTTTAATTAATATAAAAAACCCCATGTAATTCTTACATGGGGTTTTTTATTAAATAAATAATAGAAGTTATTTTACTTTTTTTGCCACTACCATCATTTCTTCTCCAATATTTAAGGCAGATAAAAAATTATAAAACACATTGTGAATTAATACAAATAATTTTAATTGCCACCTAGGTTTATTTGTAAATTTATTAAAGTATTTCTGACGTTCGGCTGCATTGATAGAAGCATTTGCTTGAGCCAAGGTTTGTTTTTTATTACTTTTAAATTTTTTAATTAAAGGTAATAGTGAATACATTATAAATAATTTTATTTCAAAAGATGATTTTATTTTTATCACTTCATACCCATTTTTTGCTAAGATTTTTGTAATTGTTTCTTTCCCAAAATAATTTACATGATCTAATCCCATCATTTTCCAATTATCCTTATGACGTTTTGCAAAATAACTATCAATTTGAGGAACCTGAATAAATAAGTAACCGTCTTTATTTTGCAGTTTGGAACACTTATCTAAAAATAAGTCTGCTTTATCTATGTGTTCTAATACATCCCACATGGTTACAACATCAAATTTAGTTGACTCGTTCATTTCAAAAAAATCAATGTGATCAACCGGTAATTTTAAATCGTTTACACAATATAAATAAGGCTGCTCAGAAATTTCAATCCCATAAACATCATAACCTAATTCTTTACCAGCTAACATAAAATGCCCCCATCCCGCTCCTAAATCAAATAACTTTCCGGATTTAACAAACTTGCTTATAAATTTAAAACGTAGTTTGTGTCTTTGAATTTTAATCCAGTTATTTCCTGCTCTAACAGCAGCTGTAACATCGGAATTTTTATATTGTTCATATTTAATTTGTTTTCTGTAATAAGGAGGAATAAAATGAAAGTGACAATCCTCGCAAGTAACGACTGCAAAATTTTCTTTTTGATATTTTAAATGGAATTTATTTACTTTATTATTGCCGCAAACGCAACAAACTATTTCTTCTGCCATAGTGGCCGGTATCACATTCATTGTAAATTAACGTTTAGTTTCTTCATCATATACACTCATGGCTATTGGGCTTCCGTCCCGAAAATAAGAAACACCTCCCCAACTAAAAACTTTCTTTTCGTAAACCCAAGCCATTTTGTCTTTTACAACAATTCTTCTGTAAATAACAACACTGCTTGAAGGAATTACTTCTTCAGTAACACCGGGCTTGTATTTAGATAGTAACTCTTTTACCCTTTCATTACCCTGATTTAAATCAGAATTAATAAGTTTTTCACATTCAACTAATCTTGATTTTGCGTATTCGTTTCCTCCTTTAATTATTAATGCTTCTTCGTATGTTTTTTTTGCTCTTAAATAATCTTTTAAATTAAAATAATCGTCTGCTTTTTTTATGATTTCATTAAACCTAGTCTCGAATATTTGATTTTGAGCGTCAATTTTTTCTTTAGCTTTTTTGTCTGCCAATTCTTTCTCTTTTGCTAATTTATCGGCAATTTCTTTCTCTAATTTTGCTTTTGCAGCAGCGTCTGCAGCTGCTTTTACTTTGGCGTCTGCATCTGCTTTTTCTTTAACCAATTTATCAGAGGCTTCTTTTTCTGCTTTAATTTTTGCTTCTGCAGCTGCTTTTTCTTTGACAATTTTATCAGCAGCTTCTCTTTCAGTTTTTATTTTTGCTTCAGCATCCGCTTTATCTTTAGCTAACTTATCAGCAGCCTCTTTTTCAATTTTAGCTTTTGCTGCAGCGTCCGCTGCGGCTTTTTCTTTGGCTAATTTATCAGCAGCTTCTTTTTCAGCTTTAATTTTAGCTTCAGCATCCGCTTTTTCTTTAGCTAATTTATCGGCAGCATCTTTTTCGGCTTTAACTTTTGCAGCAGCATCTGCAGCAACTTTTTCTTTTGCTAATTTATCAGCTAACTCTTTATCAGATTTTGCTTTAGCAGCTGCATCAATAGCTGCTTTTTCCTTCGCCAATTTATCAGCTAGATCTTTATCGGCCTTTGCTTTAGCGGCAGCTTCTGCAGCAGCTTTTTCTTTTGCTAATTTATCAGCTTGTTCTTTATCAGCTTTTGCTTTAGCTAGTTCTTCGGCAATTACTTTATTAATAATAGCTATCTGATCTATAGGATAAACCTCCTTAGGTTTAATAGCAGCAGCAGATTGATAAGCAGAGATAGCCGATTGCCATTCTCTTTTTGCATAAGCCTTGTCAGCTATTTTAATAGCAGAAAGATAATTTCCTTCTTTTTCTTTTTCAGCATTTTTTACAACTTTCTCAGCTTCTTTTATGGCTTCTAAACCTAAGAGCATTTGATCAAGATAAGCTTTATCGTACTCAAAATTATCTTTTTCAGGATTGTAATAATATTTATTTAAAGGTTGCTTAAGTAATGAATAATCAACACCATCTAATGGCTTAATTAATGAAAGACTTGCTTGGATATTCGGAAATTTATTTAATGCTTTTTCTGGAGGAACTCCTAAGGTATTTACCGAATATTTTTTTGAAATGTAACCATCTTTTGAGATGGTAACCAAATATTGAGCGCCTAACGGTAATGAAAACGCGTAACTCCCAACAGCGTCTGACGTTGTCTTTAAGAATTCTTTTGGACCTTGCGAAACAACAATAGTAGCGCCAATAATTCTTGATTTTTCATCAGAAATAGTACCTTCAAAATTCAGGTTTACACTTTGGCTATATGCAAACAAAGTATAAAAAAAGATAAGATTCAATAAAAAAGTACGTTTAGAAATCATATTTCAATTTGTAATTACAGCAATAAAACGAACTAAATTTACGAAAAAATTGAATTAAGTTATTTAGTAAAACCATGGAAAAGAATAATATATTAAATTATAGTTACTGGGAAAAAAAACACCTTTTTTTTGATTATGATTTAATCGTAATTGGAAGTGGGATCGTAGGTCTTAGCACAGCCATCTCTTTTAAAGAAAAAAATAAAAAAGCCAAAATATTAATTTTAGAAAAAGGCATATTACCAAATGGTGCAAGTTTAAAAAATGCTGGTTTTGCTTGTTTTGGGAGCGTAAGCGAATTACTTGATGATTTCACTAAAATGCCTGAAAAAACCGTACTTGATACAATTGAAATGCGTTGGCAAGGTTTAAAAATTTTAAGAAAAAGATTAGGAGATAAAAATTTAGATTTTAAAAATTACGGCGGTTATGAATTATTTAATTCAAAGACAGAATTTAAAATTTGTTCGGAAAAAATCAATCATTTTAATTCAATCATTTATAAACTTCTTGGTAAACCAAATTGCTATTCTATTTTTGAACCTAAAAAATTACCATTCAAAACTATTTGTGGTGTTATTTTTAATAAATATGAAGGTCAGATAGATACAGGCCTTATGCTTAACAATCTAGTTAATTTAGCGAAGAAATTTGAAATTACTATTTTAAATGGCATTTGTGTTTCGGAAATAAATAGTCACTCCGGTTCAGTTGAATTATTAACTAGTAATGGTGTATTTAATGCTAATAAAGTAATTGTTGCAACTAATGGCTTTGTTAACCAATTATTAAAAATAAAAGATGTAAATCCTGCAAGAGCACAAGTTTTAATAACTAAACCCATTAAAAATCTTAACATAAAAGGTACTTTTCATTATCAGCAAGGGTATTATTATTTCAGAAATATTGATAACAGAATTTTATTAGGCGGAGGCAGAAATCTTGATTTTAAAACGGAAACCACTACTAACGAAGGCCTCAATTTAAAAATTCAGACACAGCTTGACGAATTACTGAGTAATATAATTTTACCGAATACATCTTACGAAGTTGACTATAGATGGTCAGGTATTATGGGAGTTGGAAGTGAGAAAAAACCTATTATTAAAACTGTACAACCTAATGTTTTGGCAGCCGTTCGAATGGGTGGAATGGGAATTTCGATAGGAAGCCTGGTAGGTAAACTAGCCGCAAAAGAAATTGATTAAACTCATTTTATTAATAATCTTAATAAGTATATTTGATTTATTATGGCTAAACAAATTACAGGAAATTACACATTCGACGTTTTCGATTCATTAAATAATCTTAATTCGGAAGATCAAAACCTACTAACTGCAGCTATAAACGCCATTAACAATGCCTATGCTCCCTATTCAAATTTTTATGTAGGTGCAGCTGTGCTTTTAGAAAATGGAAAAATTATTACTGGAAATAACCAAGAAAATGCAGCTTACCCTACTGGTTTATGTGCCGAAAGAGTTGCTATTTTTTATGCCTCCTCACAATATCCCGGAATAAAAATTAAATCAATCGCAGTATCCGCAAAATCAAAAAAATATAACATCAACTATCCTATTGCTCCATGCGGTTCGTGCCGACAGGCAATTTCCGAATATGAAGTTAAAATGGATTCGCCCATAAGACTGATAATGTCTGGTGAAAGCGGAGAAATTTATATAAGTCCATCAATTTCAAATTTATTGCCTTTAATGTTTTCAAGCAAAAACCTGAGCGAATAGTTTACCCGTCGCAAAATTTTTGATCTTTTATTTTTTGACATTTAACTGTCACTAATCATTTAACGAAATTTATCTCGCGTTAAATACAACCTCGCCATTAACTTAGCGTATAATATTGTACAAAGTATCTCATTTTATTAATCAATTAAAAATCAGTAAAACAAAAAACACACATGAAAAATTCACTGAAAAAACTAACGCTTCAAAAAACACATTGCTATGAAAACAAATTACTTATTTATCGGCCTGCTTGGTTTAATTATATCGAATATATTCGGCCAACAAAACATTGACACTGCCACACGTTTTAATGAAAAGAACTTAAGCTCATCCTTTTGGAGTGCCTATGCAGAAAAAATTAAATTAACTGCTATTGAAAAAAAAGAATTTCTCAATTCTCATTATAGGCCATTTTTAACTCCACATTTATCCGCACAAAAACAAATTAATTTAAGCTCTCAAAACAGCGCAATGGCTGGGCCTTGTGTAAATATAGATTTTGAAAATGGAAATTTATCTGGTTGGAATACCAGTTGTGGCTTCCACCCTATTTTTAATCCTTTAGGTTGTTGTCCTAATCCTGGCGGTCAGCAAACTATTATGACAGGTGCTGTTTTTGATCCTGCCGGTGGATTTCCGGTGGTGGCTCCAGGTGGAAATTTTTCATTACGATTAGGTAATAATCTTACCGGTGGTGAAGCTGACAGAATTGAACAAACATTTTTAGTAAATTCAAACAATTGCAATTTTAAATACCGATATGCTGTGGTTTTTCAAGACCCTGGTCATATTTCATCTCAACAACCGGCATTTCAAATTGAGATGTTAGATAGTCTTGGTTCACAAATACCATGTACATATTATAATGTTGCCGCAGGAGGAAGTATTCCGGGATTTTTTAATTCGCCAAATTTTACAGGAGTAGTATTTAAACCTTGGAGCGATGTTGCTGTAGACTTAACAAATTATATTGGCCAAAATGTAACCATTCGTTTTACAACTTTTGATTGTGCATTAGGAGGACATTATGGATACGCTTACATTGATGGTAGTTGTTTATCTTTTATTCCTGGATATTCTGATAGTGTTTGTATTGGTTCAACTAAAGCATTTTGTGCTCCAACAGGTTTTGGAACTTATACTTGGAATGGTCCTGGAATAGTTAATTTTCAAAATTCATGTTTAAATGTTTCAACTCCCGGCACATATACTTGTCAAACTACATTGTATACAGGTTGTAGTGGTCCACAATTTACTTACACCTTATCTAATTATCCTAATCCAATTGCATCATTTAGTAGTCAATCAGCAAATGCTTGCTCAACACAATTTACCTTTAGTAACTCGTCAACTATTAGTTTAGGATTTATATCAAATTATAGTTGGAATTTTAATAATACAACTACAGTTACCTTACAAAATCCAACTTTTAATTTTTCAGGTACTGGAACTTATTCAATAAATTTAACTGCTATTTCAAATCATAGTTGTACCAGTTCAAGTTCGCAAACAATAACAATTTTTCCTTATCCAATTGCTAGTTTTTCAGCCCCATCAATTTGTGAAAATTCAGTAATTAATTTTACCAATAACTCAAGTATTTTATCAGGTTCAATTACTAATTACACATGGAATTTTGGTGGAGGAAATCTATCCAATTTAATAAATCCGAATTATACTTTTGCTGGTAGCGGAATTTTTCCGGTTACGCTTAATGTTATAAGTAATCAAAATTGTTTATCGAGTTTTAGCAACAATGTTGTCGTTTATCCAAATCCTATCGCTTCATTTAGTAATAACGAAGTGTGTTTGGGCTCGCCAACATTATTTAATAACAACAGTAGTATTGTTACAGGTAATATTGTTAATTATAATTGGCTCTTTGATACTAATACTAATATCAATTCAAATCTTATTAATCCGAGTTACAATTATGTTACCGCAACTAATTATACTGCAAGTTTATTTGTTTTAAGCAATCATAATTGCGCATCCACTTTTACAAAAATTGTTGTTGTTCATGCAATACCTACAACGTCGTTTAATGTTAATAACAATTGTTTTGGAGTGGTTACAACGTTTACAAATACTGGCTACATTGCTCAGGGAAATACTATTGTATCTTATTCATGGGATTTTGGCAATCAGCAATTTTCATCGGTTACAAATCCACAAATTACATTTTTGCAGCCAAGCAATTATACTGTTAATTTAACGACTACTTCAAATTTTGGATGTTCCAACAGTCAAATAAAAACCGTCTTGATTTACGATTTACCTAATGTTGTTTTTAATTCAACTGCTGTTTGTTTTAATCAGCCAACAAATTACTTAAATGCCAGCAGTATAAGTAATGGCAGCATTATTAAATACCGATGGGACTTTGAAAATGACGGAATTTGGGACGATACTTTATCTTTAAATCCATCAAAAGTATTTGGTTCTGCCGGATTATATAACACAAAAATGGAGGCTACCAGCAATAACCAATGTAACTCTGTTAAAATAAATTCTGTTGTTGTTTATGCTAATCCAATTGCGAAATTTGTGACTAAATCAGTATGTTATGGCAGTACTACAAACTTTAGCAATACGTCTATTTCTATAGATGGACCAGTAACCAGCAGTAAATGGGATTTTAACAATGACAACATTATTGACAATCAATTTTACAACGCTAATTATAACTATACCTCAAGTGGAGTATTTACAGTAAATTTAATTGTACAAACGATTTATGGTTGCACAAATTCTTTTTCAAAAGCTATTGTTGTAAATCCGAATCCTGAAGTAAATTTTATAGCACCAATTAAACAAGGTTGTGAAAATTTGTGTGTGAATTTTATAAATCAGTCAAGTATTTCGAACGGTAATATCAAAACTTATGAGTGGGATTTTGGTGATGGAAGTTTACCAGATTACAATTTAAATCCGACACATTGTTTCGGCAAAGGGAAATATGATATTATGCTAAAACTAGTAAGTGATAGTGGTTGTATTAGAGCGCTGGCAATATCAGAATTTATATCAGTTTATTCGAATCCAGTAGCCAATTTTAAGGTTGAGCCGGATGAAATTAATGAATTAGAGCCATTAGCATTTATTAGTAACGCAACTGAAAATGTAACAAGTGTTAATTATTACATTAATGACGGTTTTAGTATTAGTCAAGAAAACTTCAGTCATAATTTTAGTAATATAGATAAAATTAAACCTATTGTTTTTCAAGTTGTAACTAACGAGTTTGGCTGTAGCGATACAATTTCAAAAATCATCAATGTAAAACCATCCTGGACAATTTATGTACCCAATACATTTACCCCTAATGATGATGGGCTAAATGATGGATTTTTTGCAAAAGGTTATAATATTAAAAAATTTACAATTTCAATTTATGATAGATGGGGTCACCTATTATTTATTTCGGATAGTTTTGATGATTATTGGGATGGTAAAACTAAAAACAGCGATGAAGTTATTAAGCAGGATGTTTATGTCTGGAAAATAAATGCTGTTGACATATTTAATAAATCTCATGATTTAATTGGTCATGTAACTCTATTAAAATAAAAAAGGCAAACTATTTGTTTGCCTTTTCGATATGATTTTTTGTTTATTTTATTTTTTTCTGGGACTAATTACCATTTGCATTTTCTTACCTTCAAGAACTGGCAGTTGTTCAGCTTTACCCCATTCTTCTAGTTCATTTGCAAAACGTAATAATAAAATTTCTCCTTGAACTTTAAAAACAATTTCTCTTCCTCTAAAGAATACAAAGGCTTTTACTTTACATCCTTCTTGCAAAAATTTCATTGCATGATTTTTCTTGAAATTAAAATCATGATCATCTGTATGTGGACCGAACCTAATATCTTTAATTACAATTTTAGCCGCCTTGGCTTTCATTTCTTTAGCTTTCTTTTTTTGCTCGTAAAGAAACTTACCATAATCAACAATCTTACAAACAGGAGGATCAACATTAGGAGCAATTTCCACCAAATCCAATCCTTGTTCTCTAGCCATTGCTAATGCTTCAGAAATAGAATAAACACCAGCCTCAATACCATCGCCTACAACTCTTACTTGTTTAGCGTAAATCCTTTCATTTATTTTGTGTTGCTCCTCTTTAACGCCGGGGCGTCTAAAACCTACTTTTAAACCTTTAGGTTGCTTAAACTCGGGCTTTGCTGCAGTGTTTGATGACGACGATGCCGTTACTGCAGGCTTTGTGAAATTTGGTTTTTTGTTATTGATAAATTCCTCCGCTTTTTTGATTAATAGTTATAGTTACAAATTTAATAATTTAAATTTTAAGAACTTAATTTTTGATTAAAATCATTTTCAATAATTTGATTTACATACTTCAGAAAATCATCAATAGAAAACTCACCAATATCTCCTTTGCCATGAGCTCGAATAGCCAATTTTTCATCTGCTTCTTCTTTTTCGCCAACAATTAGCATAAAAGGTATTTTTTTTATTTCATTATCTCTAATTTTTTTGCCTATTGTTTCGTTTCTATCATCAACATATCCCCTTAAATCTCTAGCCGAAAGAGATTCTTGAACTTTTTGTGCATAAGCATTAAACTTTTCGCTTAATGGCAAAATTGCAAACTGATCTGGCGTTAACCATAACGGAAAATTACCAGCACAATGCTCAATTAAAACAGCTATAAAACGTTCTAAGCTTCCAAAAGGTGCACGGTGAATCATTACAGGGCGGTGTTTTTGATTATCGCTTCCTGTATATTCCAATTCAAAACGCTCAGGTAAATTATAGTCAACTTGAATAGTTCCTAACTGCCATTTTCTGCCAAGGGCATCTTTAACCATAAAATCTAGCTTAGGGCCATAAAATGCGGCCTCTCCTAACTCCACAACTGTCTTTAATCCTTTTTCCTGAGCGGATTCAATTATAGCTTGCTCAGCAAGTTTCCAATTCTCGTCAGTCCCTATATATTTTGTTTTATTTTCAGGATCTCTTAAAGAAATTTGGGCTGTATAATCTTTAAAATCTAAAGCATTAAATACGTGCAAAACTAAATCAATTACTTTAATAAATTCTTCTTTTACTTGGTCTGGCCTTACAAATAGATGAGCGTCATCTTGTGTAAAACCCCTTACTCGCGTTAAGCCATGCAATTCACCCTTTTGTTCATAGCGATAAACAGTTCCAAATTCAGCAAAACGAACAGGTAAATCTTTATATGATTTAGGTGAAGATTTATAAATTTCGCAGTGATGAGGGCAATTCATTGGTTTTAAAAAAAACTCTTCTCCCTCGTGTGGTGTTTTAATTGGTTGAAATGAGTCTGCACCATATTTGTCATAATGCCCTGAACAAACATAAAGATCTTTTAATGCAATGTGAGGTGTAACTACAGGTAAGTAACCAGCCTTGGTTTGAGCTTTTTGCATAAACTGAACTAAACGCTCTCTTAACATGGCTCCTTTTGGCAACCATAAAGGCAATCCTAAACCTACTTTTTCTGAAAAGGTAAATAATTCAAGTTCTTTACCTAACTTTCTGTGATCTCTCTTTTTGGCTTCCTCCAACAAAACCAAATATTCTTTTAATTCTTTATCTTTTGGAAATGTAATACCATAGATGCGAGTAAGCATCTTATTTTTTTCATCACCTTTCCAATAAGCGCCTGCAATATTTAAAATCTTAACAGCCTTAATAAATCCGGTATTAGGAATGTGCGGTCCGCGACATAAATCAGTAAAATTACCCTGAGTATACAAAGTAATGTTGCCATCTTCCAATCGCTCCAGCAAGTCTAACTTATAACTATCATTTTTTTCTTCAAAATAATTTACAGCATCAACTTTAGAGATTTCCTTTCTTATATAGATATTATTTTGCCTTGCTAACTCTAACATTTTTTGCTCAATTTTCTCGAAATCAGCAGGGGTTATTGCTTGGCCCTCTAAATCTACATCGTAATAAAAACCATTTTCTAATGGAGGGCCGACCCAAAATTTTACTCCTGGATAAAGAGATTCTAAAGCTTCTGCCATTAAATGAGCAGATGAATGCCACATGGTTTCTTTACCCTGAGCATCATTCCATGTTAGCAGACTCAAAGTTGAATCTGAATTAATTGGGCGGGAAGCGTCCCAAACTTCATTATTAATTTTTGCAGCTAATACATTTCTTGCTAAGCCTTCGCTAATACTTTTAGCAATGTCCATTGAGGTAGTTCCTTTTTCGTATTCACGAACAGAACCATCGGGAAGAGTAATTTTTATCATAGTTTACTAGCCTGCTAACAACACAGGTTTAAATTTCGGAAGTAAATATATATGATTTTTTTGTTGTACGCGTTAATTAAGTTATTTTTTTGAGAATCCAAGCACATACATATTATAACTCGCTCAATGTATTTTCGACATAAAAATGCAATAGGAAATTTAAATTAGTTTTTATTAACATATAACTAAAAAACGAAAAACAATAAGGTAAAAAAAGTACCGTTAATTGTTTTGATAAATACTTATTTTTACCGTTTAATTTTATTATGGGAAATTATATTTTTTTAGCATTGGTTCTTGCCTCGTTTTTTGGACTTAACAAACTATTCAAAAAAGCCGGCATTGATAATTGGAAAGCTTTTATTCCTATTTATAATTTTTATTTATTAGCTAAATTACTCCATAAACCTTGGTGGTGGTGCCTAATAATGTTAGTTCCGGGTGTTAACATAATGATGTATGGCGTTTTTGGTTTTAATGTTGCCAGAGCGTTCAACAAACCAAGCAATCAAGATTTAATTTTTGCATCACTTCTACCTTATATATTTTTCGTAAAAATTGGATTTGATGACACTGCAAAATTTGTTGGATTAGATAAATTTAAAATTGAACCAAGCAAGATTATAAAAAACTGGATAGACCCAATAGTTTTTGCAATTATTGCAGCATCTATTATTCGTGGATATTTTATTGAAGCATTTACCATTCCTACATCTTCATTAGAAAAATCATTAATGGTAGGTGATTTTTTATTCGTAAATAAATTTGCATACGGACCAAAAATTCCTCAAACTCCATTAGCATTTCCATTTGCTCATCATACTTTACCTTTAACCGAATCAAAAAAATCATACTTGGAATGGATTAAATTACCGTACTTCAGATTACCGGGTTTTGGCTCTGTTAAAAATGACGATATTGTTGTTTTTAATTATCCAGATGGTGATACCGTTGCTCTAAAACATCAAAATCAAAGTTATTATCAAATTATACGCGATATAGTTGATAATGAAATGGCGCAATCAAACGACAAAAACATTAATAAAAACATAGTTACAAAGCAGGTTTGGGAATATGTAAACTCAAATCCGCACCAATTTGGTGATATTGTGGGCAGACCTGTGGATAAAAGAGAGCATTATGTTAAGCGCTGTGTTGGTATTGCCGGAGATAATTTTGAAGTAAGAGCCGGCGAGATATACATAAATAACAAACTCCAAAAAATGCCAAAAAAGGCACAGCATCACTATTTTGTAAAAGCTAAATCAAACTTTATAACCTTAGAATATTTAGACAAATTAGATATTTATGTTACAGAAGCATTAATTACTTCGGTTGGTTTATCAAATAATAAACCGTGCGTGTTTTTAGAACCATTTACCGGAGGCAATGGTCGATATATACCGCTGGATAATTATGATGTAAACGTATTTAAAAACACATTTACAACAAAAGATACTTTTGTTTATTGCTTAAACATGACACCTGAGAGTGCTGAAAAAATTAACAATGATCCAAATGTCTACCAGGTATTTAAACGTGTTGATATGAAAAACGCATATGACAATAGTATTTTCCCTCATAATACAATATATCCGTGGAATAATGACAACTTTGGACCATTACTGATTCCAAAAAAAGGTATGACGTTACCAATTGACACACACAACATTTGTTTATATGAAAAAATACTAAATACCTATGATGATGGCATACACCAAATAACAAAACAAAACGGAAAAGTTTTGTACGATGGTAAACCAATTACGAAATATACGTTTAAACAAGATTATTATTTTATGATGGGAGACAATCGTCATAATAGTGCTGACAGTCGAAGCTGGGGAATGGTCCCTTTTGATCATGTTGTAGGCTCACCATTTTTTGTTTGGTTTAGCATGAAGTATTCAGAAAACAATCCAATTAGTGGAAAATCAGTTATTGGTTCCTTATTCAAAAATAGTCAAGATGGTAAATTTAGATGGGAACGTTTTTTATCTTATGTTGATGATGGCAATTTACATTCAATAAAAATTCCATTTATTTTATGCGTTATTTTAATTTGGGGTGCAAATAAATGGAACAATAAGCGAAAATTAAAAATTCAAAAAAATCAACCGGCAAATTAAAATATTTAATTTTACACAAAACCATAAGTGGTTTTTTCCTTTTATAACTGCATTACTTTGCTTTGTTTTAGTTTGGAAATTTATTTTTGATATTAAAAAAATAAATAGCCTAGACATGAAAGAAACCTATCAGTTAGGTGACGCATTGTTAATTAAAAAGTCTTTTAACAATTATAAAACCAACGATGTTGTTTACATTAATTATCCCAAAGGAAAGGATTCATTAGAAGAAATTTATTTTTTTCAAAGAATTATTGGATTACCAGGTGATTGTATAGAAATTATAAATAAAGAAATTTTTATCAATGGCTATTTACAGAAGGAAGATTCAACCATTAAGCATAATTATCATTTAAAAATCGATAAGAATAAAAATTTAGATAGCGTCGAAAAAATTAATTACAATTTACTTGAGGGTTGTAATATTTCAGAAAAAAATGATTTTAGTTTTTCCTTAACAAAATCGAATGCAATTAATTTAAAAAAACAGCCATTTATTGAAACAATTGAATTAGAAAAAGAAGAGAAAAATAATGTTGATCTTACTTGTTTTCCTTATTCATATAATTACACATGGAATTCTGACAACTATGGTAAATTATACATCCCTAAAATGAATGATACGCTTTTATTAGATACCATAAACATTGTTTTATATAAAAATCTAATTCAAGATTATGAATCTAATTCTTTAGAAATAAAACATGATAGTATTTTAATAAATAACAAGCTTACTAATTTTTATGTAGTTAAAAGCAATTATTATTTTTTCTTAGGCGATAATCGTGACAACGCAATTGACTCAAGAAAATGGGGCTTTTTACCCGAAAATTATATAATCGGAAAAGCCATTGGGCTATTAAAAAAATCCAAAAAATGATTGCGTTGTTAAGTACGGCCTATTGGCCAAATATACATTACTTTTATTACGTTATAAATTCTGAATCAATTGTAATTGAACAATTTGAAAACTATCAAAAACAAAGTTTTAGAAACAGAACACAACTTTTAACAGCAAACGGAAAGCTTGACTTAACTATACCCATAAACAAAACAAAACAAAACAAAACAATAAAAGAAACCGAAATTTCGTATAAAGAAAATTGGCAATTAAATCATTGGCGAGCCATTACAAGTGCCTATAAAAATTCACCCTATTTTGATTTTTTTGAAGATGAGATTTATTTTTTTTATAATAATAACTTCAAGTTATTGCTAGAATATAATACTGAACAATTAAAATTAATTTTAAAATTATTAAAACAGAAAAAAGAAATTCTATTTAATTCTGAGTATGAAAAAACACCAGAAAAACATTATGATGTCAGAAATTCTATTCACCCAAAAATTGAATTTAAAAAAGACCAAAATGTTATAACAACCCTATATAAACCTTATTACCAAACTTTTGAAAATAAATTTAATTTTCAACCAAATTTAAGTATGCTTGATTTGTTATTTAACAAAGGTCTAGATTCTCTAAACTATTTAAATAATAACCCCGTTTAATTTAACTAAACAAAAAGGGGTGTGGAACACAACTTCCACACCCCACACACAAACATAGAACACACAAATTATCTATTTAAAGTAACATGGCCTGTTTTAGTATACTTAATGCCATCTAAGCCTTTGTAATTAACTTTATATACATAAACTGAATTTTCGCAAGGTGCATTTTTAAAAGTTCCCTTCCATCCTATTGTAATATCTTTTGATGAGAAAATATTTTCTCCCCACCTGTCAAATATCTCAATATTAAAATCAGAAATATTGTATCCATATGCTAAAAACACATCGTTCATGCCGTCACCATTCGGCGAAAAAACATTAGGTATATAAATTCCAAAATCTTTAGTAACCTCAATGCACATCTCATCTTTAGCTTTACAACCATATTCATTAATCGTTTCAATCAAATAACAACTTTTACGTTTTGGGAAAACTTGGGAATTTGGACAATCACGACAAGCAATTTCTTCGCCATCAATCCATGTCATAGTGCCTGTACCTGTTGCACTTAGGAACATCGGTTGATCCATATTAATTGTAGTATCTCTACCTGCTCTAACACTAGGAACCGGATTTACTTGTATATAAACTGATTTTGAGGTTCCACAAAAACCATCATTCGAAACATTAGCATAATATAAAGTTGACGCTGTAGGACTAGCTATAACTGCTGAACCAAGGTTATTATTTAAGCCTACTGTAGGAGTCCACACAATAGTATTACCCCCAAATGCAGTTAACGTTGTTTTTTCACCCATACAAATAGCCACACTGTTTGAAATTATTGGGACCGAAATAGGTACAACAATTACTGAATAACTCATCTGCTCTGTGCAGACAACTGTTCCACTTTGATTGAAGCCTATAACTGTATAATTTGTATTAACCAATGGAGATGCCAATACACTCGAGGTATTTGTGGATGACAAACCGTAGGGTGGAGACCATAAATAATTTTGAGCTCCAGATACAAAAATTGGAGTTGATGTTCCGTAACAAATTTGATATTCAGGTGACGTAACACTTAGATTTGGAAATGGAACAACCTCCAATAAAATACTAGCTGATGCGGTACAAATACCATTAAATCCAGTTATGGTATACAGAGTTGTAACACTTGGCGATGCAATTACAAATGGAGAAGTTGTTGAACTTAAACCTGCTGCAGGACTCCAATTATAGCCACTTGCGCCATTCACATTTAAATTTGAGGTTCCTCCTTCGCAAATAACAGGTGTAGAAATACTTGTTAATAAATTAGGTATTGTTAAAACAGATACTGTTGCAACTGCATTATTAGTGCAACCATTTAAACTACCTATTACTGTATAAATTTGAGTTGCTAATGGTCCAGCAGTAACATTAGCGCCAACTGTAAGTGATAAACCAATGGAAGGAGACCAATTGAATGATGTGGCATTGCCTATTGCGTTTAATACAACAGAATTACCAACGCAAATAGTTGGAGTATTTGGATTAACAGATAAAGTTGGTATTGGTAAAATAATTAATGTAGCATTCTGAGTGGCGCTGTTACAACCTAAACTCGAACCAATTACGGAATAAATTGTTGTTGAAGATGGGTTTGCAGTAACCGCATTTCCGGTAATTGAATTTAAACCAGTATTTGGTGACCAGATATAATTTGATGCGCCAGAAGCATTAAAGGTAAAACTGTTGCCGTCGCAAACACTTGTTGATGTAACTGCAATTGAAACCGTTGGATTTGGGATAATTGAAAAATTAGAAGTAATAGTAGCAGAGCAAACCCCATTTTGACCTATTAATGTGTTACTTGCTAACGCAGCAATTAAACTGTAAGGTGGAATCGGTGTTAACACCATTATAGGTCCGCTAGTTGAATTTGATGTATAATTTGAAGAAGTAAGCAAAGTATAATTACTTGCACCCGAAGGAGTTAAAGTTATTGAATTAAGTGAATTATTTAAGTTTTGAGCACAAACAGTATTATTACTATATGCTAAAGCTAGTGTTGGCGTTGCAAAAACTGTAACAGAGGCGGTTCCTGCGCATGCACTATTTGGAATTGTAATATTTACAGAATATAAACCTGCTGTATTAATATTTATAGTTGCCGTTCCTTGTCCTGATGTTATACCTGGTCCTGACCAAACAATTGTGTTTGTTGATGTATTTGGAAGTACAGAAAGGACAGCACTGCCAGACATACAAATTGGCGCAGTAATTGTTGGAGATATTAAGGCTCCTTGACCTACAACTGTATAAGAATTAGTTACCGAATAACCGGCGCAACCACCGGCACAGGTAGTCCATGAATATACACCTGGCTGATTAACTGTTATAGTTGGGGTAAACTGTCCGGCAATAATACCAGGTCCACTCCATGTATAATTACAGGTTGCCAATGAAGAAGCCGGCAAGGCAGATGGCAAGTAACCAATTCCACCGGGAACAACCATGGCAACCAAAGGTAATGAAGGTACAGTGCAACTTAATGTTCCTCCATTTGGAGCAATTGTTGTACCTGTTGGTATAGGTATAGGACATTGAGCAAAATCACTTGGGCTTGCAATATTTGCCTGTGACGTAAAAGTTATTGTAGAATTACCCGGAATAATATTACCTGCCCAAAATGCAGGAGCGGTATTTCTGTGGTAATAAACTGTATTGCCTATTATTGCAAAACCACCTCCTGCACTACTAGTTGGATTATTAGCCAAGGTCCATGTACATTTTAAAAC
>JBIJCO010000066.1:0-6250 GCA_044344665.1 Bacteroidia bacterium | reverse complement strand
TTCAGCTTCAGGAACTTATTCTATTTGCTTAACTGTAACAGTTTCATGTGCTAATTCACCTTCTAGTCCACAGGCTACATCATCAACATGTTCGTCTTATTTTATTTTTAAAACAACTGATAATTCAAATATGCAAATGGTGCAAGTTAATGTTGTACCTCCGCAACCTATAATAACAGATGTTATGCAAACAGCCATTAATCCTGGAAATGTAGTTATTTATCCCAATCCGTCAAACGGCGAATTTGAAATTAGTTTTAAAGATATAGATTATGACAAATTAAAAATAGGCATATATAATGTAATAGGCACTGAGGTATATAAAAACAGCGAATCTTATCATCAAAATATTATAATAAAATCAAGTAATCTGGCTAACGGAGTTTACTTTATAAAAATGAATTTTGACAACAAGGAAATTGTTAAAAAGATAATTATAAATAACTAACTATAAATAGTGGAATGTTCTCAAATAAAAAAAGAGTTACGTAAGTAACTCTTTTTTTATTTGAAGTGTAGCAGTTCATTTGTTTTTAAAATTAAATCTATAAATAAAATTTTTGGATTGGCATTTCTTTCAATATAGTAGTAATTATCGTTAAATTCGGTTATTAGCTTTTCGTAATTTTTTTGATTGATGAAAGGCGCAAATTTTTCAAGAAATTGTTTTTCGGCACCGCTTAGTCTTACTAAATTTTTTTCTCCGAAATTATACATTAAGCAATCACGAAAAACTTCGAGGGCGTATTGTAGAAATTGTTTTTGTTTTTCTCTCCCGGATGCTGCATTATCATCAACCCAAGTTAATGCTTTGCTCGGATCAAATTTTAACGCAATGCGCATAAAAGTTTGAAAGTTTTCAAGAAATGAAACACTTTCTTCGTTGTTTACCAATAATGAAAGAGCTTCGCCATAATTTCCATTGGCCAAAATAGCCGTTTGTTTGGCAAGTTCAGCATTAATTTTATAGTTATAAATTAAAGCCTCGGTAATTTCTTGTTCGCTACAACTGTAAAAGGGAATTTGTTGAACGCGTGAAATAATGGTGGCAATTAATTTTTCTGTTTGATTTGAAACTAAGATAAAAATTGTTTTTTCGGGAGGTTCTTCTAAAATTTTTAAAAGTTTATTTGACGTATCAAGATTCATTTTCTCGGGCTGCCAAATAATCATTATTTTATAAGAACCTTCGTAACTCGTATAACTTAATTTTTTTAATATATCGTTCGCTTCATCAACCCCAATAACAGGTTGTTTATTTTCGGCATTAATTTCATTAAACCAATCGTCTAAACTTAAATAGGGTTTATTTAAATAGACTTCTCTAAACTCTTTAATTAAATCGTTACTGCTTTTAACATCTTTACTTTTAGCGATTGGAAAAACAATATGTAAATCGGGATGTATTAATTTTGAAACTTTTATGCAAGACGGACAGTTACCGCAGGCTCCGTTATCAGATTTAGCTTTACAAAATAAATGCTGAGCAAACCCAAAAGCTGTGGGCAAATTGCCACAACCTTCTTTTCCCGAAAATAAAAGAGCATGAGGCACGCGCTCCTCTTTAACCATTTTAATTAATCGTTGCTTAGGTTCTTGTTGTCCAATTATTTGGCTGTAAAGCATAAGTTAAAGTTAATAGATTAATTATTTGTTGTTAAATTCATTCATGCATCGTGGTAATCCAACAAACGAAAAAGCTTTAACGGCTTCTACAGCAATATCAATACGTTCTTTAAGTGTTTTTACTTCTTCCTGAGACCATTTTCCAAGCACATAATTTACCTGAGCTCCTTTATTAAATTCATTACTTATCCCAAATCGTAAACGCGGATAGTTGTTGGTTTTAATAGACTCTTGAATGCTTTTTAATCCATTGTGCCCTCCATCACTTCCTTTTGGCCCGATACGAATTTTCCCAAAAGGCAATGCCAGTTCATCAACCAGAACAAGCATGTTTTCTGTTTCAATTTTTTCTGCTTGTAGCCAATAATTTACCGCTTTACCACTCAAATTCATGTAAGTATTTGGCTTAATAAGAATAAGTGTTTTTCCTTTATATTTAAACTCTGTAACAGCCGCAAAACGATCGTTAGTGAATTTTAAATTATTTTGACTGGCCAGTTCATCAATGATTTTAAATCCGATGTTATGGCGTGTTTCGGTATACTCATCACCAATATTTCCTAAGCCAACTATTAAGAATTTACTCATTGAAATTAAAATTATTGATGTTGTATTAATAACTAAATTTAAAATTAGTTACTTTTTTTTCTTGTAAAGTTTATGTTTAATGTTGTAGCGTATACAGTCCCAGTAATCTTTACTGTAGCTTACAAATATTTCTTCCTTTGCTTTAATATCTCTTTCTGCAACGATGAAACATCTATCACCAAAAATTTCATAGCAAGCATTGTTTTTTAAGCCTTTTACCCTCCCAATACCTTCAGCATCATTAGCAAATCTTGCTTTGTATCGGGGGGTAGAAAACGCGTCTATACATCTTTTTTTATTGATATAAAACAGGTAGCCGTCTTTGTCTTCTTTAACTCTTTTTTCGTATTCTTTCCAGTCAATAATTTCGCCTTTGTATTCGATAATTTTTTTATTCTTTTTTATTAGTTTGTCAGTAAACAAACCTTTGCCGGCGTTAGGCAGGAGTGATGTTTTTACAATTAATGCCATAGGGATACAAAAATATACTTAAATTACTTACTCGCAGATGTTTTTAAAAAAATGTTTGTAATTAATTCTTAAATAAAACAATACTTTTTCACAAAATAATGCAGCATGAGTATTATAAAAAATCGCCGCTTAATTGCTTAAAAATGGTGTTTGAGATTGCAGTTGATGTTGGTATTAATTCAACTTTATTATCAGCTAGCAATAAAATTTTATTGCAGTATTTAAGAATTAAATCTAAATCGTGCGAACTCACCAAAATGCACTTGTTGTGATGTAACGATTGATTTTTAAGTAAACTAAATAAATCGTGTTTAGATGCGAAATCTAAAAATGCACTTGGTTCATCGAGCAACATTATATTTGTTTGCTGAGCAATTGACTTAGCTATTAATGTTTTTTGAAATAAACCGTCACTTAATTCATGCAGTAATTTATGTTTATGAGCAGACAAGCCACATGTTTTTATTGCCTCATTAATAATTAATTTATTTTCAGGCTTTAGGTTATTAAACGAATTAGTATAAGGCATTTGACCAGCAGCCACCAAATCATAAACACTTAAATTAAAGCCATTTATTTTTTCTGTAAGAACAATAGAGATTTTTTTTGCCAGTTCGTTATTATCGTATTTGGTGAGTAACTTTTGGTTAATAAAAACTTCCCCCCTTAGTAAGGGGAGTAATCCGCAAATGCTTTTTAAAAACGTTGATTTACCAATTCCGTTTAAACCAACTACACCAACAAAATCGCCGTTAAAAAAATTTAGATTTATAGTATTAAATAAGTGCAGGTTCTCTTTATTTTTTTTAAACCCAATACTGACTTCTTTAATATTAATGCAATTATTATCTTCCATTACCAGCTTTTGTTTTTAAACATTAGGTAAATAATTAATGGCGCACCAATAAACGTGGTTATCATATTAATTGGCAAAGTAATGTGGAGGAGTAAAGAATTTGCAATAGCATCAGACAGTAACAAAATAATACTTCCTAATATCATACACGATATAAAATGTGTTTCTTGTTTAGCAGTTTTTAAAATTATTCGCGACAAAATTGGTACAGCAATACCTATAAACGCAATTGGACCGCAAAACGCAGTAGTTAACCCAGTTAAAACTGAAGAAATTAAAATTAAAAAAAAGCGAGCTGATGAATAATTTACACCTATGCTTTTTGCGTAATTTTCTCCTAATAAAAAGGCATTAATAGGTTTAATAAAAAATAGTACAAATCCTAAAAAAATGATGGTTAGGGGCAGGTAGATTAGTAAATCAAGGTTTGTTGTATTGGATAAAGAGCCCATTCCCCAAACCACGAAATTTTTTAAGTTGTTTGCATCCGAAAAATATTCTAATGCATTTTGAATGGCTCCGCAAATCATAGAAAGCATTACGCCAATTAGCAATAAAATAACATTGCTATTTACTTTTTTTGAGATAGCTAAAATTAACAGTGTAATTAAAAAACTGCCAAGTATTGCCGAGGCTATAATAACTGTTTTGCCAATAAAAAAAACATTAAAAACTTGAAAGGCGCTACCTGCTAAAATACTTATTGCTACTAATAATGAGGCGCCTGAACTTATTCCTAAAACGTATGGGCCTGCTAAAGGATTTCTGAAAATAATTTGCAGAATTAATCCTGCAACGGATAAGGAGCAACCGGCAAGTATTGCTGTAACTGTTTTTGGAAATCGAAGTTCCCAAAAAATAAAATTATTAAAATCAAGGTTATTTAAACTAATATGTTCGCTGCCACCGAAAAATAAACTCAGGAAAGTTGCAAGAACAAGCAAGCAGAATAATAGTAAAAGTATTATTTTGGAATTTTGATTCAATTTTATTTTAGTTGCTTGTAATAATATAATTTGCCATCTAATTGTGCTTTTAGCTCAGGATGAAAGATAATAAGTAAATCGTTAAGTACTTTATTGGGATAAATTATTCCTGTTTCCCAATAATCGCTATAACCTTTAGAGTTAATATTTTTATTATTATTAAATATATTCCCGGTTTTAAACGCTTTAAATTCTGTGTAGCGAGGTTCATAATTTAAAAGATCGGTTTTAGAATTGCATAGCCCAAGGTTTATCCAAAAATCTGCTTTCTTAGCTTTAAAATAAACTTGTTCGAAACTAAGGGGCAAACTACCTGAATTTACATCTTCTTTCCATAGGTAATTTGCGCCTGCGTCGTTTAACAATTTAGCAACGTAACTTTTTCCTCCGGGTATATACCATGTGTCACCGGTTTTAATTTCATTAAATACTGTTGGTTTTTGTTTGGTTTTTTTACCGATTTGCTGTAAGTAATTATAATTTTTCTCAACGTGTTTAAAGATTGAATCCGCTTTATTTTTCTGATTTACAAAGCAGGCAAAAAATTTAATCCATTCTGCTCTAGCTAATGGTGTTTCTTCAAGGTGATCGAGGCTTATTGCAACCGGAATTTTTGCTTTCACTAATTTAGTATTGACATCTTTTTTTGGGTCGCCCATCCCAAATGTGAAAACAATATCGGGGTTAAGTTTAATTGTTTGTTCCAGGTTTATTTCTGTGCCTTTTGATAACTCGGCGATTTTTCCATTTTTGCAATTTGCAATAATTTCTTTATTGTTTATATAATCTCTATTATCTATTGCCGCTATTTTTTTTACTTCACCCAATTCGAAAAGCATATTGGCATAAATGCTACTTAGCGCAGCAATTTTAATACAAGGGTATTTAATGGTAATTATATTTTGAGGAGTATTGTCAATTAACTGGTTGTTATTATAAATTATATAAGTGGCAGTAGTATCTAGGTTTTGTTTGTTGCCAAATAAAAAAACTAATGTGTAATTTTTGTGACGGGCAATTGAAAAACGTTTAGCATACTTTATAGTGCTGTCTTTTTTTATTCCTGAAAAAAGATTTATTGCCTTTTTATCCGACTGTTGGCAGCTAAATAGTGTTATAAAAACACCAACGCTAAAATATTTAACAGAATTAAATTTCATTTAAATAAATTTCAAAAACACTTCCGGTTGGTAAATTATCTTTTACTTTTATTAAACCATGATGTTTTTTAACTATATAATTTACAATAAACAAGCCCAGTCCGGTACCTTTCGTATTTCTGGTATCTTCGTTTCCTGCTCTGAAAAACTTAGTAAATATTTTTTCTTTATCATTGTTTGAAATACCAATTCCACAGTCTTTTACTCTTAAAACAATTGTGTTTTTTTGGTTTTCTAATTCTATCCAAACTTGTTTCTGATTTGGAGAGTATTTAATGGCATTGTCGATTAAGTTTGTAATAATTGAAGGAAAGGCGTTTAGGTCTATATTACAAATTATATTGTTACTAATTTTATGGTTGATGATTTTGGATGACAGTTCGTATTTATAGTAACGATTAAGTGTAGTTAAAATAAGTTCGCTTAAATTATGGTTTTCAAGATTAAATTTAAATTCTCCCGAATCAAGTCTGCTTGCCAGTAAAACATTATCAATTAAAGAGTTTAATCGTTCAGTTTCTGTTAAGGCATCAGTAATTAAATTTTGCCGAGTGTTTTCATCT
>JBIJCO010000044.1:0-21253 GCA_044344665.1 Bacteroidia bacterium | reverse complement strand
ATCTTTGGTATACACACCAAAGCATAAACTATTTTTTATACTATCATCGACTGTTTTAAAAGGAATATTTTTAGCCCAATAACTTTCCTTACTTAAAAAGGAATAAATAACCTCAATTTGTAATTTAGATTTATCGTTGCTAAAAAATAAGTCTCCTGTTTTTTGCTCGTACATTTTTTAAATATTATCTACAACAACTAAAAATTTATTTTTGGTATCAAATGAGAAACGGGTAATTTTTTGTATCCCATAAGGCGATAAGTCACAAAATAAAATCCAATTTTTATTTTTTTCCTCAAAGCGCCAAAGTTTATTTTCTTCAGATTTAATTAATCCAAATTGTTGATGCCAAATAAAATCTTCATTCAGGGAGTTGTATTGAGCATACTTTTCTGCTTTTTGTAATCTGAAATCGTATGTATAGAAAGTTACTTTTACCGAATCTTTAATCCCAAAAATAAAAGAGTGGCGGTTAATTGTTTTAAAAGCTCTAACAGGACTATTTGCCAACCAAAAATCTTTTTTTGTACTGATAACAAAACACCTTAAAGAGTGCGGATTGGTTAGTTTGTAATATAGAAATGTGTCTGAATTTAAAAATGTATAATAACCCACAGAATCAATGTCTATTTTTTTTTCGCTAAGGCCGTTAAGAATATTAATAAAATGAATACGTTGAGAGCTGTCTTTTTCTACAACTACCGAATTTAAATAATTGCTATTTTGATTTAAATAAGGAGAGTATTCACTTTCTGTTGTGTTTGTTAATTGAATAGTGGTTTTTTTAGAAATATGATAACAAAAAATATCTGACTGCTTATCACTTTTTATACTTACATAAAATATTTTTTTTGAATCGTTACTAAATGAAGGTTGATTATCATAACCTGGCCTATTAGTTATATTTATAGGATTAACCGGCAACAATTCATTTTTATTACGTTTGAGTTTAAAAAGCCAAATGTCGGTATTTGGAATCTGTGACTCTATTGTAAGGCAGCTTAAAATAAAAAAAAGTATATTAATTTTTTTGAACATCAAACTTTAAAAAATGTTTGTTCATGATTTTATAAATTAACCAGCCAATAAATATTCCGGCTAGCATTCCTGCAAACACATCGCTGGGGTAATGAACGCCAAGGTATATTCTGCTATAAATAACTAAGAAAGGGTAAATAAACAATAATAATTTATATTTTAACTGGAGCCAGTTTATGCATAAAAAAATAAATGTTATTATTCCAAATGTATTTGCTGAGTGCCCCGAAAAAAAAGTAAACTTTCCGCCTCTATAATTATTTACAGTGTGAATTTGATCTTTGATTTCTAAATTATGTGTTGGTCTGTAACGCTCAACAGTATGTTTAATGGTATTAGATGAAAAATCTGCACATGCAAAAACAATTGCACAGCCAAGTAAAAATTCAATAGCTTTTTTTAGCTGATATTTTTTATAAAACGCAAATGCTACAGACAAAACAATTAAAATAGTTGGCCAGGTGTAACTTAAAAACCACATAACATCATCTAATAAAGGGTTATGAATAGTGTTTATCTTAAGCAATAAATATCTATCAAACAGCTTTAGTTTTTCAAACATGCCTAAAAGTAGTAAATAATTTTGCTTAATATCAGTAGCTGGTTGTTAAAGTAACCATTCTGTTATTATGCTAAAAAAATAGTCAAGTACAGATTTTTGTATTCTTGAATTTTGTTAAATCCTGAAAAACAATAACTAATTAGTTTACAATTTAGATTTAAAAAATAATTCATCTTTAAAATAATATAAAAATGTTTTTTTCGATAACACTGCTTTAGTATAAATATGGTTAAATTCGTAAATTATTAAAAAGTAGTTTATGTCAAATTCAGAAAAAATAGAATCATCTAAGGCTCCCGAACCGGTAGGATTATATCCACATGCCAGACGTGTTGGTAATTTGTTGTTTTTGAGCGGGGTTGGCCCAAGGGAAAAAGGAACAAAAAAAATTCCCGGCGTGGAATTAGATGAAAATGGCAGAATAATAAGTTACAATATTGAACAACAATGCCATAGTGTTTTCAGGAATATAAAATACATTCTCGAAGATTCGGGAAGTTCATGGGATAACATTATAGATGTTACTGTTTTTTTAACCAACATGAAGGACGATTTTCCTGTATATAATCGCATTTGGGCCGAGTATTTTAAAGAAAATCCTCCCTGCAGAACCACTATCGAGATAAATAAATTACCCACACCAATTGCAATTGAATTAAAGGTTTTAGCCTTAATTAATTCGTAATCAATTGTTTACATCTTAATTTATGATTTATTAATGTTGTTAAATCGTTAATAAATCATTTTTAAATGTTAAAAATTATTTTAACTTAGTATAAAATTTTATTTTATGCTAATTCGTTCAAACCAATCCGTTTTAATTCCAGTAGATTTTTCAAAGCAGTCTATAGTTGCAATTAAACAATCTTACAACTTAGCAAAGTTTACAAAATCAAAACTTATTTTGATGCATGCCTCTGAACATAATCCTGATGAAAAAAAATCTGAACTAATTGAGCTAGCTGCTTCTATTAAAGCTGAGTCAGGTTTGGATGTAGAAACTTTATGTTTAAAAGGCGATTTTTACGAATTAATCGATGATAAAGCCGAAGAGTTAAATTGCAGCTTAATTGTAATAGGATTAGATGATCAAGTTAAATTCAGAAGTTTTATGGGATCTACTAAAGTTAGCAAGTTCATCAAAAAAACACCTTGTCCGGTAATTACCATCCGATCTGCAGAGAATAGAAATGGATGCAAAAATATTATCATGCCTTTTGATTTAAGTCCTGAAAGTAGAGAAAAGGTTGGAATTGCAGTTCAATTGGCTCATTTATATTCAGCAAACATTAGAATTGTTTCTGTTTTTAATCCAAACGATCAAAAATATGAGAATAAGTTATTACCATATTTGCAGCAAGTAAAAAAGTTTATAAAAGAGAAAGGAATTAACTGCACCAATAAATCAATACCCAGCACTAAACCGGCTGAGGCTATTGTAGAGTACGCCAATAAAAATGAGGGAGACATCATTGTTCAAATGAACCAAAAAGACCTCAGTTTTGGCGATATGATTAGTGGAACAATAGGAGAAAAAATAGTAGAATTAAGTAATATCCCCGTAATTACTGTACCTCCTATGAAACGCGAAAGTATGAGTCACTTTGGTAGTGGTATGTAGTTTTAAAAAACATCCCTTTAGTATCATTATTTTTTACAGCAAGTAAATTAGTCTGTTTAGCTTTTTTTGTTAAATTCGCTCTCCTTTTTTTGAAGCAATTACCAATTATAAAATGAAAAAATACCCTGAATATAAAAAGTTAGACCTTTCTCAAATCTCAAAAGATATTTTACAATTTTGGGAAAATGATAAAACTTTTGAAAAGTCTGTAAATTCAAGAGATGAAAATAAACCATGGGTATTTTATGAAGGTCCGCCAAGCGCCAATGGTATGCCGGGCATACACCATGTAATGGCGCGAAGCATAAAAGATATTTTTTGCAGATTTAAAACATTGCAAGGTTTTCAGGTAAAGCGCAAAGCAGGTTGGGATACGCATGGTTTGCCAATTGAATTGGGTGTAGAAAAATCTTTGGGAATTACGAAAGAAGATATTGGAAATAAAAACAGCCCAAAATTTATTTCTGTCGAAGATTACAATAAAGCTTGCAGAAAAGAGGTAATGAAATATACTGACAAATGGGAAGGTCTTACTGCTCAAATGGGGTATTGGGTTGACATGGGTAATCCTTACATTACCTATGATAATAAATATATTGAAAGTGTATGGTGGCTATTAAAAAATTTAGCAAACAAAAATCTGCTTTATAAAGGTTATACCATTCAGCCATACTCTCCTGCTGCAGGTACTGGCTTATCTTCACATGAGTTAAATCAACCGGGATGTTATAAGGATGTAAAAGATAGAACGGCAACAGTTCAATTTAAAATTTCTACTAATTCATTAAAAATAAATAATGAAATTTTTGAAAGTACTATCCCTACTTATTTTTTAGCATGGACAACTACCCCTTGGACTTTGCCATCTAATACCGCTTTAGCTGTTGGAAAAGACATTGAATATGTTTTGGTACAAACATATAATCCATTTAGCGGTATATTGCAAAACGTTATATTGGCAAAAGATTTATTAACAAAATATTTTCCTGAAAAAAATGCAGATGTAAACTTTCAAGATTTTAAATTAGGCGATAAAATTATTCCGTTTAAAGTTTTATTCACCATAAAAGGTAAAGAGTTAGCTGGCACATGCTATGAGCAACTTCTCCCTTTTACTAAGCCAACAGATGGAGATGCGTTTAAAGTAATTATTGGTGATTTTGTTACCACAACCGATGGGACAGGAATAGTTCATATTGCCCCTAGTTTTGGCGCTGACGACTTTAGAGTAGCCAAACAAAATGGAATAGGTTCTTTAACACTAGTTGATAAACGAGGTAAATTTTTGCCTGAGGTTAATGATGGAATTTTTTTATATGGTGAGGAATACGTAAAAGAAGCTTATTTAACTGAAACGGAAAAGCAAGTTGAGTTTCTGAATCAGAAAAAAATATTAGAGGAAAATCAAAAAATTAAAGAGTTAAAAGTTTATTTAAGTGTAGATGAGCGTATTGTTTTAAAATTACAAGAAGAAGGTAAACTTTTTAAGAAAGAAACTTATGAGCATAGTTATCCGCATTGCTGGAGAACTGATAAGCCGGTTTTATATTACCCACTAGATTCTTGGTTTATTAAATCAACGGAAATGAAACACCGTATGATAGAGTTAAATAAAACTATAAATTGGAAACCAGAAGCAACAGGTTCAGGTAGGTTTGGTAATTGGCTAGAGAATTTGAATGATTGGAATCTTTCCCGCTCTCGTTTTTGGGGTATACCAATTCCAATTTGGACAAGTGAAGATGCCTCTGAACAATTGGTTATAGGTAGTGCTGAAGAATTAAAAAGTGAAATTGAAAATTCTATTATCAAAGGTTTTATGCAAACAAATCCTTTGGCAAATTTTGTTCCAGGAAATTTTGAAAAATTAAACTATGATTCTTTTGATTTGCACAAGCCCTATGCGGATAACATTATTCTTGAGAAAAACGGAAAAAAATTATTTCGTGAACCCGATTTAATTGATGTTTGGTTTGATAGCGGTGCTATGCCTTACGCTCAATTACATTATCCGTTTGAAAACAAAAACTTAATTGACGATAAAAAATATTTTCCGGCAGATTTTATTGCAGAAGGAGTAGATCAAACAAGAGGTTGGTTTTTTACACTTCATGCAATTGCAGTAATGAATTTTGATTCAGTAGCTTATAAAAATGTTGTTTCTAATGGTTTAGTGCTAGATAAAAACGGAAACAAAATGAGTAAGCGTCTTGGCAATGCTATTGATCCGTTTGAAACTGTAGATAAATACGGAGCCGATGCTACGCGCTGGTATATGATAGCAAATGCAGCGCCTTGGGATAATTTAAAATTTGATTTAGAGGGGATTGCAGAAGTTCAACGAAAATTATTTGGAACGCTTTATAATACTTATAGTTTTTTTGCTTTATACGCTAATGTAGATGCGTTTATTGCAAATGAAACAAATCAAACAATTATTGAAAATAGAATTGAACTTGATCGTTGGATAATTTCAAAATTACAATCCTTAATTGAAGAGGTTACATTAAACTATGATCAGTTTGAGCCTCATAAAGCTGCCCGTTGTATAGAGGAATTTGTTGATGAGCATTTAAGTAATTGGTATGTAAGATTAAGCAGACGTAGATTTTGGAGAGGTGAAATGAGCGATGATAAAATTGCTGCCTATGAAACCTTATACACCTGTTTGACAACTGTTGTTCAATTAATGAGTCCGATAGCTCCTTTTTTTGCTGATTGGATGTATCAAAATTTAACTCGTAGTAACCAATCTGTTCATTTAACTACTTTAGTTGAGGTTAATAAAAAATATCAGGATAAGAATTTGGAAGAGCGTATGGAACTTGCTCAGAAAATTTCTTCAATGGTATTATCTATTCGTAAAAAAGAAAATTTAAAAGTTCGTCAACCACTTCAACGAATCCAAATCCCTGTTTTAGATGTTTCCTTTCAAGAAAAAGTTGAAGCGGTAAAAGATTTAATATTAAGTGAGGTTAACGTAAAGCAAATTGATTTTGTTAACGAGAGCCAAACACAAATTGTAAAAAATTTAAAGCTCAATTTTAAAACACTAGGTAAAAAATGCGGGCAAAATATGAAAGCGGTTCAATTATATGCAAACAATCACGCTCTTTCAATTATTTCTAGTATTGAAAAAAACGGAACATTTACACTAGAGGTTAATAATATCCAAATAACTCTAGAGACCGAGGATGTTGAAATTATACCTGTAGACATGCCCGGCTGGAAAGTCGCTAATAACGGCCCTCTAACCGTTGCATTGGATGTGAGTTTAACAGAAGATTTAAAAAATGAAGGCTTGGCACGCGAAGTGGTAAATAGGATACAAAATTTACGCAAAGAAACCGGCCTAGATGTTACAGATAGGATATTTGTCAAAATTCAACAAAATTCAGATTTAGATCATGCAATTAAAAACAATTTAGTTTATATTTGCTCCGAAACTTTAACCAGCGATTTACAAGTTGTACAAAATTTGTCGCCTGATAATGCGATAAAACTTGAAGTCGACGATCAAATATCAACCCTAATTACCATTGAAAAATTAAATTAAATTTACAATTATGGCTAAAAATAAAAATAATAGCAAGGTAAAAAAAGCCAAAACACCTGCCAAACCTACAAAAAAAGTTAGTAAACCAGCAACAAAAAAAGTTGTTAAACCCGCAAAAAAGGTAAGTAAGGTTGCACCAAAAAAAACGGCAAAAAAACTTGTTAAAGTAGCAACTAAAGTGGCGCCCAAAAAAGTTGCAAAAACCGTTAAGAAAGTTATTAAACCGGTTAAAAAAACTACAGTAAAAAAACCGGCACCAAAAGTTGTTAAACCAATCGCAAAAAAAACTGCTAAAACTTTAATAGCAAAAGCAAAACCAAAAGAAACTATAAAAACTGTACTAAAATCAAAACCTGTGACTAAAAACGTACTTAAACCAAAAAAAACTGCTGGTAAACCAATTGATGCCATTGCAAAAAAAGCAACTTCTAAAAAAGCAGGAGTAGCTAAAGCAAAAAAGAAAGGTAAGAAAGATGAGGATGAAGAAGAAGATATTCCTGAAGAGGAAACCGAGGAAGATGAAGAAGATGTAAAAGATGATTACGAAAAACCGGATGATGATGACGCCGCTATAATTGATGGAGGACTCGACGAAGCAGGTTTGGTTGATTTAGAAGGCGGAGGATCGGCAGATATTGATGATGATGATGATGAAATTCCTGAAAAGCGTGGCCGTGGCCGTCGTAAGAAAAATGACGGAAAATCAACCGGCAATAGTATGGAAGCCTACATTCGTAATAGACCACTACAGATAGATATTAATAAGCCATTAATAAAAAAGAACAGAACTGCAGAGCCTAAACCATTTGTTAACACTGAAGATAAGCGTACCCGCTATTCTGACAAAGAACTAGCTGAATTTAAAGAATTAATCTTGTCTAAATTAAAAGAAGCTCAAAGCGATTACGATTTATTAAAGCAAACATTAAGTAACGAAGATAATCATGGTACTGACGATACTTCGCCAACTTTTAAATTATTAGAAGACGGTAGTGATGTAATGAGTAAAGAAGAAACTGCTCAGCTGGCATCTCGTCAAGAAAAGTATATTGTGAATTTAAAAAATGCATTGGTTCGTATTGAAAATAAAACCTACGGAATATGCAGAGTAACCGGAAAATTAATTCCTAAGGAACGCTTGCGTTCTGTGCCTCACGCCACTTTAGGTATCGACGCTAAATTAGGTCAATAGAAAAAAGTAAATTTCTAGTAAAGCTTGTCTTTTTATTAAGACAAGCTTTTTTATTTCCTGTAATCAAACAAAAATTAAAAAGATTATCTTTATAAACTTTTAAAAATTTTATAAATGATTAAGACCTATAAAATTCCTTTAATCACAATATTATCTGTTCTTTTTGTAGATCAGTTCATTAAAATATATATCAAACTTAACTTTCCACTTGGAGAGGTTACTAAAATCGCCGATTGGTGTATTATTCATTTTACAGAAAATCCGGGTATGGCATTTGGTTTTGAATTTGGTGGTGAGATTGGAAAATTAACACTAAGTATCTTTAGAATTTTAGCTTGTATAGCAGGAATTTTATATATACGATATCTAATTAAAGCTAAGGAGAATGCAGGTTTTGTGTTTTCTGTTTCCTTAATTTTAGCTGGTGCAATGGGTAATATTTTAGATAGTGCGTTTTATGGATTAATTTTTGACAAAGGAACTACATTTAATCCGGAGTTTAATGAATATCTCCCATACGATGGTATTGCGCAATTTTCAGGTAAAGGCTATGCGAAAAGCATGTATGGTTGTGTTGTAGATATGTTTTATTTTCCGATTGTTGAAGGACACTTTCCGTCGTGGTTTCCAATTTGGGGAGGCGATGACTTTCAGTTTTTCAGACCAATATTTAATTTCGCCGATGCTGCTATTTCAGGCGGAGTTATCATCATAATTATTTTTCAGAAAAAATTTTCCAGTAAACCGCCAATTCATAACTAGGAAGAAGTTGGTATTAAAGAAGAAGAAAGTCCTAATCCTTAAACACAAACCAAATTTAGTTGTTTATTAAATTATGAAAGAAGCAATTTTACTTGTAAATCTCGGAACGCCTGATGCTCCGACCCCAACAAAAGTTGGTAAATATTTAACTCAATTTTTAAATGATAAGCGAGTAATAGATATAAATGCCATTGGCAGATTTATTTTGGTTAATTTAATTATTGTACCTTTTCGTAGTTTTAAATCGTCTGCATTGTATAAACATATATGGACAAAAGAAGGTTCTCCTTTATTATTAAATAGTATTGAATTAAAAGAAAAACTACAAAAAAAACTTGGAGATAAATACGTTGTTGAATTAGCAATGCGCTACCAATCGCCAAGCATTAAACAAGCACTTGAAAAATTACGTAAGCATTTACCTGAAAAAATACATGTACTGCCTCTATATCCTCAATATGCAAGTTCAAGTACAGGAAGCACAATAGAAGAAGTTTTAAAACAAATAAAAAGTTGGGAGGTAATTCCTAATCTAAATATTATCAGTAAATTTTATGATCACCCAAAATTTATTGAGGCATTATTGCAAGAAGGTAAAAAATTTAATATTAATGAATATGATCATGTTTTGTTTAGTTATCACGGATTACCCGAAAGACAAATACTAAAAGGCTCTGTTCACTACGGAAATGAGTCATGCAAATTAGGAGATTGCTGCAATTCTATTACAAAAAATAATCAATATTGTTATCGTGCAAACTGTTTTGAAACTACCAGGCAGTTGGTTAAGGGCTTAAATATACCGGAGGGAAAATACACCACGGCATTTCAGAGCAGGTTAGATAAAAAATGGTTAAAACCCTTTAGTGATAAGGTTGTTGAAGATTTAGCAAAAAAAGGTTTTAAAAAAGTACTTGTTTTTTCGCCTGCTTTTGTTGCAGATTGTTTAGAAACCATTCACGAAATTGGGACCGAATACAATGAAATATTTAATGAATTTGGTGGAGAAAAAATTACACTCGTTAATAGTTTAAATAGTGCCGATGCTTGGGTAAATGCCATACCTGAAATTTTAAAAAATTAATGTTACTTTTTAAATAGGTTATGAGCTCTATAAAAGGGATTAGAAATGGAATAATAAAATAAATAAATCAAGCTTTATTAGTACAAGACTTTCTTAGAAAATTTAGTTTATTTATCTCGCCTAATGCAATCGTAAATACTTTTCATGCCTCTCCTTTTAGCTTTACAATGTTTAAACAAAGCAATTTTTAAATTAAAATAAATATCAGCACCATAGGTATCTCTTACCTTTCCAAAAATATAACCAGCTCTATCTGTACCTATAATAAAATTGGTACCTAATCTTAATGAAAAACCTACCTGTGGATATCGCCAATCATAGAGCGATATTGGAATTGCTGCCCCAAAGAACTTTCGATCATAACGTACGGTTGTTGCAAGCATATCTGGTCTTTTTACATTTCCAAAAATGTATGGTCCAATAATAATTATAGAATTTAAATAAAAATAATTCTCTAAGTTATAATCATACTGCGCGCTTAAGCCAATAGGCATGATTGATATAAATTGATCTTTACTTTTTACATTTAATCCATTTCCGGCTTTTGAAATTTCTGCATCAAAATTTTCAACTGAATTTATTTTTGAACTATCTAAATTAACTTCACCATTTTCATATTCAATTTTTTTTACAGAAGCATTTTTTTTGTAATTGATAAAGCCTAAATCTGTTACAGATACACCAAATTTATATTTATAATCAATGTGTTTACAGCCATTTGCTTTTTTATTATTAGGATAATAATTGCTTACTGCATCTAACATTTTTGAGTAACTCCATCCCAAGTCAACAGCAAAACCCTTGCCCGCATTCCAATTTGGTTCATTAAATTTATACGAGGCTTTTAAACGTAAGTTTTCTAATGTATTAGAGTTGGTAATATCATAATCTAAATCATTTAATCGGATATCGGCATGGGCAATTCCTACTAAATATTTAAAATTTACACCAAAATTTTTAAACGTATAGTGGTTTCTACTATACATATATGCTGCATTGAGACCAAATTCAACCCATGAACCTGCCGAAAAAAAGGCATTTTGATTTTTTACAGACTGGCCAATATAATTGGGTTGAGATGAATTTTTAATTACAAGAGTGGCCAAATCTTTTGAAACTTTTGCTGAAGCCATTACTCTTCCATTAACGAAAAATCCAAATGAAAAATCATTATAAGAAATTCCGACAGAAGGCCCTTCAATTTTTAAATTTAAAAAACCGCGTTTAGTTGCTTCAGTTGTATTTTGCAATGGGTCTGTAAATTTTTTGATGATTGGAGAGAAATCTTTTTTAGGGAAGTAAAGAAAATTATTTTCAATAAATAGTCCGGCGCCTACTAGATTAAAATCTATAAATATTTTGGAATTCAACAGATTAGTTGGGTTAGCATAAATACTGCTAATTCCAGCATAGGTGCTACTATTATAGCCTAATTTGTCCTGCGCAATTACCTGTGCAGTTATAGAAATTAAGAAAATTAATTTTCGCATAATGGTTAAACTAACGAGTCTTTTAAATTTACCCAAAAATCAAATAGTTTTGAATTTATGTTATCGGTTTGTCGTTTGTTAGTTTATTGTCTACCGCGTCGCGCAAACCATTTCCTACTAACATAAAAGCAAGAACTAAAACCATAATGGCTATGCCGGGAATAAACGCTAAATAGGCTTTGTCCATTAAAATATAACCATGATGTGCATTTGTCATTTCTCCCCAAGAGGGTAGAGGAGGTTGTGCGCCAATGCCTAAAAAGCTTAAACCGGCTTCGGTTAAAATTGCACTAGCAAAATTACTTGAAGCCATTACAACCACAGGGCCCATTACATTAGGTAAAACATGTTTAAAGATTATACGTGTGTTTTTGTATCCTAATGCTTTCCCGGCTTCAACAAATTCTTTTTCGCGAATACTTAAAACCTGTCCACGCACTATTCGTGCAATATCAACCCACATGGTTAAACCAACGGCTATAAAAACCTGGAGGATGCCTTTTCCTAAAACCAAAGTTATGGCAATAACTAATAATAATGTAGGGATACTCCACACTACATTTAATAACCACATAATGGCCGCATCTGTTTTCCCCCTATAGTATCCGGCAATAGAACCCAAAAAAATGCCAATTATAATAGAAATTACAATAGACACTAAACCAACGCCAAGACTAATTCGTGTACCAATAATTAAACGGCTTAATAAATCGCGACCCAATAAATCTGTTCCCAGTAAATATGTTTTAGTAATAATGTTTTCTTTTTCAATTATGTGTTGAAGTTCAGTAATCGATTTTCTAATTCTTATCGGATTATTTAATTCGTTAAATGAAATTTCATTTTTTATTGAGTCGTAGGTCAATGGAAATTTTTTATCAATAGCATATACAACATCAGCAATGTTAAATTTTAAACTAGTATTTTGCTTTTTGTTGTTATGTCCTGAATACTCTTCGATAATAATATTCTGACGATTAAACTGATATTTTTGTAAAGTATAGTTAACAAATTCTGACTTTTTACCAAAAAGCATCTGCTTAATAACAGAGGTACGAATAGACGTTTGATTTTTTTTAACAACCAACATTTTTACAGTAAAACCAGGTGATTTTATGTGAAGCTCGGGCTTTTGGTCGTTTGCGTATGGAGTGTTATCTGGTGTTATTAAATAACCTAAAATTGAAATAAGACAAGCCGTTAAAATAATTATCAACCCAAAAACAGCAATCCTATTGCGCTTAAATTTTCGCCAAGTTTGTTTACTTAACGATTCAGAATTAAAGTCTATAGATTTTTTATTAAAAAACACAATTTATTTTTTCCAAACAGGTTTAATCAAAACTGATGTAACTCCAACAATTACGGCATACAAAGGATAAACAAAACTAACCGGCAATACGTACCATTTTAACCCTCTAGTTTTTATAAAACCTGAAGTTAAAAATAACAACAAATTGTCAATTATCAATTTAAAAAAAACAAAATACAATGCAGCTATTTCTGTTTGATTACTTAAAAACCAAGTTATAAAATAACTTAGCCATACACTATTAATTATAAAAATCAAAAATGCTAAAAATGAATTTAGTTTGTTTTTATTGTATTTATATTTTGACGCCCATCTAATTTTTTGAGTTATTAATTTTTTAAAAGAATAGGCGGGATAAGTATAAACTATGGCATCTAAACATTTTAAATAATTAATAGTTACAGGTTTAATTTTTTTTACATCCTCTAAAAATAAAACATCGTCACCCGACATTATATTTAAGTGTGATGAATAGCCATTAACTTTTTTAAAAATTGATTTAGTGAAAATTAAATTAGCGCCGTTACATAGAAAGGATCTATTAAAATAATTACTGCCACAAGTTAATAAGGTTAAAATGTTAGACTCTACAGCCTGGAGTGCCCACAAAAGGCCAAAGTTGTCTGCTATTGCCACCGGTGCAATGACTAAATCGGAGCTATTTTCTATTTTAAAATCAACAATGCTTTGTAGCCAAAATATTGAATTGGTAAAAGTATCAGCGTCGCGTAAAACTATAAGTTCATTTTTAGCAAATGTTAATGCGTATTCAATGCTTAGTTTTTTACCCTTTTGAAATGGATTTGAAATAATTTTATAATCAATTTTTGATTGCGTTAAAATTTTTTCAGCTCTTATAACAGTTTTATCCTTGCTAGCGTCATTAATTAAAATTAATTCCACTTTAGTTAAATCATAATCTTGATTTAATATTGATGCGATGCACCGTGAAATTGTCTTTTCTTCATTTCTTGCGCAAATAATAATTGTTAGTGGTGTTGTGTTTTTGTAGGACGGATTAAAGTAACTTGTTTTTTTAAAACCAATGGCAAAGTAAATTAAAAGTGAACTATAAAAAATTAATAGGCCAAAACTTATGACTATAAAAATGATCATTTTGACGAGTTGAATAGTTTAAAATCAAAATTTTGTTTTACCAAAACTATGTAGCCGTAAATGCTTGGCAGTATAATGTTAAAAAGCCAAATTAAAATAGATGTTAATGCCACTACCGAATTTGAAATTTCTAAGTCTTGAAAAACAATTAATGCAATGGCCGCTCTTATTGGAGCTTCTATAATGCTTATCATTGGTATGGTTGTGGTTATTAAATAATAAATGGCAATGCTAACAAATACGGTAAAACTTAATTGTTGTTCCTGGAATAAAGTAAGTAATAAATAATATTGCGTAAAAAACACCATATATCTTATTGCTGATAACCCGAACAATTGGAATAATACTGTTTTTGAGAACGTATATTTAAAATTGTTTAACGATTGATTTTTATTTATTTTTTTAGTGATTAAATTTAAAATGTAATCTATTTTTATTAGACAAAAAATAAATATGCTAAAAACAACCAGTGAAATACAAAACGTTGTGTAAGCTAACCAAACATATTCTTCTGCAATTTTATTTAACTTAAAAAGCAAAGCGCTCAAACCAATTAGGTAGGTAACACTTAATTGAAACATACCGTTAATAAAATGAAGCACCGTTATTTTTGCTCTATTTTCTGGTTTAAAAAAAATTATTTTTGCAATAAATTCGGTAGCTCTACCTGGAGCTAAATTCCCCAAGCAAATGCCACTGTATACAGATTTTGAAGCAGTTATATAGTTTATTTTTTCAATAGGTTTTGTAATTAGTAGCCACTTGAAAGCTTCAATACCCCAATTAACTAAAATAAAAAACAAACAAATAATAAAAATGATGAAGCCTCTTTGCGATAAAAAAGCATGTAAAAGTATACTTATTTTTTCTGCAGTAAATTCCGTTTTCAATCGCAGATAAACAATAATAAAACTTCCTATACCTATAAGTATTTTAATAGCTGTAGAAATTATTTTTTTACGGTTTTCCAAATTAGGCTAAATTTACATTATTAATGGCAGTTAATGATAGAATAATATTGGGTATTGACCCTGGTACAATTGTTATGGGTTATGGGATTATTCATATACAAAATAATAAGGTTTCACCACTTGGTATTGGGGTAATAAAGTTAGATAAGTACGATGATTATGCATTACGTTTAAAAATTATTTTTGAACGAACTATTGCTATAATTGACGAGTATAAACCGGATGAGTTGGCTATTGAAGCTCCTTTTTTTGGAAAAAATGTGCAGTCTATGTTAAAATTAGGCAGGGCACAAGGAGTTGCTATTGCTGCGGCTTTGAGCAGGCATATACCAATAACGGAGTATTCGCCTAAAAAAATAAAAATGAGTGTTACAGGAAATGGAAATGCAAGCAAGGAGCAAGTGGCAGCAATGTTAGTGCAAATTTTGGGTATTGAAAAGGAACAAAAATTTTTAGATGCTACAGATGCTTTGGGTGCTGCCTTGTGTCATTTTTATCAACATAAAAAGAGTGTTTCGGGTGCTAAATCTTATAGCGGTTGGAAAGCTTTTTTAAACGATAATCCAAATAGAAAAGGATGAATTAATCTGTAGCTTTATCTTTTATTATAAATTCAGTACGGCGATTAATTTTATGATCATCCTCACTACATTGAACATCATCGCCACAGTTATTTAACAATTTTGCTTCGCCGTAACCAATTGCTGTTAATCTGCTTCGTGAAATGCCATTTGTTAAAATATAGTCCATTACAGTTTGGGCTCTTTTATTAGATAATTCTAAATTAAATTCAGCACTCGATCTTGAGTCGGTATGAGAGCCAATTTCCAAACTAAGATTTAAATTCTTTTTCATGGCGCTAATAATTTTATCGATAGTTTTTTCGGATAACGAATCAAACTTAAAACTGCCATATTTATAATAAATATTTTGAGTGATAATTAATTCAGTTTCACCTTTTTCCTTCATGTTGTTTATTAGTTTTTCAGGGTCTCCCTTTTGTGTTTTATCTGGTTTCGAATTTTCTTTTTTCTTCATTCTAGCACTAAGCATTGTAGGATCTTCTAATACAAATTCGCCCATAGCAACTTTATCTGCATCCATAATTTTAAATGAGAATTTACCATTGTTATTTCTCTCAATTACCTTATAAATTCTGCCTTTTGCATCTGCTATATAAATTTTTGTTATTCCTTTAAAGTTGGGATCGTTTTCATCTATTTCAAATAAATAATTTTCATCTCCTTTTAAATTTTTGAAATTAAATTTACCGTTTTCATTAGAGGTAACCTGTTCTTTTACTTTATTGCTATTAACCTTAATTTTAATTCGTGAAATTGGTTTTTTATTTTGGTCATAGATGTAACCATAAACATCCATAACTAAATTAACGTCTTCAACATCCATTTCTGTTATAAGATTTTTATCGGAGCTTAAAATTTTAAAATTGAATTTCTCTTTAGATCCGGTGTAAAATGTTTTTAATTGCTTCCCATTTTTATTTGTTAAGGTTATTTTGGTGTTTTCAGGAAATGAAACGTCTGATTCCTCAATTGTAATGAGGTAATTTTGATCTGACGGAATATTTCTAAAGGCAAACGCTCCAAATTCGTTAGTTGTAGTTTCTATAACAACATCTCCAAACTCATTAACCAATTTAATTTTAGCGTTTTTTAAAATTTTGTCAGATTTTTCGCCGTACAATAAATTCCCGGCTATAGTTAATGTGTCTTCCGTATACATATCAGGAAGGCTGTTTGCATCGAATGGTAAGTTTTTAAAAACAAATTTATTTCCGTTGGCTGTATTGGTAACTCGTTGAATGTTTCCTTTATTATCAGCCATAAAATATCGGGCTTTGCCAATAAATTCGGGGTTGGATTCTTCAATCACCGCAAAATATTTTTTATCTCCGGATAAATTTTTAAATTCAAAAACACCATTATCGTTTGTAGTTGTTGTATATACTGGTACCCCAGATTCTTCATAAAGTACAACATTAACTTTTGGAGCAGGGTTTTGAATATTTTCGGTAAGCAAAATTTTTCCTGAAAAAGTTATATTATCATCTGAGGATAGCTCAGGCGAACCATTTGGGCTAAGCGGTAAATTTCTGAAAACAAATTTGTTGCCATTAACATTATTAGTAACTCGTTGAATAAGTCCTTTATTGTCGGCAAGAAAGTATCTTGCTTTTCCAATAAAATTTGCCTCGTTTTCTTCATCAATTACTGCCAAATATTTTTTATCTGAATCTAAATTTTTGAATTCAAAAAAGCCTTCGGTATTAGTATTTGTTGTGTTAATTGCTGCCCCGGCAGAATCAGTCAGAGTTACTTTTACATTTTTTGCAGGAATTTTATCTTTATCAGAAAGTAATATAGTCCCTGAAACAGAAATACTTTTATTTGTGAATTTATAAATGTATATATCATCCTTTCCTTTTCCGCCTATTCTGTTAGAAGAAAAATATCCAATAGAATCGTTTAAAAAGGTAATGCCAAAATCATCAAGGTTACTGTTGAGGTTTATTCCTTCATTTCTTATTAATAACCATTTATCGTCAATTGTTTTTGCAGAGTAAATATCCATTCCGCCAAAACCTGGTAATCCGTTTGAACAGAAAAATAAAATTCCATCATGGCGTAATGATGGGAACATTTCGTCACCACTTGTATTAATGTCAGGCCCAAGATTAATTGGTTTACTCCAGCCTGTAGACTCTTTCAAACACATCCAAATATCTTTTCCGCCAAAGCCTCCTGGCATATCACTTGTAAAGAATAGTTTTGTGTTGTCTGAACTAATATTAGGGTGAGCAACAGAATAATTATCATCATTATATTCAAATTCTTTTACATTTGCCCATTTACTATTTTCTTGGTTGGAGAAAAGAATTTTAGCCTTATTTACAATTTTTTTTCGCTTGTCAAAATCAACTCTGGTAAAGTAAAGTGATTTACCGTCAGAGCTTAAACAACCGGGACCGTTATGATATTCTGTGTTAATTTTACTTGAAATTAATTTTATTTTTTCTGTTTTAATTCCTTCAACGCTTGTAATAAACATTTTTAAAAATGGTTCGCCACTATTACCATCAACGCTATATTCATCGAAATTAAATTCTTCTTTTTCTGCAACAAACATTAATTTACCATTAAATACAAATGGGCAAAATTCAGATTTAGAGCTGTTTATTTTATCTATGTTTTTTACATCGTATTCTATGGGTTTAGTTTTGTAGTATTTTATTTCTTTACAAAATTTAGCTGCGTTTTTTGCATTTTCATCATTTGGACTTTGTTTAATGTAATTGGAGTATTGTTCAATAGCTAAATCGTATTTGGTGTTTGCCTTTAGCACCTGAGCGTAGTTGTAATATACATCGGGAGAAACATCAATATTAATGGATAGGGCTCTCTTGTATGAATTTTCTGCGTTAGCGTATTCATTTATTTTTTTATAAATATTTCCTAGTTTGATATAGGCAATTTGAGAAATAGTTGAATCTGATTTCGTTGCTTTTTTATAATATGAAATAGCTTTTTTGAATTCATAATTTGCATAGTATTTATCTCCTTTTTCCAATTGAGAAAAAAGTAAATAATTTTGAAAAATTATCAATAAAAAAAAGAGAGTACGTTTTAACATGTTTAACTATAAAAATCTTGGATTTAACATTTTAGTTTTGCTCTTGTTGTTTAAATCAAAACCAATCATAACTTCATGGCTTGCTCCTAATTTTGCAGCGTAATTTAATCCCGTGTCAAAACAATATGCAATTTTTAAATTGTTTGTCACATAATATTGCATTAAAAATCCCGGACCGCTGGCACTTTTGTACATGGCCCCCAACCACAATTTACTGAAAAGTAGAACATTTAAATTAACGTCTGTACACAAAGTTTCATTAACACTTCGAATTAAGAATGTTGGAGCAAAAATTAAGTTGTCATTTATTTTAAATGATTTGCCTAAATTGAAAGTAAAATGTGTTCTTAAACGATAAGTAAAATCAAATGTTCCTGTTTTTCCGCTTGTTGTATCAGAAGGTATTTTATAGTCGTATAATGTGTTGTTTTGTAAATGCGATGAACTGAAACCTGCAAAAAAGCCTTTCGACCTTAAATAAATTCCTGCATTTAAATCTAGAGCGTTGTAGTTTTGATTTTGATAAAATAACGCATTAGTTTCTGCTGTTTTAAAAGTTAATTTGTTAAAATCAAATTGATAACGGTTATACCCTCCATTAAATCCAAATGATAGTTTCCAGGATTTAGTAATTTTTAAAATGTATGCAATATTGCCATAAATGCCATATAGATTTCTTGGGCCCATGGCATCATTTATTAATGTTAACCCTATTCCTAAGTTTTTATTTAAGATAGGGTTATGAATGCTTAAACAGGTGGTTTTTGGCGCGCCATCAATTCCTGTAAATTGATTTCTAACAGAACCTGCAATTGATAAACCTTCTTTTGCACCAGCATAAGCAGGATTTATTATCATTTGATTAAATTGGTACAAGTTATACTGTGGGTCTTGTTGCGCTTTAATATTTAATGCAATGATTAGTGAAAATATTACTGCAAAATAACATCTCATTTTAAAAAAGTATTTAGTTGTTTTCTTCAATCTTTTAGTCTTTAATTAATTCAACCCATCCTTTAAGTGGTTCACTTTTTTGATCCGGATAAAAAATATAATAATAGGTTGATGTGCTCAGTTTCCCAATATTTTCTTTAGCCGGCCAAACTTTATTAATATTATCGTATCCATGTTCTTCATAAATTAATTGTCCCCATCTGTTATAAATTAATAGATGGTTATCTGGAAAATCTTGAATGTTATCAATTGTGAAAACGTCATTTACTCCATCACCGTTTGCGGTAATTCCGTTGTAAATTTTAATGTCACAAAAATCTACTTTTATTGTTACGCTTTGTTCTTGCGATAAACAGCCATTTGTACCTGTACCAACAACAAAATAAGTAGTTGTGACACTTGGAGATATTGAAATGCTAGATGAGTTATCTATAATTGGACTCCATGAATAAGAATTCGCCCCGATTACATTTAATGTTACAGTTTTATTGTTACAGATATTTAGAGAACTGGCAATTATAGTTATTACTGGTGAAGGATTTACGGTAACTGAAATAGTTTGTGTGTTATTGCATCCTTGAGCATTTGTTCCGGTTATCGAATAGGTTTCGCTTTTAGTAGGGTTTAGAGTAAATGAATTGCCAAAAATATTGCCAGGAACTAAGGTATAGTTAAGAGCGCCAAAAGCATTTAATGATACCTCAGAACTACTGCAAATAATGGTATTGCTAGCCACTATAGAAATTGTAGGGATAGGATTAACCTGTATGAAAATGGTAGTTGAATCTTTACATATTCCATTTGCTCCAAATATAGTATATGTAGAATTAGAAGTTGGAGAAACAATAACACTATTACTTGTGCTGCCTAAAGGATTCCAAGAGAAAGTTGAGGCACCATCTGCTATTATTATAGTTGATTCACCTTCACAAATTATTGAATTTGATACTGTCACACTTAATGAAGGTATTGATGCAACATTGATTGTAATACTCTCGGAATTTACGCAACCATTTAAATCAGTTCCCACCAAACTATAAATTGTTGTAGCTGATGGATTAACGTTTAAGTTTGTTCCGTTTGATAAGTTAGGGAACCAAGTGTAAGAATTTGCTCCGCCTGCAGTTAAAGTCGCTGATGAGTTTCTACAGATTAAGGTAGAGCTAGATATTATTGTAACATTTGGTAAGGCATTTACAACCATATTAATTGTTTGAGTATTTCCACATCCGAAATTATCACTCCCAGAAACAGTGAAGGTTGTATTTGCAGTTGGACTTACTGTTACATTACTTCCAGATAATAATCCTGGGTTCCAGGTATAAGTTGCAGCACCATTCGCAGATAACGAAAGTGACTGACCTGCGCATAAATTAGTTGTATTTGCATTTATGGAAATAATTGGTAAACTATTTACGACCGCGGGTATTGTATATGTTGGAGAAGTGCATCCTAAATAAGTTACATTTAAACTGTAAGTACCGTTATTTAAATTAGAAACGTTGCTAATTATTGGGTATTGTAATATCGAAAAGAAAGAATTAGGTCCGGACCAGTTATAAATCGTTCCTGGTGTAGTAACTGCAGTAAACGATAGTGTTCCGCCTTCACAAATTGGTGAGTTACTTGACATTAAAGGCATACCCGGAATATTGTTTACAGTAACCGAAACAATTGAGCTTGTTGATGAACAATTGTTGATGTCTGTAACCGTTACAAAATAATTTCCGCTCGAAATTACTGATATACTTTGTGTGGTTATATTGTTATTCCAGAGATATCCGTTGGATGAATTGGCAGTTAAAATTAAGCTATCTCCCGCACAGATTGTATTAGAACCACTGGCAGAGATTGTGGCTATAGGATTAGAATTAACGATAAGAGAAACTGTTTGCGAATTAGAACAACCGTTAACATCAATACCAATCACGCTGTAGTTAGTTG
>JBIJCO010000013.1:0-69726 GCA_044344665.1 Bacteroidia bacterium | reverse complement strand
ATTCATTATTCACTTTGGTTAATTTCAAACGCTGCATAACTAAAGGCTTGCCAGGTTCTACACCTTCTGACTTTGCAAAAACTCCAATGTCGATGTAGTCATTCAAAGGCAAAGGTTTTTCTCTTCCAAATGAATCGGATAAATACTTTTCAGAAATGGTACTAAAACTTACTACATATTTAGAACCCGATTTATTTACTTTTGTCTCAGTAACTCGATTTGAAAAAATGGTAATGTTCTCAAACATATCTGAAATTAAATATTGTAGAGAGTCAGGCGTCACTTTTCTGAATTCACGAACAGCATCGAGAGAAGTAGCATAAGGTGGTTTTTTGTAGGCGTATTTTTCAAGTAAATTTTTCATGGCTTTATTTACATTGTCTTCTCCAATCATTTCTTTCAGGTAATACATTAAAACACTCGCCTTCTGATAATGGATATAGGATTGTCCCTCTGTTTTATAAATTGGGCGTTCGGCTTCAAACTCTGTACTTCTCCCTCGAAGGTAACCGTCCATTTCATAATTTAAAAACTTTTTCATTTTATCTTTTCCGTATTCTTTCTCCATTACCATTAAGGCAGAATATTGCGAGAAGCCTTCACTCATCCATTCGCTGCCCTGCATTTTTGCTCCACACAATTGATGCGCCCAATACTGATGGGCCATTTCATGCGCAACAACATAAAAAACAAAATCAATATCTTCTTCTTTCACGTCTCGTAAATCGGCAATAAAGCCAATTCCTTCGCTGTAAGGCATAGTTCCCGGAAAGGCTTGAGCAAAACCGGCATATCGAGGAAATTCAATAATGCGGCATTGCTTATGGTAATACTTGCCAAAGTTTTTTGTATAGTAGTTAATGGATTTCTCAATACTCTTCATCATGTTAGGCACATTGAACGTATGGGGTTTGTGGTAATACACTTCCATTGAAATGCCATTGAACATTTTTCTTTCCACTTCATACTTTGCTGAGATGAATGAATAAAAGTTAAGCGAGGGTTGATCGACTTTGTACTGAAAATATCTTCGGTTTCCATTCTTCCATTCCTTAATTAAACTTCCAGGAGCAATGGCAATCTGATCCTCCGTTGTACTGATGGTTGTTTCCACATCTACCCAATCCGCATCTTGTGTTACATAATTTTTCATTCGGGAAACAGTATCTCCTTCATTTAAAATAGGGCTTCTTCTCTTTTTAGGAAGTTTATATTTTACTCTATCGTTTTTATCTGAAATTTCAAATCCTTCGTTATAGCCAATGGACGGACAGATATCTTCGTTATTAAAAAAAGTTCCGTTTTGAGTTAACTTTGTAAAACTGACCTGGTTTTCAAATCCTTTGGTTAAACGTATAGCAGTAACCTCGATCCTTAAACTATCGTTTGGTTGCATCACTTTGTTTAAAGAATAAATTCTGTATTTACAACGATTATCGCGCAGCTTTAGCTTTGCATCATTTATTGAAATTAAAACACTGTCAATTTCGGTTGGCATAGTAAAATGCAGTTCGTCAATTTTTTTTCCACTCGTATTTTTTACCCACATTGTTGTTTTAGCTGAAAGTGACAATTCTTGTGGATTGATTTCAATATCATGATTTACTTTGTAGATCTTGGGTTGAGCAATGAACTCGTATTTTTTATAGTGTGTTTCGTAATCAACTTGAATTCTTTCTACTTCGTCAGAGGCAACTATTTTATTTAGAACCTTGGTGTTGTAAAAAACAAATCCTCCACAAATCAAGAAAGCAACTAAAGCCGTTACTAATGCGATGCTTTGGTATTTTAAATTTTTGATAACGTTCCTAAATCGATTTGAAAACTTCAATTCTTGACCTCTGATGTAGAATGCTTGAATAATAAAGCAAATAATGACACAAAATAAAAACCAATACAAATTAAACCAAAATTCTGAACGCGTGAATGGACCAAATCCATTCATATCAGAGTAGGTAACAGAAGGTCCTTGCGCAAATTTTACCATATTGGTTTCAACCTCAAAGACGCCCCACAGAAAAGAATTCAGGATGATAAAAGTAATGAAGGCAAAATAAGCAATATAACGGTTGTTGATTAGATAATGAATAAGCAGCGCGCTAACAACCCAAAACGAATAAGAAAGTAAATCTCCAAAGAACAACGAATGAAAGTAAACCTCCGGTTTGTAATCATAATAACCCATCATTGTTTGCGCTAGCATACCTAGTAGTATAGTTGAAAGCAATACGGTTCCAAGCGCATTAATCATGGCAAATAATTTCGAAAGAAATAATAAACTTGTTTTTACCGGAGTGGCATCTGCAATTTCATTGAATTTCGCATCTCTCTCTTTCCATACGAGTACGCCGGAATAAAATGTTATGATGGCAATTAAAAAAATATTGAAGTTTCCTCGAATGGTATCAACTACATCGTAAGTTACAGGATACTGATCTGCTCCATATCCTCCAGTAAAATAAATGAGACCGCCAATAAGGTTTAATAAGCCAAGTATGGTGATGATGATAAAAGTTGGATTTCTGAGAATGGATTTCGTTTCAAAATTAATCATGTATAGGAATGAACTCAGTGTAAATTTACCTGCAGTTGAAGATGATGGAAATTGAACTATACCGGAATGCTGATGAAGCTCATCGTTGTTGGTTTGCTTTTCCTTTTTTGCTTTTTCCTTTTTAGATGTAAAAGAAAATCTCTTGTAAGCAACAAGAAGAATTGTAATTGCGATTCCTACCCAAATTAATCTATTTATCAGAAAAATTCCTGTTATTGCAACAGCTTGATTATTTTTTTCCGCAACGGTCATGTACTTGCTTAGTATACCAAATGGACGAAAGCCAAAAGGATCAGTAATTATTGCAATCCATTCCTTTTCTATATCGCTGACAAGCCCTGAAGAAATTCCATACAAAACAATAATCAACATTGCCCCCACAAATGATACAATGCTACTTCTAAAATTTATAGCAAGCACATAGAGAATTACGCCGTTAATTATCGTGTTAGGAATTCCGAAAGCAAGTATTCCCATCCAGTGGCCTTGAAGGATTACCTCTCCGTACCTTTCACTTTCAGTCCACGGCATCAAAGGGCCTAACAAAGCGCCTAATGAAACGCCCAAAAGTGGAATTACAGAAATGATAACAGCTCCGATAAATTTACCGAAGTAATAGTGATTTTTTTTAATGGGTGATGAAAATATGAACTGATACATTCCATATTGAAAATCACGGTTCGCGCTCGCGTTCATGAATGCCGTTGTCATTAGCAAACAAATCAAAGACATCACACCGTAATAATTTTGAATTACGAAAGGCGCATTTTTATGTACGCTTCCAATGCCACCTCCTATGGTTATTGAATCGGAGGAAACTGCTCCAAAAATCAGCAGTGTGTTGATGCCCATGAAAATCCAAATCATGGGTGAGCGCAACCAATATTTTAATTCGTGTCTGATGAATTTCCACATAATTTGCAGAGATAAAGTTTTATAATAATCCGTTTAATTTCGCAAAGAAAACATCTTCAAGATTTTCTTCTGCCATTTCAAATCCATTACCCGGAGCTGACTCCGCGAATGCGTGGATGAGTGGTTTACCTCCAACCAGTTTATTGGAAATAATTTTATATTCATTTTGATAGGCGCTGAGTTCTTCTTTACTCACTTTCTTTTCCCAAACTTTTCCACGTATTTGTAGCAGTGCCTCATCGGTGTCTCCACTGAAAACTACTTTTCCTTTGTCCATGATTGCCATTTGGGTGCAAAGTTCTCTCACATCCTGAACAATATGTGTAGACAAAATCACAATGATATTCTCGCCGATTTCACTTAGGATATTATAAAAACGATTTCGTTCTCCGGGATCGAGTCCTGCGGTTGGTTCATCTACGATTACCAATTGAGGATTGCCAATTAAGCATTGCGCAATTCCAAAACGCTGACGCATCCCACCGGAATAACTGCTCACTGCTTTTTTTCTGTGTTCATATAAATTAACTTTTTGCAACAAAGCTTCTACCATTTGCTTACGCTCTCCGTTATTTGAGTAACCTTTTAAGATGGCAAGATGATTTAATAAATCGAGGGCGGATGTTCTGGGATATACACCAAATTCCTGAGGGAGATAACCCAACACTTTTCTCACTTCATCTTTTTGTTTCAATACATCAATGTTTCCAAGTTGAACATTTCCGCTATCTGCATCTTGTAAAGTGGCTAGCGTTCTCATTAGAGAAGATTTACCGGCGCCGTTGGGCCCGAGCAATCCAAACATTCCGGTGTTGATTTGTAGAGAAACATCGTTTAGAGCATGAACGCCATTAGCGTATTGTTTATTCAGGTTTTCAATTGTAAGCATGATGATTTATTTTTATTAGAAAAATTATTTTGCAAATTAATGGATATATTATACAGGAACTGAGGCATCTAAGTTGTTTGTAATAATTTAATACTTTTTTACTTAAGTTAAAAATTTATTGTTCATCTATTATTGATTTGACCACCTCAAAGCATGTCTTTTCTGCTTTATACCATATCTTACTTTTATTTCCAGTGTAATAAATTCTTTATTTCGCTTTACGCGAAGTTTTGCAACTTCCCCTTCGTTTAATTTTTTTCCATTAGGTTCGAAAGCATCACGGTAATCGCTTACACTAATAACATCTCCGGGTTTAAAACCAGCCCATTCGTTAGCTCCTGTTTTCATAACAAGTTGCTCTAGACCTATTCCAATGGCTTTCAATTTAATATCATTATCCTTCTCAATTAAAGGAGATAACATGCCTGATTCCTGAAGCGAGTCGTGGTAACTGATGCCAATATAATTCAGTTGTTCATTTGGTTTCCATTGGTTTTTACCTTCTATATAAAGTGAAAAAAAGTTTTGTAAATCGGGATGAACTTCTTTTACAAATTCTGAGAAAAATAATTCTTCATCAAACGATTTGTTGGCCCCATATCTTGCATTCAGTGAAAGCATCACATCTATCAATGTTTTTTTACCGGCAGTAAGACGCTGTATTTCTGCATCCAAAAGCATGGCTAAAACTGCTCCTCGCTGATATACTTGTCCATACTGTTTATGGTATTTTTCTTCAAGCACATTAGCACTCATCTCGGTAAATGACATTTCATTAACAGGGAACGATAAGCCTTGAGAAAGTTTAGATTCCATTTCTCTTAAATATTCCTCTGGTGTATAAACACCACCTTTGTATTTGATAAGATTTGCGAAATATTCGGTTACGCCTTCATAAAGCCAAAGATGCTTACTCATAATTGGCTTCGTATAATTAAAATTACCTATGTGCTGAGAATGTAAACCAAGAGGAGTAAGAATGTGCATAAATTCGTGAATAGCTGCCCCTGAAAGTTGATTATCGAGAGAAAGTTCCTTTATTGAAGAAGTGTTTGAGCCAAAGTCGGCGAGATAATACGTGGAAGAATTTCCATGCTCGAGCGCGCCCAATGCCAATGAACGAAATTTTAAAGCGAGTTTAATTTTTTTGAACAATCCCATTTTTCCACTTAATGCTTTTCCTATTTCTTTTAAATCATCTACATAAACAATGAAGGTATAATTATCTACTGGTAAATCCGGTAAAAATGCATCTACAGCCTGCATATCGCGTTTGAGTGTTTCATAAAAATGTTTTGCCCTTGGAATTCCATTTACATCATAAACAGAAAGCGTAACCTTTGTTTTACCCACATAAAATTGAGCAGTGTCGGGAACGGAAAACATAATGGGACAATCCATTAATTGATGATAAGAATTTGCTCTGAAATTTTGCTGTGTTTCACGCAGTTCGGTTTGTGGTAAAGATGTTGCTCCGTAAAGAGAAGCAGGTTTGGTGATTTTAATTTCAATCGGATTGGATTCTTCGCCTTCAAAAAAACCAAATATTCCGCCGTTATTAAAAATAAAGTTTTTGCCGGAAACGAAGTTGGTTGCTACAGGTGAAAAAATTGGATTTTTCTTTACTTTTTTATCGAGAATATCTTCAACAGTATATTCAAGATACTTCAACTTTTTCGCATCAGAAATAATGAATGAATTATTGCCTTGCTTTTTAACTTTAAGTTTCTTTCCATCTTCTGTTTTTGCATTCATTGAAAGAACAAAACGCCCAAAATCTTGTGTGTCGTAAGTTCCAGGAACAGTTGCAGGAAAGGAATAAGTTACCTGATCAGTTTGGGGTGATTTTGACAAAGTGAGTTTTACCGGTAAAACATCATTTTTAATTTTGTTTAAGTCGACTTCGTAGATATGTTGAGCAACTAGAGGTATTATTAAACATGAACTTATTATTGCAAATACTATTTTTTTCATTCAGTAATTAATTTATTTAGTTTAGTTCTTTTATTTTTTTCTCTTGTTATTAGATCTTGTAAATTTAAAATTTTGATTGCAAAGGTTTTTATAATCAATCTTCTCTCGTAAATGCAAAATAAATCACATATATCCACCCCAAAAGTCCATGTATTATAGCATATAAAATCGATTTGTTTCTTGACCACGAAGCTACTACTGCTATAATTGACCCTAAACCTATACCACCATCAACAGCTTTATTTGCTATAGTAGTACTTTGTGATTCAGCAGTTAGCTGAGAAGAAAGTATACATAAAAAGAAAACGAAAAAAACTTTAGTATAATCTGTTTTTTTAAATATGTTTTTATTTTGTGTATTCATTTAAAAAAAATTAAATTGTTTCTATTTAATATTTTAATTGACCATTAATGCTTATTTAAATTCCCTCTATTTTACCATCCAATTTCCATAATTTTCGAATTTTTTTTACAAAATTTATCTACCTGTCCAACCATCCATAATTCCTTCTTTTATATCCGGATAGGAATAAAATAGATAGAATGAAATTGTAATTACTAAAATTAGCTTCCAATTGTTTTTGAATAGGATTTGAACATCCGACATTAATTGTTTCATTTATTTTTTCAAATTAGATAGTTTTTTTATATTAAGATACATATTGAATGTAATACTTTGTATTTTGTAATCAATAGACTTAAAGTGTGAATTTAATCCAATATCATATCTAAAACCTACTACAACATCTTTGTAGTTTAATCTATATTCAAATAGTAATATATCATAATTATCAATCTCTTTTTTTATTTCGATTGGGCCTGTTGTTTTTTCTAGTTTAGGATTTAAATTTCTGTTATACCCATAACCGATTAACGCACTCATGTATTTATTAATATGATATTCAGGTGCAAAACAAAAACTTAAGTTTGTTACACTATAGTTTCCTTCTATTGTTTCATTCAATTTGATTTTGCTAAAATTTCTTCTGTTTATAGATAACTCATGATATGTAGAAAACTTTTTACTTAACTTTTTTGAATAGAAAAACCCGCCATTAGATGTAGTCCTGAGGATATTATTATCTGCTGATCCAAAAATATTTGTTCCGAAAAGCATTCCAATTCTTTTTTTTGTTTCAATAGTATCTTGTGCATTTACATTACTCATTATAAAGAAAAATAGTAGGGTCAGGCATATTACTTTTTTCAACATATTATTTTTCAAACTTTTTCTGTCCATGGTTTAATTAAGTTTACTGGTTAATATTCATTTAAAACTCTCCCTTCATCGCATCCACCCCAATCACATTCCCATAGAATTTCCCATTTGCATCTTTGTAAATTCTGATTTTATTACAAGCCGTTCCTAAATAGAATTTAACTATTTGGCTTACTTTATTCCTTTATTACCTTAAACGTTTTAGTTTGTAAATTATCCCCAACATTCAGCAAATAAATGCCACTTGATAAATTTGCTAGTTCAATAACAGTGTGTTCTGATAAAATTTTTCCAGTCAAAATAGTTTTACCCGTAAAGTCATAAACAGTATAAACCGAACCAATTAATTTATTATCTGTTTTTAAATGTAGTTGATTTGTAGTTGGATTAGGATAAAATTCAAAAGTACTAACTTGTGCTTCTTCAATATTTGTTGATCCAATCTGAATGTTTTTTGTTATGGTATCCGAAAAAATGCAATTTGAGGCGATTAAAGTTACTGTATAAGTTCCACTAGTTGTATAAGTATGACTTGGGTTTTGAATATTAGATGTGTTGCCATCTCCAAAATTCCAAAAATAATTTAGTATATTATTAATTGATGATGATAAATTAGTGAATGAGGCAGTATAACCTGAAATTGATTCGCTAAAATTAGCGCTAGGATTATTGATGAGAAGATTCCAGTCATTTGTACTATTGAAAATAGTATTATCAGACATCAATTGATAATATTGCGCTAATTGATTTGACAGCCCTGAAGTATAGCTTAATCCGGTGGCAGCTTGTTTCCATATACTACTAAAAAGAGCACAGGCAGCCACATAACTTCCATCAATGTTAGGGTGGCTATTATCTCCACTGTGTAAAACAAGATTAGTATCGTTGAGTATATTTTGCCATACCACACCGACAGGTGCACATTGGAAATTTAATTGTTCGCTTATTTCAAGATAGGCACTTGTTAATGAATCCTGCATATGATTAAAATTTACAAAGTTTGGACTGCAATAAGTATTGCTAGGGTCACATTGCATCCCACCAAATCTTCTGCCCCATGTCATATAAGTAATAATTTTCGCACAAGGATTGTACTGCTCAATAAGTGATTTTAAATTTGTCATTGCGGGATACATATCGTTATAGCGATAAAAATCAATCGTTGGTATTTGACTTTGCTCTTGTAAAACAACATAATCCCAATTACCCTGACTTATCTTTGAAAAAGTTGTTGCATCGTTGGCATGACCTGACATGGTGAATCCTCCGGGCATGTTTGAATCTATGTTCAATATTTTTCCAGCAGAGGTTGAGAGGTTTTGAACAAGCTGTGGCAGATTGTTATATGATGTGTAACTATTCCCTAAAAATAGAACTCTTAGAGTGTCTTGTGCTAATAAATTATTAATTGAAATTACTGTAAGAAGCAGAAGAATTAATTTAGTTTTCATTTTTTATTGTTTTAACATTAATATCTTTTAATTTAAAATTCACCCTTCATCACATCTACACCAATTGCATAGCCATAGATTTTTCCATTGGTATCTTTGTAAATCCTGATTTTGTTACAAGCCATTCCTAAATTAATTGGCGTCCATGTTAATCCGCCGTCTTTGGTTTCGTAGCCACTGTTCATAGCGCCTACAAAACCATGGTTTTCGTCAATAAAACCAATTCCAAATTCTCGCGCGCCAGCATCTTCCACCAAATTAATTTCTTTCCAGGTTTCACCGCCATCGGTTGTTTTGACAATGCGTTGTTGTTTCACGTTTGGATCAGGGTTGTAAGATTGAATGGTAACATAGCCCACTTTTTCGCTTGGAAAAGAAACCTTCCAAGTCGTTTCAAATGGTCGATTGGATTGATAAACTTTCTTCCATGTTTTTCCTCCATCGCTCGTTTTTAAAATTAAAGCATTCGATTTTTCTATATCTTCATCGGTAGCAGCGCATACAAAACCATTATTCTTATCAAACATTTTAATATCGAAAAGCATCCTGCAATCCTTATTCATGCTATTGGATGTCCAAGTTAAACCACCATCGTGCGATACCATCATATTAGCCGGACTTCCAACGCGTCCAACTCCGTAAATATGAATTTTGTAATCTATTTTTCCGTGATTGATGTGTTGCTCTCTTACAATATCAATGGCACACAATCCTTTTACATAAGGTCCTTTGTAATTAACCGGACTCCAGGTTTTACCGCCGTCATTAGTTGAGTATAGTGGAATGGTATCTGTAACATTTGGAAAATAATCTGTACCAACCGTTCCGGCAAAACCAAGCAAACTATCAACAAATGCAACGCACCGAAAAAATGTGCCTTTCTTTTCCAATTGTTTTTCCCAAGTTATTCCGCCGTTTTTTGTATGATAAATGCTGCCGTAACCATTCACGTACCAACCTTCTTTTTCGTTGATAAAGGTTATATCATCTTGCTTACCCAGATAGCGATCAGTTTTTAATTTTCGCCAACCTTTTTCGGGAAGTTTAACCTCATCTTTTTTTGATAAGATTTCATTACTCCATTTAACTGCAGAAAGTCCCACGTCTTGATTGTATTCATCAAATAACTTCTGGATTTGTCCATTAGTATATTTATTATAAGCTTCCTGCATGGTGCCAGATTTCGCAAAATAATGATCCGTTGAAGGATAAGAGATTAATGTTGCATTTTCTGGATGAAAATAATTTACGGTATTTACAATTTGTTGATGATCGGCTTTTGAAAAGGCTTGAAAATCTGATTCTCCGAATTGCACTAATACTTTTGCTTTGGTATTTTTCCAGTTTTCTAAGTGAGGATAATCCTGTATTTGTCTCCAATACTCGGCATTTCTCGAATAAATTTTTCCTTTGCCATCGTATTCCCAGGTTGTTCGTAAGACACTATCCGACTTGGGATCTTTTGCAAGGTCTTCCAATTTTTCTTTCTTCACGAAATAACGATAATTTAAATCATACTGTGCAATTACAGATTGTTCTACTTCAATGGGGTTCATTCCGGCCAAAGCATTTTGTACACGGTACATTTCGATTTGATATTCAAACCAAGATTTAGCTGTTGTGCCATAAACAACAACACCGGCAACTTGATGCTTTGCGCTAATAGCTGGAGCAACGATTCCGCCCATCGAATGACCAACAATAATAATTTGATTGGTATCTACATAAGGGAGTGACTTCAATTTTTTTAAGCCCACTTCAAAATTTTCAATTTCATCCAATAAATCACACGACTCGCATGGCGGCGTATTTTTACTATCTCCCAATCCACTTTTTTCGATACGAAGTGTAACGTAACCATCGTCCACGTAGGCATCCACGATGCGTTTGTATGGATGACTTGGGGGTAATTCATCAATGCTGCTGCAGGTATACCCTGGAATGAAAAGTATGGCTGGCCTTTTGTTTACGTTGAATGGTTTGTTAATGATGACGCGTAATTGTCCGCCTTTATAGTTGGCCTCATCATAAATTACTGTGGCATTATCATCTGTTTCGTAAGGACGAGCAACAGCTTTTGCTTTAAGCGTTATTTTCTTATTACCACGGAGTACTGACAACTGAACTTCTTCATCAGATGCATAATTTAAAAAGAGCTTTATGAATTCATCCGTGGATGCAAATGTAGTATTGCCAATTTTTAGGATCAAATCCTTTTCCTGCAACTTAAGTGCAACACTGGTACCGCGTGCAACTTGCTGCACTTTACAACCAGAGGTGCCGTTTTCGATAACATATTCAACTCGTGCACCAAATTGAACTTTGCGCTGTAATGTTTGACTAAATAATAAATTAAGCGAACATATCGCAAATAACGTAAATAAGGGTTTCATCAGACTAAATATTAAATCTAGTTCAAATGTATTTGATAAAAAAAATTAAAGATTGTAAAAATCGGACACCTTATCAAAATAATTTATATTACCGAATTGTGCAGGTGTAAGCGTACTAAATGCTTTAAAGTGTTTAATAAAATGTGACTGATCATAATAGCCAGCATTTATGGCACTGCTTAAGTAATCTGCGTTTGACTCGGAAGAAAACTTGAGCACGGTTCTAAATCGAATAAGGTTAATATAATTGTTTGGATTAACCCCCACTAATTTATTGAATAATCGATTAATAGTACGTTCTGAAACCGAGAAAAATGATGCTAATTGCGCCACTGTGCAATGTCCTTTTGTAGCATGAATTTTAGTAATGAGTCCCACAAAGATAGGTGGATGTGAAACAATTAATTTAGAGACTAAAAATAGTTCTAATATTTTAATTTTTTCTTCATCGTTTTTGGTACCTAGGAGCGCTTCTTCAAGTTCGTTGATTTCTTTATGCGAGAAAATATCGTTTAGAGAAATTGCGTCTTCTTCATAAATAACATTCATTGGTATTTTTGTAAATAAACTCAATCCGTTTGGAATTGTTAGTCGCACTGAAATATTCAAAAAATCCCCCGAGGTTTTAATTTCACTTGGTTTGGTTAGTGTATTCCTGGTGCCAAACGCTGGCATTATTTGAAAGCCAGTTTCATTTTTCACTAATAAATTTCCAGACAATGTAAAGCCAAATCCGCAGATATTGTTTGGTAAAAAAATAGTTGAGTCAGTAAAATTAGCAGACCTACGCCAAAAAACTATTGACGAAATTTTATCTACTAATAACGGATTTGTAGTTTTATAACTTAGTATTGATTCCATCTAAAAAAACATAGTAACAAAAATACTTTTTTCATTTAAATAATTCCTTGACAAATACCCTAGATTTTAATTTTTTATTGCTATCAGCGCAATCTAGTAATTGTTATTACTGGTTTTGTAAATTTCTTATTAGAAGCTGACGTACTTTGCTTTTGTTTCTATAATTAAATAAAGCGTTTTTAACTTTTTGAATTTCGAAAATCGAGTAGCATTTTATAGCTGTTGATACAGATTGTTTGATTCATTTATTGCTTTGTGAGTGTTTAGCAATAACGCTCAAACCATTCATGAGCCGGTGCATATAGTTGCATAATCTGTTCTTGTTTGGATAATTCCATTTTAGATTTAAGTAGTAAGTGTAGCAACTTTGAAAAAAGTTACAAAAAAGCAAAAAAAATATTAAATGGAAATAATATAGCTGCTAAACTAAATTGGATTTAAATAGAATTGCTATACCACTAAATAGATAATTAACTAAGTATTTAAATTTTATATTTTTCTTAAAAAAAATTAATTTATTTTATTTAGCCATTCGTTTTAATAAATTTGAACTAAACAAAAATTCGCATTATGAAAAGAAAATTCACTTTAATATTTTTAATTGTTTTAGGTGCAAAAGTATTTAGTCAACCGGCAAATTGGACAAAAGAACAACTAATGCCAGCAAAAGATTTAGCTGACAAAATTCAGGCTAAATCTAAAGATTTACCAATTATAATTAATGTTGGCCCAATGGATTTAATAAAAACAGCTATATCTGCTGGCCGAGGAACTAGTGTTACCGGAATTGAAAAACTAAAATCGACTGTTTCCATGGAAAATAAAAATAAAACCGTGGTAGTTTATTGTGGATGTTGTTCTTATTCAAGTTGTCCGAATATTAAACCGGCATATGACGCTTTAATTTCATCAGGTTTTAAAAATGCCAAAGTTTTAGATTTGCCCGTTGGTATTAGAGAAGATTGGGTAGCCAAAGGATATCCTATGGAGTAATTCTCTGTTTTTCGAGGTTCTACTCTATTTTATTTAAACTTTTTCAAATTCCACTTGTTTTCAAAAAACTTGAAGGCAGAAATCAAGTAAAAAAACGTGGAGTACCCGAAAATCCAAAAGAGTAGGGAAAATTAAAACAAAAAAATATGGAACATTTAAAAATTGCTAGCGATAATTATGTCGCGTTTACTTTTTTTATTGGCACAATGGCCATGATGGCAGCCTCCGTTTTCTTTTTTTTCGAGTTAAATAATACTTCAAAAAAATGGAGAACTTCAGTACTTGTATCTGGTTTAATAACCTTTATTGCTGCGGTGCACTATTATTACATGAGAGGTTATAATCTTGAAACAGGAGAATCGCCTACATTTTTTAGGTATGTAGATTGGATACTAACGGTGCCTTTAATGTGTGTTGAATTTTATTTAATCACGAAAAAAGCAGGAGCTAAAATTTCTCTTTTATGGAAGCTTATTGTAGCTTCAATCATAATGCTAGTTACTGGTTATTTTGGTGAAACTATTGATAGAGGTAACAGTGTGCTTTGGGGTGTAGTTTCAGGAGCGGCATATTTTTATATTGCATATTTAATTTGGTTAGGTGAGGTTGCCAAGCTATCTCAAACTGCAGGAAAAGAAGTTGCAAAAGCTACAAGAATTTTAGCTTGGTTTGTATTAGTTGGTTGGGCAATTTACCCATTAGGTTATATATTAGGCACACCAGGCGGTTTGTTTGGGATTCAATTAGTTTCAGATCCTGCAGCTGCTTCACATGCAATGGACATCGTTTATAACATTGCTGATGCAATAAATAAAATTGGATTTGGATTGGTAATTTATTCGCTTTCTAGAACAGAAGAATAATAAACCGCATCGTTTCAACATATTATTAAGGGTGGATAATTATTGTCCACCCTTTTTTTATTTAATTATTTTATTTAATGGCCGTAATTACCTGTTTAAGATTAGTTAAAAAGCCGAGTTATTAAAAATTGACTCATTTAAACACTCATTTCACTCTTAATAAATCTACACTCACTCATTTTTATTTGTTTTTTTGTAACTGATTATCAAATACTTAATTATATATGGTAAGTTATTTGAAATTTTAGCGTAACCCTTTAGGTCAATTCTGCTTATAACAAGTAAGTATTAACCAAAATTAGTTTCTATGGCAATTAATCCGCATTTTCATCACACCAGCGAACAACTTAATGAGGAGTTAATTATTATTGAAGCTTCTAAACAAAACCCTGAAAAATTTGGTCCAATTTATAATAAATATTATAAACAAATATTTAATTATGTATATCAAAGGTTAGATGATAAAGAAACCGCAGTTGATATTACAAGTCAGGTTTTTTTTAAAGCTTTAACTAATCTGTCAAATTACCAATTTAAAGGTGTGCCATTTGGAAGCTGGCTTTACAGAATTGCTCATAACGAACTAATGCAATTATTTAGAATACAAAAAGATAAAAAAACTATAAATGCAGACATTAGAGACCTAAGATATATTTGTGAAAGTAATGAAGAGCCTTTTTACGAAGAGTACATTCCTATAATAAAAAAAATTATACAGGAATTGAACAGCGACGATTTACAAATGATTGAGTTTAGATTTTTTGAAAAAAGACCATTTAAAGAAATTGCTGAAATATTAGATATTTCAGAGGTTAACGCTAAAGTTAGAATGCACAGGATAATTGAGAAGTTAAAAAAATCTATAAGTAAATTAAAATTGTAATATGGCACCAAAATTCAATTTAAACAGACCTAAATTAAGTGACGAAGAAATTAATAAACATAAAAATTTTGACCAACTCGTTAAGCAATTTAAACAACAAAGTATAGATAAAGCTAAACATGATAAGAGTTGGTGGAAAAGTAAAAAGGTCCGATATACAGCTATAATTACTGGTACTTTAGTTATTTGTACTATAAGTTATTTAGATTTATTTAAAAACAACCCTGATAAAGTAGTAAAGCATGAAACAAACCTAACCCCAAAAAATCAATCAAAAATAAGTTCAGTAAAAAAATCAGTTATCTCTGAACCCTCAACTAAACTAAAAATTAATTACACCTCCTATAAAATCAATAATGCTAAGGGCGGTGAAATAAAACACACTACGTCCTCAAAAATAAAAGTACCTGCTAATAGTTTTGTAGATAAAAACGGTAAAGATATTATTGGTGATGTAACCATAGATTACAGAGAATTTCATGATGCTGCAGATATAATAGTTTCTGGCATTCCAATGATTTACGATAGTGCAGGTAAAAAATTTAATTTAGAAAGTGCCGGCATGTTTGACGTTAAAGGATCGCTTAATGGACAACCAGTATTTATAAAGAAAAATAAACAATTAAATATTGAATTAACATCAACCGTTTCAGAAAATCGGTTTAATCAATATTATCTCGATACCATTTCAAAAAATTGGCAATATTTGAAGCGCGATGATAAATTAACTTTATTTTCAAAAACTGATAAATTAAATACCTCAAAAATCAACCATGCAATTTCAAGTCCAAAACTTGAAAATTTAAAAAAACATATTGAGGTTGTTATTCCTAAAAAAATAGATAGTGTAAAAATAGTATATGCTAAAAAACAAGCTATTCTTTCAAAGCCTAAAGAGCCTTTAAAACCAAATAAACCTAATCCCGGCAGACCAACATTTGTTTTTGATGGCAGTTATCAAGAGTTTCCTGAACTATCAGTTTTTAATAATGTTGTATTTGAAGTTGGCGAAGAAAATAAAAATTATCGCAGCAACATGCATGACATAACTTGGAGCGATGTTAAAATTAGCGAAGGTCCTGTTAAGGGTAAAAATTATCTATTAACCTTAGTTTATCGACGTCAGGTAGAAAAATTAATAGTTTACCCCACCTTAACCGGAAAAGATTTTGAACTAGCCGAAAAAAATTACAATCAAAAATTTAATGAATACAAAGTTTTAATTGAAAAGCGTGAAGCTCAAGAAAAAAAGTTAGTAGATGAATTACAGGCAAAACAAACTGCTTACTTTGCTGAACTAACAAAAAAACAAAAAGAACTTGATAACGAGCGCTCATCGCTAATTCAGCAATTAAAGTTAAATGAACAAAAGCAATTAAATTCTACTTTTAATGCATTAAGTAATCAAAACAAAGCAACCAGATTGTTCAGTATTTCTCAATTTGGAATTTATAATTCAGATTGCCCGCATAATGAAAATTCAGGAAAAATCGTAAACCCTGTTTTTGTATCACAAGATAATACGCATGTGGTAAATCCGGATGCGTTATATTTAATTAACCATTCATCTAAAACTGTAACAAATATTTCGTTTATTGAAGGGTTTAAATTTATCTATGACCCGTCAAATTCCTATTCTATATGTGTTTTCTCGAAAAATAAATTATTTATTTGCTCTAAAGGGTTATTTGAAAAAGCCGTAAATAATAATAAATATCAATTTACACTTCATGAAATAACCGATAACACGGAAAGTGTAATGGATTTAAAAAAAGCCCTTGAAATATGATTAAATACGTATTGATTTTTTGTTTTTCTCTTGTTGTTTTTTCATTTACTAATAATAAACCTAAAAAATTTATTCCGCCGGGTACAGTTCAAATTACTGAAACCTTGTATGCTGATGAAACTGAAATCTCAAATTTATCTTGGCTTGAATTTGAATTTTGGACAGCCGTGAAATACGGAAAAAATTCAAAAGAACATTTAGCAACTTTACCTGATACGACAGTGTGGTTAGAAAAATTCATTAGTAATCCTCCTTATGTACTTTATTACTATCGTCACGTGGCTTATAAAGATTATCCGGTCGTGGGTATTTCGTTTGAACAAGCTTTAGCTTTTTGTAAATGGCGAACGGAGAGAGTTAAAGAATATTATTACATACGCTATAAAAAAGAACTTAATATTGAGTATCGTTTACCAACTAAGCAAGAATGGGAATTATTAAGCAATAACGGATCAGGTATTTTTTCAAATTATGGAAAAAATGAAAAAGGTCAGTATAAATTAAATGTTGCCAGACCATTATCAGATTCATTAGTTAAGAATTTGTTTATGAACGACAATGCAGATGTTACTGCTCCCGTATATTCTTACTGGAAAAATAATTTTGGTTTATACAATATGTTTGGTAATGTTTCAGAAATGACCGATGAATATGGAGTAAGCAAAGGCGGGGGGTGGAGAAATAATCTTGATGACTGCCGTGCAGGAAAAGATATTGTTTATAGCAAACCCGTTTCTTGGCTCGGATTTAGATGTGTTTGCGAACTTAAAAAAGTTAACTAAAACACAATGCGACATTTACTTTTTATTGTTTTAACTTTTAACACATTTAATTTAATTTTTTCTCAAGTTGTTTTTCCGGAAATTATAACAATTCAACAAAAAGTAATCACTATTAATTCAAGTTTAAGTGATCTAAAAAAAATAGAATTTCAAAAAGATAATTTAGGATTAAAAAAAATATGTTTTAATGATACCTTTCAAAAAATAGAAATCTTCAGCCTCGAAGCAACTAATATCGAAAAAAGAGTAGCCTGGTTTTATTATAATAAATACCCCATTTACATTGAGAAAATCTGGACAGATTTAAACTCATGTAAAATTATTGACAACGAGAGAATTTACATACATGATATGGAAATAATATTATGGCTTGATTTTAATAATAAAGCCGTTGATTTAACTACCTTAGATAACAAAACTGTTTGTGAAAAGGTAATTTCATATAGCAGAAATTTAATTCAGAATATAAAATAAAAACTATAAATTTTATAAACAAAAGCGTTTTTTTAACTAATTAAAAAGCACTTAAAAACCACCATTAAATCTTATATTTACAACCTTAATTAAGCAATTTATGGCGCAGTTAATTTTATTCAGGCATGGCCAAAGTACTTGGAATTTAGAAAATAAATTTACCGGTTGGGTGGATGTAGAACTTACTCCAAAAGGAGTTGAAGAGGCAAAAAATGCCGGTGAAAAAATTAGGGGCTATCATTTTGATTACGCCTATGCGTCTGCTTTAAAAAGAGCCCAAAACACACTTAAAATAGCATTAGAAACGTCTGGACATGAACCAATAAATCCTGTTTATAATCAGGCTTTAAATGAAAGAATGTACGGAGATCTACAGGGCTTGGATAAAACAGAAACAGCAGCCAAATACGGTGAAAATCAGGTTAAGATTTGGCGTAGGAGTTTTGACGTTCCTCCTCCAAATGGCGAGAGTTTAAAAGATACTGCAGCTCGAGTTATCCCTTATTTTGAGCACGAAATTATTCCTAAGCTAAAAGCAGGTAAAAATATCGTAATTGCAGCACATGGCAATAGCTTGAGGGCATTAATCATGTATTTGGAACAAATGACTCCAGAGCAAATTCTCGAGTTTGAAATTGGGACAGCTCAACCAAGACTTTATGACCTTGATTCAAATTTAAAATTAATTTCAGTTAAAAATTTATAATTGTATGCAACAACAATTTATTGGAGAAAACAGTAAAGTAATTGCTGTAGATTTTGATGGGACTATTGTAGAACACAAACATCCGGCAATAGGAAAGGAAATGTTATTTGCTTTTTCAACAATGAAAGAGCTACAAAAAAAAGGACATAAATTAATTTTATGGACTATCAGAACCGGTGCCTTGTTAGATGAGGCAGTTGAATTTTGTAGAAAAAATGGCGTTGAATTTTATGCTGTTAATAAAAATTACCCAGAGGAAGAATTAAATGATAAAGTAGCCCGTAAAGTTAATGCCGATGTTTTTATTGATGACAGAAGTATTGGAGGTTTTATTGGCTGGAGCCAAGTATGGCAAACACTTCATCCCGAAGGAGGAGATTTTAATCATCAGTTAAAAAATGCAGAAGCACATCAGAATTATAAAAAAAATGAGACATCTTTTTTAAAAAAATTATTCGGCGCAAAATGATTTATTTAAAAACTAGAGAAGAAATTGAATTAATGCGCGAAGCAGCATTAATGGTTTCTAAAACATTAGCCATAATAGCAAAAGAGGTTAAGCCGGGCGTTGAGCCAATAAAATTAGATAAACTGGCAGAAGAATTTATTCGTGATAATGGGGGTATTCCAGCATTTAAGGGTTATGGAAGTAAAAATAATGCGTTTCCTGCTACCCTTTGTATTTCAATAAATGAAGCTGTCGTTCATGGTATTCCAAATAAAAATCCATTGCGCGACGGTGATATTATTTCGGTTGATTGCGGCGTTAAAAAAAATGGATACTTTGGCGATCACGCTTATACCTTTGCCGTTGGCGAAATTAAACCTGAATTGCAAAAATTAATTACCGTTACCAAAGAGAGTCTTTATCTCGGAATAGAACAAATGGTTAGTGGAAACCGAATTGGAGATATTAGCTTTGCAATACAGCAACATGCCGAAAAAAATGGGTTCGGTGTGGTAAGAGAATTGGTTGGTCATGGTTTAGGGAAAAATTTGCATGAAGAGCCAGAGGTGCCTAATTATGGCAAACGCGGCGATGGCCCAAAATTAAGTGAAGGAATGGTGCTTGCAATTGAACCCATGATAAATCTTGGAACAAAAAATATTAAGCAGTTAAAAGATGGTTGGACAATTATTACTGCAGATGGTAAACCAAGTGCACATTTTGAGCATGATGTTGCTATTGTTGACGGTAAACCCGAAATTTTAAGTTCTTATTTGTTTATAGAAGAGGCCTTGGCTTCATTAAAATAGTCTCCATATTTCTGTTTTAGGAAAAATATCTAACAAAGAATTACGCGAAAAAATAATTTTAAATAAATCAAGAAAACTGTCTTGGTTTAATAAAATTATGCTTTGGATACATTATTTCATTATTGTTTGCTTGTTGTTTTCCGTTTCTGCAAAATATCTGTCTCCTGCATTATTATGGTTGCCGGCGTTTTTTGGCTTAGCATTTCCTGTTTTGTTTATTTTAAATTTAGTAATGATTGTTTTTTGGCTAGTACAATTTAAATCAGCCATTACCTTTGGGATAATTACATTATTTATAAGTTTACCAACATCTTTAAAATACTTTCAGATAAGTTTCGATTCCAAATTTACAAGCAAGCCTCTAAAAATAACATCCTACAATACCATGTTATTTGATTTATACAACTGGAAAAAAAATAAACAAAGCAGAAATTTAATTTTTGCAGATTTGTCTGAGCTGGAATCAGATATTTTATGCTTCCAAGAATTTTATACTTCCGAAGCAAAAGGTGATTTTAATAATATTGACACCTTAAAATCATTACTTAAAGCTCCTTTTTATCATACCGAATTTACCATTACCCTTCGAAAATATGATCATTGGGGACTAGCAACATTCAGCAAATTTCCAATAATTAATAAAGGCAAACTATTGTTTAATACTAATTCCAATAACTTATGTATTTTTTCAGACATAATCGTCAATAACGATACTATCAGAGTTTATAACATTCATTTACAATCTATAAGTTTCAGTAAAAAAGATAATAAATTTTTAAATGATGTTGTGTCTGAAAAAGATGCAAAAGACGAGTTTGAAAACAGCAAAAATATTTTAAGACGTTTAAAATTTGGCTTCATAAAACGCACAACTCAGGTTGATATGATTGTTGCCCACATGAAAACCTGTAGGTATAAAATAATTTTGTGCGGAGACTTTAATGATACCGGTGCTTCATATACATACAATCAACTTACAAAAAAATTAAATGATGCTTTTATTGAAAAAGGTACTGGTTTTGGAAGAACGTATGCCGGCAAATGGCCTCAATTCCGAATAGATTATATTTTGCACGATAAAAAAATAAAGTGTTTAAAATATAGCAGGAGTGACGAGACTCACACCGATCACTATCCAATTACAGCCTATTTTAAGAGATAAAACTTTATTTACAAATTATATTTGTGAAAAAAGTATGAAAATTAGGTTTTTAATTTTAACGTCAGTTATTATTTTTTTTAGCGCTTGTTCAAGTAAGTTTAACTTAACTAAACGTAAATACAATAAGGGCTATTATTTTTCAATAAGCAAAAATGTTTCTTCAAATAAGGTGGAGAATAATCAAAAAATGATAGTTTTAAATTGTTTACAAAAGAAAGATGTTGTTTTAAACAAGCATCAATCGTTAGCAAACGAGCTAAAAAAATCGTTTGAATTAAATTCACCAATTTTAAAGTATTTTGAACCCAATTCAAAGAAGCCATTAAATACTTCAAGTGCCTCATTAGTTTCAGCCAACAATAAAAACATAAAGATTACTAAATATTCAGTAAAACAGTTGTCTGATATAAATCTAAAAAAACAGTTTAAAAATAACCAAACAACTGATACCGATTTGGTAGTACAAATTATTTTAAGTCTTTTCCCAATTATTTGCTTAATTGCTGTTTATTGGCATGATAATAAAACCATTACAATTAATTTTTTTGTTGATTTATTACTCCACCTCACCTTTATTGGAGCTATTGTTTTTGCCTTGTTGGTGGTTTTGGATATTGTAGACTTGAAATAATTCAATTCTGTTTTTAGCTATAAAAATTTGTTTTTTTAACACTTTTCATAAAGGAATTATATTATTTTTATGATATTAACTAGTTAAAAAAAAAAAACATGAAAAAATTAATTTTAATGGCTGCTTTCGCAGGTTTGTTAGGAAGCACAGTTGTTGCCAATACATTTGGTGATGACAAAGACAAAAAGAAAAAAGAATGTTGCAAAAAAGGTGAAGGAAAAGCTTGCGCCGGAGAGAAAAAAGACGGAGCTGAAGCAAAATCTTGCTGCAAAAAGAAAGCAGAATCTGAAACTAAAGCAACAGAAAAAAAATAATAAAAAAATTAATTTTTTTAAGCCCCTTCTTTCATAAAGAAGGGGCTTTTTATTGATTAATAATTCACTATAACTTCACAGTTTAGACTATTAATCTTATAAATAATTGTTAAACGGTAAGAATAAATGATTATCAAAATAATATATTTGTTAAAACATTAAACACACAACATGAAACAAATTTTTTTATCAGTAGCACTTTTTTCGGCTTTAATTTTTAATGCTCAAGAAAAAAGACCTCAAAATTGGTTTAACCTCGATCCTTTAAATGATAAGTTTAATGGCGTAAGTACTGAAAAAGCATACTCTGAATTATTAAAAGACAAAAAGTCAACCACGGTAGTTGTTGGAGTAATTGACAGCGGAGTAGATTACGAACACGAAGATTTAAAAGGTGTAATGTGGACTAATCCAAAAGAAATTGCGGGGAATGGTATGGATGATGATAATAATGGATATATTGATGATATACATGGTTGGAATTTTATTGGGGGTAAAGACGGAAAAAATGTAGACGGTGATAATCTTGAAATGACCAGATTATTGCGTAAAATGAATCCTAAATTTCAAGGAAAAACAGAAGCTGATTTCAAAAGCAAACAAGATTTAGCAGAATTTAAATTGTACCAGCAAATTAAATCTGATTTCGATAAAACCAAAGAAGAATTTGAAGGAGCATATAACCAAACTAAATTTTTATACGATGGATTTATAGCTTTAAATAAAAATGCTAAATCAAATTTAAATCTCGATGTAATTGATAATGAAGCATTGAAAAAATTTGAGCCAACAGAGAAAAATGACAAGCAAATGAAAATGATTGCCAATAACATTATGAAAAACGGTCGCGCAAAAAATTTAGACGAGGCTATTTTGTTAATGAAAGAAGGTTATGATCAATATAAAACTTATGTTGAGTGCGGTGTTAATTTAGATTATGATCCAAGAACTATTATTGGAGATGATTATAATAATTCTTACGAAAAAAATTATGGAAATGCTGATTGTAAAGGACCAAATAGTTTTCACGGAACTCATGTGGCAGGAATAATCGCGGCATCAAGAAATAATGGTATTGGTATGGATGGAATTGCTGCAGATGTAAAAATTATGGCTTTACGCTGTGTTCCTTCAGGCGATGAAAGAGATAAGGATGTTGCAAATGCAATTATTTACGCTGTAGATAATGGTGCGTCTATACTTAATATGAGTTTTGGTAAAAAATACAGTTGGAATAAAAAAGTAGTTGATGATGCAGTTAAATACGCCGAAAGCAAAGGTGTGTTATTAATTCACGCTGCAGGAAATGATAATTTAGATATTGATAAAGTAACACATTATCCTTGTAAAAAATTTGAAACAAAAGGTGAGGCAAGTAATTTTGTAGATGTTGGCGCCTTAGACTGGCATGCTAATGATAAAATTGTTGCTGTTTTTTCAAACTATGGTAAAAAGACTGTAGATGTTTTTGCTCCCGGAGTTGATATTTATTCGACAGTACCCGGTGGTGGCTATAAAGACGCTAGCGGCACAAGTATGGCTGCGCCTGTTACAGCAGGGGTTGCTGCTGTACTCAAATCATATTATCCTTCTCTAACACCACAGCAAATTAAAAAGATTTTAGTGAAAAGTAGTGTTAAAACCTATAAAGGAAAAAAGGTAATTAAGCCGGGAACTAAAGATGAATTGGTAAAATTTGAAAAGCTTGGAAAAAATGCTGGTATAGTTAATTTATACGAAGCAATTAAAATGGCGGATAAATTTGCAAAAACAAAAACCTAATTAAAAATAAGAAGTCATAAAAAAAGGCGAAAAGAATTTCTTTCGCCTTTTTTTATGATATGAAAAATAATTTAATGTCTTTTCAGAATATAGTAAAAGGTTGCTTTATTTGAAACCTTATCTTCAACTTCTAATCTGAATTTTAAATTTCCGGATGGAGTTTCTGAGTCAAAATGGTAAGTCAATAAATTAACTTTTGCGTCATATTCAGCAATTACCCATTTGTCATTAACAAACAAGTCATAGTTTAAAATACCGCTTAAATTGTCTGAAATTTTAAAACTAAAATTTTTATGATTTTTTATTTTCTTTATTTGTTTTGGTTTCAAACTTGTTTTGATTGTAGGTTTAATTGTGTCATAAACAAGTTCCAATGTTCCAAATTTTTTCGGAAAAAAATATATCGAATCATTTTTAATTTGAGGCAAGTAGGTATTATTGCCCGTTTTTAAAATTAATTTTGAATTGTTTTTACAACGGGTAATTGAATTTTTAAAACCAATACTGTAGTAGGAATTTAAATTTATGTTTTCGGGAAGAATTTTTAATTGATTAGTTGATTGAATACTATTTTCAATTTTTACCCATTTACTATAATAGAGAGTTTTTGCCGGTACAAATAGATTTATGCCATTTTTTAATAATCTAAAATCTTTAGAGCAGTTAATATAATTTTCAGTTGTAATATTTGGTTTTGACAACTTATTTATTTCTCGTGTTTTAATTACAAATTTTAAGAAATTGGTTTTGCCGTTTTCATCAGATACAATTAGTTTCAGTGTATGGTAGTTTGTGTCGTTTAATTGTATTCTACCCTTATTGATGTAATAATCATAAATTCCTTCAGGAAATAAAGTTGGGATAAAACACTTTTGTAATTTAATTTTGTTTTTATTGCTCGTTTCAATTTGATCGCAAAACTCATTAACAAATACAGCATCAGAAAATTTTATTTCTCTCATAGAATGAGAAAAAATTAATTTATTGTCAAAAAATAATTGTGAGCTAAAAATATTATTAGTGTTGCCTTTATTAACTAGCCTATCTATTGCTGAAAAGCCCAATCCAATAATTGAATAATTAAGTATAATTGAGTCATTGGATAATATTAAACTATCTTTTTTTAGTTTCCTTGCAGTAAATAACTTCATCAAATTCGGCGAGGTAGTATCAGCAAGATTGTATAAGCCAATATGTTCAATTATAGGTGCAATTGTATCTGAAATATCAAAATAAAAAAATGGATTTAAAGGTGTTTCAGTTTTTATATCTCTTAGTTCAAAATGCAAATGAGGTCCGGTTGAACCACCTGAATTACCTGATAAACCAATGATTTCTCCTTTTTTTACTAAAATAGTGTTTGCATTTGGAAATAATTCAACTTCAAAATTTTGTTTGGCGTATTGTTCTTTTTTTACAATTTCTGAAATTGATTTGTTATAACAATTTAAGTGAGCATATAAACTTACTTTACCATCGGCATGGGTTAGATAAATGCATTTGCCATATCCAATAGAACTGACTTTTATTCTTGAAACATAACCATCATTAATAGCGTATACAGGCAAATCGATTTTATTATTGGTGGAAAAGTCAATACCGGCATGAAAATGATTGGGGCGTAATTCGCCATAGTTTCCTGTAATAACTTCGTGTGAATCAATTGGCCAATTATAAAAACTTTTTTGGGCAGTTAAGTACGAACAAATTAAAAAAAATATTTGCAGAATTTTAATTCTCATTTAATAGATCTTTGGTGCTGACCTTATTAAAAAGGCAAAAGAAAAAACAAAAAAATAAAACACCTGCTGAGGTTTGCAGCATACTTTCAACTAAAAAATTCAGAATTATTAATGTTGAAAATAAAATAAATAAAAAATGTTTGGTTAATATATTTTTTATGAGATAGCCAAATGTAAGAGAGAGTAAAATGATAAATCCAAAAAATCCAAGACCAATAAAAGTTTGAAAATATTGGTTATGCGCATTTAAATGATGAGATAACGCTCCGGTTAAGCCATTTTCTTTGTAGGATTGGTATAGCATATCATTTGCATCGCCCACCGTGGTTCCAAACCAGAAATTATCTTTAATTAACTGTACGCACTGTTCCCAAATTAAAATTCTCACAGATGTGCTTTCAGAGGATGTTTTATCAATTGATGATGTTGATGAAACTACTTTAAGAGAAGATAATCTGTTGAATGTTTCGGGAAATAATTTAAATGTAATGATGATTAAAATAAATAATCCTAACATTAAATAACTTATTTTTTTTAGGTTTAATATTGCTTTCAATTTATGAATAAATAATAACGGAACGCAAATGAAAAAGCTGATTATTCCAAGTTTTGATGAACATAAAAATATTGACACCGTTAATATCATTATGAAAAAATAAGACGTGTAGAGCACACTTTTTTGCGAATGAAACCAATTAGGATAGAATAAAAAAATAATTGCAACCGATAAAATTAAATACATGGCAAAGTAAGATGCGTGAATAAAATTAGAATATTGTGTATAAAAATAATATTCAGGATGGCCATTTAACGCATAGTAAGTAGACCTTACCAAAAGGACTATGCTCGCAAAAAAACATCCGGAGACAAATGATACCAAACAGCGTTTAATTATTGGAATTGGCCAACTAAAACAAAAAAAGAAAAACGGAAATAGTAAAAAACTCATTTTTACTTCAATATTAAAACTTGCTTCTTGTTTATTTTTTGAAAATAAAGCACTTACCGCTGTATATAAAAAAAACGCTAACAGAGCCCAGAAGTTAATGTTCTTAATGCCTTTAATAAATTCGGATTTATTAATATTTACTAATGAAAATAAACTCCAAGCAACAACAATGGCAGATAAAACTAATGACCCAAAGGGTAAACAAAAGCATAGTAAAACTGGAAAAAAATAAAATAACTGTTGTTTGATATTTAATTTCATTTGTTGCCTTTTTTTTCTAATTGTAAAAGTTTTTCATGAAAGTGCTTAGCAATTATTTCACGGTTAAAATGCAGATTTACAAACGACCTACCATTTCTTCCCAGTTCTTTTGCTTTTTCTTTATCATCAATTAATTTTAAAATTACATTGGTTAATTGTTCCGAATTTTCAGGTTCAAAATAATAACCTGCATTTCCTTTTTCAATAAATAATTTTTTTGCCTCGCCATCTACACCTAATAAAACGGGGACTTCCATGGACAGATTTTCAAATATTTTGGATGGAATGGCACCTAAAAATAAATTTAATTTTTTTAATGGAATTATTGCGGCATTAATAGTTTTAAGAATGGCAGGCATATCAAGCTTTGATACAGGTTCTAAAAAAAATGTATTAACTAAATTTTGATCATTTTTAATTGTGATTAACTTTTCTTTTTCTGGCCCACTTCCAATAAATACAAATTTCACCGAAGGTTTATTTAAAAAGTTTTTTGCTGCTTCTAAAATCACTTCAAGTCCTTGGGCTATTCCAATAATACCTGCATATAAAAAAATAATATCATTGTTAGAAAAATTATTTTTTTCACGCCAGTTGTTATCTTCAATTTTGCTAGGATCATAATAATTTAAATCAACCCCGTTTGGTAGCCAGTATGTTTTTACCTCTGGGAAGCGTAAATTAATGTTGTTACAAATACCTTGTGTTTGACCTGTCACCAGTACAGATTTATTATAAAGTTTGGCTTCAAGTTTATAAGCTAAATTTAAAAGTGTTTTATTAGTTACGACACCTAATTTTTCTGCGCTTTCAGGCCATAGATCACTTACATTAAAAATTAACTTAGCTTTTTTTAATTTTGCTAAACGAATAGCTGAATACCCTAAAAATAGTGGTGGGGATTCGCACATTAAAAAATCAAAGTTTCCTAATTTTGATTTCCCAATTCTTGCGCTTGATATAACAAATGAAAAATAATTACGAAGTCTATTTATTATAGATTTGTTTTTTGAAACATAGATTGAAGCCCTGTGAATTTTTAATCCTTCTATTTCTTCGAAAACATAGTTTTTATTTTCGTAGCCTTTATAAATTTCCATTTGCGGATAATTAGGCATTGCTGTTAAAACGGTGATCTCAATTCCTAGTTTTTTTAAGCGCACAGCCAACTCAAATAATCTGTTTTGAGGCGCTCCAATTTCTGGAGGAAAATATTGTGTAAGTATTAAAAGTTTCAATCGTTTTGAGTTATAATTAATTTTTTAATGCTTCATAAATTGCTTTGTGTACTTTGCCTCTAATTCCGAGTTTAGCTAATTTATTAGGGTCAACATCCGGAAAAACTCTATTGCTTAAAAATACATAAACCAATTTATTAGTAGGGTCTGCCCAGGCAAATGTTCCGGTAAAGCCACTGTGACCAAAACTTTCAGGACTGCATTCGGCGGTTACGGGACTTTCTTTAGTTACATCAAGTTCGGGTTTTTCAAAACACAAGCCTCTTCTGTTGTTTGGGCAAAAATGACAAGATGTAAAATCTTTTACAACATTACTATCAAGTAAACTTAAGCCGTTAAAAACGCCTTTATTCATGTAAAATTGCATAAGTTTTGCAACATTTAATGCATTACCAAATAAACCTGCATGTCCTGCAATACCACCAAGTAAAGCTGCTCCAGGGTCGTGCACGTAACCATGAACGGTTTGTTTTCTGAATTTAGAATCGTTTTCGGTTGGAACTATTTGTATGATGGAATGTTTTTTTAAAGGTTGATAGGTTAATTCAATGCCTAATTTAAAATAAATTTCGTTTACGAATTCATTTAATTTTTTATTTGTTATACGTTCTATAATTTTCTGAATAAAATAATAGCCTAAATCGCTGTAAAGATATTTTCCTGGATTTTCTATTTTTGAATTTATAATTCGGTTGTAAATAGTATCATGAAACCCTTTTACAACATATAAATTTTTTGCAACCTGTGTCGGGTAATTTTCAGATTCTTTTTTATTATAAAATCCGGGTTTATAGTTGTTTTTTTTGTTGAGTGTTCTCAAGTAAAATGGTATCCAAGCCTCTAATCCTGCCTGATGTGTTAGAACATCTTCAATTATTAAATTTTCTTTGTTGGTTCCTTTTAATTCTGGTAAGTAATAACCAAGAGTTTTTTTATAATCGAATTTGTTTTCGGAAGCAAGTTTCATAAGTGCTAATGATGATGATGCAATTTTTGTGACACTAGCCAAATCATAAATAGATCCGTCGCTAACTAATTTAGAATCGTGATTGTAGGTATATGTGCCAAATGATTTTTGATAAATAATTTCACCGTTTTGTATAGCCACAATCTGACAGCCTGGATAAGCTTTTTCCTCAATGCCTCTTAAAGCAATGCTATCTATTGCTTCGAATTTTTTTTTTTTGAAGTTTTCTGTTATTGTTTTTTGTTTTGATAAAATAGATGGGTCTAAATTTAAACCACTTTCTACTGGAAATAATTTTGTTGTAACTGGCAGTTTACCATTTACTTTCGAAAAACCTAGAATAGCATTTGCACTGGCTTTTAAAATATTAGGTAAATATTCGTAGCCTAAAATTACCGATTTGAAATTTGAAACCGAAGTTATTTTATTAAACAAATAAGGATTGGCTGTAACCACTAAAACGGTTGGTTTAATGGTAGAGATGGAATCAATTAACTTAAAGGTTTGGTCACTAATGCCATAGTTATTATCTGCTTTTAAGGTTGCTTTATTTAATTGTAGAATAATAACATCGGCTAAATTTATTTTTTCGAAAGCTTTAGTAATTTCAATTTTATTAGCAGTATGCGATAAGCCAACATGTTCGGTATAAGCATATTTTTTTAACGTTGTATATAATGAATTTTCTTCTTCAACGCCAATTGATACTTCGGTTATTTTGAGACTATCTGTTTTTTTTAGAGGTAAAAAATTATTATCATTTTTAAGAAGTGTTAATGATGCTTCTGATAATTTATAATTTAATTCTTCTGCTGTTTTTGCGTTGAGATCTTTAAATAAATGTCTGGTTACAATTTGTTGTTTATTATTTAATCCGCACCAATACTTTGCTTTTAAAATTTTCTTACAGCGGTCATCAATTTCTGTTTGAGAAATTTTCCCTTCATTAATCGCTTTATTAATTTCTGATATTGCTTTGGATACATCTTCGCTGAATAATAATACGTCATTACCTGCAAGTAAAGCCTTAACGTCTACAATTCCTGGTTCATAAAATTTTGAGACACCTTTCATGTTTAAGGCATCAGTGAATATTAATCCCTTAAAATTTAATTTGTTTTTTAATAAATCAGTAACAATTTTAGGAGATAGGGTCGATGCTAAATTTGTTGTCGTATCTAATGACGGAACGTTTAAATGTGCTACCATTACGCTGGCCAATCCTCTTTCGAATAAATATTTAAATGGATAAAGTTCTAATGTGTCAAGCCTTGTTTCAGAACCCTTAATAACTGGTAAAGTTTTATGAGAATCACTGTCGGTATCGCCATGGCCTGGAAAATGCTTACCTGTTGCCATTACATATTGATCTTGCATACCTTGCATGTACATATATGCTTTTTGAGCTACTTTATATTTGTTTTCTCCGAAACTTCTCATGCCAATCACAGGATTTAATGGGTTGTTATTGATATCCGCATCGGGTGCAAAATTTACATGAATGCCAAGTCTTTTACACTCCATAGCAATTTGTTTTCCCATGTAATAAATTAATGAATCGTTTTGAATTGCACCCAAGGTCATTTGTTTTGGGTATCGAATAGTACTATCCAATCTCATGGCTAAACCCCACTCACCATCAATACTATAGAGCAATGGTGTTTTTGCAATACTTTGATAGTAGTTGGCTAATTTACCTTGTTTTACCGGCCCACCTTGCATCCAAATTAACCCACCTATATTAAATTTTTCTATAAGATCTTTTATTTCCCTTACATGTTTTAAGTCTTTATTGCTATAGGCAGCCACCATAAACAACTGCGCTAATCTTTGCTCAGGGCTTAATGAATTAAAAACTGAATCAACCCATCTGTTTTGTACTTTTAAAAAATCAGGCTCGTTTTTTGGAGAGTCAAGATTTTTGAAAGAAAAAATCAGAGAAATTAGTAACGGTAGTAGGAAAATTAAATATCTGTTCATTACTCTAAAATTAGCCGTATTAATACGATTTATTTTATTTAAAAACAGAATGTTTTAAACAAGTGATTTTTGATTTTTATTTAGAACAGATTACTTTTTTAATTCATTTAAATAGGCACGTAATTATAAATGGTTAGATTTTTATGCCAATTACGCAAACATCGTCAACCTGCTCTAAATTATTTTTCCAAGCAATAAAGGCATCATTTAATATGCTTTTTTGTTCGTAGATTGGTTTCTCAGCAATTGATAATAATAGATTTTCAAATTGCTTATACATAAATTTTTTTCCTTTTGGTCCACCAAATTGGTCTGCAAAACCATCTGTAAATAAATAGAATGTGGTGTCAGAGCTGTATTCAAATTCATGAGTTATAAATGGTTTTGGATTTTCTGATTTTCCAATTGGTTGTTTGTTTGGTTTAATTTCAATTAGTTTATTTTGTTTAATTATCCAAAGGGGATTATTTGCGCCGCTCCAAAATAGTTTATTATTAACTTTATCAATACAGATTAGAGAAATGTCCATACCGTCTTTAACGTCGCTGGTGCTTTTTTCAAATGTTTCAATTACTAATTGTCTGGTTTTGTCTAAAATTTTTCCGGTATCGGTTAAATTAAACTCTTTAACGCTACGGTTAAGGGCATTGGAACATACTACAGATACCATAGCACCCGGAACACCATGTCCTGTGCTGTCTGCAGCAGCAATAAAAAACAAATCTTGCTCTTGATTAGTTTTTAATTTAATGTTTTCGGCCCAGTAAAAATCTCCGGCAACGATATCTTTTGGTTTATATAAAATAAAATAGTTTTCGAGATGGTTGTTTAAAAAATCGGCAGGAGGTAAAATGGCTTCTTGTAATCTTTTTGCATACGAAATGGAGTCGATAATCTCCTTTTGTTTTTCTTCAACAATGTGTTTTTGGTTTTCTACTTCAGATTTTTGACTTTCAATAATTTCATTTTGTTGAATTAGTTTTTTATTTATTTTTCGACGCAAAATATTACTTCTGATTGTAAAAAACACCAGGATAATAAATACAAGAAGTATAAGTATAAAAAGTAAAATTGTGTTTCTACTACTCGCAAGTTCTGATTGTTTTTCATTTAAAAGTTCTAATCCTTTTTCGTTAGCATTTTGAAGTTTTAATATTTCTTCTTGTTTTTTTGCCGCGTCAAATTTAGAATTAAGCACTGCAATTTCATTGAATAAAGCAGAATTTAAATGTTCATTTTCGCTGTTAACAATATCGGTTAAGGCTTGATATTCGGCATTTTTTATTTCGTATTGTATGCTGGTTAAATAATTGTATACATATAACAAGGGCATGTGCATGAAATTGGCAATTTCCCATGTTACCGGGTTCTTTTCGTCGTCTTCATAGTTATCGGTATTTAGGTTTAAACCTTCCTTAATTATTGGACGATTTTGCTCTTGTATAAGATTCAAGATGCCTTCTCGGTAATTATTAATTGTTTTTTTTAATGCTAAGGCTGAAAATCTGTCACTTTTTAAATTGAATTCATTATCGCCAATTAAAATAAATGTCGTCAAATCATAATCTACTTTGTTTTCAATGTTGAGTGATGAAAAGGTATCTGCTTGTTGTTTGTTTAGTTTATCAATATTAACCAGAAGGTTAGATTTAATATCTTTAATATGTGTTATTGCCGAATCTGTTAGTTGTTTTAATTTATTTGCTTTAAACCATAATTCAGAATTTTCGTTTTTCGCAACATTTTTAATGTTGTTGTATAATTGCTTGTTTCTTGATGTAGCAATTTTTAAAGCTTCTTCGGTATTTACACCTTGCTGTAAAACGGAGTCAATATTTATTTTTCCTGTATTTGAATTAATAAGTAAGCTAAAACAGTAACTAAAAAAGAAAATTAGTAAGTAAACATGATGTGTTTTTTCAATGTTTATTTTTGATGATTTTATTAAATGATAAATAGCATAAGGAGTTAATGCAAAAAATAATAATTTGTTGGTTAAAAATTTAAAAAATCCTGCACCTGCCCATCTTTGAACGATAAAAATGAAGCCTAATGCAAAAATTAGTATAATTATTATTTGAGTAAAAAATAGTGCTTTTGCTTTAAAGCCTGATTTGTTTTTAAGATTTTCAATTGCGAAAAGCGGTAAGTAAAAAAAAGCGAAAATGAAGGACCCTAAAATCATTAATGCGCTTGCTCCGGGCCAATGCATGACTTTAAAGAAATGCCCAATTAAAGTTGGAACCAGTGATAACCAAATAAGAAATCTTAATGTAAAAGAAGGTTTATCTTTTAATAAATTCATACTATTGTTTTCTATAAATTTATAAAAAAGAAGGGAAGGTTAACTAAATTATTCGAGAATTTTGTCTTTGCAGTATTTACGCCATTTATCAATTAATGCTTGCATATCGGCAGGTATTTCGCTATCAAAAAATAGTTTTTCGCCACTTATTGGATGAGTAATACCCAATGTTTTGGCATGTAAAGCTTGTCGTGGTAATATTTCAAAACAATTTTGAATAAACTGTTTGTATTTAGCGGTATTAATTCCTTTTAAAATTATGTCTCCACCATACTCATTATCATTAAATAAGGGATGGCCTATGCTTTTCATATGCACTCTAATTTGGTGAGTTCTACCAGTTTCTAATTTACATTCAATTAAAGTAATATATCCAAAACGTTCTATAACTTTGTAATGTGTTACAGCGTGTTTACCCTCTTCGCTGCCTGGAGGAAACACGTACATCTTTTTTCTGTCTCTTGGGTCGCGGCCAACGTTGCCAACTATTGTTCCTTCGTTTTCTTTTAAATCGCCCCAGCAAATTGCAACATATTTTCTGTCCATTGTTCTGTCAAAAAAATCTTTTGCAAGGCGCGTCATGGCCAAATCAGTTTTTGCTATAATGATTATTCCTGATGTGTTTTTATCGATTCGATGAACTAATCCCGGACGTTCAAGATATAAATCGTTATTTAATTTGGTTTTTGTTTTAGGTAAATTTTCAAAATGATAAGCCAATGCATTTACCAGAGTTCCTTTGTAATTGCCGTATGCAGGATGAACAACCATTCCGGGTTTTTTGTTAATGAGTACAATGTAATCATCTTCAAATACAATATCTAGAGGGATATTTTCAGGAATAACTTCAATATCGCGAGGAGGTACAGACAGAACAATTGAAATCTCGTCAAGTGGTTTTATTTTGTAATTAGACTTGACTGGTTTTCCATTTACTAAAACTCTGTTCTCGTCGCAGGCAGTTTGTATTTTTGTTCTTGTGGAGTTAGCAATACGTAGCATAATAAATTTATCAATGCGCGTAGTTACTTGTCCTTTCTCAACTTTTATATTATGGTGTTCGAATAACGCTTGTTCTTCCTCTCCGGAAAATTCCTCAGGTTCCTCATTAAGTATAGACATGGTGCTTAGTGATGTATTATTAATTTTTGCTGGTGCACCAGTTGATTATTGTTTTTAATAACTAAGAAGTATAGACCGTTAGTTAAGTTTGAAGTGTTTATTATTTCATCTTCGTTGTAGAGTATTCCTTCTTTTATTTTTTGTCCGGTAGAGTTTACTATCGAATAGTTTGAGGTTTCTTTTACATTGGAGTGAATAATTATATTTTCGGAACTAGGATTTGGATAAACTGAAAACAACTTATTTTTTGAATAATTATTTTCTTTAATCCCAACCGGTTCGCTCATTCCAAATACTGGATGTATCATTATTGAGCCGTATATAGAAGATTGCGTCCAGCCATTTCCCGAATCATAATATAAACTTGACGAATGATTAATGTTTTTATCAAAACCAACAACAATACCTGAAGCTACTTGCTGCTGTATGCCTATGTAATATGTTCCAGGAGATAGAATTAGAGGACTTGTAAGCATATATTCAGAGAATTTATTAATATTTCCATCAGAATAATATGCAGGGTTTTTAATGCTATCTCTATATAACACAACATTGCTTGGTCCGGATTGACCTGCCTGCCATACATTAATCCTGAAATTATAAGTTTGGGCTAGTGCTAAAGACCCAACAGGATCGAAATAAATTTTAACGGATTTTAATGTATCCAATACTCTAGTGGTAAATTTAGCAGCCATCTTAGCGCCAATACCACTTACATAATAACCGCCCTCAGCGCTGCCGTCATCAAAAGAATAATAGTTGCTAAACTTCTGATGTTGAATAACAGTGTCATTTCCTTGAATAAAATCTGTACTTGAAGTATATAAAATGTGCTGAATAGTAAAATCTGAGAAACCAGTTAATGCAGGTATATTATACGTATAACTTGGATTAGATAAATTTGCTGAATTTAACCATCCATAATATTTAAATATTCCTAGGTTTGGAAATGCACCACCGTAATAACCATAAATTTTTGTTGACGTGTTGTCGTAAAAATTATTCGTGTAGGTTAAATTTCCGTTCAAGATACCATTATTACGAATAAACACAGAGTTTTTATTAACCATGTCGCTTGTGTCATATTGTTTCCATGGCATTGCAGAGTATTCTTTTAAAAATGGAGTAGGTATGTATCCAAACGCAAAATCATAATAGTTTGTATCTGCCGAAAAATTTCTGTATTTATCTAAGTAAACATAATCTAAATTCCAATGATCAAAATTACCTGCAGTTGTTGCTTTATTTCTAAATCTGAATTTAAAGCCATCATGCAAATAAGCTGTATCTGTTACTCTAGCAAATCCTCGTTTAAAAGCAGTATCGTTTGTGTTTGGATTGCTATTACCTTTTTGATACCATACTTTTGTCCATGTATTTTGTTTTGGTTTGTAATAATCTAAAAGCAAACTATCAGTTAATTCTGGCGCATCACCTCTTCCTCTTGCCTGAAAGTAAAAAGTTAAGGCAATGCTGTCAGCAGGAAGAAAATTAAGATTGATGGATTTTGAGGTTAAAGTGTCTGCAGGTAGTGATGACTGCATGTTTGCAAGATTTGGAGTATAAGGGTACCCTTTTTTATTTAAGCCGTCAAAAGTGGCTACGCCAATGCTTAAAGGAGCAATTGCAAATCCTGAATTCACATAGGTAGAAGAGTCGCTCCATAGCGATTGTGATGGGTACGATTGGGTTGAAGAATAAAAAAAATCGTCTTTAAAAGGCAGTGCAAGCGAAGTCAATTTATTTTGATTTTTTGTAGAGTTTTGATTAATCGAGTTACTTTTTAAATCCCCATACAAATAATTAATATTAGAACTAAGGGCTTTAACTCCTTCCTGAGCTAAAGAGCAGAATGAAATCAGGATAAGAAAAATACTATTTATTAGTTTAGTTGTCATTTTTATTCAATATCGTTATTAAAATCAGGTTCATCTTTTTTAGTTGAATCTGCCGTTGCACTCGATGAAAATAATTCATCTTTAAATCCTACGATTAAATCAACAATACTTCCTTTTTTTACAGTTGAGCCGGGATTAACATCTTTTCCATTTATGATTTGTCCTATCACGCAACCATTGCAATCTGCTCTTTTTTCAGTTACCTTACCTAATCTTAAACCATAGGTTTGGATGATTAACCTTGCTTGTCTTTCGCTACGGTCAATTAACTTCGGCATTTGAATTTGAGGTGGTACATTTCCGGTTACGTATAAATAAATAGTTCTGTTTTCTTTTACTTTACTGTTGTATTCAGGTTCCTGTTTAATAACAACTCCGGGTTTTTCGTTGGGATCATATATACTATCAATAATTAAGTAGGAAACTTTTTTATCAGATAAAAAATTTTCTAAATCAATAATTTGTTTGCCCTTAAAATCAGGAACATTGATTAAATTTCCATGACTTGTATATGAGTTTAGCCATTTTATGGTGATGAAAAATAAAATAATAATTGTTAAGGTAATAGATCCGAGATGAACAAAAAACTGTTTAGATTTTAAAAAAGAAAAAAGATTGTTCATATAATCCTAAATGTATAAATAAAACTTTGACTTAATCAATCGAATTCACGAATTGGATCGATTAAAAATATTTTAAAAACAACAACAACCATCGCGCCAATTGTTTGTTCAGCCATTTGCCAAATACAATCTATGATTAAATGCTCTATGCTTAGATGTTTTGTTAATGAAATGTTTAAAATGGTTGATATCATAAATAAGGTAAAACCAGCAATTAGCCCACAAATTACCCCCCTAACAATAAAATTTCTTATTTTTTTAAATAGTTCAGATTCATATAAAAAATAAATACCTACTCCAAAAATTAAATAAGTAATAGCAGCAAAGGTTACAAACCAAGATATTGGAAAATTAATACGCTTAAAATCATTTAAGAAGTAACCATGCCAAAAGTAAAAAAGGGCAAACATGATTACTGAAGAGCAAATCCAAGATAAATAAAACCGAAAACTATAAATCATTTACAAAAAAATACAAGCTAAAGTTAGTAAAAAAACCAATAATTTATACAATTACAAAGCCATTTAATTCTATATATTTGTAAGAATGAGAATACTGCTTCGTTTAAGTTTTTTACTTCTTTTAACAGTTGTATTTAATAGCTGTCGTAAGCCTGTTGCTACAAATTGGGATGTAGATGCGGTTTTTCCAATAGTAAATAGCAAATTGAACATTAAAAATTTTTTAGGCGATTCAATTTTGGTTTCTGATAATTCCGGGTTGCTTAGTGTTAATTTTTCTCGTGAAATAACAGCAATAAAATTAGATTCATTATTGAATCTACCAGATACTTCGATAACGAATACATTTACAGTTCCAGCTGTTTTTCCTACCACGGTTACACCCGGACAAACTTTTACTATCTTTCCAACATCTGAGTTGGATTTTAATATTTCTAACGATGTTGCTTTAAAAAGATTAGATATAAGAAGTGGCAGATTAACTGTGAAATTTAGTAACAGTATTGCTGAGCCAATTGATTTGCTTTACATCATTCCGAGTGCTAAAAAAAACGGACAACCGTTAACCATATTTGAAACAGTGCCAACAGGTACAAATTCATTGATAAAAACGTATGATTTATCGGGTTATTCATTAAATATGCGTGGGATGAGCGGCAACGCCTACAATACCATTGTTCAATCATATACCTTGGCGTTAAACCCAAACGCCAATGTAACCACCATTACATATGGAATGGGCGCAAAAGCCAATTTAACGTATTCAAACATTGTTCCTGATTATGTTGAAGGTTATTTCGGACATCAATTAATTGATATACCTCTTGACACCTCAAACTTTGATGTGTTTAATAATTTACAGGCTTCTAATTTTTTACTGAACAGCGCCACTTTAAATTTTAAAATTAAAAATGAATTTGGAGCAGAATTTACAGGCAATTTTTCTGCTATTAAATCAGTAAATTCAATTAATTCAAACGTGGTTCAATTAACCAATGGTTTACTGTCTAATTTAAATATTAATCGTGCGGTAAAGTCCGGTAACTCAATTGTAGCAAGTGTAAAATCTGTTTCATTATCTAATACAAACAGTAATATTGTTGATTTTTTATCCAATCTTCCCAATAAACTTACCTATCAAGGCAGTATTAACGTTAATCCATTAGGAAATATTTCCGGTTACAATGATTTTGCGTTTTATAACACTGGTATTAAGGTTTTTGCTGACATTAATATTCCACTTCGTTTTAACGCTGATTATTTTAAATTAAGTTCGGTTACGGCGGTTGATTTTTCTGATGTTAAACAACTGGATAATGTTAATGGCGGAAACTTTATTATTTCGGCTATTAATGGTTATCCTTTTAGGGCTCAGTTGCAAGCCTATTTAGTTAATCAAGACAAACAAATCATTGATTCGTTATTTTTGCCGGGTAGTAATTCTTTAGAGCGCGGTATAGTAGATGCCCAAAATATTGTAATAAATCCTGTCGCATCTAAATTAACCGTGCCAATTACAAAATCAATAATTGAAAATTTAAAGAAGACAAAATCAATTAAGTTGGTAACTTATTTTCTTTTGCCTTCAAATCCGCCTGATATTAAAATTTATGATAATTACATATTTGATGTAAATATAGTAGCTGAATTAAATTACAATGTCAAACAGAATTAATGATTAAAAAAAACTGTCATATCATTTTATTTAATTTGCTGTGTTGTTTCGTTTTAAAGGCACAATATAACACTGAGTTTATTAACTATGATAACACTAAACGAAGTGTTTCCGTAAATCTTGATTTTGATGCCGGAAGCAATGGCATAAGCAGCAGTTTGAGTAACAAATTAATATGGGGAGGATATGTAGATGAATCTATAAAGGAAGAGTCATCTAAACATTTAAAACAGTTAAACAATTTTGGAATTAATTTGAATTATGATGTAAGTATGTTTATAAAAGGCAATAATAAATTTGATTTCTTAATTGGTTTTAAAAATCAGGAAGTGTTAAATGCATCTTATACAAAAGATTTTTTTAATTTAATGTTTTACGGGAATTCAAAATATAAAGGTCAAACAGCTGATCTATCAAACTGTAATATTAATGCTTTACGTTTTCAGGAAGTAAAATTTGGAGCAATATTGCATCGCGTCGATTCTGTTGGGAAGATTGGAGTTTCACTCTCTTTTTTAAAAGGCGAACAATTATTTTATTTAAAAACAAATAAAAATTCAAATTTATACACGGCAATAGATGGCAGTGAATTAATTTTTAATTCTAATTTTAATTTAGCCATAAGCGACACAAATAATAAAAAATTAGCCGGATTTAATGGTATTGGTGCTAGTGCAGATATTTTTTTCGAAACATCGTATAAAAGTAAAATTGGTAAACGAAGTGTATTAATTGCAAATGCAAATAACATAGGTTTTTTACACTGGTTAAATAACAGTGTTCAATATAGCAGCGACTCTTCTATACGCTTTTCGGGTTATAATATAAATAATATTCTTGATTTAAAAGATTCTACTCTGAACCGAATAACCAAAGACACCCTTTTAAACGGACTTGCTAATGCAAGGCGAGAAAATTTCAACACTAACATCCCAACTAATTTGGTTATTATAAATAAAATTTATTTTGGCAAGGATGAATTAGTTTGCATGCAAACAGGTTTCAGATACATTTTTAATGCTAATTACACACCGTATTTTTTTTTAGAACCTGAGTACAAGTATAAAAATGTAACCTTTGGTTTGCATACAGGCTATGGTGGGTACGTTAGATTAAATGTTGGAGCTAATATAACTTGGAATAGTAAAAATTGGTTTCTTCGTTTAGGGAGCCATAGTTTACAAGGCTATGTTTTTCCTAAAAGCTCTTCCGGACAGGGCTTGTTTTTTAGTTTCGCTAAAAAGTTCAAATAAAACTAACCCACCCAATTATTATTTATAAAACGATTAAAAAGTTTTATAAAACCATAACTATTAAAAATAATTAAACTAATTATACTTACGTTGGCAATAAGTTTATTGGCGTGTTTTGTAAACAACATTAAAATAAAATAGATACTTATTGTGCTAAATAATAAAAAGTTGTGGATGTGGTTGTAACTATTAAAAAATAACCAAAATAATTCTGAGCTAATTAAAACAAACCATACATGTTTTAATTTAAATTCATAACAAGAAAAAAAATAACAACATGAGATAATCAAAAATGGTGTTGCAAAAATAAATCTATTCAAACTATATAAATTTCCATCTCTGTAGGCTAAGATTAGTAAAGATGTACCTGAAATATATAGCAATGAGAAAATCAAATCCTGATTTTTTATTAGTTCTTTTTTTACTTTCAATTTTAACAGTTTAAAACAATAAATTATACAAGCAATAGAAATTGCTAAAACGCTACCATCGTATCTAACAATGGGATCGCCACCCCAGCTTGTAAATGGTAGTTTAGGGAAATGTAAATAATTAGCCCATAGTTTTTGAGCTTCAAAAAAAACAAACCATTTATTGGTATAATAAAAATGAACGCTAACAGTTATTAAAAGACCAATAATTAAGATTAACACAGGTAAACTACTTTTAATAAATGTTTGTTTTATTGACTTTTGTGAAAAATAAAAAGTTCCTAAAATTGCGGGAATAAAAATAAATGTGGTAGGTCTAATTAAACTGCAAAGCAATAAGCCAATTATAATGAGCAACGTTTTATTTTTATTTAAACCAATAATTAATAACGTTGATGAAAAATAAAATAAAGCCTCGCTATAGGGAACAAACATAAAAATTAAAGAGGGGATTGATAGAAAAAATAATTGTTGCACCAAGTTTAATTTAAATAAATAAGCAATGGCACTAACGCTAACACAAAAAATAAGCGAATTAAATACTGAAATTCCAAGAATAGATACATTCAAAAGTTTCCATAAAAATGGAAACGCCGGAAAAAACGCACACAGCCAATTTTCTTGGTAACCGTTATTTTTAATTTTTTGGTATAAAACGGCATCAAATTGAAGTAGTGAATTTTGACTAAACAAATTTAAATTGCCCTTGATGTTGGTGAAAAGAAAAAAGCCAATAAATAAAAAGAGGTAAAATATTAAGCAAATGCCAAAATATTTTAAATAATGTTTTAAAACCATACACTTTTATTCCACCATTAGTTTTCCGGAGCTAATAAATGTGGCGTTTATTTTTAAAATATAATTATATGTTCCGGCTTTTAAATTTTTTCGTTTAATCTTTAGAATGTTATCGGTAATAATTTCTTCTTCGCTTTGCACTAAAGCGCCTTGACTATTATATAATTTGAAAGAAATTTGTTGGCCGTTGTAAATATTTTCAGAAATACTAATTGTAAACTCTTCAGCAATTGGGTTAGGAAACACTGCAGAATGTGATAAATTAATTTTATTTTCTTTCACATTAACCATTGGCAAATTATCGATATATTGGTTAATTAGCAGGAAATAATCATTAACTAAATCTTTTTTATTAAAAACAACCAAATAAAAATTATCGTCGTTTGAGTTATTTTGGTTCCCGTATGAATTGGTGCTTCCAATAAAAGCATATCCTTTACTTGTTTTAATTATTTTAGTGCCTTGTTCGTCTTTTATTCCTCCAAAATTGGCACTGTTCATATAAAAAAGTCCTGAATTTAACCTGAAATAAAGAGCAGATTTTCCGCCTGCCCCACCAACGTTATTGCCTAAAGTGTATACATCATTGTTGTAGCCTTCGATAATACTGTTAAAGTAAAAATTTTGGGAGCTTGTAGAATAATTTATTTGATTAAAGTTAAGTGTATCAATTTTTCTGATGGCATAATGATAATTGAGCGAGTCTTGTCGCTTTCCTGTGAGCAGTATATCGCCTCCAGCGGTAAAATTAAAGGCTAAATATTCAAAATCATCTGTATTATTTCCTCTAAAAAAATCCTGATTTAAAATATTTCCATTCAAATCCAGCTTATAAATCGCAGCGTCGATTTTATTAATAGTTGGGTTAAATTGTTTGCCTATAACATAAATGCGGTTGTTGTATTGTTTAATACTGTAAAAGCAATCTTTTCCGGAAGCGCCCATTTTTTTTGTCCACAAAGTATCTCCAAGAGAATTCGTTCTAATTATATAAGCGTCTGTTAAATTTACGCCATTGTTTGTTTCACCGCATAGCAATAATCCTCCATTAGGCATTAAACAAGAATTATAAATAAAGTCCCAGTCGTTGCCGCCATAATTTTTAGTCCAAATAACATTGCCTTGATTGTCGGTTTTTACTACAAAGCCATCGTATCCGTTTTGAATATTCCAATTTGAAAATCCTGAGATGAAATAACCGCCGTCATTTGAAATTTCAACCGAATAAGCTACATCATTATTACTTGTGCCTATTGATTTACTCCATTGGTAATAACCCAAGCTATCTGTTTTTACAATGTAAAATGAGGAATTTCCGTTGCCAAAACTGCTAGTGTTGCCAACAATAATAAAACCTTTGTCGCTAGTTTCTTTAATGTCTCGTGCAATTTCTATGCTAGGCCCTCCAAAACTACTTACCCAAGCTGTGTCCCAATTGTTAGGATTTTGTGCGATCGAAACAGTGTTTAAAATTAAGATTATTGTTAAAATAAGTAGTCTCATCTTGTTTTTTCTACATAAACTCTTAAATGTTAAAGTAAATATAGCATAAAAATTAAACATCTATTGTTGAAATCTATTTGCGATTTATAGTTGTTGTCTGTTACATAAAATAACTTTGTTAATGCAATAATCTTTTTATCGAAAGCTTTTAGATTATTAAATATTAATGAATTAAGAAATTTAGTTAAGTATTAATTATGAAGTTTAAAGTAAGTTTATTTTTCTGTCTAGTTGTTTCGGGTTTTTTTGCACAGGTAATGAATACAAGAGGATGGCGCAAATTAGAAATAGATTCGCTCGATTATGGTATTGCTCTGTATGAAGAAAAAAAGTTCACAAAAGCCCTCCCGGTTATCAATAACATTTTTAACCAGCATCCCTCAGCTGATTTTTTAAAATATGTATATGGGATTTGTTCATTATACAGAGGTGATAAGCATGAAGATGCCTTTCTTAATTTAACGGCTGTATATTCAAAAAATCAAAAAATTGACAATATAGAATTTGATTTAGCCAAGGCGAACCACTTTTACTATAAATTTGACGAGGCACTCGATTTTGTTGAAAAGAGTAGCTCCAATAAAAACACAAAACCTTCACAGAAAATCGAATTAGAATTTTTAAAGAAACAAATTTTAAACGCAAAGTTTTTTAATTCTGCCTCATCACAAGACAAAATTATTAATCTTGGAAATGTTATAAATACAGCAGATGATGATTTCAGGCCTTTAATTTCTGCTGATGAATCACTTTTAATTTATAATTATAAAGGAATCAAAAGCATAGGTGGCAAATTAAATGAGGCTATGGAATCTGATGCTTATGGTGAATACAGGTCAGATATTTACTTTATAGAAAAACAAAATGATAGTTTTTTAACTCAAATACCTATTGAAAATATAAATTCTTTGGGGAATGATTTAGCTGTTTCCCTAAGTCATGATGGTCAAATTTTATTTACTTATCAAGATTCCCCTGAGGGAAATGGCGATTTATTAATTAGTTATTTAAAAGATTCAGTTTATTCGCAGCCTAAAAAACTTAACGGTGAAATAAATACCTATGCTTGGGAGGGAAGCTGTTCTTTATCCCCTGATGGTAAAATACTTTATTTTTCTAGTAACAGAGAAGGAGGTTACGGAGGAAAAGATATCTATCGCGCAAAATTATTATCAGATTCAACATGGGGAAATATTATAAATTTAGGGGACTCCATTAATACGCCATATGACGAAGATGCACCGTTTATTCATGCTGATGGTCGTACTTTGTTTTATAGTTCAAATGGATTGAAAAGTAGTGGAGGGTATGATATTTTTAGGTCGTTAATGGAAAATGACTCAACATTTAAAAAATCCGAAAATTTAGGTTATCCAATAAACTCTCCGGGAGATGATATTTACTTTTCTTTAACTGCAAATGGAAATAAAGCATATTATTGTGCTCAAAAAAAGGGTGGAGAGGGATTGACCGACATTTACTCAATAGAAACGGCAAGTGATTTTAAAAAACCTGCACTGCTATTAGTAAAAGGAAAAATAATAAAGAACAATGCTCCGGTTAATGCTGAAATTAATGTTGATATCAGTTCAAATGGTAATTCTAACTTTAAAACAATAAATTCAAACAACGGTAAATATTTAATTTGCCTGCCAACAGAAGCTGACTATACTATTATTTTTAAATTAACTGACGGTTCTGTAAAAACAATTACTTGCTCGAGTTTGGGTGTTTCTAATTACGATGAAAGAAACATTGATATTAACTTTGATGAGAAAAAAGACTCTATTGTAACTACAACTATAGCTGTTAATACAGCAAGTGTAAATACTAATTCAGTAACAATTAAACCTAACAATCCTGTTAACAAAAACGAAGATGATATTAAAAATGTTTTTCCTAAAACAGCTTTGCAATTAAAATCCAAATTATATAAAGTTAAATATCCCGATGTTTCCTCAGATGGTCTGGAATTTAAGGTTCAAATTGCTGCAGTTAAAACTTTTAATAACACATTATTTAATCATCTAAAATCATTTGGATTAATTGAAAGTTATTTTTACAATGATTTGTATAGAGTTACTATTGGAGGAGCGTTTAAAACGATTAGAGAAGCCTATGTGCAAAACAGAAAAGTGGTATTAGCAGGAAATAAAGATGCGTTTATAACAGTCTTTTACAATGGGAAACGAGTTACTTTTGAAGAATTAGTTCAATTAGGTGTTTTAAAGGATAATTAATGTTGTATTTAATGAGATAGATTAACCGCAATTACAAATTTTAATCGGTTTTATAGTAGAGTTAAAAATTCTTGAACTGCAGTAACAATTTTTAGAGCATTCGCAAGCTACTTTTTTATGCATTGAAAAATTTTCACAATGATATTTTGAATTGTTTTTTTCTATGTTAATTAGTTCAAATAAAATTTTAGCTTCTTTATTTGTTGGTTCGTTTAAATAAAGTGTAGCCATAATCTGTTTTTCGCTCAAGCTAAACTCGTCATAATTATAACTTAAGATTTTTACCGAATCAATCATTAACGAAGGGATTTTAATCCAATTGATTCCATCGTTCTGAAGCGAAAAATAAAGTTTAGTTTTGTCTTCAGATTTTTTCACAAATCCTGAAATCGTAATTAAGGGTTTAATACTGTCAGTATTTAACTGATCAAAAAAGTCTTTACTGGTAAATAATTTCATTATAATTTTTTTATTTTTTAAATAAAATCCCAACCAATAACTGATTGGGATTTTATAAAGTTATGATACCTTAATTTCTTTAGCAGGTTTGGAAATTGTCATTTCGTTTTTTGGTAAAGAAAGATGAAGAATTCCACTTTCGTATTTTGCTTCTATTTTGTCTGACACACAATTTTCAGGAAGTGTAAAAGATCTTGCAAAAGAATTGTATGTGAACTCTCGTCTTTTAAAATTTTTATTTTCTTCTTTTTTTTCGTGTTCTTTCTCTGCACTAATGCTCAATACGCCATCCTGTACTTCAACTTTAAAATCTTTTTTCTCTAAACCCGGTGCGGCTAATTCGATTTTAAAATTTTTATCATGTTCAATAATATTAGCCTCTGGCATTGCAACAAGGTCCTCCCTATTTAATAAGTTGCCTTCAAAATCTAAAATACTAGGGCCGAAAAAGCTTTCTGTATTAAAGAAATCATTTACTAATCTTGGAAATAAATTTCCGTTTCCACTTCTTTTTTTTACTGTTAATGACATGTTTTTAATTTTTTAATTGTTAATTAAATTAGTTTATTGATTTCAAAGTTATTTATAGATAATGCCGATTAAAATGATTATTGTCAACGTAATCCTTGATTTGATTAATGTTTAAAATCAAACTTTTTTTAATCCAGCATTTCACTATTAATTTTTTGGTGAGTAACGTTATTCAATTAATTTAAAATTTTGCTTAAAATTTTTTTCGTAATTAAAATTTATATATAGTACAATTAAACTTATAATTGCGGCAAAAAAACACCATACAGAAATGATAAATTCATGAAAATAAATTTTAGTAAACAAGTATGATAATAAAATTGAGACACCTAAAAAATTCATTTTTTTTATGCTTGAAACAAATGGCGGAATTACCGTAACCATAAAATATAATACACCACCATTTACATAGAAAAATTCTGGCATTGCAATTAAATAACTTATATGATGATTATTAATTTTTGATTCGATGTTGCAATTTATCAAGCTATAAAATAAATAAGCAGAAACCACTACTCCAGCAAATGATAAAGCAAATAATATTTTTTTTCTCAAATCGTTTTTTTCTAAAAGCCATATAGAAAGAGGAACCCAAATTGGCCATATGACTTGTGCGAAAATTAAAAATATAAATGTTGCTATCTCTTGTAAATAATTGAAGTGTGAAGTTGTTAATGATAGCCATAAAATTCCTTCTGTTAGTTGTTGAAATGAAAATAATATCGGGATTATTGAAAATGGTATTTGAAATTTATTTCTGATTTTATTTATTGTAGCAACACCTATTCCTATTAAACCTGAGCTTACTACAAAGCTTGCATTTGCCGAAAAGCACATAATAGTTTATGGATAATTTTTTGTAAACCTATTTATTTTAAATTTTATTCATGTTGATGCTAATCAAAAATATAATTGATGTAATTCACTATTAATCTCAATTAAAAATTAGTGTAGTTTTTTATTTGCTATTTAATTTATGTCGATTGAAATGGTTTTTATGTAGACGAATTCTTAAAAATCGTTATTAATTAAATTTTTGCGCCTTGTCATGCAATATTTAAATTGTTATCATGCAATATTTTTATAATCGAAAATAATTTTGTTTTTAAATAAAAACGTAAACTATGAAAGCAATTATTTTAAATTTATTTTCAGCACTCGCTATTATTATTTACTCGTTTAATCAAACAAAAGTTGATTATAATAAGCTTATTACGGAAGATCATACAAAAGTTATTGAACAGGTACATTTAATAATTAACATAAAATCTAGAAATAGTAAAGAAATTAAAAATCATTTAAGTGTTGTAAATAAGCGATTAAATGGCGCCATGAAATCGATTGAAAAACTTAAGGTTGTTATTCCTCAGGAAAGAAAAGAAGTTTTTTTACCTTTTATTTCAGCAATTAGAACTTATCATGTACAAGCAACTTATTATTCGTGGGAAATTAAAGAAACATTAAGACAAACTGCATATAGTGATAAACTAATTATGGCGCATGCTAAAAAGTTAAACGATTTAATTGAAAAAGCAGAAAAGGAAAATGTTGCCTTGAGACTTAAATTAGAAGAATGAAAATGTAATTTGATTCAATAAAAAAACACTCAATTTTATTGAGTGTTTTTTTATATTTAATTAAATGCTTAATAAGTTAAAACCTCAGAGTCAATTTCCAATTTATTTTCAATACTGTTTACTCCTGGAGCCAACCACGCGGCGTTTTCAGCGTCTTTCTTTTCTGCAATCGATCTTACTTTACCGCTTAAAATTACCTTTGTGCCTTCTAATGTTATGTTTATCTTTTCAGAATCAACTGTTGCACTGCGATGAAATGCTGAAGCAATTTTTCTTTTTACATCTGTACTAGCAACTATGGTTTTTAGTTTTATATTATTGGTAATACCTACAACACCAATTAAGTTTTCTACCATATATTTAGCCGAGTTTCTTTGAAATTCCCAATCAACGTTGCCTTCAAGAGTTACCCAACCGTTTTCAACTGATATTTTTATTTTGTTTTCTTGCATAGCACTGTGCCATTTAAGAGCTGTTATAGCAGCCTCTGCTATTTCTGTGTCGTTTTTTTTACTGCTTGTGCCTAGTTTAACTTCAATATCTTCAGCAACGGCTTTAACCCCATTTACTTTTTTAGCGGCTGTTTCGGCAGCTATTTTTTTAGCATATCTGTCAACTGTTCCTGAAAGAGTTACGATACCGTTTTTTACAGCAACACCAATTTCACTGGCTGTTAAAAATGGTTCCCATTTTAATTCATCCATTACATCATTTTGAATTTCTTGATCTGTTTTCATAATTTTTTGTTTTTAATTTATTTGTAGGTTACAAATTAAAATTTGAATAGATTTTTTTAAAATGACATAAATCAAATGACTTATTGATAGGAAACAGAAATTGGTATAGCCGATATTTATTTTATATCTGTGGTTTGTTTTTTTTAGTTATTAATACATTTAGGAGTAAAATGACTAATCCAATAATGAAAAATAGTAAATCAAAAAATAATATTAAAGTATATAAAATTAGAGTTGTTCTTGTTGGAAAGTCTATTTTGTATAATAGTCTTTGAAAATCTCTTATATCAAAAACAGTAAATAAAATAAACAATATAATAAATAAGATTATAAAAATAAAGTGGCATATTACTAACCACTTTCTAAAAACAAAATTTCTTTTTTGCTCAATAAAATATATTAAACTTAATGCAATTAAATAGATAAAAATATAGAGCCAAATGTTTGAGTAGGTTTCTTTAATTGATACATCATATATTGAAATATCTAAATATAGCCCACTGTTTTTTAATTTTATTATTGTAAAAATACAGATAGAAAGTAATGCTAAACTAAAAAATACTTTGTAAGGTTTATTGATTATGTTCATTTTTATTTTTTTGTAAAAATATTTGAGATTTCATTTTTATTAATGTAAACTGTCATTCAATAACTTGACTTTAATCACGGTTTTGTCTCTTTCAATGACCTAATTTTGTTACAACTTAAAATATAAAATTTTATGTTGGTTAATTTTCATTCTAAAAGTAGTAATTGTATAAATTGTTGTTTTATTTAGATAATAATAGGGTTGTGTGTTTCCAGTTATTATTTAGTTAACTTTTAGAATGTCTTTTAAATAAAGTTTGTAAGTTAAGTTTAAATTAAAAAAGGTTTTTTAATATTACTTTTTTTGGTCGATTAAAGCAGACAGTTAATTGTCTGCTTTTTTTGATTTTGCTTTGAATTAATTGATGATTGTATTGCTTCCCTTAAAACAAACATCTGAAATTATTAATGATGATAATAACTATAAAATGAAATCTTTTTTATTAAATGCTTATCAATTAAATACCCTTAATGTTTCTAGCCCTGTATTTAATCATAGAAATTATATTCCTAAAAAGTATACTTATGATGGTGATGATATTAACCCACCATTTATAATTAAAAATATTCCTAAAGGAACCAAAAGTATGGCTTTAATTCTTGATGATCCCAATTCATTAGTTAAATCTTGGGTATGGAATCATTGGCTTGTTTGGAATATAAAAATTGATAATGTTATCAATGAAAATAGTGTGCCAGGTACAGTTGGCATTAATGATTTTAAAATTAAGTCTTACCGAGGACCTTGCCCACTTTCTGGGACACATTTTTACCATTTTAAATTTTATGCATTAGATTCTATAATTGATTTAAATGTAAATTCTACTAAACAAATTCTCGAAAATAAAATATCAAACCACCTACTTGCTTTTTCTGAAATTGTAGGTTTGTACAAATATGACAGGCAATCAAGGGACTTAGCTTTTCAACAAAAGTCTAAATTATATTGTGATTAGTGTCAATTTTCTAAGTGCCTGTTTTCATTTAAAAAAATCATTTTTCATAATTAATTTGTATAAATAAACTTAAAACTAGAAAACATGAAAGTAAAAGATTTAATGAATGCAGTTCCGCTTAATTTTATTACTCCGGAAACCAAATTAGTAAATGCAACAAAAATTATGAAAGAGACTAATGTTGGGGCTTTACCTATTGTTGATGAAAACAGTAAAGTAATTGGCATTGTTACAGATAGGGATATTTGTCTCGCTTTAGCCGAAAAAGCCAATAAAAACACAGGCGATTTAAATATTAAAGAAATTTTACCTCAAGCCAAACTTCATACTGTAAAAGCTGAAGATGATATTACAGATGCATTGCACGATATGCGAAAATATAAAGTCGGACGTTTACCTGTTACCGATAAAAGTGGCAAATTAAAAGGGATGATTTCAGTTAATAATTTACTATCGCATGCTATTACAAAAAAGGAAAACATTGGTGATGTTTCCTCTAAAGATGAAACCTTGGCTAAAACCATAAAGGCTTTATTTGAGAGAAATAGTACAAGTAAAGTTAAACTTGCAGAAAAAAAGCCAAAGATTCATTTATCAGATGAATACATTTAATTTTTATGAGCGGGATAATCTCCCGCTTTTTTTATCATTATAATTAGCTTGTGATATAAATCACGAGTTGCCGTAAAATAGATCATTATTGAATTTAATGTTTATGTTTAAAATTGCAGTGTTACAACCATTTTCATGCGATTTAATTATTTTATTGGAATTATATTATTTCCATTTTTAGTAAATGCAACTATAATTAAGGATTCCTCTTCTTTAAAGTCTTCTAGTTCGTATCATAAATTTCCGTTTTATTTTTCTGCCGCGTATAAATTACCTGTTGTAAATAGTAAAATTGTAAATTCCGGACATGGACTTTCTTTAGAATTTGGGATTAACCCAGGGCAATACTTATCTAAAAACTCAATGCTTGCTATTTTTGGAGGTTTTTCTTTTCAAGATAAGCTTTGGTCAACTTCATTTAATAAAAGTTTTGTTAATGATTATTTGTTATCATTTAACAAATATGATAAGTTTTCTCAAATAGATTCTTCTATTATTTATACTTCTTATAATTTATTCTCTAATAAATCAGGAACATCACTTACCATGCCAGGTTGCGAAACCAAATCCTTCCATAATTATAGTATGTATTATGGTTTGTTGATACGATTACCATTAAAAATTTTCCCTTATTTTAAAATATATACAGGAACTACTAGATCTTATTTTCAAGGAAATGGTAAATTAATTACCAATAAACAAGATTTTAATATTTTTGAGTTAAGGAGGCTTATGTATGGCGCTGAAATTATTTTTGCAAAAACTGTTTTGAAAAATTTTAATAGGAAAAGTAAAATTGGATTAGGCTTTTATTTTGAAAATTGTAATTTTTATAATGCATCGTTATATTTTTATGACGGAGTAGTTACAAGAAATATTTTTTTTAAATCTTTTGCAACAAAAAGTTTTCTTGAAAAATATAAAAACGAGTTTGTTTTAGGGTTTAAATTAAATTTTATTTTTAGTTAGATTAATCAATCTAAATTATAAATGTCCTCAGTAAAATTTAGTGAATTATCAGTTTTAACCCATACAGTAAAATAATTAATGTAAATATTTAAGGGCGTAATTAATTTAATTTTTTTGTTTTCTCCTTTAATAATTAAGTTATCAGTTTTTTTATTTTCCCAGTTTAAATCGTTCTTAAGTATATATCTTGCCAGTTCAGTGGCTTTTTCTATACGTATACAGCCAGAACTATACAAGGCAGGTTTTTTTAAAAATAATTCTTTATTTGGAGTATCGTGTAGGTATATATAATTATCATTTGGAAATTCAAATTTTACAACACCCATTGGATTTTTAAAATTAGGATACTCAATAATTTTATATAAATTAATTACGTTGGTATCGTTCCAATTTATTGTATTTTGGTTAATGGATGTGTTACCAATTACTATTTTCATATTGTTATTTTCGATGTAATTCGGATCTTTTAGTAGTTTTGGAATAATATCCTTTTTCATTATTCCGGGTGGAATTACCCAATAGGGATTGAATTCAACATAATATATTTTAGAATTTAGAATTGGAGTTTTTCTGTCTCTCCTTCCAATTATTATGTTCATGTTGATTAGTGTAGAGTCGCTTTTAATAAGCAAAAGTTCCTGAGTTGCTATATTTATAAAAATATATGGTTTGCTAGAGTCAGGTTTAAAATTTTCCCATCTTTGGCTATTGATTAGGAGTTGATGAATTCTTTTGTTGAATTTCTTTTTTATTACATGAAAAGTAGTTTGATTTAATCGCCCATTTATTTCCAGATTGTTGCTCTTTTGAAATAGTTTTATGGCGTTCTCTAATTCTTTATCAAACACATTTGTGTTTGTTTTATCTAAATTCCTGTTATTATCTATTAAATTTAGAACCTGTTTTGCTTGTATAATTAAGGTTGATGAGTCTCCTAATTTTAATTCTTTTTTAAAGTTTAGATATAACCAATTATCTGATTGCTCTATTTTTTTATAAAAGTTTAGGTATTTTTTTATTTGTTTTGCTTGATCGCTAATTGGAAATTTATAACTTGGAATAGTTTCTTTTTTGACAAAATAATTTAATAAAAATGTCATCAAAAAAATTTTAAAAATCATAATTTCAAAATGAATTAGCTTGTTGAGCTTTTCATATTAACCTAATTTATAGTTTCAAGGTTGTTTTCAATAAGTTTAAAATTTTCATTTTCAAGAATTAAGTTTTCTAATTCTTTTTTTCGTTTGTTAGAATTTATTTTTCCGCTTAAAATAATTTTATCATCAAACACTTCAATATTTAATTCATTTTTTTTAGTGTTTTCTTTAAAATTTTCCGAAATAGATAATGCAGCGTTTATTTTATTTTTTAAAATTTCGGGCACAAATTTAGTTTGGTTGTGCTCTTCAATAGTATTAACTGGTTTTTTTTTCATGCTAATTAATAATACTTGTTTAAATTAAATATGGGTTTTTATTTATTCTTTTTAATTAGTTTTATTTTGTTTTTTTGAGTTTTGTTTTTAGTTTTTAAAATTATTTCTTTGTTTTTTCCAATATTATAATCGTTATCTCTTTCTCTTGTATGGTCATTTAATTCAGTTTCTTTTGACCAATCAGGTTTAGGATTGTAGTCTGTAAATTCACGAAAATACCCTTTGCTTAATTTCTCAATTAAAGTCTCGATGTTTTTTAAAGCATCATCTATATAATATTTTTCTTCCATTTTAAATTGCTAAGTGGTTTGTTTTATCAAACTTTACCTATAATCAAAATTATGGTTGACTTCTATTATTATAAATGATTGATAATAAATTATAGCATGACGTTTGTCATATATTACTGTATAAAAATGTATAGTTAATTATTACTTAGATTTTAGCTATTGCGGAATTTCAATTCTGAATGTTGTGCCTTTATTTAGGTTACTGGTTACATATATTTTACCATTTAGTTCGTCTACTATTGATTTAACAGTATGCAAACCTATGCCATTACCAGGAATATTGATTGTATTTTGGCATCTAAAATTTTTCATGAATATTTTATCTTTTTCTTTTTGAGGCATTCCTATACCTTGGTCAGTTATTTCAATTATTACTTTATTTTGTATTGATGTTGTACTTAATTGAATTTGAGATTTTTCGCTAGAGTACTTTGATGAATTAGTAATTAAATTAGATATTATTATACCTAAATTATATTTATTAATTAGAATTGTATTTTTTCCATAGTGCTTATAATTAACAATTTGGCCATTTTTTAATATTCCGTTATGATCTTTTACTATTTGTTTAAAAATTGTTCTAATACTTATTTTTTCAATAGTTGATTTATGAAATTCTTCATCCTTATTTAATAAATAACTTATTGATTCATCTATCTCCTTTAATTTGCTTTCTATTTTCGTAATATGTTTTTTATTTTCTGGTATGTTTTTATCTTTCGAATACTCCTCTATTAAAGAAAGGCTTGTTGAAATAACGCCTAATGGTGCTCTTAAATCGTGCGCTACTATGGAGATCTGGTTTGATTTTATTATGCATTGATTTATTAGACTATCGAATTCTGCTTTTAAATTGTTTATTTTATTTAATAATTCCTTTTTTTCTTTATCTCTCGTTTTAATTTTATTTAATTTTTCATTTTCTGAATTTATTTTGAAATAAATTACCGATATACCATTTTTCCTGTCCAATAATTTAATGTTATTAATTAAAATTGAAATGCTATTTCCTAATTTATTTTTTAATTGAGCAAGATTATTTTTTTTTGATTTTTTAATTAAGATAAAGTTTATATTAAGTGTTGTAATCTCTTTATGGTTATAACCTAGTACTTGTAATATTTTTTTATTAGCGTAAATAATGTCTTTATTGTTATTAATTATAATAACGCCATGTGGTGATAATTCATGCGCTCTTTTAAATATTGTAGCGTTTAAATATTCATAATTTATCATAGTATTTCTTTGTTTCTTGTGTTTAAATCTAAATCATTTTTAGTTTAAAAAATACAAGTACAATTACGTGTTAAAACAAGTGGTACTACTTGTTTTTAAATTTAATATAACTAATGATGTACATCATAGATGCTTATGATAGCAAGCATAGAATGTTTTATGCTATTAAATTTTCTTTGTAACCTAAACTTTAAAACAAAAAAAATGAAAAAGAAAATTACCTTATTAATAGCAAGTACTTTATTTGCTATAGGGAGATTAGCCTCGCAGTCTTCCTGTTCTGACCTTAATGGTTATGTAAATTTTAAAAATGTTGGAGCAACGGGTTCCTATAGTTTACATATAGGCGGAGAAGAGTATGCAGGACAAACTTACTTTTATTCAGTACCCGGAAAAGTTTCGTCGGTAAGGGTGTACGGAAATTATTCCGGTTTTTTTGGTGGTGTGCCATTAAAAGTAAGTATTTGCAATGTTGATATTTCAGGTAGACCAACCACACCAATTCAAAGTGTTAATGCAATATGGTGGTACTTTGATAATTCGGCAGGTTTTATAAATGTTTTCTTTCCTTCTGGAGGAGTTAATGTAAGTAATAATTTTGCTGTTACGGTTCAAGTTTTAAATGCGTTCCCATTTGGAAATTCATTTAATCTAGAATACACTGGTAATGGAGAAGGTTTAGGCCAAGATTTAGCTTCACTAGCTGGAACTTCAACCGGATTTAATTGGTCTAGCGCTAAAAATAATTTTGGTAAGGACGGCGATTTTTATCTTGTTCCTAGGATGACACATTTTATTTCGTCAAACTATTCTGTTTCTTCGGTATGTAATACTGTTGGAACAGCTGTGACTTTTACAAATACAAGTATATTGACTAAAGACAGTTTATTTAACCGAATAGCTTTGTCTACTTATACCGGTACAAGTAAGTTTTATACGTGGAATTTTGGAGACGGTTCTCCTATTTCAAATTCTATCAATGCAACCCATACTTATACTTTACCTGGTGTATATACTGTAAGCTTAACAAGTACTATTGATGGCTGGAATAATTTATGTTCTAATACATACACATCTAAAGTTTCGGTAGGTCTTTCTGTTGCTGCAACTGCTATTTCTAGCGTGTCGTGTAATGGTGGCAATAATGGTTCAGTAACTGCTGTAGGATCTGGTGGTGCACCAACTTATAGTTATAGTTTAAACGGTGTAAATTATCAAACAGCTTCTGCATTTACAAACCTAACTGCAGGTATTAAAACATTATACATCAAAGATATTTTGGGTTGTTCAAAAACTGCCACTTTTACAATTTCTCAACCAGCGGCTATTGTATTTACAACAGTAGCTACTACAAATGCTAGTTGTGGCGGCTCAGATGGTAGTTTGTTGGCAGGCGTTAGCGGCGGGGTAGGTAGTATTCAATACAAACTAAATAACAACGCTTATCAAAGCAATGGTTCATTTAATAATTTACCAATTGGTATTTATACTATTACAGCAAAAGATGCAAATGGATGTACAAGTTCAACTGTTACTGTTGTAAATGATTTTGGAGGACCTGTTATAACAAATATTAATCCAACTCAAGTTAGTTGTAACGGCGGTAGTGATGGTAGTATTACCATAACGTCAAATGGCGGCATAGGAACTATTTTGTATAGTATTAACGGTGGAATAACTTTTCAAAGCGGTAATGTATTTACAAATGTTCAGGCAGGAACTTACGGTGTAATGGTAAAAGATGCTGCTAATTGTTCAGATCTTGTTACAATTGTAATCAATCAGCCGTCAAAATTAATGGTTAGTGCATCTACACTACCTGCAAATTGTAATGGCTCACCAGATGGAGAGGTAACTGTAAATTTTTCAACAGGAGGAATTGGATTGCATAATTATAGTATTAATGGTATTAATTATCAATCTGGTTTAAATTTTTATGGTTTATCTGCCGGTGTTTATACCGTTTATGTAAAAGATGTGGCGAGTTGTATAAGCCAAAATACAGTTACTGTTTTAGAACCTACTGCAATTAGCGCTTTAATGAATGTTACGCCTGCTACATGTTATGGCGCATATACTGGTATTATTAGTGTTGCCGGAACTGGAGGTAATGGAAATTATGTTTATAGTATTGATGGAGGCAACAATTATCAGCCTAATGGTGTATTTTCTGATCTTGCTGCAGGTAATTATGCTATAACAGTAAAAGATGGCAAAAATTGTTTGTATACAACCACAGTATCTTTAAGTCAGCCAAATGCCATTACAACAACTGTTAGTACTACTAATTCAACTTGTGGAAATACAAATGGTGGTATTTTAGTTTTAGCTGGCGGCGGAGCAGGTGGATTTCAATACAGCTTAAATGGAATTGTATTTGGAACTAACAATGTTTTTAATCCGTTAACATCAGGAACCTATTTTGTTGTAGTTAAAGATGCCACAGCTTGTCAGGTAATTGTTCAAGCAAATATTGTAGATTCTAATGGACCAGTTATCAATAACGAGAGTCATACAAATGTTTCTTGTCATGGCGGTTCAAATGGTTCTATAACCATTACAAATGTAAGTGGTGGAACGGGAACTTTACAATACAGTATAAATGGTTTTATCTGGCAAAATTCACCTGTGTTTAATAATTTAACGGCAGGTAATTATAATGTTACAGTTAAAGATGCAAACGGTTGTACTGGAACTATTAATGTATCGTTAACTCAACCAAATCCGTTTATTATTACAACAGCTGTTACAAATGTGCCTTGTTATGGAAACGCAACAGGATCTGCAACTATTACAGCTTCGGGTGGAGCAGGAGTTTTGGCCTACAGTAACAACGAAGGGTTATCTTATCAAGCAAGCAATGTTTTTACAGGATTATTTGCCGGAACGTATGCAGTTTTAGTAAAAGATGCTGCTAATTGTGGAGCAACAAAATCATTTACAATAACTCAAGCACCAGCTATTAATATGTCATTAGGCGTATTAAATGTAACTTGTTACGGTGCAAATAATGGTGCAATTATAATTGGCGCATCGGGCGGAACCGGATCATTATTATATGGTATTGCCGGAAATAACTACACTTCTTCAAATGTGTTTTCTAATCTTGCAGGTAACTTAACTTATTTTGTAAGTGTAAAGGATGCCAACAATTGTGTTAAAACTTTACCAGCGTTTGTTAGTGAGCCACTTCCAATAATAGTTACAGCCAATCAAGTTAATGTATTTTGTGCAGGCGGAAACAATGGTGCAATTAATTTAACCGTGTCGGGTGGTGTTTTCCCATATAACTTTCAATGGTCAAATGGCGATAATTCTCAAGGACTTTTTAATTTATCTGCTAACACCTATTCTGTAAATGTTATTGATTTTAATGGTTGTTCATCTGCGCATACTTATAACATTACTCAACCTACTAGTCCTTTAATTGTTAACAGTGCTATTTCAAATGCAACGAGTGGTTCTGCTAACGATGGTTCTGTTGATATAACTGTTACGGGTGGTGTAGGACCTTATACTTATAATTGGTCTAATGGTGCAACAACAGAAGATATATCAGGATTAACCCCTGGTGCTTACTTGGTAACTATTACTGATAATAATGGATGCACCACATCTTCAACTTACATAGTTGGTAATGTTTTAGGGATATCCGGAAATCAAATTTTAAGCAGTGAAGTAATGCTTTATCCAAATCCGAGCAAAGACAATGCAACTATAGAGGCAAAAGGGTATAATATTGATAAATTAGAAGTATTGAATTTATTAGGTCAAAAGATATTTGAAAGTTCACCTAAAACTTCAATGGCAGATATTAATACGACTGCCTTTAAACCTGGAAGTTATTTTGTTAGAATTTACATAAATAATAAATTAGTAACTAAACGATTAACAGTGGTTAACTAAGCTCAAATTAACTTTAAATAAAAAAGCGCCTGTAAATAACAGGCGCTTTTTTTATAATGTTTGTGTAAATTAAATTTTGTTTTTAGGCTAAAATTTTATTTAATGCTAACAAAAGAAATTTTGCTTTTAGCCATTTTTGTGTAAAAATCTAATTCAGGCTTTTTTTTCTTTATGTCATAAAATAAATCGTCAAGACTTGACCATGCCATAAACCAGCCTGTAGGCTCTAAGATTACAAAGAGAATATTTAAGGTTAGTGTAGTTGATTTGTAAACGCTTATATAAGAGGCTAACATTAATAAACAAACGCCTGCAGTAAACATTAATAAACCCTTAATAATTGTTTTTCTTTTAATTAATGTAAACTGCTTATAGTTTTTTTTAAAAAAAGCATCTAATCTGATTGAAATTATTTTCTCAACTTCTTCATTTCTTTTTTTTTGAGGTAATAATAGTTTTAATTCTTTAATGTTGAATTTACTTTCGTGGCAAACTTTTGTTACTTCTGATATGAAGTCATCTGATAACACCCTATCTGAGTATGGTCTGGAGTCGAAATCAGAAAATATATCATCATACTCGTCAAGCCAAATGCTAATAGTTCGGGTTAACTCATTAGGCGTATGACTGGTTTTTTTAGATAACAAAGTTTTAGTTGTAAATTAGTTTACTGTAGGAAGTTTATTTTTCTTCCAACTTTCAAGCCCACCTTCTAATTCATAAACGTTTTTAAATTCTTTAGTTTTAAATTGCTCGTATGCTTTTTTACTTCTTTTGCCTGTTGCACAATATAAAAAATAACGTTTGCTTTTATTAAGGCTATCTATTCTTAAATTAAAGTTTGGCGATTTAAAATCTATATTTATTGATTTATAAATATGTTCAATAGCATATTCTTCAGATGTTCTTACATCAATTAGTATACTATTTTTTTTGCAAATTTCTTTTTTGAATTTTTTCGGGCTTAAGGATTGTGCAAATGTTATCAGAGAACAGAGCAACAAAAATAGTTGTAATGCTATTTTTAATTTTTTCATTAAATAATTCATGGTATAATTGAATTAAAACGATACTAAATTTAAAATTCAGAAGTTGTTTTTTTAATGAATAACGTCATCTGTATAATTGATTGCGAATACTGATTGATTTTAGGTAATATATTTCGAGGAAGTTTAATATTTAAATTTAACTGTAAATTGCGACCCCACATTAATTTTAGAGTTAAAACTTATTGTTCCTTTAAGTAATTCAACATAGCTCTTTACAATATTAAGACCAAGGCCAGAGCCTTGAATATTAAGTGCGTTTTTGGCTCTGAAAAATCTTGTAAAAATAAGAAACTCATCTTGGCTTGGAATGCCTATACCGTTGTCTTTTATAGTAATAACAACATTTTTATGTTTTATAAAAATATTTAATTCTATCTCATCGTTTTCATTCGAATATTTAATAGCATTGGAGAGTAAATTAGTGATAACGTTTTTAAGTATATCTTTATCAGTAAATACCATACATTCTCCAAAATGTAATAAATTAATTTTTTGACCTTTTTTTAAACTGCAGGCAATGTCTTCAATAATTTCGCTTGAAAGCTTTTTTAAATTAAATTTTGAATTTGAATTTTTTACTTTCCCTTGTTCTAATTGATCTAATGATAGAAAATTATTTAAAATTTTTATAAGTTGATCAATTGATTTTTGAATACGATTAAAATGGATAGCTGTTTTGTTTGTTTGGTGTGGTTTTAAATATTTTTCCAGTATCCACAAACTTGTGCTTATTGTTGCCAATGGTGTTCTAAATTCATGAGACGCCGACGATACAAAATTTGTTTTCATTTCGTTTATTTTTCTTTCGCGTTCTAATAGTTTTGTTAACTCCCATGTACGCTGATTTACTTTGCTTTCTAATTCATTATTTATTTTAATGATTCTCTTATTTAAAATTTCTTTTTTAGAGATGTCTATAATGGTTGAAAGTATGTGTGGTTTTGAATTTAATTCTATGATTCTTGAAGAGAGATCGATATTTATTATCGAACCATTTTTTAGTACCGCCTTAGTTTTGTAATTTTTTACATTACCTTTTGCTCGCAGCATTCGCATAAATTTTACGCGATCAAGTGGTTCTTCTATAATATTAAGATCGGTAATTTTATTTCCAATTACATCCTGGCGATTAAATTTAAATAATTTTTCGAATTGATTGTTAATATCAATTATTGAGCCATCTTCAATTTTGGTGATTGATAATGCAACCGGACTATGTTTAAACGCTTTGTAAAACTGATTATCGATATAATTGGGTGTAAAATATATATTTATATCTGTTTTGCCGTAATAGGCACGTATGCTAACATTTTGTTTTTTGTTTATAAGATATAATTCAAAATTTAAGGAAGCTTTTTCTATATTAATTTTTTTTAAATTTTTGTTTAATATATCTACATCATTAGTTATTAATAATTGAAAAATAGATTTCCCAGTAATTTCGTTCAATGGTTTTTCAATAAATTCAATTGATTTTTGGTTTGCGTATACGCAGTTCCAATTAAAATCAATTTTAATAAAACAGTCTTGAATTTGTTCAAGTATGTTTTCCTGAATTAATACATCTGTTAGCATTATATTAAATAATGCTCTAATGTATCATTATTGAATTTAAAAACTAATGATTTTAATCACTCATTTGCTGTATGATGAAATCGACTTATTTTAGTTTTAAATTCCTAAGGGATGCTCAAAATCTAATAGGTAATTTTTTTTCATGTATTTTTCTGCGCGTTTTTGAGCGATTTCTATTTTATAGTTTAGCCATTTTCCTTTTGATATCTTATTTAAAAACTTATCAAAAGGAATGTAAACAGCAATGTTTAATAACGCGATAAATATGTTCTTAAAGTTTATTGTAGCTTTTCTGTAACTTACTGAAAAACTTGGGTCTATATACGTCATATAGTGCCAGTAAGCTACGGGCATAAATAATGAATCGCCATGTTCTAAAATTATTTCGTATCCTCTAATTAATTTTAGTGCCGGATATTTTTCATAATCAGGATTATCTAAATCTATTAATGAATAAGTATTTAGGGGTAATTGATATAATAATTTTGAATATTCAGGTGAAATTAACACAACTCTTTTTTTACCTCCAAAGTGTGTATGCAATACATTTGTCATGTCAACATCGTAATGTATTCTTACTTTAGTTCCGTGCCCACCAAAAAACATAAAACCAACGTTTTGCAGTAAACCTCTCATTAATTTAGGGCAAGGAAATTCTTTTTTTAATTGAGGATTTAATTTGAAAAGGTCAAATAAAAATATTCGTAGGTTATTGTTTTCATTTTTTGAAATGGTATTCAAGAATTCTCCAAATTTCATTTTTAAATCAGGTTTTGTAAATGCAGAAGCAGCATTTTTTGTGTTCTTATTATCAAAAACATCTACCATTACATTACCCATATTTTCTTTAAAATAATTAATGGACCATCTTTTACCTGCCGAGGTGTTATTTGCAATACTTTTTATTACAACAGGTTTTTGTGGAACTAAATATTTTTTTTTGAATTCCTTTTTGCTGATGTTGTCAACTTTATCAATTTTAAGGCTTAAGTCCACTAAATTAGTTTAAATAGGTTATGTAATTTTTTTTCCTCTCTTGAGTAATTGGTTTTTCATCTCCATATCCCATAACAATTGCTAGTTCTACTTTTTCTTCTTTTGGAATATTTAGTTGGTCGTAAATGGTTGTGTTTTCGATATATTTTGCCAGTCCAATAGGGCAAGAGTCATATCCCAATGATTTGGCCGTTAACATAATATTCTGTGCACAGCAACCAACGTCAACAGCAGACCATTCGTTATGCTTTTGAGTAGTTATGAATATAACTAACGGTGCACCATGAAAAATTGGATCGGAATTATTTAATTTATCTTTTAATGAAAATTGATGAATATTGGCAGCTACTTTTGCTATTTCTTCTGAATAGGTTTTTATTTTTTCGCTGTTTGTTAAAACATAAAATTTCCATAGTTGGCTGTTCATGGCAGAAGGTGCCATTGCCCCGGCTCTTAAAATTTGATTAATATGTAATTTATCTATAGGATAATTTTTAAATTTTCTGACTGACCGTCTTTCATAAATAGTGTGAATGGTTTCATTGCTGTCAAAGAAATTGGCGTTTATAATTTTAACTAATTCAAATACTGCAGTTTTTAAATCTTTAATTCGTTTTTCTAGTTCATTAAATTTATGATATAGTTCTTTGTGCACATGACGATAGTTGTAGACGTTTTTGTTTTTGTTTAAAAGAATTGTTTGTAAGGCCTTTTCATGAGCTGTAACTTCTTTTTGAAGTTTTTCAAGATCATTTAGACTAATGTTATTTAATGTGTCTTTTATTATTTTTTTATCTAATGGAGTTACGTTATGAAATAATTTATTGCTCAGCAAATCATTAAAAAATCTGTTTTCATCTTTCCAAAATGCAATTTGATTCTGCCAGTTTAAGCTTTGTTGATGCAAATGATCAATACTTTCTTCTAATAAATTTTTTTTGATTGCAGGTTTTAATAACTCCATTTCCATATCTATAGGTTTTAGTTAATCTTTTTTATGGAACAAAAATAATTTTATGATGCCTTAATTAATTTGATTTTAAGCACTCTATTACTTGATGGTTTTTATCTAATAAACATAAATTGATATTAATCAGATTGTCTACTGACATTAGACATGAATTTTTTTTTTATTAATGATAGTTTAGTTGTTATAATTTTTATTGTATGAAAAAACTGCAGAATAAAGTTGTTATAATAACTGGAGCCGGTTCTGGTATGGGCGAGGCCATTTCAAAATTATTTTCTGAAGAGGGTGCAAAAATTGTAGCTGTTGATGTGAATGTGGTTTCTCTTGATAAGTTGACTAATGAAATTACCCAAAAAGGAGGAGTTGCTATGAAAATAAACGCAAATGTGGCAAACGAAGATGAAGTGAGTTCAGTTATAAAGTTAGCTATGGATACCTTTGGGACTATAGATATACTGGTAAATAATGCTGGAATTATGGATGATTTTTATCCGGTAGATTTAGTTACAAACGATTTGTGGCATAAAGTAATGGGAATAAATTTGGATGGTCCTTTCTTTGCTTGTCGATTGGTTGTTCCAATAATGTTAAAGCAGGGTAGTGGTGTTATTATTAATATTTCTTCTGTTGGCGGATTAAACGGATCAAGGGCTGGCGCTCCATATACTGCTTCGAAGCATGCATTAATTGGTTTAACAAAAAACATTGGTTTTATGTATGCTAAAAGTGGCATTCGGTGTAATGCAATTGCACCTGGTGGAGTAAATACAAATATTGGAAAAAGCATGAAGCCTAATGCGTTTGGTTATGAGAGATGTACATCAGGTGGAGTAAATATGCCAAGAATGGGAGACGCTCTTGAAATTGCAAATACCGCTTTGTTTTTGGCAAGTAACGATTCAAGTTTTATTAACGGTTCTGTTTTGGTTGCCGATGGCGGATGGACAGCCTATTAGAAAGGGTTACATTTTTTTTATTTCTTCAACTATTAATTTAACTTCATTGAGAGTGTTGTTTTTTCCAAATGAAAAACGGTAAGAGTTTTTGATTTCGTTTTCGGTTAAGCCCATTGCTTCCAAAACATAACTTCTTGTTTTGTTTGAAATTTTGTTTGAAGTATAGTCAGAGAAAATAAATTGTTGTAATAAGGTATTTATTTTTTTTGTTTCAGGAAAAGTAAGGTTACTTGTGTTGTATAATCTATATTTTGTGCTTCCGTTAATTCTTAATCCTTCAATGTCTAACAACTGATGCTCAAAGTAATTGCGCAGTTTGGAAACATGAGCGCCTATATCCCAAAACGATTTTTCGAAAATTTCTGCAGCTTCACCAAATTCTATTATTAGTTTACTATTGATGGTGTTGTTATAGAAATTGTTTAAATCATTAGTGGTGGGATTTAAGTTAATTGATTTAAGCAGCAGGTTTTTTCTGTTAATATATAAAGCACCAATTTGTTTAGGTCCATAAAATTTGTGAGCGCTAAAGGACATTATATCAATACCAAGTTCGTTTACATCGCAACGTTCTTTTCCGACAAATTGCGACCCGTCACTAAAAAAAATGATGTTTTTTGTGGTGCATAGTTCTGATATTTTTTCTATTGGTTGAATTACACCTGTTTCTCCGTTGGCAGCCATAATTGAAACTAAAATGGTAGTTGGTTTTATGGAAGCTTGCAATTCGTCAAGGTTTATTAAGCCTTCTTTATCAACGGATAGGTAAGTAATTTCTGCACCTTTGTTTTTTAAGGCTTCACATGTATCTAAAACAGATTCATGCTCTGTTTTACTGGTAATGATATGATTTCCTTTTAATAAACATGCATTATAAACTTCCTCAATAGCAAATTTTACAGATTCAGTTCCTCCGGATGTAAAAATGATATCCTCTATTTCGCAATTAATTAATTTAGCAATTTTGGCAGTTGCTTTTTCTATTGTAGCATTATCAATATTATTATTTAAATCGAGTAAAGAGACTGTTTTATGGCTAGGTTCAGGCTGAATTTTTGTAGTTGTGTTGTTGTCAAAATAAATTAAATTGTTTATCATTTTCATTAAATTATCTTTGCAAGGCTTAATAAATGATTAAAGTTAAAAATAAACATTATTTGCTGCTTCACTTAATTGTATTTATTTGGGGCCTAACGCCACTTTTGGGTCGTTTTATAAATGCCGGTGCTTTTCAATTGGTTTGGTTCAGAATTGCCGTAACTGTTTTTGCCATGTTTATTTATTTGATGGTAACAAAACAAAATTTAAAAATCACAAACAAACAATTTTTACAATTGAGTGGTGTTGGTGTAATAATAATGTTACACTGGTTATTTTTTTACGGCGCAATAAAAGTTTCAAACATCAGTGTTACAATGGTAGCATTTAGCACCGGAACTTTATTTAGCTCAATCATTGAACCAATGGTATATAAACGACCGGTAAGAATTTATGAGCTAATTATTGGTTTTATTATTATTGCAGCAATTGCTTTAATTTTTTCGATTGAAACACAATATTGGCTTGGAATAATTTTAGGCATTGCAGCGGCTTTTACATCCTCCCTGTTTGGCGTATTTAATGGTATATTAGCTCATAAGCTTAAATCTGGAATAATTAGTTTTTATGAGTTAGGTGCTGCACTTGTAAGTTTAACTGTTTTTTTACTTTTTAATGGGAATTTTAAAACTGATTTTTTTGTTTTAGATAATTCATCGGTATTTGGAATATTAGTATTGAGCCTTGTTTGTACTGTTTTCCCATTTATTGCTTCTGTAAATCTTTCAAAATATATTAGTCCTTATACCATAGTGCTTACAGTAAATCTTGAAACGGTTTACGGCATTATTTGGGCCATATTATTTTATAATGAAAACAAGGAGTTAAATTTTTCCTTTTATGTAGGCGTGGTTGTTATTTTGCTAGCTATATTTTTAAATTCGTATTTAAAAAAGTTACATGATAAAAAGTTGACTAAAACTAATTTAAGTTAAGTGTGCAATTAAATAAACTACTCATAATTCGTTTCAGTTCTATTGGAGATATTGTTTTAACAACACCAATAATAAGGTGTGCCAAACAACAACTAACACAAACTCAGATTCATTTTGTAACAAAAGAGGCGTTTAAAAGTATTTTAAGTCATAATCCGAATATTGATAAGTTACATACATTTAAAGATGATGTGTCTGAAATTTATGACCAATTACGTGATGAACAATTTGATGTGATTATAGATTTACACCATAACTTAAGAAGCTTACGACTAAAAAATAAATTAAACGTTAAAAGTTATTCATTTGATAAATTAAATTTCAAGAAATTTTTGGCGGTGTATTTTAAACAAATAAGTCTATTGCCAAACAAACATATTGTTAATCGCTACTTTTCAGCTGTAGAAACCATAGGTGTTAAAGATGACGGAAAGGGACTTGATTATTTTATTGAGGAGACTCACGAAATTAATTTATCGGAGAAATTTAACGAGTCGTTTAATGGAAAATTTGTAGCGATTGTTGTAGGAGGCTCTTACTTTACAAAAAAAATACCACTATCAAAATTAATTCAAATTTGTGAGAAGGTAAAGCTTCCAATAATTATAACTGGCGGTAAAGAAGATGCATTTATTGGAGAAGAGTTAAAAGGCAGATTTCCAGAAATAATTAATGCTTGCGGACAATTTACAATTAATCAAAGCGCGTCAATAATTAAACAGGCAGAATGGGTAATTACTTCGGATACAGGCTTAATGCACATTGCGGCGGCATTTAATAAAAAAATCATATCGTTATGGGGTAACACTATTCCTGAGTTTGGTATGGGGCCTTATTTACCTAATAAAGACAACAAAATTTTAGAAGTGAAAAATTTAGGATGTAGACCCTGTTCTAAATTAGGATTTAAAAAATGCCCTAAAGGACATTTTAAATGCATGAATGATATAGATGTTTCGGAGTTGATTCATATAAAATAAAAAAGGCCGAAAATTATTTCGGCCTTAAAAAGTAGTTTTTCACTATTATTCAATAATTACTTTTTTTCTCAGTTTTTCATTTCTTATTTCAACTTCAATCAAATAGATGCCCTTTGCAATATTAGTTAGGCTAATAGTAGATAGTTGTGAGTTGTTTTTATTTTCGGTAATAATTTGACCGAGGTTGTTGTAAAGTATATAATTAAACTCACCATTATACTCTATGTTGATCCAATTATTGGCCGGATTTGGATAAATTAATACCGAAGTACTGTTTATTATTTGGTTTTGAACTCCTGTGCTAAAACCAATACAGGTTGAAGTAGATACAGAACAGTTGTAGGTGTCTTTTACAATTACTGTATAACAGGCAGGTGCTAAATTTACTGCTGTAGCAGAATTACCTCCGCTTGGTGTCCATGAATACGTATAAGGACCAACGCCACCTGTAACATTAACATTTGCAATACCTGTAGAGCAGGTGCTGCAAGATGAATTTGTCATAGTAATAACACTTTGCAAATTATTTGTAGGAGCAAAAATTGATAATGTATTACTTGTTTTACAACCAAATGCATCAGTAGTTAAGAGTGTATAATTTCCGGCACATAAATTAGTACACGGCACGCTTGTACATGATGTTCCAGATAAGCTGTAGGTGTATGGAAAAGTACCTAATGTACTAACGGCATTAGCAACTCCTGAACATGAATTTGTACAGTTTGCATTGGTAAAGGTTACCGCTGTTACAGGGTTTGTTTTAACTGTAATTGTTATAATACTACTCGTGGCACAACCACCGGCTCCTGAACCATAAACTGTATAAGTAGATGTTGATGAAGGAGTGGCAGTAAATGAAGCTGCTGTAGTTGTAGGAGAAACCCAAATAAAATTTGTGTAGTTACCGCTAGCAGTTATGGTTACAGTTTTGCCGGCGCAAATAGTATTGGATGGTATAGATGCAATGTTTATGCTAGGTGTAGGAATAACATTAATGTTAATTGTAGCAGACCCAAAACATGAATTACTTGATCCAATTACAGAATAAGTTGTTGAGGTGCTTGGACTGACTGTAGTTGAACCGGCATTTGAAGCATTACTCCATGTGTAACTGTTTGCCCCGCTTGCAGTTAAATTAGACGCTCCTCCGGCGCAAACCGAATTGTTATTGGCGCTAATTAATACCGATAATGATGAGCCAATTGTAACGCTAACTGTTTTAGTGTTACTGCAACCTAAACTTGTGCCAATTACTGTATAGGTGGTATTTACCGTTGGATTTATAACCAACTGATTTCCAGTAAATCCTGTATTCCATAAATAGCTGTTTGCACCTGTTGCAGTTATGGTTGCAGTGCCCCCTGTGCAAATAGTTTGGTTATTTACCGCTATTGTCGGGTTTGGTGTCACAAAAACTGTTGCAGTTTTAGCGGTAGAGCATGATCCTCCATTGTTTCCGGTTACGGTATATGTTGTTGTAACAGATGGAGAAACTGAAATACTTGATGTGTTTTGACTGCTACTCCATGTATAGTTTGTTGCTCCCGAAGCAGTTAAAGTAGTTGTATTACCAGCACAAATACTTGGTGAGTTAGCAGTAATTGTTGGCCCTGCAATTACTTGAACCGTAGCTGTTTTAAAACTTGAACAGATGCCGCTGTTGCTTCCGTAAACAGTATATAATGTTGTAGTTGTTGGTGTAACAGAAATTGAGGATGTTGTAGGACCAGCAACCCATGTGTACGTGTTTGCCCCACTGGCGGTTAATACAACAGAATTACCTAAACAAATACTTGGCGAATTTACTGTAATTGTAGGATTGCTGATAACATTGATTGTTTGTGTAATTGAAGCTGTAGATGTTCCGTTAATTCCTGTCAGAGTTATTGAATAAATGCCGGGTGAAGAATAAACCACTATACCATTAGTCGCATTTGATACAGCCGGTGAACCTCCATTCATTGTCCATGTATAGTTTGCAGCACCTAAACTGGTGTTGGTAAAACTAATGGTTGTTCCTGCACATACAGATGTGCTTGGCATTGTAAAATTTATTGTTGGTGTAGGAAAGGCTAGATTAATATTGTCTAAATATAACGTTTGGCCATAATGACCTCTGTTTACAAAGCTAAACATGACATTACTTTGACCCGCCGTCAATGTTGAAATATCTATTGTATCTTTTCTCCATTGAGTTGCTGTAGGGGTAAATGAATTTGCCTGCAAGGTCCCTGCTGATGTAGATAGTGTGGTTCCGCCTTTTGAATAAATGCTTGTCCAGCTTAAACCGCAGTTATTAGAAACTTTAACCTCTAAGGTATCCGAATATTGATTGTCAAATTGTTTGTAAGCAACATCAAATCTCAGTTTTGCGTTGCTCACATTATTAAATAGGTATTTTGGCGTCCTAAGTTCGTCTCTATCGGGTGCAGCATCTAAATTGTAATTATCGTACATAACACATGCTGTGCTTGTTCCAAATCCACCAATACCAGTTTTTAAAGCATAATAGTTAAGGTCATTGTTTACATTA
>JBIJCO010000065.1:0-6925 GCA_044344665.1 Bacteroidia bacterium | reverse complement strand
TGGAGTATGTATAAGTAGATGCGCCACTTGGAGTCATTGTGAATGACTGTCCTGCGCAAATAGCAGCACTATTTACTGAAATAACTGGTAAAGCGTTAACAGTTACTGAACTGATTGCACCTGTCGAACTAACACAACCATTACTATTAGTTCCGGTAACAGTATAGTTTGTGTTAACACTTGGTGAAACAATGTTGGAACCGCTTGAATAAGTATAAGTAGACGCACCGTTTGGTGTCATTGTAAATGATTGCCCGGCACAAATAGCACCACTATTTACGGAAATAACCGGTAAAGCGTTAACGGTTAAAGAACTAACTGCACCTGTTAAACTAACACAACCATTACTATTGGTTCCGGTAACGGTATAGTTTGTGTTAACACTTGGTGAAACAATATTGGAACCACTTGAATATGTATAAGTTGATGCACCGCTTGGTGTCATTGTAAACGACTGCCCTGCGCAAATAACACCGCTATTAACAGAAATAACCGGTAATGCGTTAACGGTTAGAGAACTAACTGCCCCGGTTAAACTAACGCATCCGTTACTGTTGGTTCCGGTAACGGTATAGTTTGTATTAACACTTGGCGAAACAATATTTGAACCACTGGAGTATGTATAAGTAGAAGCGCCGTTTGGGGTCATTGTGAATGACTGGCCTGCACAAATAGCAGCACTATTAACAGTTATGGTTGGATTTTGATTTACTGTGATAGTTAATGTTTTAGTATTTGTACAACTAAACACGTTTGATCCGGTTACACTATAAGTGGCAGTTAGCGAAGGTGCTATTGTTGAAGATCCATTTGAGTAACTATAACTAATTGCTCCTGTTGGTTGGATAGTATATGTTTGGCCTGAACAAATAGTTCCATTTGTAACTGAAACAGTTGGATTTGGATTTATTACTAAGGATATTGTTTTTGAACTTATGCAATTTCCATTTGAACCTGTAATAGTGTAAGTTGAATTTACAGATGGGCTTACTATTGAACTGCCACTAGAATAGGTATAACTTGAAGCACCGCTTGGTGAAATCGTAAAATTATTTCCAGTGCAAATTGTACCATTGTTGGCGGAAATTGTGGGTGTTGAATTAACAGTTATTGTCAATACTGAGCTACTTCCTACACAACCATTTGATGTAGTACCAGTTAGTGAATAACTTGTGGTAATACCAGGAGTTGTTATGATACTTGAAGTATTAGCGCCTGTTGACCAAGTATAAGAATTTAATGAACCCAAAGCGCTTAACGTTAATGTTGAACCAGAGCATAAAACGCTATTTGTTGCACTTATATTGATATTTGGAGTATTATTAATTGTTATTGCTCCAGAAGGATTACTTGTTGCGGAATAACCGTTTGTTGCACTTACAATACAATAATAGTATAATGTTCCGGGTGTTGATGATGATGGAGTGAAAGAGTTCGAGGTTAGAGAAGAGGATACGGTGCTAATTAATGTTCCTCCAATATTGCTATTAGTAGTGTTACTATACCATTTATAGTTTGAAATAGTAAGCGTGGTTGTATTTAATGAAACTGATAATGAACTCGTCGCGCTATTTTGACATATATTTTGAGCTGCTGTGCTTGGTTGAGAGTTGAAACTTAAACCTGCGTTAACTAAAATGTATAATTTTTTTGTGGTAAATGAGGCTGAGTTATAAGAAAAAGTCCAATCAGGATGACCACTTCCTCCCACTTGATTACCTATCCCTAAATCTACGTTGTTTCCATTATTAAAACTATTAAAACACAAAATGCTTTGTGCCGCTCCATAATTATGTATTTGAAAAGAACCATAACAATTTGACGCAGGATTCTGTGAATCATTAAAGTCATAAGAACTAGCATTTCCACCTATACCCGCAAGGCCGATACCTTGACCATAGCAGTGTGGCCAAATTTCTATGTTACCAGTTGCATTTAATGTACTAGTCACTCCGGAACCCGCACTTGAATATACATTCATTCCACTAATGGTTTGTTGCCAGTTATTGGTTGAGTTTTGATGAGGGATACCTAACTGCGCATTTGTAGTGTTGAATTTATTCATTGATACCCAAACCCACTTAGTATTTAATTGCATAAAGTAGGCTACTCTCGTGTAATTTAAACCTGTTAATGATGAATTATTAACAGCATATATTATGGATGCGGCTGAAGTGTAATTCGCAACATTTGGTATGTTTAATTCATACAATACACCATATTGCGAAGCTTCTGTTACATTGGCGGTTGCCAATGCTGGTGCAGCAGGTAATTGAGCATAACTTAAATTTCTACTTATTAAAACAGCAAGAGTTACTAATGCTATTTTAAAATTCTTTTTGTAATTTGTAATATTCATTGGAAAATTTTTTCGCGAATTTACCAAAATTTTTCATATAAAATTTTTGTGGCATTTTTTTAATTGGTAAATAACCGTGTTATTCTTAATTAATTCGAATTTTAATGGAACAAAGAATAATTACAACATATGATCAAGTTTTTATTTAAATTTTAAAGTAACGTTGTTGTGATTTAAATTTAATAATTATTAAAAAAAATCTTTTGTTTGCGTGAACTTAACTTTATAATCAAGAAAATAAAGTTTGTTGGGATAATGTAATAATTTAAATAATACTTTTTAAATTCAATTTAAATTGGCTTAAAGATAAAACAAGAAAATAATAAAAGTATCAATTACATCTTTATGCTTCGAAAAAATTAAATCCTTACAAGTTAGATTGATTTATTGATTTTATCACAAAACTGAATTAATTAAAACAAAAACCCGTTTCGTCAGCGAATCGGGTTTTTTGTTTCTTATCTAAATTTTATAAAAGATAATCAGGCATAAAACTATAGTGTCCAAATCAAATTAAATGTTTTTCATCCTAAAAAAGACAAGAATACTATTTTTCACCAATGATAATTAAAACAAAGTTTTTATAGAAAGATTTTTAATTTTTTTGTAACTAAATAAGTAAGTGATTCCGATTTCATGTGAACCTTGAGAATATTTTCTGATAGAATTTACGCTATAGTCATATGAATAATTCACCAAGAAATCAGGATTTATTTGAACTCCCATAATGGCTGCAATAGAGGAATTTGTTCTAAAAGATAAACCTGCCCAAATCATATTTTTTATTAAAAAATTAGCCGTTAAATCAAGCTGAACAGGTGCATTTTTTACAGCTTTAATCATAGCCATCCCTTTTAATTTAAGATCTTTATCCAATTTAAAAATTTTCCCCACAGTAAGGTAATAATGAAATTCTGAAGGATTCATTTTTACTGTTTTTACAACATCGCCATTTGGGTTAAAACTTACCCTATCATCAATCAATCTGGGAATTGATAGGCCCGCAAAAAACGTGCTGTCATTAAAATAAATTCCTGTTCCAAAATTAGGAGTAATTATACTTGGTGAATTTTGTCCTAATTGAGGATCAACAGAGCCATCATCATTTGTTTTTAAATTTGAAAATTTATTTACTTGATTATGAATACCCCCCATTAAACCAAAGGCTAAATGTCCAACATCTCCGGTTTTTAATTTGTAAGCATAACTTGCGTAAACTAAATTTCTGTTAAGTACGCCAATTTTTTCGTTAAGTACACTTAGCCCAACACCCATCTTTTCATCTTGGATAGGACCATGAAGAGAAAAGGAAGTAGTAATTGGTCTGCCGGGAAAATTTACCCACTGCTGACGATGAACCAGTGTAGCCATCATCATTTCCTTACTCCCAACATAGGCTGGATTAATAAATGTTTCGTTAAACATGTATTGCGTAAAAAGCTGATCGTACTGGGCCTTTGCTTGAGTAACAGTAAAAATTAAAGCAATTGCAACTATTATTTTATTTAAATTTTTCATGTCAATTTTTTTATCTATAAATTAATACTGTAATACAACAAATCCGTAATAGGTATTTTTACCGCCTTTTTTAACATCAAAAACATAATAGTAAGTTCCCGGAGGCAGTTTTTCGTTGCCTAAAGTGCCATTTACATTAGGGGTTCCGTTCCATGTATTATCGTAATTTTCTTTCTGGTAAACTTTACTTCCCCAGCGATTATAAATAGTTAATACATTATCCGATCCCTCAGGTAAACCTCTAATTACAAATAAATCATTTTTGTTATCACCATTTGGTGTAAACCCTTGAGGAATAAAGAATGGTATTTCAGGTAAAACAACAACAGTTGGTAAATTATCAGATGCTTCATTCCATATACCATTGCCGTTTAAATCAGGGTTATCACCTGAGTTTGACGTGTCGCTCACCTGTATACTAAAGGACGATAAAGCAGATCCAAACGCACTATTTTTAATAACTTTAACTGTGTCAGGTTTTACATTTATTGTAAAAATGATGTTGTAAACTGCACCAGGAGGCAATTTGCTTTGTTCAGCAATTAATAAATTAACATCGCTGCCACCATTAAATGAAGAGTTTGCCACTAAGCTTCCTGTGGTTACCGGTCCGTTTTTGAGATAATAACTTGCAGGATTTTTGATAGTTTTTTCATATAAACTATCTTTTACCGCAACATTTTTCAATGTGTCATTTCCTAAATTATGAACCTTTATTGTATAGGTAATGTCATAAGAATCATCTGTCAATCTCTCGCTAAGTGAAGCCGTTTTTGTTAATCCGAAGAATAAATTAGGAGTGAAGTTTATTATTGTCGGAATATTGTTTTTGGTTGGATTTAAATCATTATCCGGATCTGGATCTAAGCCGGTATTAGAAGAATCCTCCTCAATAATATTTAATCCAGGACTTGCGCTACCAAATACTGTGTTTTTAAATGGCCCAAAAAATCCATTTGTAAATACTCTTACACCAAATACTATAGTGTCAGTCTGACCAATATTCAATAAACTGGTTAATGAATTAGTTAGAGATATTTGAGTATTTCCATCAAAACTAGGGTTTATGGTTAAACTACTACCTAAACTTGTAATTATTGGAGCATTCACAACACTAAATGTTGAAGGAAGCGGGAAAGTGTTATTCAAATTCTCATTTAATGCAACATCTCCAAGAATAGCAAGTCCGTAATTTTTAACTACTACTTTGTAATTAATATCATAGCTGCCATTCGCATTTAGAGTTGGTGTACTAACTGCTTTTGCTAAACCAAGTGCATCTTTAGATAAACAAGATACAGGATATAAAATAAGAGTGGTGTCTTTAGTACAACCAAAATTATCAAATAGTCTTATTGTGTATGCAACAGTTCCTGTAGGATTAGCAAGGGTGTTTGTTACAATCCCTGTTGTAGGAATGTTTGTAGCAGTAAGGTAGGTGGCACTTCCGGTATAAGTTAAGCCAGTAACGTAATCATACTTGTCATTATTAGTGAAATTAAACAACGTTATGGTACCGTCGTTGTTAGTTGTTGTACCTGTGCAAGTTGCCGGTGTAATAGAGGCACTAACAGCAACGATTGTGTGTATATTAACCGTTACAATGGACGTGCCTGTACAAGTGCTCGATAACTCTGTTACCGTTACAGTATAAACACCAAATTGTGTTGTTGTAAATGATTGAGATGTGCTTGTGTAATTAGCAGGGCCATTCCATAAAATTGAAATGTTCGTAGATGATGAAATGGCATTAATCGTTACACTTGAATTAATACATGTAATATCTCCTGAGGTAGTTGCTGTTACAGATGGTATAGAAGAATCTGTATTTGCACTTAAAGTCGCAGAGGATATACATCCAGTTAAGTTATCTATTACATTTAAGCTGTAGGTACCTTGTATATTAATTGTTGGATTTTGCAATGAAGAAGTGAATGAAAAAGGACCATTCCATAAATAGCTAACATTGCTAGATGTCGAACTTCCTGTTAATGTAATTGTTGGAATTGTACAAGTAATTGAACCACTCGTTGAAGCACTAACGTTTTGTGGAAGTGGTAGTACAATTACATCCACAGTTTTTGAAGATACACATATTCCATTTGTCCCTGTAACTGTATAATTGGTGCTTACAGTAGGCGTAATTATTACGTTAGATGTAGTTAAATTACCTGGTAACCAAGTGTAACTAGATGCGCCATTAACTGTTAATGAATTTGTATATCCACTGCAAGTTGTTATGCTTGCTGCAGAGAGTGTTAGAGATGGCACTGCGTTTACTACAACTGTTATTGTTGATGTGGAAATACAGCCAAATGAATTGTCAGTTGACGCGGTATATGTAGTTGTAATTGTTGGAGTGTCTGTTATAGTAGCTGAGTTAAGTCCGGTTGGATTCCATGTATATGTTCCTGAACCGCTGGCAGACAATGTTATTGAATTACCTGCGCATATTGAAGATTGCGATACTGAAGTTGTAATTGTTGGTATAGGATTTACAATCACGCTAACTGTGTTTTCACCTTTACAACCAAATAAGTCAGTTCCAACAACTGTATAAGTAATGTTAGTTGTTGGACTTGCTACTGTTGTAGAACCATTAACAGCGATTGGACTCCATGTGTAGTTGTTCGCCCCAATTGCACTAAGTGTAGTTATGTCTCCTAGACATATTACAGATGGTGAAGCCAAAGCAGTTATTGTAGGGTTTTGAAGTGGGGTAATCGATAAAAGTGTACTAGATTCACACAAACCATCAAATCCAATCAATGTAAAGGATGTAGGAGAATTAATTACTTGAGTAATTAATGTACTGTTTGAATTACTAGGTAACCAAGTATAGGTTAATGCTCCCGAAGATGTTAAAGTTGCCGTTGTACCTGCACAAACAGAAGTGTTTGTAACTGAAATTGTCAAGCTTGGGAGAGGATTAACAATCAAACTAACTGTTTTAGAATTAACACAACCAAACGCATTAGCACCAGTAACAGTATAAATGGTAGAAGCAGCCGGAGAGACAGTAGGCGAAGCCCCTGCTAGCGCACCCGG
>JBIJCO010000041.1:0-25373 GCA_044344665.1 Bacteroidia bacterium | reverse complement strand
TAACTGTATAACTTGGTATTGGACTCGATGGACTAAAGCTTAAGCCTAAATTAAACCCATTAACAGTGCTCGTACACGTACTTTGAGTTGTAGTCGGAACTGAACTGGGTTGAGCGTTTACGGTAACATTGGATGTTGCCGTAATTGTCTGAACAGTATTTAAATTATTTAAGCCGGTAATATAAGTTGTATAAGTTGTCGTTGTAAACGGAGAAACAACAAAATTTCCTGTACTGCTGGTCAGTCCTCCGGGATTAAGCGAATAAGTTGGGTTAGTTAAACTTGCAAAATTTACAGGAACAACAGTTGCACTAGACCCTGCACAAATTGCATAATTTGGATTACAATTTGGATTACAAGTAAGACTGGCAGAACCCAAACTTTGGAAACTAACAAGTGTATTTACGCCACTATAATTCGATATACAGATAATAAATTGTTGACAAGCATTTACAGCAAGAGGCGGTTCAAAATTGCCTTGATTACCTCCTGGCGGGATATTAGCAGCCGAGGCTATACCTGTTCCTCCAGATGATGTGGCATTCCAATTACAGCGAATAGGAGGTAATGTATTGTTGGCGATATTACTACAAGCGGAAGGAGAATATGGCCACATTGCCCAATCGTAATAACCAGCTTGTGGATTAGCACTATTACCTGCTCCAAATACAAACTCTAAATTCCCGGCGTTTGCAATGGTAATTAAAAGCCATTGCGGTTTTAATTCGCCGGATAATAAACATCCCGAATTTGCAGATGCCGGATTGGTTGTTGGGTTGCTAATATTATTTCCTGTTGGTATATCATTTACATTTCCAACTCCGGAGGTAGCATTAAAAGTAAAATTTGGAGTTGTACACAAAGGGATAGACTGCGAACAATCTGCATTTATGTTGGCTTGCGAAAATACGTTTACAGAAAATAAAAATAGCGAAATACAAATAATAATATTTTTCATGGTTTTATTTTTATCTGGTTATTAATTTATTAATAGATTCAACTATTTTGGCTGATGGAATATTTTCATAAACCTTATTCCCGTTAGAATCGAAAACAAAATTAGACACATTGTTGGTGTTCATAATTTTAGTATTGGTTAATAAAATCAATTTTGATGCGCCATCTTTATTCATTATGGTAATAGCTGCCTCACTTTCATTGTTAACCGATACACAAACCAAACCCTTTAATCCACCTTTTAATTTGGCAAATTCATATGTGTTAAATGCTTTATTAAATTGTTTATTGGATTCGCGCGATTCCAAATTACTAACCGACCAAAAATTAATAGAAATCAATTTATTTTCAAGATTAATTTCGGGATGATTTTCTTTAACAATTTTCTTTACTTGCCAAAACAAATCAGATTGAGCATTTAAAAAATAATTAAATGCAATAAACAATACTATTAAATTAATTTTTTTCATAGTCGAATATAAAAAATAATCAAACATATCTAACAAATTTTCTTTCAAATAATTGACACTTTAAATAAAGCTGTATTATAATAAAAAATAAACTTATCTTTGATATTCTATAGAATTTATTTATGCAATTATTACAAAATAAAGTGGCTTTAATTACAGGTGCCACAAGAGGTATAGGAAGAGGAATAGCTATTAATTTTGCCCAAAACGGTGCAAATATTGCATTTACTTATGTTAGTTCTGAAGAAAAAGCAAAAGCTTTTGAAGTGGAACTTCAAGCTTTAGGTGTTAAAGCAAAGGGATACAAAAGTGATGCAGGCGACTTTAAAGCTGCAGATGAATTAGTTAACAACGTAGTTAGTGAGTTCGGAACTATTGATATTTTAGTTAACAATGCTGGAATTACTCGCGATACTTTATTAATGCGTATGAATGAACAACAATGGGACGAAGTAATAAATGCAAACTTAAAATCTGTTTTTAATTTAACAAAAGCTGTTCAACGTCCAATGCTAAAAGCAAAAAAAGGATCCATAATTAATATGAGTTCTGTTGTTGGAGTTAAAGGTAATGCGGGTCAGAGTAACTATGCAGCTTCTAAAGCCGGAATAATTGGTTTTACTAAATCGGTAGCACTCGAACTGGGTTCAAGAAATATACGATCAAATGCGATTGCACCTGGTTTTATTGAAACTGAAATGACCGCTGCTCTTGACGAAAAAGTTGTTCAACAGTGGAGAGAGTCAATACCTTTAAAGCGTGGAGGCACAACCGAAGATGTAGCTAATGTAACACTTTTTTTAGCCAGCGACATGAGTTGTTATGTTACCGGCCAATGCATCAATGTATGCGGCGGAATGCTAACCTAGAGCATGGCTAAAACAATTTATTTTTAATCAAATTGTTTTCAAAAATTATAGTAAATAGTCCTTGGTATTTTTTTTTATTAAGCGTTTTATTAAGCTTAGCAATCTCTCTTGCTCTGTATTATAAAAACAAAAAAAATAGCGAAGTTCCAAAAAGAATTATCATAGTAATGTTTGCGCTCCGCTTTTTATCGCTTACAATTATTATTATTTTTTTGCTTTCAATTTTTCTTAAACAGCTAAAAAACGAAACGCAAAATCCCCTAATTATAATTGCCTTTGACAACTCATCGTCTATGGTAGCTCAAAAAGACAGCTTGTTTATTAAAAACAATTTTCAAAATAAAATCGCTGATTTTAAAAAAGCTATTTCAAAAAGTCACGAAGTGAAAACTATTCTTTTCGGTTCAAATACTACAAGTTTCAATAACAAACCATCATTTAGCGAAAAAGAAACCGACATTTCAAATCTGCTAGTTGACATTGAAAATAATTATTCTAATCAAAATGTTGGCGCAGTAATCTTGTTAAGCGATGGCATATACAATAAAGGAGCCAACCCAATTTATGCATCCGAAAAACTTAGTTTCCCAATTTATTCGGTTGCTTTTGGAGACACCAACGAAGTAAAAGATATTTCTATAAACAAAATTAATCACAATCAGGTAGCATATTTAGGTAATATTTTCCCGGTAGAAGCAGTTATAGCTGCAAAAAATTATAGAGGAAATGAAATAGAAGTTAAATTATTTCAAAATCAAGTAGAAAAAGCCAAACAAAACATAAAAATAACATCAGATAATTTTTTAGCAAACTGCAATTTTAGCGTAAACGCATCTACTACTGGAATCTCAAAATATGTTATAAAAACCAACATTTTAATAGGTGAAAAAAATATTTTAAATAACCAGCAATCATTTGCAATAGATGTGATTGACAATAAAGAAAAAATTTTAATCTTGGCGCAAGCACCGCACCCTGATATAGCTGCTATAAAAGAAAGCATTATAAAAAACACAAGTTATGAACTTGAATACGGTTTAATTGAAGAGTTTAAAAAACCATTAAAACAATACAGCCTAATAATTTTACATGGTTTAATTTCTAATCAAAACACAGTTATTACTGAATGTAAAACCAACAACATACCTTTTTGGCTTGTTAACCCAAACTCTTCCGATAACCTGCCAGAAATAAAAATAAACTCATCTATCAACAAATTTAATGATGCCGAAGTCGTTATTAATAATTCGTTTGGACTTTTTACCATTAGCGAGGAATTAAAAAAATTCACTAGAGAATTACCGGCTATTAAAACATTTTTTGGCAATTACACAACTAGCAATAACTCAAACACGCTTATAAAACAAAAAATTGGTGTAATAGAAACAGAAAATCCTGTTCTTGTTTTTTCAGAACTAAATAATTTGAAAAGCGGTGTTTTTATAGGAGACGGATTATGGAAATGGAAAATGAGAGATTACTCTGAACATTTAAACCACAATTTATTTAACGAGTTAATTAGTAAAACCATTCAGTATTTATCTATAAAAAGTGATAAAAGTTTATTTAGAATAACATGCCCTAAAACAATTAATGAAAATCAAAATTTAGAAATTTCGGCAGAAGTATACAATAAAAGTTACGAATTAATTACCGATGAGGATGTTTCATTAACACTAATCAATTCTGAAGGAAAAAAATTTAATTATACATTCAGTAAAACTTCTGATTCTTATAAACTCAATTTAGGCATTTTGCCTGCCGGCGAGTATAAATATGAAGCCAGAACAAAAATAGACAATCAACTTTTATCAAAACAAGGAAATATTCTAATAAAAGAAATTGTTTCAGAAAAAATTAATACTGTTGCAAACCATCAAGTCTTAAATTTGTTATCTAAAAAAACCGGTGCTAAACTATTTTACCCTGAACAACTAGATTTATTGGAAAAAGAGCTGTTAAACAACGAACAAATAAAACCTATTACCTATTCTCAAAACACAACTACACTTTTAATAGATTTAAAATGGTTATTTTGGTTAGTTATCGGTTTACTTGCCGCTGAGTGGTTATTTAGAAAACGCTATACTTCCATTTAAAACACCTAAACAAAAAATATTTTCTAACTTATTTTATTTCAGGAAATTTTAAAAGTAAAATCTCTAATAAAATAATGTTTCAATACTTCACATCAAATTAATCTAGAAAATGTTTAATTCAAACAATCACTACTTTAAACAAAAAAAATAAAAGCTTCCTGATTAAAATCATAGGTAAATAATATTTTATGATTTGAACTTAAATCTTAACTTTACGTTATACAAGAAAACTAATATATAATGAGCAACCAAAACATTGTAAGATTTAATAACTCAAACCGACAATTTTATACCGAACTAAAAAAAAGAGTTGACGGTTATTTTAGAGAAAATAACATCAGCAAAACCGGTAATACCAATATGTACCTCAAAACAGTTTTTATGTTTACTGCTTATTTTGTTCCTTACTTTTTAATCACACTAAATGTTTTCGATAGTAAACTGGTTTGGTTTTTGTTAGCAACATTAATGGGTTTTGCAATGGCTGGAATTGGATTATGTGTTATGCATGACGCCAATCATGGAAGCTATAGTAAAAGTACCAAAATTAATCGTTTCTTAGGCTTTGCCTCCATTAGTATTGTGGGCGGATACTCTTTAAATTGGAGAATTCAGCATAATGTTATTCATCATACTTATACCAATGTGCATGAACATGATGAAGACATTGCACCCCCTGGTTTTATGCGCTTTGAGCCGCATGCGAAACATTTATGGATTCATAAATTACAATTTATTTATGCATGGTTTTTTTACGGATTAATGACTTTAATGTGGAGCACGACAAAAGATTTTAAACAGCTTATAAGATATAACAAAAAAGGACATCTAAAAACTGCTAACACAAGTTTTGGAATAGAATTAACTATGATTATTTTTTCTAAAATAATCTATTATTGTTACATGTTGCTTCCTTATTTTTTAATCAAAGAAATGACTTTTTTAAACTGGTTATTCGGTTATATATTCCTACATTACCTTGCGGGCTTAATTCTAGCCATGATTTTCCAACCGGCACATGTAGTTGAAGAAACAGAATTTCCATTACCCAACACCGATGGTAATATAGAAAATCATTGGGCAGAGCATCAACTAAGAACCACCATGAACTTTGCAACAGGAAGTAAACTTTTTTCATGGATTGTAGGAGGCTTAAATCATCAGGTTGAACACCATTTGTTCCCTACAATTTGTCATGTACATTACCCTAAAATTTCGAAAATCGTAAAAGAAACAGCCAAAGAATTTAACTTACCTTACTTTAACAAAAAAACATTTATTGGTGCCTTGTGGTCGCACGAGCGCCTATTATGGAAACTAGGTAGAATGACATAAATAATTTATTCGGAAAACAAATTGAAATAATTTCTTACTAAATCCAATACTTTTATTTAAAGTAATAATTAATAAATTTTTATTCATTATTATTCTTTACTAGATTTTTTTAATCCAAAAAGACCTTGAATTCTATTCTAAAAAAAATATATTTAAAAAAGGTTGTCATTATCAGACAACCTTTTTTTATTTTCTATAATTAAAAATTTAAATGGCTGTTTTCCGATTAATAAATCCGCCGCCAACTAAATCATCACCTTCATATATCACAGCACTTTGACCTGGAGCCACTCCGCTCACAGCTTTATGAAAAATAACATCTAATTTATCATCTATGGTATTTATTGTAGCCAAAGTTCCTGGATCTTTATATCTTATTTTAGTTAATCCTACAAAATCTTCAGGTAATCTTTCATACTTTATTAAATTAAAATCTCTAACCTGCAAATGATTTTCTAGTAAATCATCTTTATCTCCCAAAATAATAGTATTTGTTTCAGGAATAATTTCCTTCACAAAAACCGGGTCTCCTAATGCAATCTCCAATCCTTTGCGCTGACCAACTGTATAAAATGGATACCCCTGATGATTACCTACTTTTTTACCTTTAAAAATATAATCTCCGCCGGCAACTTTTGTCTCAAGACCAGGCATTCGATGTTTTAAAAATGAGCGATAATCATTATCCGGCACAAAACAAATATCATAACTTTCACTTTTATTAGCCAAGTCGTAAAAACCTGAATCTTTTGCTAATTGTTTTATTTCAGTTTTTTTAAATCCTCCCAACGGGAACATTGTTCTTTTTAAACATTCCTGATCTAACCCCCATAAAACGTATGTTTGATCCTTTGTGTGGTCAACACCTCTATAAATTAATTTACGATTATTTTCTTCGCGTAAACGAGCATAATGTCCGGTTGCTATAAATTCACAATCTAACATATTTGCCCGCTTCAAAAGTGCATCCCATTTTATATGTGTATTACATAAAACGCAAGGGTTTGGGGTGCGACCAGCTAAATACTCTTCAACAAAATTATTAATAATAAATTCACCAAATTCTGCTCTTATATCTAATATATAATGCGGAAAACCAAACGAAACTGCCATAGTTCTGGCATCATTTATACTATCTAAACTACAACAACCTGTTTCTCTTTTACTCGACCCCGAACTTTCGTAGTCCCAGGTTTTCATTGTAATACCAATAACTTCATAGCCTTGTTCATGAAGCATCATAGCAGCAACACTGCTGTCAATGCCACCGCTCATGGCAACCAACACTTTACCGTTTTTACTCATTATTTTTTTGTTCCCTTATCGCCTGCGCTTTTTGGATTGACTGTATTAGTTTTTTGGGTTTCTGCAGATTTACTTTTTGCGAAAAATTCATCGGTCTCTTTTTTTGAAGCTAAGTCGCCTTTTTTGTAAAGTTCTTTTTCTTTTATTTTTCCATTCTCCAATTTATAAATCCAAGGACCATTTTTTTTGCCATTTAAATAATAACCTGTAGCAACCTCTACACCGTTAGGATAATAATAAGTAGTCTTTCCTTCTAATGAGCCGTTATTATAATTTCCCTTACCTTTTAATTTAACGCCATCAAAATACTGTGTAAAGGGGCCGTCAAGAATATCTTTTTTAAAATTTCTTTCTTCTGCCACTTGACCATTCGGCAGATAAACAAAGCATGTTCCTTCCTTTTTGCCATTGATATATCTATCTTTAGAAATTAGTACTCCGGCTTCATCATAGAAATACCAAATACTATCTCTGTTCAAAACATTTAATGATTCGCAAATATATTTTCCTTCACCCATTCGTTTTCCGGTAATATGGAATAATTTCGCATAGGCTGTTTTTCCATTTTTATTAAAAATAATTATTGCTCGAACAGAATCATTAGGATAATAGTATTTAATTTTTCCTAGGGGTTTATCATCATTAAATTCCCCTTCGAATATTATTTTATTTGTTTTAGGATCTTTTTGTTTCCAGTAACCTTGCTTTTTTACAGTGGAGGAAGATGTTTGAGATAATAGAATTAAACTATTTAGTAAGGCAACAATAATCAATAAATTCTTCATAAAAATATAATTTGTTGTAAGTATAAAGATACATGAATTTAATTTACAACTCTAATGCAATTATTGAAGTATATTTAAAAATGTTAAAAAAAATACTTACAAATACTAATTATAGTTACATCAATTTTACTTTGTATTTACTTGCCATTTTTATTAGTTGTTCATTGCTAACATTATGGATGTTTTTATTCTTATGATAATTCTCTACAGTAACAACAAAAACAGTATAGTCATATAACTTAGCAAGCTTAAAATAAGGCTCTATTTCCCAATCTAGAGTAAAAGTATTGTCTACAAAAATTTTTTCAATGTTATTTTGCATTGCCTGTTTAGTTTGCTGCTCACAATTTTTATATGCTAAATGATTTTCATCAAATTGAAAATTATATTCTTGGGTGACCGGATTAATAAAATAACTATCTATTGAAAAAACAGGCCATTTATTTTTTTCGCATAGTAAATTTGCTAAAGTTGTTTTTCCTGAGCCTGGCAATCCTCTTAAAATAATAAGCGAGTTCATAAAAATTATTTAATTTAAAAAACACAAACAAAAAACCCTGCCGAAGCAGGGCTTAATTTAATTACATATTTCTTCTATATTGTCCGCCCACTTCAAATAAAGCATTTGTAATTTGCCCTAATGAACAAAACTTTACAGCCTCCATCAATCCATTAAATAAATTTTCATTTTGTATAGCCATACGTTGTAAATCTTTTAAAACTGAAACGCTTCTATCTTTATTGGTTTCCCATAAATTATCTCGTGTTGAAATTTGATATTCTTTCTCTTCAGTAGTTGAACGGATAACTTCTCGAGGTAATACTGTTGGACTTCCTTTTGAACTCAAGAAAGTGTTTACTCCAATTAAAGGATATTCGCCATTATGTTTTAGCGTTTCATAATACAAACTTTCTTCCTGAATTTTACTTCTCTGATACATAGTTTCCATGGCACCTAATACTCCTCCACGTTCAGTAATTCTGTCAAATTCAGATAAAACAGCTTCTTCAACTAAATCAGTTAACTCCTCAATAATAAATGCACCCTGCAACGGATTTTCATTTTTAGCTAATCCTAATTCGCGATTAATAATTAATTGAATAGCCATAGCTCTTCTTACCGATTCTTCCGTAGGTGTTGTAATAGCCTCATCGTATGCATTTGTATGTAGAGAATTACAATTATCATAAATAGCATAAAGCGCTTGTAGAGTGGTACGAATATCATTAAAATCAATTTCCTGGGCATGCAACGAACGACCGGATGTTTGAATGTGATACTTCAACATTTGACTTCTTTCATTTCCGCCATATTTTTGTTTCATTGCCTTTGCCCATATACGACGGGCAACTCGACCAATTACGCTATATTCAGGGTCTATACCATTACTAAAGAAAAAAGATAAGTTAGGAGCAAAATCATTAATATTCATACCTCTGCTTAAATAATACTCAACAAAAGTAAATCCATTAGATAAGGTAAAAGCAAGCTGCGAAATAGGATTTGCTCCCGCTTCAGCAATATGATATCCGCTTATGGAAACTGAATAAAAATTTCTAACATTATTGTCAATAAAATACTGCTGAACATCGCCCATAACGCGTAAACTAAATTCAGTGCTAAAAATGCATGTGTTTTGGGCTTGATCTTCTTTAAGTATATCAGCCTGCACAGTTCCTCTAACCTGAGATAAAGTATACGATTTTATTTTTTGATAAACATCAGCCGGCAAAACCATATCGCCGGTAACACCTAAGAGCATTAAACCTAAACCATTGTTTCCTTCAGGTAATTCACTTAAATTATATTTAGGTCGTTTTGTGCCTTTTGCTTTATAAATAGTATTTATTTTTTGTTCAATCTCTTTCTCTAAGTTGTTTTCCTTTATATACAATTCACATTGTTGATCTATAGCCGCGTTCATGAAAAACGCTGCAATTGTTGCCGCAGGACCGTTAATGGTCATAGAAACCGAAGTTTTTGGATCGGCAAGGTTAAAACCGCTATATAATTTTTTTGCATCGTCCAAACAACAAACGCTAACACCACTGTTTCCAATTTTTCCGTATATATCAGGACGATGATCGGGATCGTTTCCGTATAACGTAACACTGTCAAATGCAGTACTTAAACGATGAGCAGGCATCCCTAAGCTTACGTAATGAAACCGTTTATTAGTTCTTTCAGGACCACCTTCGCCGGCAAACATGCGTGTTGGGTCTTCGCCTTCACGCTTAAAAGGATAAATACCAGAGGTATATGGAAACTCACCCGGAAAATTTTCTCGCAAACTCCATTTTAAAATATCGCCCCAGCCACTATATTTTGGAACCGAAACTTTTGGAATTTGTGAGTGAGACAAACTCTCATAATGCGTTTTTATTTTAATTTCTTTATCTCGAACTTTAAAAATATAATAATCGTTTTGGTATTGTTTTTTCTTTTCCTCAAAAGTTTCTAAAGTTTTCAAATTGCGCGCATCAAGGTCTAAACAAATTAATTCAGACTGTTCTTCGAGGCTTTTTACAATTCTATCTTTATCAGTAATTGTTGATTCTTGAATTGTAATTATGGTATTACGAATGCTTTGTAACTTAAAAGCCATATGGCTTTGAACACTTGCCCATTTATCATAATTACGTGAAGATTCAGAAATCTCGCTTAAATAGCGGGTACGATGAGGAGGAATAATATATATTTTCTCGCTCATTTCATTCGTTATTTTAAAATTGGACTTTAAATCACATTGTGTTTTTTCAACCAATTTATCCATTAAAGCCTTATACAGCGTATTTGTACCAGGGTCATTAAACTGAGAAGCAATAGTACCGTAAACTGGGATTTCCTCATCTTTAACATCCCATAAATTATGATTGCGTCTGTATTGTTTTTTCACATCTCTCAATGCATCTAAGGCGCCGCGTTTATCAAATTTATTTATAGCTACCAAATCGGCAAACTCTAACATGTCAATTTTTTCGAGTTGCGATGCTGCGCCAAATTCAGGCGTCATAATGTACAAACTCATATTGCTATGTTCAATAATTTCTGTATCACTCTGACCTATACCTGCGGTTTCAATAATTACCAAATCAAACGCAGCAACTTTTAATATATCTATCGCGTCTTGAACATATTTACTCAAAGCCAAATTACTTTGACGTGTTGCTAATGAACGCATGTAAACTCTCGGATTCTTGATAGCATTCATCCGAATTCTATCGCCTAAAAGTGCTCCTCCTGTTTTTCGTTTACTTGGATCAACAGAAACAATTCCAATTTTTTTATCCGGAAAATCCAATAAAAATCTGCGAACTAGTTCGTCAACTAAAGATGATTTTCCGGCTCCACCTGTTCCGGTTATACCTATAACTGGTGTTTTGGAAGTTTTTGCCTCATTACGAATAGCCTCTAAAACCAATTTATTATCTTCATTAAAATTTTCGGCTGCAGAAATTAATCTCGCAATAGATTTGTGCTCTTGTTCTTTTAAGAAACTCGATTCATCTTTAATGTCAGTACCGGTTGGATAGTCACTTTGTTTTAACACATCGTTAATCATGCCCTGTAAACCAAGCGAGCGCCCATCGTCAGGGTGATAAATGCGAGCAATACCATATTTGTGTAAATCTTCAATCTCAGAAGGAAGAATGGTTCCTCCTCCTCCTCCAAAAATTTTTATGTGCCCACAACCACGCTCCTTTAACAAATCGAACATGTACTTAAAATATTCGTTATGTCCACCCTGATAACTTGTAATTGCTATGGCATTAGCGTCTTCCTGTATGGCGCAATCTACTATTTCTTGAACGCTGCGATCGTGCCCTAAATGAATTATTTCAGCACCTGTACTTTGCATTACTCGTCGCATAATATTAATGGCGGCATCATGTCCATCAAATAAAGCAGCAGCTGTTACAATTCTGATTTTATGTTTTGTTTGGTAAGGTATAGTTTCAATCATAGTCCTTAATTTAGAGTTATAAAGCTAAGGTTTTTAAGCTATTTCATCAACTTTTTAAATTAAAACCAATCAATAATTATAAATGTAAAATCAACTGAATTTAGCTAATTAGCTGTTTTTTGCCCGTAATGATTTATAATAAAAAATACCAACAAATAAAAAACCTAGCGCAAAGGGAATTGCAGCATAATCTTTGTAAACACTATTATTAAAAAACTCCATCATCATCCAAAAACTATTTGCTGAAATCCAAAAAAACACAGCTGTGTTAATATAAAATTCTATCGTGCCAATGGTTTTATAAATTATATAAAAAGCTAAAATTAAAGTTGGCACCATCATTATTGCTCCAAGCCATCTCAATTCTAGCATCCAGCAGGTGTCTTTTATGAGCCACAATAATATATGCAGACTCTCATATTTGCGTATTTTAAGCAATAAATCCATTTAATTTTTAATCAAAATTAAACTTTTAGTTTATTTTTATATCAAACATAAAACTAATTATGAATCAAATAACAGATAATGCTATTTTAGAGTTGTTTCGTGATGAGAAAACACGTAACGAAGCATTAGGTTTTTTGATAGAAAAATATCAGCAAAAATTATATTGGCACATCCGTAAAATAGTTATTAACCATGATGACAGCGATGATATTTTACAGAACACGTATATAAAAATTTGGAAAGGTTTAGAAAATTTCAAAGAGGAAAGTCAGTTATACACTTGGATTTACAGAATTGCGACTAACGAGGCTTTAACGTTTCTTAAACAAAAACACCGTAAACAAACCACATCCATTCATTCCATAGAATTTCAATTAAGCAAGAGTCTGGAAAGCGATATTTATTTCGAAGGAGATGAAATACAACTAAAACTTCAACAAGCCATTTTAACGCTTCCGGAAAAACAAAGATTAGTGTTTAACATGCGTTATTATGATGAAATGCCTTATGAACAAATGTCTCACATTCTTGATACATCTGTAGGTGCATTAAAAGCAAGTTACCATATAGCAGCAAAAAAAATAGAAGAATTTTTAGAAAAACAATTAAACTTTTAAAAAAAATTAATGTCTAAAATTTGGGTAAATGAACCAAAAAAACGAAAATAACAACGAAAATTACAAATCAAATAAATTTGGTTTACCTTCTAATTATTTCAGTGAAGCATCAAATTCAATAACCAATAAAATTGAGTGGTTAGATGAACATAAAGCATTTAAAATATTAAATTCAAATAATAATAAAATAGCTTTTAAAATTCCGGAAAATTATTTTGAAAAAAATGAAAAAAACCTGAAAATTAATTCAATTGGTATTTTAAAAAACAGACAACAAAAAAAGGATGTTACTTTAAAAATATCATATGCTATTGCAGCATTATTAATTTTAACCTTAAGCTTTTTTATTTACACAACTATTTTAAATAAAACCGAATTTAAGAATTGCGGCTCACTTGCATGTATTGATAAAACAGAGCTTTTAAAATCAAACCATTTAGAAAATATTGAGAATGATGAACTATATGAATTAGTAGATCAAAAAAAACTTGAAGAAAAACTTAAAAATAAACTGGATGAAAAATCGATACAACTAAATAAAAGTAATTTAGACACAGACATTAACAATTACAATCAACAAGAATTTTTAGACGAAATTTAAAATGATACAATTTATTAAAATAAATTTATTTCTATTTTTATTTATTCAATTTGGCATACTTCATGCCCAAAAACAAAAAGATAAAGTAGCCGAATTAAAAAATAATTTTATTTCGGAAAAAATAAAATTAACAAGTGCTGAAGCCGATAAATTTTGGCCCATTTATAACGATTACATTAACAAATTAAAAGGTGTGAAAAGAAATCTCAGACGCTCCTATAAAAAAGACATTGACAATTTATCGGAAAAAGAGGCTGAGGAAATCTATTTACTTGAGTTAACATCGAAACAATTAGAAACTGATATACATAACGAATACGCCTCAAAAATTAAAACAATTATTGGCTCTAAAAAATTTATTAAATTAAGGTTAGCTGAAGAGGAATTTAGATTGGAAATAATAAAAAACATTAAAGAAAAAAATGAATAGTTAAATTATCATTAAATCCTCTTACCACTTGTCAATAAAAAATTAGAATTCTTAAACACACGGTATTTCGAATTAAAAAATATAATTTACAAGTCTTCTCTATCAAAATTTTACATTCTTATGCCATCATCTTTTAAATAAACCTGTCCTGTATTAGCATCTAAAATAACATAAGGCCAACCATTTTCTCCTTGAATTTTCCATACAAGCTTATGGTTTATTTGAGAATTTAAAACTCCAGCATTTACATTTAAAATCCCCAATCTATAAGAGATACAAGTATTGCTAAAACTTATATTTTTTTCAGCAATGTATATAGCTTCTTTAAATGCTAATATTGGCCTTAATGAAAATTTTATTGAGTCAATAGTTGGTTGACCAATAACAACCAAGTTGTTGGAAGATTTATTTTTATATAAATAATAATCTTCATTAAATACCAATAAATCTTTATAAATCAAATTGCTTTTAAAACCAATAAGAATATTATCATTTACAATCTCCCTTACTTGCAACTTATATTTTACCAAAGTGTCATAAATTTCGGTTGTGCTTTTAAGGATAGTTATATCTACTAAATTGTCATGATCCAGCAATTCTGTATAATTATTGCAAACTTTCACATCTTTTTTACAAGACAACAGGAAACATAAAATACTCAATGTGAAAATCATGTTCTTCATAAAATCTAATTTATGTTTTATAAAAATAATTTAAAAAACCAGCCGCGTCAAATTCAAGTTTCAATTTTATTACATAATCTTTATCAAACACGTTTAAGAATTTGAGAATTATTTCAGGTTATGATACTCTATTTTGAAAACAACTTAAGTCATTTACTATTTAACCAGGCACTAAAAATCAGCCAAATTAATTGCCTCTCAAATCAGTATATTTGTTTACATGCAAAAGAAAATTATTTTATTTTTTCTGAGTTTAATTTTATTATTCAGTTTTTGTTTTGCGCAAAATGATTCTTTAACGCAAACAACTAGTTATAAAAAAACTGCGCTAATATCATCTACTGCTTTGGTGGGCACAGGATCATTGTTTTACTTAAACCAAGTTTGGTATAAAAATTACAACACCGGAAAATTTCATTTTTTTAATGATAATGCAGAGTGGTTGCAAATGGATAAGGTTGGACATATTTATTCAACATATCAAATTTCCAGATTAATGATTAATGGGTTAAAACAATCAGGATTTAGCAATAAAAAACAATTATTTATAGGTGGTTCTGTTGGTTTATTATACATGACGGCGATTGAATGCATGGATGGCTTTAGCAAAGGATGGGGATTTTCAGTAGGAGATCAGATAGCTAATTTTGCCGGAACATCCTTAGCCATTGCTCAGCATGCCATTTGGAAAGAACAAAGAATTCAATTAAAGTTTTCTTATTTTAAAAGCGGTTTAGCAAAATACAACCCTAATCTTTTAGGTAACAATTTTTATACTCAAATTATAAAAGATTACAATGCTCAAACTATATGGCTAAGCATAAATCCTAGTAGTTTTTTTAATAAAAAAACAAAATTACCGGCGTGGCTCAATATATCGTTAGGCTACGGTGCTTATGGTATGATAGGTGCGCACGAAAATAATTTAACAGTACTAAATGAAAACGGCAACTTACTGGAATTTGAGCGAGAGCGACAATATTATTTCAGTTTTGATGTGGATTTAACCAAAATAAAAACAAAATCTAAACACCTAAAAACAATATTCAATCTGTTAAACATCATTAAAATTCCTGGGCCTACTATAGAATTCAACAAACACAAAACCCGATTTTATTTTATTTATTATTAACCATTTAGTGATGAAATGTTGAAAAATAATAATTACGTTGAGTTCTAAATAATGTATTTTTAAATATGTCAGTAGATTTAAAAGAAGAGACACAAAAACTTTACTATTCAATTAGTGAAGTGTCTGATTTATTGGAGATAAATGCCAGTACTATTCGTTTTTGGGAAAAAGAATTTGACATGTTAAATCCCGCAAAAAACAAAAAAGGAAATCGATTATTTACAAAAAAAGATATTGATTATTTAGCACAAATAATTGAATTGGTTAAACTTAAAGGATATACTATACAAGGCGCTAAAGAGCAATTAAAAATATCCAACTCCATAAAAAAAGTAAACAATGTTAACCAAGAGGTAATTACAAAACTTAGAGAAATTAAAACAAAACTAATTGATTTAAAAAACTCTATTTAAAAAGTCGACTAGCTTTTCTCCTAACTATATTGAAATAATTACCCCTAGCAACGTAAATTTTATACTTATACCACACTATCAAATACATTTTAATCCAATCATGAAAAAAATAATTTACCTGTTATTAATCCATATTATTTTAACAGGCTGCGATGCAAAAACAACTGAGTCGAAAACCACTGAAAAGCAAACTATAAAAGATACTACGGTAAAAAAACATATTGAAGACTCTATTTCAAATTCTTCAACAAAATTTAATTTTAATACTAATAATGAATTTAACAACACTACCGCTGTTTTGTCAGGCGTTAAATCAACTGCAAATAATTTAAATTTTCTTTTTGATTCTGTTGTTTGGAAATCTCACGCCGCTTTTATTGATAGCAGCTGGAAACAACTAAAACAAAAACGACTCAATGCAATGGAGGAATGGGCAAAAAAAGAGTTTAACGATATAAATGCTCAAACCAAAATTGTTTTTTATCCTTTTAGTGGCCCCGATTACTTAACTGTTAATGCCTTTTTTCCTAATGCCGAAAAATACATTATGCTCGGTCTTGAACCGGTTGGTAGAATGCCCGAATTAGAAAAATTCAAACATAAAGAATCATCAGATTATTCTAATGATTTTAAAAAATCGTTAGGTGATATTTTTGACAAAAGCTACTTTATTACCCGTAAAATGTTAAACGACTTTCAATCACAAAAAGTGAATGGCTTATTGCCAATTCTAACATTCTTTATCAAGAAAACTGGTAATGAAATTCTTGACATAAAATACTTGTTACGTTATAATCAAGACAGTATTAGTGAAGTTGCCTATAATTCTATTTTAACCGACAAAAAACCATTTGGTGTGAGAGTTGATTTTATTCAGAACAACCAGCAAAAATCAGTTTATTATTTTAAGTATGATGTGAGCAATAAATTATTTAACGACACCACAGTCTTTTTCAAATACATTAATTCAAATACAAAAAATGCAATTACTTATATTAAAAGCGCATCATACTTGCTGCATGCCGGATTTATGAGTAATATGCGCAGCCTTATTCTATCTAATTCATCAAGTGTTATACAAGACGATACCGGTATCCCATATAAATACTTTGAAGAAGATAACAAGTTTGATGTTAAATTATTTGGTGAGTACACTAAACCGGTAAGCGACTTTCCGTATTTGAGTTTACAAAAACCTTTACAGGAAGCTTTTGAAAAAGACAGTTCAAAAATTAAAAAATTACCTTTTCATCTTGGCTATCACTGGGGAAACAAAAAAGATGTCATCATTTTTGCTAAAAAGAAATAATACAATGTTTACAATTGATACACATACACACATTATCCCAAAACACATTCCAGATTTCGCGGATAAGTTTGGCTATGGTAATTTTATAACACTTCATCATCACGAAACAGAAAAGGCCTGGATGATGCAAGGGAACAAACGTTTCAGAGAAATATTAAAAAATTGTTGGGATGTTGAATCAAGAATTCTTGAAATGAATCAACATAAAATTGACATGCAAGTAATTTGCACCATCCCGGTATTGTTTAATTATTGGTCAAAGCCAAATGATGGTTTGGAAACAAGTAAATTCTTAAATGATGATATTGCCAATACAATAAATAACTATTCAGAAAAATTTATTGGATTAGCCACCTTACCCATGCAAGATACAAAACTTGCTATTAATGAATTGGAGCGATCAATAAAGAATGGCTTTAGAGGTATTCAAATAGGAAGTAACGTTAATAATTTAAATTTAAACGAACCTCAATTTGATGAAATTTTTGCAGCCTGCGAAAGTTTAAATGCTGCCATATTAGTTCATCCTTGGGAAATGATGGGACAAGAACACATGAGCAAATATTGGTTGCCATGGTTGGTTGGTATGCCTGCAGAAATTAGCAGAGCCATTTGTAGTATGATTTTTGGAGGCATATTTGAAAAATATAAAAAATTAAAAGTATGTTTTGCGCATGGTGGAGGTTCATTTTTACCTACAATAAGTAGAATAGAACATGGTTGGGAATGCAGGCCTGATTTAGTTGCTATTGATAATCCAATTAATCCGAAAAATTATTTAGGAAAATTTTGGGTAGATAGTCATGTGTGCGATCATAAAATGTTGCAGTACATTATTGATTTAGTTGGCGCAGATAAAGTAATGCAAGGAAGTGATTACCCTTTTCCTTTAGGTGAAGCAATTCCGGGTGATTTAGTCAGAAACTCACCTATTCAAGAAATTGAAAAAGAAAAAATTTTAGGATTAAATGCCAGAAACTGGTTAGAGATTTAATTATTGTTTTTTTGTTACCAAAGCAAAATTCCCTTCTATTTTGTAGTTCCAATTATTATCAAAAATTTTAGGAAGAAAACGTTTGTATAAAACCATACGGCCATTCTCAATAGAGTTATCTTCATTTTCACGTCCAATAGCATTAAACTCATAAACATTTACTTTGGGATGTTCTAACATATAGTTTTTTATAATTTCAACTATTGTATTCATTACCTGATAGACTTCACCCTTGTTGGTGGCAATATATTCTTCACCATCAAATTCATCATTAATAACGCCAAAAACAATATTAGAATGTAAAATATTTTCTTGCAATCTCCCAAATCTTACTTCGTACCTCAGTCCACTATGTGTATTAAAATAATAAACCCCGGCACTTGGTATACCGGGATATTCTATACTAAGAATGTTATTATAACTTGAGGTCGTCAACTAACAAAATAATTATTTTTTTCTGAACCTCTCTGCTAAAACTAAATCTTTAGTTCCGCTGCTGTAATCATAAAAGCCTTTTCCTGACTTAACCCCAAGATTTCCCGCAGTAACCATATTAACCAATAACGGACATGGTGCATATTTAGGATTTCCGAATCCATCCTGCAGTACACGTAAAATATTCAAACAAACATCTAACCCTATAAAATCAGCTAATTGAAGTGGCCCCATTGGATGAGCCATCCCTAATTTCATAACAGTATCTATTTCTTCAACACCTGCAACCCCCTCATTTAATGTAATGATAGCTTCATTAATCATTGGCATTAAAATTTTATTTGCAACAAAACCCGGAAAATCATTTACCTCAACCGGAATTTTATTTAAACTTTTTGATGTTGCCATAATTAAATTACATACATCGTCTGAAGTGCTATATCCACGAATAATTTCAACAAGTTTCATTACGGGCACCGGATTCATAAAATGCATTCCAATTACTTTATCGGCACGTTTAGTTACTGCTGCTATCTGCGTAATAGAAATAGAAGAGGTATTACTTGCCAAAATTGTATGAGAAGGACATACCTCATCAAGTTGTTTAAAAATTTTTAATTTGATTTCAATATTTTCGCTTGCTGCTTCCACAACTAAATCGGCATTACTCGAACCGTTTACTATATCAGTATAAGTGGTAATGTTTTTTAAGGTTGAATTTTTTGTTTCTTCGGTTATAGTTCCTTTTTGTACCTGACGGTCAAGATTTTTTGTAATAGTGGCAATAGCTTTGGTTAAAGCGGCATCACTTATATCTACAAGGTTTACATTATAATTAGATTGTGCAAAAGCGTGAGCAATTCCATTTCCCATTGTACCGCTGCCTATAACTGTAATATTTTTCATGTTTGTTTTTTGTTTACTATCTATTGTATTATTATTGGATATAAAATCAAAACCTCAAACTTTGGGTTTGAGGTTTTTGAAAAAATTTAATTTAAGTTAATTGCTAATGCTAATTTTCTTTTCAAGTTCTTCAATGTATGCTTTAAAGCGTTTATCAGTATCCATTAAGTTATTTACTGTTCGGCAGGCATGTAAAACTGTAGCATGATCTTTACCTCCGCAATGCATACCTATTGTTGCTAAAGAAGATTTTGTCATGCTTTTTGCAAAGTACATTGCTATTTGACGAGCCTGAACAACTTCACGTTTACGTGTTTTAGATTTCATTGTATCAATAGCTAAATCAAAATAATCGCAAACAACTTTTTGTATATAATCAATTGAAACTTCTCTTGCCGTGCTTTTTACAAACTTATCAATCATTGTTTTTGCTAATTCCAATGTGATTGTTTTTTTATTCAAACTTGATTGAGCTAGTAATGAAATTAAAGCCCCTTCTAATTCTCTCACGTTTGAAGTAATACTGTAAGCCAAATATTCGATTACTTCCTTTGGTAACTGAATACCCTCGTTATAAACCTTTTTCTCTAAAATAGCTATTCTTGTTTCTAAGCCCGGCGCTTGTAAATCTGCACTTAATCCCCATTTAAATCTTGATAATAAACGTTGTTCAATACCTTGAATATCTACAGGAGGTCTGTCTGATGTTAAAACAATTTGTTTACCTAATTGGTGTAAGTGATTAAAAATATGGAAAAATACGTCTTGAGTTTTTTCTTTACCAGCAAAATATTGCACGTCATCAATAATTAATACGTCTATCATTTGATAAAAATGAACGAAGTCGTTTTGATTATTGTTTTTGATAGATTCGATAAATTGTGTTATGAACTTTTCAGACTGAACATACAATACTGTTTTATTTGGAAAGTTTTTTTTAACCTCAATACCTATAGCTTGAGCTAAATGTGTTTTACCTAAACCTACTCCACCATAAAGTAATAAAGGATTAAATGCGTTTCCTCCCGGTTTTTGAGCTACGGCAAAACCAGCACTTCGGGCAAGACGATTACAATCGCCTTCAACAGAATTTTCAAAACTATAATTTGGATTAAGCTGTGATTCTACTTGAACTTTTTTTAGACCAGGAATTACGAATGGATTTTTTATTGGGTTTGATCCAATATCAATCGGCATTGAAACTGCAGGATTTTTTAAATTGGTATTAATGTTTGGTAACTTAAATGTAATTGGCGTTTCAGTTTTTCCTGAAGCGTTATCCATAATTATATTATACTCAAGTCTGCCATCTGCTCCTAATTCTTTCTTAATTACTTTTTTAATTAAGGTAATGTAATGCTCTTCTAACCATTCATAAAAAAACTGAGAAGGAACTTGAATTGTTAATACATTATTATTTAACTTAATTGGTTTAATTGGTTCAAACCAAGTTTTAAAATTTTGAGGGCTAACATTGTCTTTTATTATTTCAAGACATCCATTCCAAATCTGTTCTGCAGTTTTCTCCTTCATCATTTATAAAAAGTTTTTAAAATATTGCTGTGTAAAGTAATTAACTATTTCGTGTTTGTAAATATAACGTGATTATTTGTCTTTGCAACAAAAAAAGAAAAAATAATTTCAAAAAAAAATTACTCAAACACTTGCAAATTTTGTTTTTTTTATTCTGCCGTTTAAACCTGAATATTTTTGTTGCTTTGTAATTTTTTTTTGTTATAGGAAGAAAATAAAACGTCAATTTTTCCAAGCCATATGCCTGCAAAACCTACTTGAGTTATTTGAACTTTTTCTTTATCGGTATTAAGCACAACTTCAGGATTTTCCATAAACGTGTGGGTATGCCCTCCAATTATTAAATCGATATTTTTTGTTTCCTTTGCTAAAATCATATCCGAAATTTTATTATCATCATACTTATATCCAAGATGGGATAAACAAATAACATAATCGCATTTTTCATCATGTTTCAAAATGGATGCAATTTTTGTTGCATTTTCGATTGGGTCTAAATATCTCAATCCTTTTATATGCTTTACATCAACTAAATTTTCGAGATTAATACCAACACCTAAAACACCAATTTTTAAATTTCCTTTTTTGTAAATTTTATATGGTTTTATTTTTTTATTTTTTCTTAATGATGTGTCATCGAAATTATAATTACAATTTATAAAATCAAAAGAAGCATGAGGCATTTGCTTTAAAATATTTTCACAACCTTCGTCAAAATCATGATTACCAAATGTAACAGCATCGTATCCCATTATACTCATTAACTTGTATTCTATTTCACCATGATAATAATTAAAGTATGGAGTACCTTGAAAAATATCTCCTGCATCTAGTAACAAAACATTTCTATTTTCTGACCTAATGTTTTCAATTAGTTTGGCTCGCTTGGCAAATCCGGCTTCGCCCGGATATTTTGCGTCGTTAATAGGAAATGGTTCTATCCTACTATGTTGATCATTTGTATATAAAATAGTTAACTTAGTAAAGCCGTGCTCGCTTATTAATTTATTCTCAGAATAACTATTTAGCCCATAAACTGCTGCTGTGGCCCCTAATGTGTATTTTAAAAAATCTCGTCTATTTTGAAATTTGTAGTCTCCCATCAATATATGGAATTATTTGTTTTTTATTTTCGCTTAAATGGATACAATAATTTATAATAGCGTCTCTTATTTTTAAATTAGACTTTTCTGTAGTAATAGGATTTTTTAAAAAACCAAAACTATCACCGCCAGAAGCCAAATAATCACTTGTTACAATTGCATACAACTTCTTAGGGTCAATATTTTCACCATTTATTTTAGCTTCAAGTAGTTTTTGATTATCGGCCTTAATAAACAAACCAAAAAACGGATGCTTTTTTTCAATAACCAAAGCTATTCCGTCAAGAAGTTTTTGACCTGTAATTTTTACCAATACCAGTTCATTTTCAAAAGGCATCAACTCAAAAACGTTAATAATTTTGATATTACCTGCAGGTAAATTTACACGAAGTCCGCCACGGTTAATTAGCAAAGCATCAGGTTTTATATTTGCAAATTCTTTTTTTGCAGCAAACATTAACGCATCGCAAACAAAATTTCCAAGAGTAGTTTCATCGCCTTCTTTTTGAAGGACAGCCGCTGAAAAGGCAATTGTTTTTTCTGTCTCTTCTGTAACCTTAAGTTTATAATTTATAAGTTCAGCATTTACTTTTTGATTAGATGAAACATCTTTTAAATTCAAATGCGTAAAATTCTGTTCCTGCTTAATGTAAATTTTGGAACAAGATTCTAAAACAAAAACTAATGTAATAAGGTATAAAATTTTGCCTTTCACTAAAAAAGTTATTTTTGTAAATATAAGATTTTGTAACAGCTTATATTTTATTAAAAAGTTACTATTTTTTTAAATAAAATTTATGGTAAAATCAGAAACTAAAATCAGGGTAAGGTATGGCGAAACAGATCAAATGGGTTATGTATATTACGGTGTATACGCTCAATATTATGAAGTAGGCAGAGTTGAAGCTATGCGCCTTTTAGGCTTTAGCTACAAAGAGATAGAACAAAAGGGTTTACTTATGCCAGTAATAGATTTTTCTATATCTTATAAAAAACCAGCCTATTATGATGATGAAATTACAGTGATTACATTAATTCGTGAAAAACCAAATGGCTATAGGTTTAATTTTGAATACGAATGTTACAATTCTTCAAATGAATTATTAAATACCGGTAAGGTAACTTTAGTTATGTTAGAGAAGCCAACTAACAAAATGACTAAAATTCCCGAATGGTTCGAAAACGCGTTAAATCGCTTTTTTTTACCTTAACAATGGCTAAAATTCCTTAATTTTGTTTTGCTTTATTTCAAGGAATGATGACAGAAAAAAAAATACAAATGGTTGACCTTAAAGGTCAATACGAAAAAATAAAAAGCGAGATTGACTCAGGTATTCAAGAGGTAATCAATACTACTGCTTTTATTAATGGTCCAGCGGTTAAAGAATTTCAAAGCGATTTAGAAAAATACTTAAATGTAAAACATGTAATACCATGCGCAAATGGAACCGACGCACTTCAAATTGCAATGATGGCTTTGGGTTTAAAACAAGGCGATGAAGTAATTACAGCCAGTTTTACATATGTTGCAACAGCCGAAGTTATTGGTTTGCTCGGTTTAACACCCGTGTTGGTTGATGTGTATCCAGACACTTTTGATATAAACATTGAAGAAATTGAGCGCAACATTACATCTAAAACAAAAGCAATTGTTCCTGTTCATTTATTCGGTCAATGCGCAAATATGGAACGCATAATGACCTTAGCAAAAAAACATAATTTATACGTTATTGAAGATGTAGCGCAGGCTTTAGGTGCGGACTATACTTTTTCTAATGGCACCAAACAAAAAGCGGGAACTATTGGTACAATTGGCTGTACATCGTTTTTTCCAAGTAAAAATTTAGGCTGTTATGGTGATGGCGGAGCAATGTACACAAACGATGATGAGTTGGCAAAAAAAATGAGGATGGTTGCTCACCACGGTCAAAGTGTTCAGTATGTTCATGACGTTTTAGGCGTTAACTCAAGATTAGATACAATTCAGGCTGTTGTGCTTAAAGCAAAATTAAAGCATCTTGATAGTTATGCATTTGCAAGAAATAAAGTTGCAGATTATTATGACAAAGCATTTGCAAATAATACAAAATTAAAAACACCTGTGCGATCACAAAATTCCAATCATGTTTTTCATCAATACACTTTACAATTAACAGGAATAGACAGAACAAAATTGCGGGAGCAATTAGCCGAAAAAGGTATACCGGCAATGATTTATTACCCAATACCTTTGCACATGCAAAACGCATACAAAAGTGATAGGTACAAAGACGGTGATTTCCCTGTAACAGAAAAATTGTGCGCTTGTGTGCTATCGTTACCAATGCACACAGAACTGGAACCAGAAACGTTAAGGTATATTACCAATACAGTTTTACAGTTAATTAATTAGGTAATTTTCAAAAAAAATCTATGAAGATTTCAGTTATAGGAACAGGATATGTTGGTTTAGTAACTGGCACTTGCTTTGCAGAAGTTGGTGTTGATGTAACTTGTATTGATATTGATGAAAATAAAATTTCGAATCTAAAAAAAGGTGTGCTTCCTATTTACGAGCCAGGTTTAGAAGAAATGGTTTTACGTAACACACAAAAAAAACGCCTACATTTTTCAACATCCATTACTGATAACATTGGGCAAGCTGAAGTTGCTTTTATTGCTGTTGGTACTCCACCTGACGAAGATGGCTCTGCAGATTTAAAATATGTAATTGCCGTTGCCTCATCAATTGGAAAGCACATGCAAAACCCAATTGTTGTAGTTACAAAATCTACCGTACCAGTAACTACTGCAGAAAAAGTTAGAAATGCTGTGCAAACCGAATTAGATGCAAGAGGAGTGAAAATTGATTTTTATGTTGCTTCAAATCCTGAATTTTTAAAAGAAGGTGCTGCTATAGAAGATTTCATGAAGCCTGACAGAATTGTTGTAGGCACTGACAGACCGGAGGCAGAAGACATAATGCGCAAACTATACAAACCATTT
>JBIJCO010000064.1:0-7946 GCA_044344665.1 Bacteroidia bacterium | reverse complement strand
ATCAGCACCACATTGATTCATAGCTTGTAGGTACATTTCAAAATGGCTCATTCTAATTCCTTCATTATTTAAATCAGACTCCTCACCAACTACAATTTCATTAATCAAAAATCTGGTTTCTGCATTACCTGAAGGGTACCATGGAACTTGCGTGCACGTTAAATTATTTTGCATGGTTTTTAATAATGACATAAAGTCCCACACAGCGTATACATGAAACTGCATAAAAATTTTAAGATCATCTACACTCTTAATTAAGGAATATACCTTGTGATTAATAATTTCCTGTCTTAAGGGTTCTATTTTTGTTTTTAAATCCTCTAAGTGGTTTATCATAACTTTAATTAATATAGCAACAGTTACATAAAACTAATTACTGCAAATTAAATATTTCTTCTAATTTCTTATATCTGAAATCAAAAATTTCTTTTATTTTTTTTTCAATAAACATAGTATTGGCAATTCTTCCAATAATACCAAAAGGAGCTTTATAATGAACAATATCAATCATTTCAACACCACCATCAACTTGCTTTAAAAAATGTTTGTGGTGCCAAAATGCATAAGGACCAAATCTTTGCTCGTCAACAAAAAACTCTAAATTTTTCACATGGGTAATTTCGGTTACCCAATGCATTTTTATTCCGGCAACAGGTGTAACATAATATTCGATAATTTGCCCTGGGTACATTTTTGAATTATTTAAATCACTTAAAATTTTAAACCCCATATATGTCGGGGTAATTTTTTCTAAGTTTTCCGGAGAGCTCATAAAATCCCAAACTGTTTGTATATCGCGTTTTATAAACTGTTTTGTTTGGAGTGTGTGTAACATATTTATTGGTTAATTTTATCTTTTAAACAATTGCCAACTGCTTTTGTTTTAATTGTGATATAATTTAATTGTTGTTTAATGATAAACCCAATAGATAAAGATAAAGTAGCCGAAAACCCAGGACTACTAACCTACGCGCATAATATAGGCAGTATTGTTGTAAAACCAGAGGACGTGGGTAAATTAAAGTCAAGGGCACTCTCTGCAATGCATGAGCAAACCAACAAACAATTACAGCAACTGCAGCGTCAGGCCGAATTAATTGCGCAACAAGCCAACGAACTAAAAAAACGAGTTGAAATAAGCGAAAAAATTTACACCGCAGAACTTTCATTTGAACCTTTTATAGGTCACATCTATTTTCTTTACGAAAAATCAAGCAAATATCGATTAATGATGATTGCGCCGGATGAATGGGGTAAAAAAAAACCTGAACTACTTGAATTTATTAGCGCGGTAAAACTACTTAGCGACCATACCTGGGAAATACTAGAATTTTATTAATCACTTCATTTAAGCCTTTATAACTTATAATTTAAATCTCCGTTTAAATAGATCAAATTAACAACCGTCTTAATAAACTTTAATTTGTATTGAGCCAGTTTAAGTTCGGTTTCCAATAATTTATTTTCGCGCGTATTTAATAGAAACAACGAACTTTCACCGTTATCAAACTTCAGTCGCTCTGCATCAACTAATAATTTATTATACGTAACAGATTTAGTGGCATTTTTTAATTGCTGACTTAAAACTGAAATTGATTTTTTTATCTGATCTTTTTTAAGCGCAATTTCATTTTGTTTTAATTTAAGCTCAAGCGAATTGTTTTGCAAATCTATATTCGCCATTTTATAATTATTGCTGGGGTTTCTAAAAAATAAAGGAAACGAAATATTTGCACCCCATTTATAATTATTGGAGTTAAAAATAAAATTGTTGTTTGTGTAATTGTTAGACAATATATTATAATTAACATCTAAACGAGGTTTGATCATTTCACGCATCAATTTTTTTTCAATTCCTAAAATTGAACCTTTGGCTTTATAAAATGAAATTATAGGATTTGTAATAGAGTCGACACTGAATAAATTTAAAATTAATTTTTTTGCGAAATCATAATAAGCATCCAAACTATCAATGTTTTCAAAATTATTTTTGCTAGTGGCATCATTAAAACTTTGCCAGAAGTAATTATTTAAATTAGCTGTCAATTTTAAATTATCTATTTGCGCTGATTGAAGATCTAATTCACGGTTTTGAATTAAAATAGCCGCCTCTGTTGTATCAACCGATGGCCGTTCACCTACATTAACCAGCTCAATAATTCCGTTTAAACGCTTTGTTGCTAATTCAATAAAATAAGAATTAAGCGCCAATTGCTTATTTGTGTACAACCAATCAAAATAAGTTAAAGAGGCCTCAAATAATAAACCATTTATTAAATTATTTTTCTCTGCATCATAAAGTAGTTTATAATTTTTCGATTTTAATACCTCAGCTCGTCGTTTATCTATTACTAAACCTTGCAATAAAGACATTTCAAATCCCAAAAAAGGTAATCCAAAATTAGACGTGGCATTTTCCGGGTTTACAAAATTTCCTTGAGCGTATTCATATCCTAATTTAAAATATTGAGAGGTAAATAATGGTTGTTTTAATTCCGCACCAACAATTTGGTAATAATTTTTAGAACTAAAATATTTGTTTTCAAAATTGCCGCTAACAAAGGGGTCATAATTACCCAATGCAGCCTTATATTTTAATTTACCATATATGCCTATATTATTTGCTCTTAAAGCGGTTGGATTGTTGGTAATAATTTTACTGATAAATAAGTCGTAACTCAAATTAATTTTTTCTTGAGAATTTAACCAACCAGTAAAAAACAAAATACAAATTAACGCTGCAAATCTCATCTTGTCTTATTTTTTTACTGATTCAGTTTTTTCTTTAGGGTTACTGTAATATTCTGGAGGAAAACCATTTACCTGACGCCAAAATTCATAAATAAGCGGCACATTTTTTAATAGGGCAAAGCCCTTAACGCCACCTCCGATTTGAATTTCAGAAGGCCATTTACGATCTTTGTTAACAGCCAATACTCTAAATTTACCATTATCTGAAATTACTCTATCAAATGCAATTATTTCTGCAGAATATGTACCATAACTTAAACCTGGCCAGCCTGAAAAAACAAAAACCGGCCAGCCATCAAAAATTAACTGAACATTTAAACCTTTTTTAATGAGTGGCATATCAATCGGATTAACAAAAATTTCAACAACTTGTTCGTTTTGAACAGGGACTATATTGCATAAAATCCCCCCTTCTTTTATTATCTCTCCTATACCCTTTACATTAATTTTATGTATGTAACCGTCTTGTGGGGCAAGCACAAAATAATATGATTTACGCAAAGCATAATTGCTAAGTTGATTTTGAAGTTTAGTTAATGAACCTTCAGCATCGTAAAATAATGACATGGTTGAGTATTTATCTGACTCACACTTCATAAATTTTTCATTATAGTCTTGCTCAATAGAATTTAATTCTATTTCGGCATTTAGTATTTCATTTTTTGCGCTGATAACTTTATTTTCAGACGTATTCTTTTTAGCCAAAGCCTCCTGTAGTTTTACTTTCCTATTTTCAAAATCGGTTTTTGAAATAACACCCTTAACCAGTAAATCTTCGTAACGCTTAAATTGCTCTTCGGCTACTTTATAATTATTAACCGCTGCATTATTGTCAATACTATCTGAGTTGAGTTTTAATTTTGCCTGAGTAATTTTATTTCGTATTTGTTCTGATTTTAATCGCAATGAGCTATTTAAAGCATCAATCTGCTGATTAATTGCATTTATTTTATTTTCATACGACTGAAGTGAAATTTCTTTAGATTTTACCTGAGATGCAGATCTTTCAATCAATTTTGGATCAATATATTCATCTTTAATTTCAGAAATGAATGCTATTGTATCATTTTTCTTTACAAAATCACCATCGCTTATATACCACTTCTCAATTCTACCCGCAATACGAGATGTTAAATTTTGCGGCTTATTTTGAGGATTAAGTGCAGTCACATAGCCATAAGCATCCACGCTTTGTGTCCAAGGCAAAAATAAAACAACAATTACTGAAATTATTAAGGTATAAAATAGAAATTTAATTCTTTTTGGATATGGATGAGAATATATTTTTGTAATAGCCTTTAAACTATATTGGTTGTTTTGATTATTGTTTAAATAAGAATTTTTTGGCGCTGCAGAAAAAATATCTTCAAGTTTATATAAGGCTGTAATAACATCGTAACAGGTATCTATACTTACAATTAATTTCTCTACAGAATTGATAACTAAAAGAATAATTATTTCAGAAGCAACAAATTGTCCTATGTTAATCTCTCCGATTTGAACAAGGTAGACGCCTAAAAAAAGTAAAATAGAAATAAAAAACAACTTAAAAATTAAAACACCTTTAAATTGTAACTCTAAGGTGCTATAGTATCTTTTTCTGTAAACAACATATTCGCTCAAAAGCTTATCACTTTTTGAATTAACATTGTGAACATCTCCCGCACCATGAGCTAAATCTTTAAACCAGTCGAACAAAACATACTTTTGACTAGATGTTCTCAAATTATTTTCTAATGCTTTTTTACCATAATAACTTACAATAAAATAAAATGACACAGCTAATAAGACTGAAAACAATAAAAACCAAGAATTATAGGCTGGTAAGATTAGCAAGCCAAGTAATATACTTATAATAGAAAATGTAAAATCTAACAATAACTTGGTAATGCCTTTCTGTAAAGTAATTGTTTCAAAAAACTGATTTATTTTAAATTTTAAATCAACTGTAACACCCATCGAAAAATAAGAAGAAATTTTATCAGCAACTTTTACAAATATCTTTTCTTGTAAGGTTTCATTAATCCGCATTTGCCAAAGCTGCAACACACCAATAAAAAAAGTTGCTGAAATGGTTAATAAACTCAACACAATTAAAGATGCAGAAAACTTGCCAGCCATTATATAAGTAATAATTCCTTGAACACTTAGTGGAATTACCAAAAACATTATGCCTTGAAGTGCGGCGAGTATATAAATTTTATAAACAGATTTCTTTTCAATAGAAAGCCATTTTATTAATAATAAAGGCGAATTTTTAAATACAACATCTCTCATATCTATTTTTGAAAACGTTAAAATACAACACTTAACAATTATTATTTATTAAATTAAGTTAAAACAAAAGTAATGATATAATTCAATATAATAGTATTACTATTATTAATAAATGTTATAATTTAATTTAATATATTTGAACTATTATTAATTATTGTTGTCATGGATGTTATTTTTAAAATTAAAATTAACGAGAAAATATTTCTGAAAGACCCTGAGGAATCAGAATTAGGAAGAAAAATCGTTCAAAATGGTTTACTACTCATTAATAAAATAGGTTTTGAAAATTTTACTTTTAAAAAACTTGCACTATCAACAAAAACAACTGAGGCAACTGTTTACCGCTATTTTGAAAACAAACACAGATTACTTATTTACATTATAACTTGGTATTGGAGCTATTTAGAACACAAAGTCGTTTTTAACACTAATAATATTTCAAATCCACAAACAAAAATTAAAAAAATAATAGAGCTACTTGTAAATCCAACAATTACCAGTACAAACTCAGAGTATATTAACGAAAAAGATGCATACGATTTAGTTATGCAAGAAGGTTCTAAAGCATACCTAACCAACCATATTAATTCTGATAATAAAAACCAATTATTTAAACCCTATAAAGATTTATGTTCTCGTTTCGCTAACATTATACTCGAACAAAATCCTAAATATAAATATCCTCATTCACTTGCTACTACGATTATTGAAATGTCGCACTCTCAAAAATTTTTCATGAAAAACTTACCATCTTTGACTGATTTTGGCAAAGAAAAAACAGAAAAAAAATTAATTTATTTTTTAGAACATATGTTATTTCAAACTATTAAATAATAGTCAAAAAAATATTTTGTTTATATTTAATAATGGAAAAACCATATTAAATCAAAAAAATTCTTCGTGCCATGCCTAAACTTATTTTATTCCTCGTCTTAAATTTTGCAGCACTGGGTATTGGTGGGCTTTTAATGGATAATCCAGCTACAAACGAATTTTATCTAAATGCTAATAAAGCACCATGGACTCCTCCTGGTTGGGTTTTTGGTTTTGCTTGGACTACCATTATGATCTGTTTCTCAATTTTTTTATATAAAGCATCAGAAAAACATAACATAAGCGATTTAAAGTTGTTTTACATGTTATATTCCCTTCAGTGGCTTTTAAATGTAATTTGGAATCCCATATTCTTTAAATATCACTTTGTTTTAGCCGGACTTGTAATTATTATTGTTTTAACGGTGTTAGTTTTTTGGTTTTTACGTTGGGCTTACAAAAATACTAGAATAGCAGCTATTTTTGTTCTTCCATATTTTATATGGCTTTTAATTGCAACTTCGTTAAATGCCTATATCTACCTATATAATTAAGGTTATTTAATTAAAGTTACATGCCCTTTAAGTTCAGTAGATTTATTGTTTTTCCCTGAAACATTAATTAACCAAACATACGTATCTTGTTTAGATAATGTATTTTTATAATAACCATCCCATCCCTTAAAAAAATCATCTGTATAATATAATTGTTCTCCCCATCTGTCAAATACACGTAATGTATAGTTTATGATGCCAAAACCTTTTGGCTCAAATTTATCATTCACTCCATCTTCATTAGGAGTAAATACATTTGGTACATAAATCCCAAAATCATCACCAATAATTATTGGTTTTGTAATTGTATCGCTACAACCTTGATTACTTTTTACTACTAATGTGACCAAATACTGACCCGCTTCCTTATACTGAAAACTCGGATTTTGATAAGCCGATTGAAATTGGTTGGTGCTGTTAAAATACCAATTCCAGTTTGATATAGTTGCGCCATTTGAATTATCAGTAAAATCTACATTTGCCATTCCTTCATTAATCACTGGAAAACTAGGATTAAACGAGAATTCTGCGTTTGGCTTTGGATATACATTTAATGTATAAGTTGCAGAATTCTGACAACCGTTAACATCAGAAATTGTTAGCAAATAAATACCATCATTATCTTTTGTAGCAAACGGAATTTCCGGATTTTGAAGTGTTGAAACAAAACCTGCCGGGCCATTCCATAAATAAGTTATTCCACCTAAGCCATTAAAATAAATTACTTGACCAACGCAAGCAGGCACAGCCACAATTGTTGGAATTGGTAATGGTAAAATTGTTACAGATGTTGTGGCACTGGCAGTGCAACCCAAAGCCGAAACAATTACGGTATATACACCGGCAGAAGACATTGTGGTGGTATTTATCGTTGGGATTTGTAATAACGAATTAAAGTTATTAGGGCCTATCCAAGAATATGAATTCCCGCCAGAAGCTGTAAAACTTATTGGGCTTTTCATACAAACCGGCCCATTATTTGCCGCCGACGGAACAGGTAATTGATTTACAACAACATTTGAATACCCAAAATTTACACAACCAAAAGAATTAGTTACCACAACTGTATATTCGCCATTCATCGGTAATGCAGCGTTAGCTATAATTGGATTTTGAACGTTAGAGGAAAAACCTGCCGGCCCAGTCCAAGAATAATTTACACCGCCATAGGCGTTTAAATTTATCGATTGATTCACGCAAGTACTTGGGTTATTAACACTCACAAGAGGTGTAGGGTTTACAACAACCACAGAGTTAGACGTAGCGGAACAACCAAAATCTGTAACAAGATGTGTAACAGTATATGTTCCGGGAGCCGTAAAACTAACCGGGCCATAATTAGCGCTATTACCAGTTACCGGAGCTCCTGCAGTTGGATTAAACAAATAAGTGTGTGTACCGCTTGCATAATTAGAATTAAATGTAAAACTATTAGAATTTATACATTGACTAAACGAAGGGGTAGTAAAAGCTGCGCTAATAATCGGGCCATTATACTGTGCTACCTGAACGGTAGCATTAACAGCACATAAATTATTATCGATAATTGTT
>JBIJCO010000040.1:0-26384 GCA_044344665.1 Bacteroidia bacterium | reverse complement strand
AACATGATGAAATTGAGTTATATCAATTAATGTTACTATTTGCACCTAATATTTCGTGCAAACATGCTTTTACAACAAGACATGGCGGCGTGTCTAATTCTGAATTTACATCCTTAAATTTAGGAGGCCACGAAGACAACCTGGTTAATATTATTAAAAACAGAAAATTAGTTTTTCAGCACTTAAATTTTTCTATTGATGATTTATGCAGTCTCAAGCAAGTGCACAGCAACAAAGTCTGCTTAGCAAAAAAAAGCCAACAAGAAGGAGATGCATTAGTTACAAATCAAAAAGAATTAGTGCTTGCAATTAGTATTGCTGATTGTTACCCAATACTATTTCATGACCCTGTTAATAATGTTATAGGGGCTTCTCATGCTGGTTGGAGAGGCACGTTGGGGAAAATCACAGAGAATACCATATCAGAAATGATTAAACTTGGCGCTAATATCAATAATATTCAAGTTGCCATTGGACAGGGTATTTCAAAAAATAAATTTATTGTTGGAGATGACGTTATTCAACTATTTGAAAAAGCAAATTTTTCTTCATTTTGTTGGGAAGAAAACAAAATTGATCTTGAAGCTTGCAACAGATTTACACTTTTACAAAATGGGATATATGAAAAAAATATATGGTCGATGAATCGTTGCACATATGAAAAAGATTTTTTTAGTTATCGCCGTGATGCTGGAAAAACAGGAAGAATGTGGGCAATTATAAGTTTGTAATATTTTTACTTTTTACCGGTACTTCCAAAACCTCCGGCTCCTCTGCTTGAATTTTCTAATTCAGAAACCGGTACCCACTCAATTTGCTCATGCTTTGAAACCACCATTTGTGCAATACGCTCTCCATCATTAATAATAAATTCTTCGCTGGAAAGATTAATCAATAAAACTTTTATTTCCCCTCTGTAATCCGCATCAATAGTGCCTGGAGAATTAAGTACCGTAATGCCGTTTTTAAATGCTAATCCGCTGCGAGGTCTAATCTGAGCTTCAAAACTTTCGGGTAATTCAATAAACAAGCCTGTAGGTATTAACTGTCGTTGTAATGGTTTTAAAACAATTGACTCTGTAATATTCGCTTTAAGATCTAACCCAGCTGCTTGCAATGTAGCATACTCAGGTAAATCATGTTTTGACTGATTAATAACTTTAATTTTTAACACGCTTCAGGATTTTTTAATTTTTTCAGATTGTGAAATTCTAACAAATAAAACAGGTATACAAAAAGTAATACCAACAAATTATTCAAAATAAGTTTAACAACTAACCATTCTATATCGTTCCATAATTGAGATAAAAAATAAAAACCAATTGACAGGAAAAAGAAAAAGCCTATGGATTTTAAATTATATTTTACTGGATAATATTTTTTTCCCAAAAGATAAGAAATTACCATCATTGTGCCATAAGATGCCAGCGTAGCCCAAGCACTAGCCATATAGCTATATTTAGCAACAAAAGTAAAATTAATAAATAGTGTAATTATTGCTCCAATAATTGTTATTAAAGCGCCAAATAAAGTTTGCTCGGTTAATTTATACCAAACTGATAAATTAAAATAAACACCCAAAAATAAATTTGCAATAAGTAATATAGGCGCAACACCTAATCCTTTCCTGTATTCTGAACTAATCATTACTTTTAAAATTTCTAGATTCATCATTGTTGCCAAAAACAAGAACGAGCAAAAAATAACAAAGTATTTCATAACCAACGCATTTATTGACTTGGCATTCTTTCCTTTTGCCTGATTAAAAAAGAAAGGTTCTGCGGCATATTTAAACGCCTGAATAAAAATAGTCATGAGTATGGCTATTTTGTAACAAGCGCCATATATTCCTAATTCTGTTTTACCAATTTCTTCAGGCAATAGTTCTTTTAAAATAATTCGGTCAAACGTTTCGTTAATCATCCCTGCTAATCCTAAAAACATAAGTGGCCAAGCATATTTGAATAGTTGTTTCCATAAGGCTTTATCAAAAACATATTCAAAACCGGTAAACTCTCTGGCCATTAAACCTAAACTAAAGATATTTGCGAGCAATTGAGCTAAAAACGCATAACCCACTCCTATTTGTGGATTATAACAATGTGCCAAAAAAGAATCTTCATTATTTTCATATGCATTTTTACATAGAACTAAGTAAAAAATACTTACAACTAAATAAACAATTACATTAATAATTTTTAATCCTGTAAAACGTTTTGCATTGTTGTTTAATCTTAATCTGGCAAAAGGTAACGCCATAATGGTATCTGTAGAAACAATTATGACACACCAAACAACATAATTTTGATTGTTTGGATAGCTCATTAATTCGGCAATACTGCCGGAGAAAAGACAAAGGGTTAATGCTAAAAAAACTGTACTGCTTAAAATTGAAATTAATGCTGTGGAGTATACCCGACTTTTTTCTTCTATCTTATTTGAAAAATTAAAAAAAGCAGTTTCCATTCCATACGTAAAAATAATATTAACAAAACTTATGTATGCATAAAACTCGGTATTTGAAGCTAAATCAGATGGCGTTTTAAAAATATAGGTTAACGCTAACGAAAAAACGTAATTTATAATTCTTGGAAGTATACTCCCTATCCCATAAATTACGGTTTGTCCTGCTAATTTTTTTAATGGATTTGACACGCTTCTGAATAAAAAAATAAAAGTAATTATTAATGAACACCAAAGCCTGCAATTGTATTTAAGATATTAACTACCTAAATGTTAAAGGAAATAGGTAATTCAAGTTTCTAAAACAAAATATTAAATTACTTTATTATTAGGTATTGCTTTTAGTTATTTGACTTATTTGATCTTCAAGCAATTTAATTCCTTCAGTAAAACTATGAGGATTATACCCCAATTCGTTTATGGCTTTATCAATAATAAAACCTGTTATTGGAGGGCGTTTGGCTGGCTGTTTAATGTCAGCGCTTTTACTAGGTTTTATTAAACTTTTATCTAATTTATAATAATCTGCAATTACATTTGCCAACTCTAGAATACTATAAAAATCTTTTCCTGAGATATTATAAATTCCTGTTGCTCTTTTTTGTGCTATCAAAATACAGCCATCAGCCAAGTCCTCGGCCAAAGTTGGCGTTCTAAACTGATCGTCTACCACATTTATTATTTTACCTTGCTCAAGATTTGATTTTACCCATAAAACAATATTACTTCTACTCATGTTGTCTACAATACCAAATACTAAAACAGTTCTTGCAATTGCCCAATCTAAATCTGAAGACTGTACTATTTTTTCTGCTGCTAACTTGCTTTCGGCATAATAGCTTAAAGGATTTGGTGTCTCATTTTCATCTAAAGGGCCGTGAGTTCCGTCAAAAATAAAGTCAGTACTTAAGTGAATAAAATGTGGGTTATAATTATTAGTTGTGTTTTTTAGATATTCCAAGGCTTTTACCTGATGGGCAACAGCTGTAACATTCATGCTCCAACAAGCTTCTTTTTCAGTTTCACAAGCATCAACATTCGTCATTGCCGCAGTGTTAATTACCACATCGGGCATATATTTCAAAAATACAGCTTTAACATTTTCTTGATTGGTAATATCGAGGGTTTCAAAAATATATCCCTCTTTTTTTACCAAACGATTTTCGCCACGCGCTGTTGCAATGCAATTTACAGACACATTAGTGCTAAGTTTGTATACTAGCTTTTGTCCGAGTAAACCGTTTGATCCGGTAATTAAAATTTTTTTCATTAACTTTTATTTGATTATTCTTTTTTTAAAAAAAGCTTTGCACTAGCTTCTAAGTCCTTAAACCAATTTTTTCCGTATTTACGAATTAAGGGTTCTTTTAAAAATTTGTAAACTGGTACATCCAACTTTTCTCCACATTCACAAGCAGGTTTACATACGCTCCATTTATCGTAATTTACAGTATCATAAGCTCTGTGTTTTATAATTCTTACAGGATATAAATGACAACTAATAGGTTTTTTCCATGTTACTTTGCCATCATAATACGCTTGCTCAATAGCACATTTAGCAATTTTGTTGTCGTCAAAAAAAACAAAAGCACATTCAGCTCCCGGACCAACCAGAGTGGTTGTAAAATCTCCATCTGAATCAATTACATATGCGCCCTGCTTTTCAATGGCTTTTATGCCTTTTTTTACCATGTAAGGCTTTACTTTATCTATAATTGTATCAAGGATGTGCAACTCGTCTTTATCTAAAGGGGCTCCGCTTTCTCCGGCAACACAGCAAGCACCTTTGCAAGCTGCTAAATCACAAACAAATTTTTTTTGAAACAGCTCTTCGCTGACTAAGGTGTTATTAATTGCAATCATATTTCTGTCGCTAAAGATAAGTAAGTACTTTAAATGTTATTTTTTTCTTTTAATTAAGTTTTAATTAATTAACCACTTTACTTCAAATCAATTAACGTCGAAATTATGACGTAGTACTTGCTTATTTTATTTAGAAAAAACAATCTTTTAATTTTTATGTTTTATTTGTGTAAATACCATTTTTATGGTATTTTTGTCTTAATTTAGAATTAATCTAATTAAGTTTTTATTTTTTAACTATTTTATTATCAGCAATTTATGATAACTGTTACAGAAAATGCAAAAAATCACGCGCTACGATTAATTAAGGATGAAAATCGTGTTGATGGAACTTTCATAAGAGTTGGTGTTGACGGAGGCGGTTGCTCAGGTTTATCTTATAAACTAGAGTTTGATGACACCTTAAAAGAAGGTGACCAAATGTTTGAGGACAAAGGAATTAAAATTGTTGTTGATAGAAAAAGCTTTTTGTATTTAGTAGGCACTGAATTAGAATACACCGGAGGACTAAATGGTAAAGGGTTTGTATTTAATAACCCTAATGCCAGCAGAACATGCGGCTGTGGCGAATCTTTTTCTGTATAAATACAATTAAGCAATTTAGGACATATACATAACTGAACTATTTAAAAATGGCTAATGAAATTTTAGAAGACCACATTAACAGCGAATACAAATGGGGTTTTACCACAGATATTGAAACAGAAACTTTTGCAAAAGGCTTAAACGAAGATGTTGTTATAGCTTTAAGCAGAAAAAAAAATGAACCTGAATGGTTATTGGAATTTAGATTAAAAGCATTTAAATATTGGCAAAATTTGCCTGAACCAAGTAATTGGGCTCATTTAAATTATCCTAAAATCAATTACCAAGATATCAGTTACTATTCTGCTCCAAAGAAAAAGCCCGAATTAAAAAGTCTAGACGAAGTAGACCCTGAACTTTTAAAAACGTTTTCAAAACTAGGCATATCGTTAGAAGAACAGAAACGATTAACCGGTGTTCAATCTAATATTGCCGTAGACGCTGTATTTGACAGCGTATCTGTAAAAACAACGTTCAGAGAAACCTTATCCGAAAAAGGAATCATATTTTGTTCGTTTAGCGAGGCTGTTTTGGAATTTCCTGATTTAATAAAAAAATACATGGGCACGGTAGTTCCTTACACCGATAATTATTTTGCTGCATTAAACTCAGCAGTATTTAGCGATGGTTCTTTCTGTTACATTCCAAAAGGTGTTCGCTGCCCTATGGAACTTTCAACATACTTTAGAATTAACGCCACAGGCACCGGCCAATTTGAGAGAACACTTATTGTTGCCGACGAAGGAAGTTATGTTTCATATCTTGAAGGCTGCACTGCGCCGCAACGAGACGAAAACCAATTGCACGCAGCAATTGTTGAAATTGTCACTCACAAAAATGCAGAAGTAAAATATAGTACCGTTCAAAATTGGTATCCGGGAGATAAAAACGGTAAAGGAGGTATTTTTAATTTTGTTACAAAAAGAGGTATTTGCTTAGAAGATAATTCTAAAATAAGTTGGACTCAAGTTGAAACAGGCTCGGCCATTACATGGAAATACCCTTCAGTAATTTTAAAAGGAAATAATAGCGTAGGCGAATTTTATTCTGTTGCATTAACTAATAATAAACAAGAAGCAGATACCGGAACCAAAATGATTCATATCGGTAAAAATACAAGAAGCACAATCATCTCTAAAGGAATAAGTGCTGGCTATAGCAATAATAGTTACCGCGGCCTAGTTCAAATAAGAAAAGGCGCTTCAAATGCACGTAATTTTTCGCAATGCGATAGTTTATTAATGGGTGACAAATGTGGTGCTCACACATTCCCTTATATTGAAATTAAAGATAAAACTGCTATTGTGGAACATGAAGCTACAACGAGTAAAATTGGTGAAGATCAATTGTTTTATTGCAAACAACGCGGTATCGATAACGAAAAAGCAATTGGTTTAATTGTAAATGGCTATTGCAAAGAAGTGCTTAACAAATTGCCAATGGAATTTGCAGTAGAAGCCCAAAAATTATTAGCAGTTAGTTTAGAAGGCAGCGTAGGCTAATAATTTGTTTTGAATTTATTTTTAAAAAATAATTATTTAAACCTTACAATAACGTTTTGCGCTATTGTATTAGTTAGTATTGTGCTTAACCATACCAATAAAGTTTCAATTGACGGAGACGCGAGGGATTATTATTCTTATTTAGTTTCAATTTTTATTGACGCTAATTTTACAAACCAAACAGGCAATAACTGGTATTTAATAAATACCCCAACCGGCACAATTAATGTTCATACAATTGGTACTGCAATTTTAATTATGCCGTTCTTTCTAGTAAGTATACTTTATGCTAAATTAAGTGGTTTTGAAGTTAATGGATTTTCGATGCCATTTCAGATGGCGGTTTATTTTTCCGGGATTTTTTACTGCATAGTTGGCTTACTATTTCTAAAAAAGTTATTGCTAAAACTGGAATTCAAAGAAAATATTATTGCCTTCCTAATTTTTCTAACTTGCTTCGGAACTCATTTATTTCACTATACTGTTAGTGAACCAGGAATGTCTCACGTATATTCCTTTGCATTAACTAGCTCATTGTTTTATTTCACCATTCAACTCATTCAAACAAAGCAAACAAAATACTATTACTTCATTGGATTTGTGTATGGTTTAATTATTTTAGTTCGACCAGTAAACGCAATTTTATTTATATTTCTTCCATTTTTCTTTCAAAATTATGTAAGCCTGACGAATTTTTTTAAAACAATCATAAAAACCAAACACGTTTATTTTTCATTAATTATTGCCGTCTCAGTTTGCTCTATTCAAAGCCTGGCATGGTATCTACAAAATGGAAAAATCCTTCAAGATTCTTATTTAGGCAACGGCTTTTATTTTACTCAGCCTCAAATTTTCAAAATGTTATTTGGATTTAATAACGGTTTGTTTGTTTATGTGCCAATTTGTTTATTGTTTTTAATTGGAATAATTTCTATTTTAAAAACCAACAGATATAAAGGTTTTATTATTATCATATCGCTAACTTTTTTTATCTATATTTTTGCATCATATTGGGCTTATAATTATTTTGATGGGTTTGGAATAAGAGTATTTGTAGATTATCTACCTTTAATTGTTATTGCCGGAGCGTATTTGTGGCAAAACACAAAATTAAAAACTCACTATGTTTTAAATGGGGTTGCGTTTATTTTAGTAGCTATCACACAAGTTTATTTATATCAATACCGATCGGGTATAATTAAAGGAAACGGCATGAATTTTAATAAATTTAATTATGTATTTCTAAAAACAAATAAAAATTATGCCGATAGTTTAGGTGGTAGCAACGACCTTCCATTATATACAAAGCACAAAATAGATTTACTCTACGAAAAGAAAAAAATGATGTTTAATGATCGAATGGCAGGTGACAGTGTTTTTAATTTTTCAAATTTAGAATACGGAAACGATGTTAATTTTAAACTTGATAAAAACGGAAATAATTTTTTTGTTGTTACAGAATTTGAAAGAAAAGAAATAGTTAACAACTCATCTTACAGTGCCCTCCTTTGCCTAAATGCAAAAACTCCAGAAAATATAAGCAAACAGTTTCAGGCTTTTAAACTTAACGAAACGCCATCAAACAATTGCTGTGATTGGAAAAAATATGCTTATTCAATAGCTGTTACAGGTAAATTTGAACAAAATGACATGCTAAGTGTATTCATCTGGAACAAAGAAAAACAACCATTTCTGATAAAAAACTTAAACATAAAAATATACGACTACAGTTATAAACTATAAAACTATGATTACAATTAATAATTTACATGCCTCTATTGGAGATAAAGAAATTTTAAAAGGTATTAATTTAAAAATAAATGCAGGAGAAGTTCATGCTATTATGGGCCCAAACGGTTCCGGAAAATCAACATTATCGAGTGTTTTAGCAGGTAGAGAAGATTACGAGGTTACCCAAGGCGAAGTTATTTTTAACGGAAAAAATCTTTTAGAACTTTCGCCAGAAGACAGAGCTCGCGAAGGTTTATTCTTAGCCTTTCAATACCCAGTAGAAATACCAGGCGTAAGCAATATCAACTTCTTAAAAACTGCCGTAAACGAAATTCGTGCATATAAAGGACAAGAAGAAATGCCGGCGAAAGACTTTCTGGCTTTGGTAAAAGAAAAACAAAAGCTTGTTGAGCTTGATGGCAAACTTGCTAACAGAAGTGTTAATGAAGGTTTTAGCGGAGGAGAAAAAAAGAGAAATGAAATTTTTCAAATGGCCATGCTTAATCCTAAATTAGCAATACTCGACGAAACAGATAGCGGTTTAGATATTGACGCACTCCGCATTGTTGCTACTGGTGTAAACACTTTAAAAAACAGCGAAAATGCATTTGTAGTAATTACACATTATCAACGTTTATTAGATTATATTGTTCCTGATGTTGTTCATATTTTATATAACGGTAAAATTGTGAAATCAGGAGGAAAAGAACTTGCCCTTGAATTAGAAGCCAAAGGATATGATGAAGTAAAAAAACAATTTGAGAACTAAAACATCAGATGTAAAAAATTTTAATATAAAATTGACATAATTAAAATGATAGCAGAAAAAACAAATACCGCTCAACTAATTATCGATAAAATATCTGCTTCTGCCGGTAAAGTTAATTTTATTGATAATACCAAACTTTCTAAAGCATTATTGTTTTTAGAAAATAATGGCATTCCTACCAACAAACACGAAGACTATAAGTATTGTAACATAGACGGGATATTTAAAAAAGAATTTAAAAATATCCAACAACATTTAATTGAGATTAATGATGTTTCAGATTACAAACTTAACGATGCATTAAATATTGTTATTGTAAATGGAAATTATTCTGAAATTTTAAGCGACAAATTAATTTTAAAAGGCTTACACTTAAATACGTTTTCGAATTTAAACACTGAAGGGAAGAATTTAATTTCTTCTATTGCTGACGTTGAATCTGACGCTTTTATTGCTTTAAATACTGCCTTTTGCGGAGAAGGGTTTCATTTAAAAATAAACGATAACGAACAATTGCAAATACCTATTCATTTACTTTATGTTTCTTGTGCATCCTCACAATCGTTAGTTAACCCGAGAAACATTATTGAACTTGGTGTAAATGCCGAGGCAATAATTATTGAACAACAATTAATTTTAGGCTCCGAAAAAATATTTACAAATTTTTTAAGCGAAAAATTTATTAACGAAAATGCAAAACTCACTTCGTACACAATTCAAAACGAGGGAGAAAATGGTTTTTCGGTAAACACCAATCAAGTGCAGATTTCCAGCAACGGTAAATATGAAAATACTACCTTAACTCTCAGCGGCGCGCTGGTTCGCAACAATCACAATGTTGCGCTAGCTGGGCAAAATTGTGAGGCTAATCTAAACGGCTTATTTTCTACAAAATCAAATCAGTTAGTTGATAACCATACCCTCATGGACCATCAAAAACCTCATTGCCAAAGTAGTGAGTTATATAAAGGAATTATTAATGATAAGAGCACAGGCGTGTTTAATGGTAAAATTTTTGTAAAAGAACATGCGCAAAAAACAAATGCTTATCAAAGTAGTAAAAACATTTTGTTAAGTGATGACGCCTCCATAAACACAAAACCTCAACTAGAAATTTATGCCGATGATGTGAAGTGTTCACACGGAACTTCAACTGGCAAAATTGATGAAACTGCCATATTTTATTTAAATGCTAGAGGTATTGGAAGAGAAAGCGCTAAAAAATTATTATTAAACGCATTTGCCCAAGAAATTATTAATAAAGTTGAGATTGATGAGTTAAGAGAAAAAATATTGAATTTGTTTGAACATAATTTATAATAAATTGATTAATCAAAATAACATACGCGAACAATTTCCTATTCTTAACCAAAAAGTAAACGGTTATAATCTTATTTATTTTGATAACGGAGCTACAAGTCAAAAGCCCATTTCAGTTATTGAAAGTATATCTGACTATTATAAATACAGCAACTCAAATATTCACCGGGGTGTTCACTCATTAAGCAGGCTTGCTACTGATTTATTTGAAAAATCTCGTAATACAATTGCTAGTTATTTTAACATCAATAATCCGCAACAATTAATTTTTACAGCCGGTACAACCGATTCAATAAACATAGTAGCTCAGGGCCTTGCAAAAAACTATTTTAAACCAGGCGATGAAATTATTTTATCAACCTACGAACATCATTCAAATATTTTACCTTGGCAATTATGGGCACAAGAAAATGGCGGCAAACTAAAAATAATTCCTTTAACTAACGACCAAACTATTGATTACAATTCATTATCAGATTTAATTACCGAAAAAACAAAATTAATTGCCGTTACGCATGTGTCAAACACGCTAGGTTTAATCAGCGATATTGAAAAAATAAAAACAGAAGCAACAAAGCACAACATTCCTGTATTAGTTGATGGTGCCCAATCTGCACCACACATGGCTATTGACCTTAAAAAACTAGATGTTGATTTTTTTGTTTGTAGCGCACACAAAATGTATGGTCCTACAGGCATTGGTCTATTGTATCTATCAGAAAAATGGCTTAATCATTTGGCACTATCTAAAACAGGTGGCGGTATTATTAAATCAGTAAGTTTCGAAAAAACAGAATACGTTGAAGGCGCACTTAAATTTGAACCTGGAACACCCCACATTGCAGGAGCTGTTGCTTTTGCAGAAGCAATTAATTTCATAAATAGAATTAGTATTGAAAAAATTTTTGAAATTGAAAATGAATTGGTTCAATACGCACAAGAAAAATTAAATGAATTGCCCGAAATTATGATGTATGGCCAGAACACTCATAAAGCAGGAGTTATTTCGTTTAATGTTAAAAACCAGCATGCATTTGATGTAGGTACTTTACTAGATAAATATGGTATAGCTGTAAGAACCGGGCATCATTGCACTCAGCCGTTAATGCAACACTTAAATATACAAGGAACCATAAGAATCTCATTTGCTGTATACAATACAAAAAACGAGATTGATTTTTTTATTGAAAAATTAAAAAGGGTAATTACGATGTTATCATAATCCATCAAATTAAACTGAAAAATGACTATTGAAGATATTGAAAAGGAAATTATTGATGAATTTGATTTATTTGGTGAAGATTGGGAAGCCAAATACGAACATTTAATCGATCTCGGAAAATCATTACCCTTAATTAATCCTGAATATAAAACAGAAGAAAATATTATTAAAGGTTGTCAAAGCAGAGTATGGTTATTTTCAGAACTAATTAATGATAAAATGATTTATACAGCAGATGCAGATGCTATAATTACAAAAGGAATGGTAGCTGTTCTCATTAGAGTGCTTTCAAACCAAAAACCCGAAGATGTTATTAAAGCAAAGCTTGAATTTATTGATGTAATTGGTTTAAAAGAGCACCTAAGCCCTACTCGAGCAAACGGACTTTTAAGTATGATAACTAAAATGAAAACAGATGCTTTGGCATTTATAAAATAAATTTAAAAAAATGGCAGCAATAATTGTTACAAAAAACACTGAATTAATGCAACGTGTAATAGATGAAATTAAAACATGTTTTGACCCCGAAATACCTGTTGATGTATGGGAACTTGGCTTAATTTATGAATTACACCTTGATGATGAAAACAATTTAAAGATTGTAATGACGCTAACCTCACCCAATTGCCCGGTAGCTGAAAGTTTACCTGCCGAAGTTGAAAACAAATGCAAATTGTTACCCGGCATAACATCTGCCGAATTAAAACTAACATTTGAGCCAAGTTGGGATAAAGAAATGATGAGCGAAGTTGCCCAATTAGAATTAGGGTTTATGTAAATTATATTTTGGCAAAACAAGAATGGAAAATGAAATAACAAATAAAGTAGCAACCAGTGGTATTATTAGCATTGATTTGGAAGAGTTTTATACTCCTGGTGAAAGAATTTTATTTGACATTAAACCACATCTTTTTCAAGAGTTAATTTTAAAAGAAAAAGATTTTAGAGAATTTATTAAAACAAATAACTGGAGTTTTTACGAAAATAAAATTGTAGGTTTAATTTGCAGTACCGATGCAATTGTGCCAACTTGGGCATATATGCTAATTGCTATTGCGTTAGAGCCTTACGCTAAAAAAGTTTACTTCGGAAATTTAAATGAAGTAGAAACACTTTTGTTTTCTGAAAAATTACATTCGTTAGATATTTCTAAATATAAAGATGCAAGAATAGTTATTAAAGGTTGTGGAGAAAAAAAATTGCCCATTAGTGCTCATGTACAACTCACCACATTATTAAAACCGTTTGCCAAAAGCATTATGTATGGAGAGCCTTGCAGCACTGTTCCATTATATAAATCTAAAGCCTAATTTGCATGAGTAACGCAAAAACAAACTATAAACTCGAAACAATTTTATTATTGCTTTTTGTGTGCTTACCTATACTATTTTTTGCACAAGTATCTGATACGTTAGAACGTAAACAAGCCCCTAAAGTGTTTTTAATTTGCGATGATTGCGACCAGCAGTTTTTAAGAAATGAAATAACTTTTTTAAACTTTGTTAGAGACAGAAGGCTTGCTGATATTATTATTCTTGTAAGAAGTATAAATGCAGGCAATGGCGGCACAGAATATAGCCTTGAGTTTAGTGGTGAAAACAATTTTTCGGGTTTGTTATTTACACATAAATACACTACAACACCTAACCTTTCTGATGGTGAAATTCGTGAAGAATTAAAAAAAACATTAAAAAAAGGTGTGCTGCCTTTTTTATTAAAAACAGAATTAGCTGAAAAAATTAATTATTCGATTGATGGTTTAGAAAATGCAAGCTCATCGGATAAGGTAAAAGACAGTTGGAATTTATGGTTATTTAATTTAAACGGGAACATTGCCGGAAACGGGCAGTCATACAGCCAACAGTTTTATTTAAATTCAAACTTTAATGCAAACAGAACTTCCGAAAAAAATTTATTTGAAACCGGTTTCTTTTACTCCGGGAATTATCAAAAATATCAAATTACAGACACTTCATCTGTTATTGGTTTTGTTAGTAATCTTGGTGGATACAGTTACGATGCTATTAGCGTTGGTAAGCATCTGTCTGTGGGTTATTTTGGAACTTATTTTTCATCAACCGTACAAAACTTAAAAAACAGCACCTCTTTTTATCCGGCTATAGAGTATAACATTTTTCCTTACAGCGAAGCAACTAACCGCAAATTATGTTTTAACTACAGGTTCGGATTAAGATATGTAGATTTTTATTCACCCACCTATTTAGATAAAATGCATGATTGGTTTACACTTCACTCATTAGTAATCTCTTACAAACAAGTTGAAAAATGGGGGGCTTTAAATTGCGATATTGGATCTTTTCATTATTTACACTCGCAAAAATATTATCGAATTAATGTTTCTCCTGGAGTAAGCCTCAATATTGCCAAAGGATTGAATGTTAATCTAGGTGGAAACTTTTCAATTGTAAATGATCAATATTTTTTGCGAAAAGATGAGGTATCATCTGATGCTATTTTGTTAGGACAAGCCCAATTAAAATCTGATTTTTCTTATTTCTTTTACACTGGAATAAGCTATTCTTTTGGTTCTATTTACAATAATGTTGTAAATGTAAGGTTTAGTATGAGCGATAATAACTGGTAAGAATTTTATTGTACCAACTAACAATCCTTATCCCTGTTAATTATTAAAATGCAATTTAACGCTTTGTCCGTTTAAACCAAACTCAATTGAATCGGCAAGATTTTTCATTAAAAACACACCTCTGCCACTTAATTTATCAATATTTTCGGGATCAGTTGGGTCAGGCAGGTTTAAATAATCAAAGCCTTGACCCTCATCAGTTATTGAAAAAATTAATTTTTTCTCGGTATTTTGGAAATCAATATGTACAAATTTATCCGGATTGTTTTTGTTACCATGACAAATGGCATTGTTTACGGCTTCGGTTACTGCAATTAAAATATTCCCGTAAGAATCTTCTTTAACATTACAAACCTGACAAACATTATCAATTAAATCCTCCACAAGCCTTAATTGTTCGGGGCTGGATTGTATTTTTAATGTTTCTTGCACGGTTTGAGCCATTATTTATTTATTCTATTAAAATAATTAGTTACTTTTTCTTTATAATACGGCGTTAAACTTGGCGGAACAGTGTTTAATAACTCCATTTCTTTTTCTTTGACCCTTTTATACTCTAAAAATTGATTTGGGTTGCTTAAAATCAAATTTTTTGCCTCATTACTTTTTCGTTGCTCATCCTGCTCGCGCTCGCGTTCTGCTTTCTCGCTTTCTAATAATTTACTTAAAATATCTTGCTGCCGTCTCATTGTTTCGTTTGAAATTTGTTTGTTAACAAGGTCTTTTTCGGTTTGTTCCATTAAATCGGCCAAATTACCTCCAGGATTTTTCCCCTTATTCTTTATTTTGTCCATCATTTCTTGCATTTGCCTTCTTAATGCCTCTTGCTGCGCGGCCATTTTTGCAAACTGTTCGCTACTACCGGGCATCATTAATCCGCTATTACCATTTTGCCCCATACCTGGCTTCTGTCCTTTTTTATCGCCTGGTTTCTGTCCAGGCTTTTCACCGGGTTTTTCGCCTTTTTCCATGGCATTCTTTAATTGCTGCATTTGCTGATTTAATTGCTCTTGAAGCTTTTTCATGCTTTGAATACTTGGCTTATCTGAAGGTTTAGAGCCTTTACCTGACCCAGGCTTTTTGCACTTACCGCTATTACCCTTTTGTTGCTGTTGCTTCATTTGGTTTTGCATTTGCTCGAGGGCTTCATTTAAAAGTAACGCCAAATTATTTACCGAAGTCATTGTAGATTGCATTCTCATGGTACCTTCGCCAACATTTCGTTCAGCTAATGCTTGTACTGTTTTATTCATATTTAAATTGATGGCGCTTATTTCACGATTAACAACAGCACTAATCTGTGGGGCACGTTTACTAAGAGCCAATAAGCTGTCTTCAATAATTTTACTATCGTCTTTTAATTTGTTTTGTTGTTTCGGAATATCAACATATTGAGGGTTATCAATTCTTGTTTTAGGTAATTTTTTTATTAGTTCTTCTTGTGCGAACGATAGATTAACTAAATTTTCTAATATTTGACGAAGTGCCTCAGTATTTTCTTCTGCCTGTTTGCTCTCATTTTCGCTCATCGCATTTTCTAACTCTTCCTTCATCTCTTGAAGTTTATCACTGGCGTTTTTTTGTGATTTAGCCGATTCTTTTTTATTATTCTTGCCCAATTGTTCAGAGCTTTTAGACATTTCCTTATTTATCTCGTTTTGCTTTTGTTCTGTTTTAGGCATTGCATTAGGCTCTTCAAGTTCCTTATTTTTTTGTTCGAGTTCTTTTAAATCTTTTGTCAGATTTTCAAATTGTTTTTTAATGTCTTCTTGTTTTTTTTCAAGCTCTTTTTTGTCTATCTTTTCTTTGCTTTCCTTGTCACTTTGATTTTTATCATCCTTCTTATTTTCAGTTTCTTTAGTTAAATCATCTTGTTGCTTTTTTATTTCGTCAATTTTTTCAATTGCATCCATCATTTTTTTCTCGAGTTCAAGTTGCTTAAAAGCCTCTAGATTTCTGTCTAACTCCTTCTCAATATCTTTATTAGATAATTTTAACTCTTCTAGTTTTTGCTGTACTTCATTTTTATCAAGCTTTTCGAGCATTTTATTGAGTTCATCAAATAACTTTTTAAGTTCGGGGGTCATCACCTTTTCAAACAGTTGTTCTAATTGTTTTTGTTTTTCAAGTATTGACTCGTCAGTTTTTGAGAATTCATTCTGCTGTTTATTGTTAATCTCATTTTCTTTTTTTATTTCTTCAATTTTATTTTGAAGCTCTTGCTGCTTTTTTAAAACGTCTTCTAATTTCTTTTTTTCTTCGTAACCCAGCTGTTTTTTATCATTTATTTTTTTTGAGAGTTCATTAACATCTTTTTGAAGTTGGTTAGCCTTTTTTATGCTTTCTTCTAAATCATTTTTTATTTCCGAATTGTTTTTTTCAGTTTTTTCATTGGCCTCATCTTTTGTAGGTGCTTTAAATATCATTAATTGTGTTTTGGCAGATTTAGATCCATTTACCCCATCATTATCAAAAACTTCAAAATAATATTCTATTTTATCACCGGGTTTTAAATTAAACTGTCCGGCATCTAGATAATAAAAATAAGGTTGTACAATTTGGTTTTTTATCAGATTAATGGGATAATTTCCATTTAATTCTGTAGGCTTTCCTGATGAATCTGAACTTATTTTTTTATAATTAAAATACAATGCTTTAAATCCGTAATCGTCTTTAATTTGACCACTGAAATAAATATTTTTTATGTTTAGAGAATCTGCTTCTTGGTTTACATCTATTGTTGGAAATTGGTCAGGGATAACATTAATATTATAATTTACCGAATCAGATTCATTAATTACAAATTGATTAATTGCCTTGATAGTATATGCATTACTTTCTAAAAATTTACGTGAGAAATGAAATTGGGTAGTATTTATTTTTTTGGGATTGGCTAAACTATCATTAAATCTGATTTTTAGTCCGTCTGCATTTTTTGTATTAAACACCCAATTTACTTTAGTGCCTTGTGGGATTTGAAAGTCGCCAGTATTAGCAATGTTTTCGTTTGGCTTATTTAAATACGAGGGATATATTAATTCTAAATTAAATTGAACTATTACGGGTTTAGGTAATACTCTCAATTCATAAGTTTTTGAATTAAAACCTGCAGCGTTAAATTGAAAATTGATATTAGACTGAACATTAGGAAACGTATACTTAAATAGAACATTATTTTCTTTTTCAAGTTTATATTCTATACCATTAATAGTTACAAAAACTTCGTTTGGTAATTGATTACCTGTAATTTTTAACTCAAGGTTAAAATCTTGCGACTGCAGGGCTTGTAAATTAGCATTAAGGATTTCGAAACGGAAAGGCATTTCTTGTTCGTAATACGTTTGATAATTTACAATACGCTCGGTGCTTTTGGTAATTACTTGCGGCCAAAGAATCAAAATAACAGATGTTGCTATAAGTAATGGTAAAATAAATTTTAAATATTTTTTATTTTCGGCAATGTTTATTGCTGTAGTAAAGGGCACAGGCTTTAAATCGTTAATTTTTTGATTTATACTTGCCATTAATAATTCATCAGATCCACTTAATAACTGATTGTTTTGTAATTGTAAAACATTAAGCAACTTATCTTGAACATTAGTAAAATGATTGCCAATAATAGCCGCTGCCTGATTGTAGGAAATAATTTTACCTATTTTGTTTAATTTAAGTAATGGAATTGCTATAAGTTTTATGAAAATAAAAACTGAAGTAAATAAAAAACTAAAAAATAAAACTCCCCTAATAAGTGAATTAAATTCGCCAAAGTATTCAAGAAAAACCATGGTTAAAAAACCACCAAGTAAAATAGAACCGGAATAAAGAACACCTTTGATTAACTGATTTTTATAGAATTTACGAATAAATTCGTCCAGTTTATTTATTAATATGTTGTCTTGAACACTCATTTAAAGGTCGTTGTTATTATTTTATTAATATACAACTAAAACCAACTTAAGCAATACACAAATATAATAAAGCATGCGCTTTTTAATTGCTTTAAAGTGTTAAATAGTGATTTTGGAATTTAAAAACTGAAGTTCTTTTTTTTTTAATAATTTGAAACTGTTTTCTATTTATCATTTTCAAAAGACCATTTGGCATCCTCTATAATTTGCTGTTCAACATTAACATTATTGGCATTGGCCTTTTTTCTGATTTCTTTCATCCACGTTTCATCCTTTTTTATTCTTTCTACTATTTGTTCAATTGTCTCTTTTGGTTCTGCTAATTCATCACTTAAAACATATTCGGCATCCATTTTTAATTGTGCTTCAACGCTTACCTTATTTTCATCAGCTTTTTTAACTATGCTTTCCATCCAACTCCGATTATTTTTTATATCATTAATAATTTCACTAATGCGTTTAGAATTATCATTACAAAATAATTTATAGGCAGCATCTGTAAAGCCATATGGGAACATGTGAAAAGTAGCTTCGGTTGCAATTAAAAGAATTACATCGCGCTTTGCTAGTGAGGCGCTTAAATTCAGTTTCTTTACTTCCTCACGTTTTTCATTTCGTATTAATTGTGTTTTGTTATAAAACCAATATTCATCTTCTTTAAAAAAATGAATAGGTAAATTATCCCCAACCAAACACCACCAATAGCTGTCGCCAATAACAAGCACATCTGGCTTTACATTATTTTCGGTTGTTTTAAATTTATAAACCGGATAAGGATTTGCATCTAGCTCTAATGGTAATAATAAGTTTGTGAGTTCACCAACATCAAAATCATTTCCTTTTAAACGCGTGTTATAATTTACAATTGAAAAATCAAAATCAGGTAAACTTACATTTCTTTTTTTCTCGATGTATGTTAAGATGGTATCCATTGCTAAACTCATGCCATAATGGTTCCAATGTGTTCCGTATTTTGGATATACTTTATGTTTAAATTTATTTTTATTGTTAAAAAACCACTTATTTAAGTCAATAAAATTAACATCGTGCTGAATAAATGCCTTAGCAAATGAGTTGTAATTTGTACTATCTTTTTTAATGGTAAGGTATCTGTCAGGTATTAATTCTGGATAAAAAGAGGCCTTGCCGGGTGCAAACACAACAATTAAATCTTTTCCTCTTACTTTTAAAGAATCTTGAAGTCTTTTTAGTTTTGTAACATCGCTGTTAATTTTTGAAAAACCAATAAAGTTTTTACCAGTATAATCATCTATATATGATTCTATAAATAACTCGTTCTGTTTCCCTATAACAACTCCAGGAGCTTTGGATATTTTAAAAAAATCGAATTGAATTTGATTATAACATCTTATTAACCAAGGTCTGAAACCAAAATTATCATTTAAATATTTTACATATTCATCCTGCCATTTCAAGCTCCAATAAACATCCTTGTTTAAAACCGGTTTTCCTGAAATTGTTGTTCCTTGTAGTGGTTCTTCTTCAAAAAAACCATAATTAAACTGAATAACAGGAAGCAGCAAAGCAATTGCAATTATTATTCCTAGTTTATATTTTAATATTTTCTGCATTAAAATCTAAAATATATAAAAGGGTTAAATGTGCTTGATGAAATTGAAGCTACACAATAATAAAACAAAATTATACTGCAAAAAGTTGCTATAACATATCCAGTTAATGAGTAGTTCGAATTATAAATTTTATTTTGAATATGTTTTCCTGACTTGGTTAGTGTAAAAAACGAAAATAAACATGCCAGCATAAAAAACACTTTTAATTCGTTATTGACATAAATGTAATTAATATCGAAATTAAAAGACAGCAACTTAATTATGAATTTAGCGCTGTAACTAAATGAATCTGCTCTAAAGAAAACCCAGCCAAAGGAGACTAACAAAAATGTAATTATTAATGGAATAACTTTTGGAAATTTAGAGTAAGCTTTTAATAAAAATAAACGCTCAACTATTAATAAAAAACCATGATATATGCCCCAAAAAATAAATGTCCAGGCGGCGCCGTGCCAAAAGCCAGAAATTAAAAACACCAACCATAAATTAAAAAATAATTTTAATTTGGAAGCTACCTTGTTGCCTCCTAACGGAATGTATAAATAATTTTTCATCCAAGCACCCAATGTTATGTGCCACCTGCGCCAAAACTCAGTAATACTGAGAGATGTATAAGGGTTGTCAAAATTTTCAGGGAATTTAAATCCCAACATTTTACCCATACCAATTGCCATGTCGCTGTATCCACTAAAATCAAAATAAATTTGAAATGTATACGCAAACATCCCTAACCAGGCCATAGGGGTATTTAATTCTGTTAAACTTGTGTTAAACACCTTATCTGCAAAAGCAGCCATGGTGTTTGCGATTATTACTTTTTTACTTAACCCAATAACAAATCTATAGAATCCTGTTAGCACATCATCTATAGTTTCTTTTCCAATTCGTCCGTTAATTTGTTCTGATAATTCATGATAACGAATAATTGGACCTGCAATTAATTTCGGAAATAAAATAATGTATAATTGATAGTCCCAAAAATTTTGAAGAGGTTTATGCACCCGCCTGTAAACATCCACCACATAAGTTAAACTTTCGAAAGTATAAAAAGATATACCTATTGGTAATATAATGTCTGTCCAATGAATTTGTTTATCTGTTACTAGTCCTAAAACTGTATTAACATTTTCAATAAAAAAATTACAGTACTTAAAATAAAACAATAAGCCAAGGTTTAAACTAATTGAAAGAAACAAAAAAAAATTTCTTTTTTTATGGGAGGCTGCATTGTGAAGTGTCTTAACTAAAAAGAAATCGAGACAAGTTGTAAAAAGCAACGCAAAAATAAATTTAGGCGCACCCCACATATAAAACAAAACACTTACCAAAAGCAAAAAAGCATTTTTGATTTTATTATGAAGTAAAAAATAAAGTATAAAAACTATAGGAAAAAAATAAAGTAAAAATATGACGCTACTAAATACCATTAATTTATTTCTACCTCCAGTAATTTTCCTATTAAATTATTTTTTGGGAAAGGCGTAAAATTTTGTAGGAATGGGGCTGTAGGCCACCATTCTTGATAATGAAATTCCTGAGACATTACCATTAACATTTGATTATTTGGAATGCTTGTCATTGTATTATCCATTCTGCAAATTTCTCTTAAATTATTTTTATCCTTACCAATTCGCCAAATAATACGTTGTGGTTGCCAGTCAATTTCAAAATAATAAAAATCATCATTAAATACTTCATTATGCGGGGCAGAAATTTTAGAGGTAATTAATTTATTAAAATAATTCCATCGGCAAAATTCATATTCCTTTCCTTCTACTTTTATTTTTTTTGCACCAATAACATAATTTTTTGGTTGATGACAAGCCATATCCCAGTTTGTACAGCAAATGGTTAAATCGTTATTTTCTGATGCGTTTTCTTTTGGATAATTATTTGTACTACCGTATGCATCTTTTGTCCAGTATTTTGATTCTTTTAATATTTCAAAATCTATTTCAGAATAGGTTACTTTTGGTTTAGCTTGTTTAACCGACTCTTCGTTATCTGGGAATTGTTTTGGAATGTAACCAACCGATGAATTACAAATTCTTCGCATATTCCAATTGGCGTCGGCTTGAAAAATCAGCCAAAAGGCTGTGGTTAAGCCGTTCCACACATTGTCATTACTTATAATTTTAGGGAATTTTATTTTTGCGCGCCATTTTCCATAGGTAAACCCTATACGTGAAACAACGCCAACATGCTCTTTTTTATATTGGTTTGGTAAGTTGGCAGGATTAAAAATGGTAACAGAATTTGTTTTTTTATCTGAATTAACTGTTTTACAAGGACAATCAGTAACACTGCTATACGTATGAACAAAATTTTTACTTTGTCCGTAAGTACTGATTAAATTTTGATAATCTTGGCGTGTAAAATTTTCGGCAATTACGTCTCTTACTTCTTTAACGTTTACAAACTCTATAGTTTTGTTGATGTGATGAAAATATTGTGAAAAATGGGCTTTTTGCCTTAATTCTTCTGAAGAGTTGCAATTAGCTTTATACTGTGTTGTATCAAAAGATGAGCGATTAATTTTAAGTTTATCTACAAATAAACCTGAACCTAAATCTAAACTAGCGTTAACAAAAAGTTGCTGATTGGCCACAATAACATTTATTCCTTCACCATCTTTATTTTTGTTAGTTAAAAAATAAGTAAAGGGATTAACAAAATCACCTTTTGCATTTTTTTTACCGATGCTTTTAATCTCGTCAGGAATTTCTGATAATCCTTTACCATTGCAAACCACCAACATAAATTTATAATTACCCATACGTGGATTACGTTTAAATCGGTTATTAAAACTTGTATCAGTTTGAAAGCTATTGTCTATGGCCCAGAGTGCCTCCAAATAAGTTTGTTCTTTTACGGAAATTTTATTTGTTTGTGCTTTCTGCTTAATACTCTCTAACCAATCGGGTTGAGAATTGATAAATTTTATATTATATGATATGAGAGAGTCGTTGATGAAATTTTTTTTGGGATCAGAACCATAATATATTTTTTCATCGCGAGGGTTACCTATAATTTTAAAACTATCGGTAAGTGTTAGTTGATTTTCAACGAGTGGTGTTGGTTTAAACTCTAATTCAGCCTGTTCCCAACTGCCATAAAAATTTTCAAAATCAAGCGAATCGCCATTGTCCCATTTATACGATTCGTTTTGATAATATAATTTGTAAAAATACTGTTGTGGTATTCCTTTGTTTTTTATTGAAAACTGAAAAATAAATTTTCCGTTAGGTAATTGTTTAACTGAAGGTATCTCAATTCCGTATAGTACTGAGTTACTAAGATCAGCAGAAATTGATAAAATAGAGTCATTAATTTTATTTTTATGATTTATAATCGGAGTAAAGTCTTTTACTTCAAAATCTGCTGTGTTGCAACTACAAAGGAGCGTAACTAAAAAAATAACAATAATGTATATCTTAACTGAAAATTGCACCTTTAATTTATAATTCAAATATAATTTTATTTACACTACCAATTTCTAATTAATTAAAAATTATTCAATTACTATTGAATCGCTGTATAATTTATATGTTTTTTTACTACTGTATACTGTTTGTTCTGCGCCAATATTAACTTTACAAACCTCTTCAAAAAATTTATAATTATAACTACAAAACAAACTATCTTTTTGAAAATATAAAATATCTGAATTTATATCAAAACGTTTAAGCTGTTTTAGCGCAATTATTCTATTGAATGTTCCAAACATGTCAAATACAAAAATTCCGTTTTCGGGAGAATTTAAAAATAAAAAACCGTTATGTTCTCTCATAAAATTTGGCTTTAGGTTAACTTGTAAAACCTGCTTTAAATTTCCGGTTGATGCAATTTTTTTTGAAGACTCATTAAAACGTATTAACTCATTGTTTTGTTTGTTATAAATCCAAAAACTATTATTTGTACTTGCGCAAACAAGTTCTGTTTGTTCATATCCTAAATTTTCTAAAGATATGGGCTCGCTATTTTCTGTTAGCTGATTATCTACAAAAATAAGTTGTTGAAAGTCTCGGTAATACAGTAGTAATTTTAGTGGGTTAGTTGCGTCAACAGTTGTAATATTTCCAAGTTTTAAATTACTATACCTTGCAAATAACTTTGTATTAGCTGTAAATTTGAGTAATTCATGTTCCTTAACAGAATACACATTACCAATTTCATCAGTCGTAAAGTAATCTGATTTGGTTACAATAACACGTTTCTTTAAAGAATCTTGTTTAATAAACGAATACATTAATAATAAGCCGAAAAAGGCTATTGTAGATTTAAAATATAGTTTAATTTGTTTCATTTAATTGTAAAATTTCTTCTAAAATTAATCTGTTATTGCTTAAACGCGGCACTTTAAATTGTCCACCTAACTTGTTTTTGTTTTTTAACCAGTTATAAAAAGAATTAGGAGGCATTTTTTTTACTTCAGGAAAATGTAAAACAAAATTATTGTATCGTTTAGCTTCATAATCACTATTTTGTTTTTTTAATGACTCGTCCAACAGCGAAACAAAATAATCAAAATTATTAGGTTCTTTATCAAACTCTATTAACCACTCATGAGTGCCTGAATTGTTTTGCATAAAAACAGGAGCAACTGTATAATCTCTAACAAGTGCATGTGTTTTTTCACATGCATGTGCAATGGCAAAATCGGTATTGTGCACCATAAGTTCTTCGCCAAAAACATTAATGTTTTGTTTTGTTCTACCGGTAATTTTAAAACGAAATGGATTGGTAGATGTAAACTGTATAACATCGCCAATCTGATAACGCCATAAGCCGGCGTTGGTTGTAATGATTAAAGCATAGTCTAAACCGGTTTTTACTTCTTCTAAACTTATTATTCGCGAGTAATTTTTACTTTGCCAATCGGTCAGTTCAATAAACTCATAAAATATGCCGTAATCTAACATCAGTAAAAGTTCATCGCTTTTTATTTGGTCTTGAATTCCAAAAAAACCTTCGGAAGCGCTATATAGTTGTAAATAATTTATGCTATTGTTGTCAAAAATTTTTTTGAATTGTTCTTTGTAAGGTGAAAAACTAACTCCTCCATGAAAGTAAACTTCTAAATTTGGCCATACTTCTTTAATGGTTTTTACATTTTTTCTTTCTAAAATTCTCTTTAATAATACCAACATCCAGCTTGGAACTCCTGCTAAACTAACAACATTTTCATGCATCATGCTAATTGCCATTTTTTCGAGTTTGCTTTCCCATTCATCCATTAAAGCAATTTTAACATCGGGAGCTCTAAAAAAATCTGCCCATACAGGTAAATTTTGTATAATAATTGCGCTTACGTCGCCATGAAAAGAGTAATAATCGCCAAAAAAATCTTGTTTTAAACTTCCTCCCAATGCTAAATTTTTTCCGGTAAATAATTGTGTTTCGGGATTATTATAACAGTGTAAAGTTATCATATCCCTTCCGGCATTATAATGACAGCCGTCCAGACTTTCTTTACTTACGGGGATAAATTTACTTTTGTCGGTTGTGCCGCTGCTTTTAGCAAACCATTTTATTTCGGTGTTCCATAGTAAATTTTGTTCGCCTCTGCGGGTTCTGTCAATTAAAGGTTTTAGCAACTCATAATCGCTAACCGGTACTTGTTGTTTAAATTGATTATAGTTTTTTATTTCTGAAAATTTATGTGCTTTGCCATACTCGGTATTTGAGCCGTTACTTAATAATGAGCTCATCCATTCCATTTGCACATCAACAGGATATTTAATAAATAATTCTATTTGATGCATACGCTTTTTCATAAGCCAGCTTGCTATAGAATTTAGAATAGGCATTACTTCTTAAATGATATTAATAAGTCGTTTAATGAAAGCGCGTTTAGGCAATTGTTTTTGTCGAGAAATCCCTTTCTTGCTGCGCAAACCCCATAATACATATCATGGAATCCTTCTTTATGGTGAGCATCAGGATTTATTGAAATTTTTACGCCTTTTTCAATGCAATAGGGAATCCATCTCCAATCAATATCTAACCTATATGGATGCGCATTTAATTCAATACTAACCTTGTTTGCAGCACAAGCATCAATAACCTTTTTATGATTGATAGGATATCCCGCTCTTGCCAATAATAGTCTTCCGGTAGGATGCCCTAAAATACTGGTGAAAGGATTTTCAATAGCTTTAATGAGTCTTTCAGTTGCCTTATCTTCAGGCATATTTAAATTGGAATGAATTGAAGCAACTATAAAATCGAATGTTGTTAATATTTCATCCGGATAATCCAACGAGCCGTCATTTAATATATCGCTTTCAATTCCTTTTAGGATCTTGAAATCGCTAAATGCTGTGTTAAGTTTATTTATTTCGTTTTGTTGTTCTATTACTTTTTCAATTGAAAGACCCTGTGCATAAAATGCAGATTTTGAATGGTCGCAAATACCTAAGTATTCATAGCCGAGTTGCTTGCAGTAATTTGCCATTTCAGAAAGTGTGTGAACGCCATCGCTATAAGTTGTGTGATTGTGCAAAATACCTTTTAAATCGTCTAATTTTATAAGTTCAGGGATTTTATGCTGCTGCGCTAATTTTACTTCATATAAACCCTCTCTTAATTCCGGATCAATATATTGAAGATTTAAGCTGTCGTATATTTCTTCTTCGCTATAAAAATTTTTACTATCTAGTTGGCTGAAATTTATTTGTGTTAAATGTTCGGTAGTTGACGTATGTTCTATTAGTTTATAATAAAATTCATCAGGTTTACAATAAATAAAATTAATTTTTAGCGGTATTAATTTTAGAGTTGCAGTAATATCACATAAAATTTCGTTGTCGAGCAATATTACT
>JBIJCO010000039.1:0-26516 GCA_044344665.1 Bacteroidia bacterium | reverse complement strand
CTTTGTAATTAAAGAAAACATACAACTTTCCCCAACAAGTATTTATACTATTGGACAATGGTCGCTTGAAAAAGAAAAACCAAGCGGCGGTTATTTTACTTTGGTTTGGAAAAAAATTAATGCCTTTTGGGTAATTGTTGTAGACCATACTAGTTAAATAAAGTAAATGGAATTAGGTTATTACAAACACTATAAGGGCAATGTATACGAAGTTATAGGAATTGCTAAACACAGCGAGACATTGGAAGATGTGGTTGTTTATAAAGCTTGTTACCAAAAAGAAGGCGAAAACTTATGGGTAAGACCATTAAAAATGTTCGAAGATGATGTGTTTATAGAAAACAAAAAAACAAAACGCTTTTCAAAAATTTAAATATTCAGTACTTAATATATCAATTAGCGAGCTTCCTTTTGAATTTTAAATTCATTAAATCTCTATCTAGTTTTTAATAATTAGACTTTTAAGGTTTGTTTGATAATTTATAGATTATAACAGAATACAAAAATAAATTACGGTTTTGAGGGGTTATCAAAAACTATTTGATTATTCATCCATAAAATTGAAAACATCAGAAAAACACAAATTAACTTTATTGCATAATTCTACTGCAACGATTTACATTTATTAATAATCAAACACATAAAGTGCTATTTATTAATTCCTTTTTTTTGAATTTGGAATGTACAAATTATACAAAACAGAATTCATGTTTTGTTATTCCTATATGGAACCATAAATAAAGTTGCGTTTGTTGAGTTTTATTTTTAAGGGGGTTTATTAAAAAAAACCAGCCAAGAAATTTTTTCTGAACAACCTGGTATTGTTTGTATTCAAGGGTTATTTATGGGATTAAAACGTAATCTGAGTACTGCTAAATATTGGTAAAGCACAGCTTTTAAAACGTTTTGTTTAATGTTTTTTCGCAAACCAATAAACAAAAAGTTGTCGTTGTTGTTATTAAGAAATAATTTAAACAAAATAATATGAAAAAACAATTATTTCTTTTGGGTAGTGCCATCCTTATTGGAGGTATTACCAGCAGCCTTAAGGCTCAAGCGCCAACTTTCCAAATTATTCACAACTGCGCAGACGCAGCAGCAGCAAACGTAAAAATTTGGGCCAACGGCGGCGTATTAGTTAACAGTTTAGGGTTCAGGTCGGCTACACCAACCGGAACAGTAGCAGCGGGCACTTATACAATTGGTGTTTCAGCGCCAAGTGCCTCTTCTCAAGCGCAGTCTATTGCACAATTTACAGTATCATTTGCTACCGGGGTTGATTACAAAATAGTGGCAAACGGCATTGTTAGTCCAACTGGATACAATCCAAGTTCTACTGTGGCTCCATTTACTTTGTCAACATTTACTTCAAATTCAGCTGCACCCTCTTCTTCCGTTACTCAAGTTTTAGTAAACCACGGAAGTACAGACGCGCCAATAGTGGATGTTGTTGCGCCATTTACTGGAACAAACCCTGTAATTCCAAATATTTTGGTTAACAACGCTGCATACACCAATTTTGCAGGTTGGTTAAACTTAACCACCGCCAATTATAAAATTCAAGTAAGGGATCAGTTCTCAGAAAATGTTGTTCAAGAATACTCTGCTCCTCTAGCTACTTTAGGTTTAGGCGGACAAAGAATATCTGTAATAGCAAGCGGATTCTTAAACACCACAAATAATAGCAATAGTCCAAATTCGTTTGGTTTATGGGTAGCTACAGCAAGTGGCGGGTCTTTAATTGCACTACCAACATCTACAACAACCTCAACGCGTTTGCAAGCCATTCATAATTGCGCTGATGCCGCTGCGTCAAGCGTTGATGTTTGGTTTCGCTCAGCCACAACTGGCACCGCTGCTGTTTTGTTACTAAATAATTTTGCGTTTAGAACGGCTTCTCCGTTTATTGATGTTCCAACAGCACAAGTTGTAACTCTATCTATTGCTCCTCCAACAAGCACATCTGTTGCATCAGCTTTAGCTAATTTTACATATAATTTAGCTCCTACATCTAAATATCAACTAATTGCAAGCGGAATCCTGTCACCTTTGGGTTATTCTCCAAGCTCAAGCACTGTGCCATTTGGCCTTGTTGCAAACGCGAATGTTAGAGAGAGGGCTTTAGTTAATTCTAATACCGACGTGTTAATTTTTCACGGAGCAACAGATGCACCAATTGTTAATATTGTCTCTCCGCCAAGCACAACATTGGCAAGTGCTTTAACTTATTCCAATTACAATGCAGCAGGATACAATGCTCTACCAACCGCTAATTATACTGTTAACGTGAATAGCGGATCTGTAACGGTTGCAAGTTATCAAGCGCCGCTAGCAGCATTAAGTTTAACGGGTCAAGCTATCACCGTTTTAGCTAGTGGGTTTTTAAATCCTGCATCTAATTCAAGTGGTCCTGCGTTTGGTTTATTTGCAGCAGCCGCAACGGGCGGAAGCTTAATACCATTACCAACATTAGCGGTGACTGCAATTAGTAAAAACACATTTTTGCAAAACAATTTATCAATTTATCCTAACCCTTTCAGCGATAAAATTAATATTGATAACCAATCAGGTTTGAGTTTGACAATCGATGTAATCGATTTAAAAGGAAAATTAATTAAAACCACACAATCAAATCAAACCAATATTGGAATGGATTTGAATGAATTAACTCCAGGAATTTATTTTATTACTGTGAGCAACGAATCTGAAAAAGCGACATTTAAAATAGTAAAATAATTTCATAGCTTTAATATTTAAATGTTGTATTGAAAGAGGCTGTTTTAAAAACAGCCTCTTTTTTTTCCTCTGATTTCTAAACTCTAGTCTCCCTTAACAGTTTTTCATTTGGTTTTTTATGCTAAAAAATTTTCTTGCTTGCTACGTGTTGTGGGCTTCCTCTGAAATTAATAACAGAATGGATTATTCACATAATAAGAAAACAGCTTAGGATTAAAAATTATCAATAGGTGGGCTTTTTCTCGTTTTTGTTTTTTATCAATACAATTATAAAAAACACAAAACAAATAGTCATCAACAATAAATAATCTTTAAGAACACTGCCGCCAATTCCAAGTATAATAAACGCTACAAATTCTTGGATAAACTCATTTTGAATAGAAATTTCAATTTCAAATAAATTAATTAATTGGAACGAAACATATAACAAATACAAAAGCGCATGTAAGAAAAGAAAACACAAAAACAAGTTGTTTAGGGGTTTAACAATTTTTTTACTAAACATGCAACAAAAATATATATCGTAAATTATTAATATTTAAGTTAATAAAAATGATTCGCGAAACTTTGTTTTGTTGATAAGTTAAATTTTAATTATCACTGCGTTTTTAAATGGAGTATTAATTATTTTTTTAACTGGCTTTACCGAAGCTGTCGGTTTTCCACTTTTATGCTTTTCTAAAAATGCTATTAAAAATTATCAATTGGTGGGCTTCGTTTTGGAATTTTAAATTCGCTTAACATGGAAGCTTTAAGATTTATTGTAAGGTTGTAACTTTTTCTTACACCAAAAGGAATCCAGTCTATTCGGGCCTCCCAGCATTTTAAATCACGATAAATATTAAAACTTGTATAGCTTGCCTTTTGATTTGTGAAATCATACCCGCTGGTTACGCCTATCCTCCAATACTTGGTTGGTTTAATATCTCCACTAAAATTTAAAGATTGTGTTGGTTGAAGTTTGGTGTTGTTATTATTTAATAGAGTTAAATTGTAATAAATATTTAAATTCCAGGATAAAACGTCGTCGTCTGACTCGTTAGTGTTAGTTCCTTGCTCTGCTCCGTTTGTAATAATTGGTGCCTGCCTTGTTTTTTTTGATGCTTCTATCATATTACTGCTAAAGGATGTATTAACAGCAAAATTTGCATTAGTAAATCGAACCGGATTTCCGGAATAAGCGTAATTAAATTTATTTACCCGTTTGTTTGATGTTTTATCGTAACCATATGGGTCTAATGCCGAGCTTGCAACAACATCAAACAGATTAAACAATTTTGTTCTGGCGGTTACATTAATTAAACTCATGTTAAAACTATCTGCAGCAAAATTATACGCTGTTCCAATACTCAAGTTCTGTAATAAGTTACGCTTATTATAAACATAACCAGTATCGGTTTGTTTTTTTATTTTGGCCTCAATATTATTATTTAAGTTAATTGACAATGCGTTTTGTTCTCCCTGAGCGGGACCGCTAAACAGAGCGTTTTGAAAAACAGAATAAGAACTAGTTAGACCGGTTTTATTAGTTTGAACCGTTTTCCAAATACCAAATTGTTCTGCTCCCAAATTTGGCCGATACAAATATGAGATTGTAGGAATTAACAAATGTCTTATTTGTTTTATCCTACCCTTATTAAAAATATAATCAAAAAAAACTTTGGTATTTATTGCTGTAGAAAAATTTGCATCGTAACCGCCAACGTAACCTTTTTTTGTAAATGTTCTTAAAGTGTCGTTTAAAAACTCCTTAGATGTATATTTTGTATACATTACCGAAGACAAATTTAAAGCCGGTGTAACGGTAATATATTTTAAAACATTAAAATTTGTTGAAATAGGCAAGGTGTGTTTAATGCCATACTTTAGGGAATCTAACACATTTCCTTTAAAAATGGTAGAATCATAGCCAGATAAAGTGTTTCTTGCCTCAAGCAAATAGTTAATTCCTATTTTGTCAAAAACGTTTTGTTTAATAGCACCCTCCCTTCTAAAAGGATAAAATCTATTTACGTTATAGGTTAATTGAGGAAATGTTATTTCTACTGGTTTAAACCCTGAAGAGCTTTGGCTATGTGTTGCATTTAAACTTAATGAGCTTAATTTAAATGTTTTTGTAAAATTAATGTTTGATTGAAAGGCGTTTTGTAAAAACTGTCCTGAATTTAATGCGTTAATTCGGTTAAAGGATTGGTTTTTTACATAATTTACATTCGCACTAAATCGAATGTTTGGGTTACTTTTGCTGTCTTGTGTATGGGTCCACCTTACATCAAAGGCCCTTTGCTTGCTAAATCCGGAGGGAATATCTATATCTCCGATATTAAATTGGCTATAACCAACACGAGCAAATCCAAAAGATTTATATAAAACATTATAGTTGTTTGTTGTATTAAGCGCCCAACTACCATTTCCATAAACATCTCCTCTTACAATCATGTCAGTTTTATCGTTAATTCCCCAATAATATCCGCCGTTTCGCAAATTAAACCCTTGTGTTGCAGAATTACCGAACGTAGGCAACAAAACGCCATTGTGTTGTTTTTTTGTGTTTGGAAAAAACCCAAACGGCAAACCTAAAGGTGTTGGCACCCCTCCTATTTCAAGATACATTGGCCCGGTAACAATTTTATCATTTGGAATTATTTTTGCTTTTGTAGCTTTAAAAATTGTTCTTGCATCCTCGTCCTTGCAAGGAATACACTTCATTCCCCGCATATAAATTATATTATTGCTGTCTTTTTTTATTTCATTTCCTATAACCAACAATTCTCCCTGGGTTGTAAGCGCATTAAAAATTTTTCCTCTTTTAGATTTAATGTTATACATTATTTTTTCTGCTTTCATCTCCTGCTCGCCATCTTTAAAAACAGGAGAGCCGATAGTTTTGCCTAAACTATCTTTTTTACCATAAGCGGTTATATTATTTTTAATGTAATCGATTTCAATTGTTTCCGCGTCGAGGTTAGTTGTTCCAAACTCAACATGCGCCTTGCCATAAAGAAAAAGTTGTTTATTGGTTTTTAGAAAAACTACGCTATCAGAGGCTTTATAAATAACTGCACTCTCTAAAAAATCTGTTTTCTCATCTTCTTTGGTTGTAAGTGTATCAACAGCGTTGTTGTTTAATGTGTCGTTTTGCTTCACTTGACTTTTTAGATTGTTAACACTAAGAGATATTAACAAAGCAAAGAAGAAAACTAGTTTTTTATGTTGATGTTTTATCAATCCGAATGGAATAAATTTATTCTATCAATGATAGCTTACAAAGCTACAATAGTTTACGAAACCTAGTAAAAATTTATTATTTGATATGGTTAAAGTTTTTAAATATTTCCTGTTTTTTATTTTTTGTGTTGCACTATTATGCGCTTTTAAAACACTTAAGAAAGGGAAAACGGGTTCAATAAAAACGATTGTAATAGACCCTGGTCATGGAGGCAAAGACCCTGGCTGCAGTGGAGTCAGCAAAAAAGAAAAAGATATTTCTCTAGCGGTTGCCTTAAAACTTGGGAAGCTTATTGAAGAAAATTTTAAAGACATTAAAGTAATTTATACGCGAACAACAGATGTCTTTGTAGAACTAGAAGATCGCGCACAAATAGCAAATAAAGCTAAAGCAGATTTGTTTATTTCCATACACTGCAACGCCGCCGGAAAAGTAGTCATGATAAAAGACCCAAAAACAGGGAAGAAAAAACCCAAAATGTACAAAAACAAGAAGGGAAAACTAATTGCTGTAGAAAAACCTAATCCTATTCCATTTGGAACAGAAACTTATGTTATGGGTTTAAAAAACGAAGAAGGAAAAATGAAAGTGGCGACAAGAGAAAACTCAGCAATTTTTTTAGAAGACGATTATGAAAAAAAATATGACGGATTTGACCCCGAAAGTGAAGAAAGTTATATTATTATGAGCAATTACACCAGCGCATACGTTATTCAAAGCGCCAGTCTAGCCATGAAAATTCAAGACGAGTACGCAAAAAAAGCCGGGCGTATTGACAAAGGTGTTCATAGACAAAGTATCTGGGTTCTTTGGAGAACAGCAATGCCTAGCATTCTTACAGAAATTGGTTATTTGACAAACCCTCTTGAAGAATCTTTTTTAGGAAGCGAGAAGGGTCAAGATTACATTGCAAAAGCTATATTCAGAGGACTTAGAAAATATAAAGACGTCCTGGAGGGAAATAAAAAAGAATATAGCGACTCTATTGAAAATCAAGAGCCGTTAGAAAATGAAAATATAAAAGCAGGCAACGTGCCCGGACAAAAAAAAGGAGACGAAGAGGAAGAGGAAAATGAACTTAAGTTGGAAGACCAAAACATTAACGGGCAACAAACAACTGTTTTAGAAAAAGACACAGTGCTAAAAAATGAAGAAGATAACGATAGCTTGATTTCAGTAAAAAACATTGCAGATAAATTCAAAAAAGAAAAAGATGTAAAAAGCAATGATAAAAAAGTTAATGAAAGCAAATCGCAAAACAACAATTTAAATATTGTTTTTAAAGTTCAATTTACCAATAGTGCCAGTGAATTAGACCTTTCGTTGCCAGAATATAAAAATATATTAAACGGTAGTTATTATAAAACAAAGAGTGGATTTAAATATACTTCTGGTAGTTTCTCAACTTTCAAAGAAGCTATTATTCATCAAAAAAAGTTAAGAGACTGTTGCTTTAAAGATTGTTTTGTTGTTGCGTTTAAAGGTGAGGATAAAATAGATATTAATGAGGCTAAAAAAATAACGGGGCAATAAAATTATTTGCCCCGTTTATCATTTATGCTTTGAAAAACTCGTCGTAACTGACTTCTTTAGGCTCCATTGTGCATTTTTCTTTAATCAAATCTAATACTTTTTTACTGTACAAATTTTCGAAAATTCTTTGCGCCTCTTTTTCTTTACTTAAAATATCTTTTGATATTTTTTCTAAATCCTCTTCTGTGGCAACCTGTCCGTAACGAGCGTATTCTGATTTAATAAATACTTTTGCCTCATCTTTTGCCTCATCTACATTTACTTTAATTTCGTTATCCTTTATTATTTTATTTTCGATTAGTTTCCATTTCATTGCATTAGAATAATTTGGATAATCTTTATCTAATTCCTCCTCAGTAATTGGTTTTTCGTTAGCAACCATTAACCACTTTTTTAAAAACTCATCAGGTAGTTGAATATTAATTCTTTCGAGTAGTTTATTTTGTACCTCAGAGCTTAAAAAACGGTCAGCGTCAGCTTTAAACATAAGCCCTAATTCCTCTCGGATTTTGTTTTTAAACTCTTCTTCGGTCGAAATTTTTCCTTCACCGTATACCTTATCAAATAATTCCTGATTTAAATCTGCGTCTTCTAGGCGCGAAATGTTTTTTACAGTTAGTTGTAAATTACAATTTAATGTTTCGGCTGTTTCTTTATCTATACTTAATGAAACACTTTTATCTAAAGCGCTTTCATATAAAGAGTTTACATTAATAATAATTTTATCTTCTTTTTTTACCCCAATAATTTTTGTTTTTGCCTCCTCATTTTTTAACCTTTCATAACTTAGGCTTGTACTTTTAAAAATACCTCCAGGTTGAATATTTCCGTTTTCGTCAAGTTCATTAATATCTACAAAAACCACATCTTTTTCTGATGCTGTTTCGGGATTAGACGGCTTACCAAAATTACGTCTAACGTCTTTAACATATTTTTCAACTAATTCATCGTCAACCTTTACTGTTTTGATGGTGAATTTTTGGTCTGATGTTAACTCAATATTAATCTGAGGGGCTAAGCCTATTTGGTATACAAATTCAAAATCTTTTTGATTAACAAAATCTACCGAAGCTTGTTCTTTTGGTAAGGGATTTCCTAAAACCTCAAGATTGTTTTCTTGAATGTAACTATAAACGGTTTTATCTAGTAATTTATTTAATTCATCAACTAATATTTGGGTACCATATTGTTTTTTTATTAATCCTGCAGGTACTTTCCCAGGTCTGAAACCGGGCATAGAAATTTGCTTTTGCGCTTTTTTTAATGCCTCATTAACTGGAGCCTCATAATCTGATGGGGTTACAGAAATAGTAATTTCAGCATTTAAGCTATCAATGTCTTTTTTTGAAATGTTCATTTTTTGAAATTTGGACTGCGAAAATAGTGATTATTCTTGGTTTAACATAAACTAGAAAAATGAAAAAAATTCAGTTTTAATGAAAAATCAGCGAAAACGAACAATTAAACTGGCTAGATGGCCCAAGCTCAATAATGCCTTGTTTTTTTTTTAGTTGATTGTCAAAGTTAACACCATCTGCTATACCATACCAAGGCTCTAAACAAATAAAACCAGGGAAGCTTGGTTTTGACCAAATTCCAAAATAAGGCCATTTTAAACAGTTTAATGTGATTAGTTTTCCAAACTTAATAGAGCATAGACTTATTTTGTTAATTTGATTGTTTTCAAAAACTAACGCGTCGTTATTAAATAAATCTTTAGATAAAAACAGTTTATTATTGTTTAAAAAGAGGTTGGTTTTTTTGTCACTAATTAAACCGTTAGATAGTTTTGACAAACAATAATTATTGTCTTCAAATTCTAAATAATAATCTTGTAGTTTTTCGCCGGAAACATGCGGACAATTAAAACCCGGATGTGCGCCAACGCTGAAAAAACTGTTTTTGTTTGAAGGATTTATTATTTTATAAGAAGTAACTAATTCGTTTTGATTTAATTGGTAGTTAATCTGAAAAATAAAATCGAAAGGAAATTTTTGATTTGTATTGCTACAAGATTTTAATTCAAATTGTGCTGATGTTTTTGTCTGGGAAACTAATTCAAAAACAAAATCTCTGGCAAAGCCATGTTGAGCCATTTCGTGTTTTTTACCCTCATAGATAAAAAAATTTTCTTTTAGCTTCCCTACAAAGGGAAAAAGTACAGGTGCGTGTCTAGGCCAGATTTCTTTTTCTGCTTGCCATAAATATTCTGTGCCTTTAGTGTTTTTTACGCTCACAACCTCTGCCCCCAGAAAATTAATTTTTACTTTTAGTGCTGATGTTTCTAGGAAAAGATGCATAATTAAAGGAACATTATCCTTTCTATTGTTGAGGCTTTTTTATAAATGTCTATAATTTCCTCTACATTAATAACTACTTGTTTCCCGGTAACGGAGGTATATTTACCCCTACCGCTTTCTTTAATGTGAATTTCAGCAGACTGATCAAATAAGTTTTCTACTAAAGCTATGCTCCTGTTTTCGCTCGGCACAATAAATTTAAACATATAAACCGTTGGAAAAACAGATGTTTCAATTATTTTTTCTCTAAGTTTATTTAATTCTTCCTGAGTCATTTATAGATTAAAAAAATGATTGTAAATAAGTATTAAACCGAATGCCATAAGTAAGGTTCCTGTTATAATATTAATTGTTCGCATTGTTTTTTGGGTTAAAACTAGCTTCAGTTTATTTGCTGCTGATACTTTTCCTAACTCAACAAGTAAAACTAAGCCTAAAGTAATTCCAAAATAAATTATCATGTTTATTATAGAATAAGAAAGTGTTTTTCCAACTGCAGTAACATTTCCAAGCCAAAGTAGCCAAACTGCCGGGTTTAGACAATTAAGAAAAAACCCTTTAAAAATCATTGTTTTTGGTGATGGAATTTTAATGTCTAGTGTTGTTTCTTTCCCCTTTTCAATGGGCTCATTAAAATGTAACACACCAAACACAATTAAAATTATTCCAGCCACAACACCCATAAACCGCTGACTTTTTTCGTCTTGTATAAAATTGGTTGCGCCAAAATGAACCAAAAAAATCATTAACACGCAAACAAAAAAATCGCTTAAAACTACACCAAAAGCCAAAAGCGATCCTGTTTTATATCCATAACGAATCCCTGTATTTATTAAGGCAAAAAAAGCCGGGCCAAACGAAAAAGTTAGCAATAAAACGATAATAAATGTTTGATATATTAAACTAAGTGCCAATTTCTTTTATGTTGTTATTTTGTAAAAAAGCCTCCCATTCGTTTAATTGTTTTCCTTTTAACACTCTGGGAAATTTACTTTGTCCGCCCAACTTATTTTTGCTTGCTAAAAAATCTATAAAAATGTCATTTGGCAACAAACTTACAAAAACGTCGTTTAAGGCGTGTTTTCTTTCTGTAGCATAATCATCATTTAATTTTTTTAAATAGTCGTCTAAAATCTGTTTAAAGTTGTCCTTATTTGTTTCTTTATTTACACCAACATACCAATGATGAGAAAACAATCCTTTATTTGGTTTTCCAACAACACAAAATTCGTTAACAATTATTTTTAAATCGTTTGCAGTTAAATTAATTGCTTTATTCATGTTGTCTACACTGAGGTGCTCACCGCAGAGACTCAAAAAATGTTTGGTTCTACCTGTTATTATAATTTCGCACCTTTTTAGATCTGTAAATTTAATGGTGTCGCCTATTAAATAGCGCCAAGCACCCGCACAATTTGAAATGACTAAAGCATAATCAATATTTAATTTTACATCAGTTATATTAATAGTTTTTGCATTAGGTTTTATGTTTCCGTCTGTATCAAAATTTTCATCATTAAACTGAACAAATTCAAAAAACATTGAATTATCCGTCATTAATTTCATTGCTTGCTTTTCGTTTGGTCTTTCTTGGTAAGCAATAAATCCTTCGGAGGCCATATATGTATCCAAATATATTAATGGTTTACTGCAAAGAGAATCAATGCTTTTTTTGTATGGTTGTACCGAAACACCTCCATGAACAAAAACAGCTAAATTTGGCCAAATATCATGGATATGATTTACCTTATAATGAATTATTATTCTCTCGAATAACATTTGTATCCAGGCAGGAACACCACAAATAAAGCCAACATTCCAGTTTTTTGCATTTAAAACCAAGTCTTGTAGTTTCTTTTCCCAACTTTGTTGCGAGCGGATTTCGGGGCCAGGCAGAGTAAAACTTTGAAACCACCGGGGTTGTGTTCCGGTTGTAATACCACTTAAATCGCCGCTAAAATACGTTCCGTTATAATTTAAATTAGTGCTTCCGCCAACAAATAAAACCTCTGTTTCATACTGCTCTTTAGAAAAATTAAAGTGTTTAGTTGACAATATTTGTTTTAACGTGCCTTTTTGAATGGCCTTAATCATTTCTTTAGTTACAGGAATATGCTTACTTGCAGCTTCAGATGTTCCTGAGCTTAAGGCAAAATAATTTGTCTTACCTGGCCAACAAACGTCTTTCTCTCCTTGCAGAGATTTATACCACCACGCATCAAATATGGACTGATAATCAAAAATAGGCACGCTATTTTTAAATTCTTCGATTAGATTATCAGATAAAACTATATCAATAAAATTATATTGTTTTCCAAATTCAGTGTTTTGGCTTTTAACTAACAGTTTATTAAGTTGTTTTAGTTGTTGTTTTAAAACATTTTTCCTTGCTGGAATTCTTCCTCTTATAGAAATTGCATTTTTTATTATTGATCCAAGTATTGGCATTTAGTGTTTATCAAAAATATTTTTTAGGACAATTTATTTAAAATATTTAAAATCGTGGTTATTTTTTATGGCCTTCACACTTTCATAAATTAACTTTATTACATTTTCCACGTCCAGTTTATCAACACACTCAACCGTTGTGTGCATGTATCTTAATGGTAACGAAATTAAAGCCGAGGCTATTCCATCTGTAGCATAAGCAAAAGCATCGGTGTCTGTTCCTGTTGCTCTAGATGCTGCCTGCCTTTGAAAATTGATTTTGTTTTGTTTTGCTGTATTAATTATCAATTTTAACAAGTTGTTTTGGACAGCAGGAGCATAACTTAAAACGGGTCCTGCGCCGCAAGATAAATCGCCACTGGTTATTTTATTCATCATTGGTGTTTGGGTGTCGTGACACACATCTGTAACAATGGCTACGTTTGGCTGTATTTTTCTTGCTATCATTGTAGCGCCGTTTAAACCAACCTCTTCTTGAACGGCATTAACAATATATAAACCAAACGGTAATTTGATTTTTCTTTCTTTTAGTAAACGAGCAACCTCTGCAATCATAACACCGCCTATTCTATTATCAAGAGCTCGGCCAACATAATATCGATTATTTAGCTCAATTAATTCATCTTCATAAGTAACCACACAACCAACATGTACACCAAGCGCTTCTACTTCTTTAGATGACTTACAACCTAAATCTAAAAATATATTTTTTAATGTTGGAGTTTCTTCTTTTGATGCATCTCTCACGTGTATGGCTGGCCAACCAAAAACAGCTTTTACAATTCCCTTTTCTGTGTGAATATTTACTCTTTTTGATGGTGCAATTTGATGATCGCTACCACCGTTGCGTCTTAAATAAATAAAACCATCTTTGGTGATATAATGAACAAACCAGCTAATTTCATCGGCATGAGCCTCAATTACTACTTTGTATTGAGCTTTTGGATTTATTACCCCAACTACTGTTCCATAAGTATCTATAAAATAATCATCTATATAAGGCTTTATATAATTTAACCATATTTTTTGGCCCGAAGATTCAAAACCGGTAGGTGATGGATTATTTAAATATTCATATAAAAACTTTACAGATTGGGTATTTAATATTGATTTATTTTTTGCCATAGATTGGAGTTATTTTTTATCACCATAAAAATAATCAAATAAAAACAAATGTTATTTTAATTAGGTTTTTATGAATAACTATTACTCCTTTTGATTTTTTTGTTTTTTCCAAATAGAATAATCTTCTTGCTGTTGTTTTTTAAATGCCGGTTGTCTTCTAAGTGGTTCGCATGGTTTAAGTGTCGCATGACAATCGGAAGGAAGTTTTTGATAAAGTTTAGTTCCTTTTATTTTCCAAGCAAGCATATCGTCACTTACATCTTTAATTATTTTAAATGGGTTTCCGGCAACAACTTTTCGTTTTTCTATTTTTGTCTCTGCAGGGATAAACGTAAGCGCGCCTATAATACACCCCTCGTCAACCTCTACGTTATCCATAATTACGCTATTCATTCCCACTAGTGAATCTTTTCCAATTGTAGCGCCATGTATTATTGCACCGTGACCAATATGAGCATTTTCTTTTAATATTACCGTTGTTCCGGGAAACATATGAATGGTACAATTTTCTTGGATGTTACAACCATCTTCAATTATTATTTGACCCCAGTCTCCTCTAATTGCGGCGCCTGGACCAACATAAACATCCTTGCCAATAAATACATTGCCTGTTATTGTAGCATTAGGGTGTATAAAAGCTGATTTATGTATTACCGGTTTGTGTCCTTTAAATTCAAATATATTTGCCATAGTTTTGTAAAAGTAATTTTTAGTTTTTTGAAAACAAAAAAGGCGGTATTACCCGCCTTTTTTGTTTTTTTATTAATCCTGTAATTATTTGAAAAGTTTGCCTATTAATGGAATTTTAGCTAAAAAAGCTTTTATTCCTGATGGTTTTTTAGGTTCGTCAGAAAAAACAGATGATTTTTGTGTTGTTGGTTCCCCTGCATTAACAGTGGAACTACCACTCATTAACTTATTATATTGATCGATAAGGGAAGGCTTATTGATAGTTTTATTTAACAATACTGCTTGGCCAAATTGTCCTGAAGATTTTCCATCAGTCCCATTACAACAAGTTGCTCCTTTAGTATCAATAATATATGTTTCGTTTTGTTCTTGACCTAACGAAGAAATCTTAGATAATTTTTCAAGGTTTTTAATCTTTTGATCAAAATTATCAGATTCTAATTTAGACAGGCCTCTTGGATTTTGATAATACCCAGCAAATCCAACTATTGAAGCCCTGCTTTTGCCACCAAAAATCAAAAATTTCGGACCAATTTCTATTCTGTATATAGGGTCTACCACAACGTGAATATTATTATCAACTATTGCTTTATAATAAGCCTCTTCTCTAGCGGCACTGGGCGATTTGTGTTTTCCTGATTCGGCCCTAACAATTTTTGTAAAGTCATGCTTAATGTCTACAACATATTTTTCGGCTACACTAATATCTCTATCAGGCACCTCTGACATTCTGTAGGAGTGGCTGTATGACGAGCAACTTGTTAATGCCAATGAAGCAAAGGCGAATACACTGATTCTTAGAATTTGTTTTTTCATGTGTGTTTTGTTTTTAAATATTATGACGGCAAAAATAATTAATTTATAGTATAAAAAACGTGTTTTGTCGTTTTTGTTTTAAATAATCACCGCTTTTTGTATCCCTGTATATTGAATAATTAAATTTTCTTTTTGAAAAATTATTTCTCCAAAACTCATAAAGTGTTGAAAATCAAAAGATAGTGGTAAAACAAGGTGTCTCAATTTTTGAGGATTTATTTTTTTGTCGACTAAAATTTTAGTGGTTTCCTTTTTTTCCAAAGGAAACAAATAAGCTTTTTTAGGTTTTACTTTAAAATGTAAATAATAGTCTATAGCAATTAGTTCTTTTATTATTACATCATTTTTGTATGTGTTTTCTGCTAGACCGATTATTATATCAAAAACATCCATTAAAGAATATTTGTGAAAACTTCTTTGGGTTTCGAAATGTTTTCCTAACTCCAATAAAAAATCAAAAATACTATAATTTAATGCAACATATTTTAATGTGTTAACGGCTTTTTTTCCATTCCAATAAACTTCTAATGCGTGTTCTAATTTTACAATATCTTCTAATTGTTTTTTTGATAAATAATTGCTCTCGATGATTTGATATGGAGGATTAGGGTCAAAAACGAAGCCGTGTTGATTATGTTTATCACGAACGGGTGTTCCTTTCAGAAATTTTAAAAAACCTAATTGTAATTCTGGGGCAAACAACTTAAACACTTCTTCTATGCTATATTTAATATCGTCCCATTCATCAAAAGCTAAACCTACAATTAAATCCAAATGCATTTCAACTTTTGATTCAAGTGCTTTTATTATCGATTTTGTTTTTTCGAAATTTTGCTTTCTACTTACATTTAAATTAGCTTTTTGGTTAACCGTTTGTATTCCTATTTCAAAGCGAAACAATCCTTTTGGAACATTTTCGTTAATAAAATTTATAATGTCCTGATGTAGTATATCTGCAGTTATTTCAAACTGAAATACATTTTCAGTTTTATAATTTTTTAATATAAAATCAAAAATATTGAGCGTAAAATCTTTTTTAACATTAAAGGTTCTGTCTAAAAACTTAATAACCTTTCCGTTTTGCATTAAAAACAACAGGGTTTCTTTAATATTTTTATCCGGTAAATATCTTATTTTATTATCAAGACTAGCTAGACAAAACTCACATTTATATGGGCAACCTCTAGATGTTTCAATATAAAGCACTTTGTTTTTCAGGGTTGTTATATCATCAAAACCATATGGCATAATATCTTGATAATTATTAAGATTAAATGGGGAAGACGAAGGATTAACAATAATTTTCTCGTTTACATATCTTACCAAAGATGGCACCATTTCAATATTAGGGTATGATTCTATAAATTCGCTAAAAGGTATCTCGCCCTCTCCAACAATAATATAATCAACACTATCAAGTTTTATTATTTCATCGTATTCATAACTTACCTCAGGTCCGGCCAATAAAATTTTTATATTGGGATTAAGTTCTTTAATTTGTTCTATGAGCGCTAGTGTTTGTGTTATGTTCCAGATATAACAACTAAAAGCAACTAATTCAAATGTGGCGCATTCATTGGCAACTTCTTGTATAGGTTCTTTTATTGTAAATTCTTTCCATTTTAGACCGTTGTGTTTCTGATTTAATGAATACAATAATCTAATTGCAAGGTTTGTGTGTATGTATTTTGCGTTTAAAGTTGTAAGTAGTATTCTCATGTAAACTAAAAAATAATATTATGTCTTTATCTCAAAAACAAATAAGCATAAAAATTTAAACTCTAAAAAATCAAGATGTCAGTTTTTAGAGCTGGTTTATAATTATTGTAGTTAATTAATTTAGGTAAAATATATTAGATTTATTTAATTAAACGTTAAATATATTTTAGTTTAAAGTGGTTTTTTCGTGTTATTAAACAGAAAAACATTTAATAATCCTGTATTTTCGAAGTAAAGTATTATGTTCCACGTGAAACACAATATCTTATTTGTGTTTAAAAATATAAATCAAGCTTGAATAATTATTGGTTTTTTTGGCTTTAATATTAGATAAAAAACCATTAAAAAAAGCCCGAAAATAATTATTTTTATTGTTCCGATATTTCTCACTGAGTAAGCTAACGTAAAAACTATCAAATGGCATAGGCTTTATCTCTTCTAAAAAAAAGCCTCGTTTAGACATTAGATCATTTATGCTGAGTTGATCGAAATGATATAGGTGTCTCGGCACATCATAGGCAGCCCAGAATTCTTTATAAATCTCTGCGTCATAACTTTTATAATTTGGCAGTGCAATTATTAACGCCCCATCTTTTTTGAGATTTTCTTTTAAGAAACTTACTGTTTCATTTAATTCTGTTACATGTTCTAAAACATGCCATAACGTTATTACATCATAGCCCGTGGTTAAATTTTGATTTTTTAATTCATTTAACTTATTAAAAACAATAACGCCCTTTTGATTTGCGATTTTTACCGCATCGTTATCTGGCTCAAATCCAAAGGCATTCCAACCATTATTTTTACAAACAGACAAAAAGGATCCTGTGCCACAACCATAATCCAAAATAGTTCCACGTGAAACATGTTTATTTATTAATTTCAACTTGTTCTTTAAGGTATAATTCCTTACTATATGGTACAGTTTTGATACAATACCCTTCTTAGTATCTGAATGAGAAATATAATCGGTAGACTTATAATAATTTCCTATATTTTTAGGTTCTGGACGGGGATTGGTAAACTTATACCGGCAGTCTTTACACTCAACAATAGTAAATACCTCTTGGCTAACCGTAAAATCTTTACATGTAATGAACTTATTAAAGTTAGTAGCATTACAAACGGGGCAATTAAAAACGTGATGCATGTATTTTTTAAAGAATAATTAATTATCTACCTAAATAAATCAATAAGATGGAAATATCAGAAGGGTTTATTCCTGAGATACGGCTTGCTTGCCCAATGGTTAATGGCTTATGCTTAATAAGTTTTTCTATCGCCTCTGTGCTTAAACTATTTATTTTTTTATAATCAATAGAGGCAGGGAGTATTAATTGCTCTAATCTTTCATGTTTTTCAGCAGATAATTTTTCCCTATCAATATATCCTTCATATTTCATTAATATTTCTGCCTGTTCAATACTTTCATTTCCTATTTTACCGATATTATCTTTTAGTCCAATATCTATATTAATTAATTCATTTATTTCTATGTTTGGGCGTGAAATAATATTAATATATCTTGTTTTTTGATTAATTGGCGCGGACTTCTTTGAAATTAAAAAATCGTTAATTACTGCCGGCTCACAGCTATTATTTTTAAAATAATTAATAACCTTATCGCTATTATTAATTTTATTTTCTACATTAACAAGCCTATCTTTACTTGCTAATCCCAACTTGTAAGAAATTGGAGTTAATCTTATATCCGCATTGTCTTGTCTAAGTAATAATCTATATTCTGCTCTAGAAGTAAACATTCTATAAGGCTCATCTGTTCCTTTATTTACTAAATCATCTATCAAAACTCCAATATATGCCTCGTGCCTATTCAATATGAAGGGATGTTTATCCATAATTTTTAAATGAGCGTTAATTCCAGCCATTATTCCTTGACATGCAGCTTCTTCATAACCAGTAGTGCCATTAATTTGACCAGCAAAATAAAGATTTTCTACTATTTTAGTCTCCAAGGTTAATTCTAATTGAGTAGGCGGAAAATAATCATACTCTATAGCGTATCCTGGACGAAACATTTTTACATTCTTAAAGCCTGGTATTAATTCCAAGGCTTTTTGTTGCACATCTATTGGTAAAGAAGAAGAAAAACCATTTAAATAAATTTCTACCGTATTCCAACCTTCTGGCTCTACGTAAAGCTGGTGTCTTTCTCTCTCACTAAAACGAGTAATTTTATCCTCTATGCTTGGGCAATATCTTGGTCCTAAACCTTTTATCCTTCCCTGAAACATTGGAGATTTTTCAAAACCAGTTTTTAAAACTTCATGTACGTTTTGGTTTGTATATGTAACATGGCAGGGTAATTGTGCCTTATTATTAGGGCCCGTAAATGGTGAGGTATTTTTTAAAAACGAGAATTTATCAACGAACTCATCGCCACCTTGAATTTCCATCTTGGAATAATCTAAGGACCGAGAATCAATTCTCGGTGGTGTCCCTGTTTTCATTCGACCGGTTTCGAACCCTATTTGGACTAATTGTTCCGTAATACCATAACTCGCCGATTCTCCTGTTCTGCCTCCACTAATTTGCTTTTCTCCTATATGTATAAGACCATTTAAAAAAGTGCCGTTTGTTAATATTACTGCTTTGGATTTAAATTCGATACCCGTTCCAGTTAAAACACCTTCAATTTTTTTTCCGTCTTTAGAAATAATTAACTCACGCACAGTATCCTGCCAAAAATCAATATTTTTGGTTTGCTCTAACATTTCCCTCCACAAACCAGCAAATAACATTCTATCATTTTGAGTCCTTGGACTCCACATTGCAGGTCCTTTGCTTCTATTGAGCATTCTAAACTGAATGGCAGATTTATCTGAAACAATTCCGCTGTATCCACCTAATGCGTCAATTTCTCTAACAATTTGTCCTTTTGCAATACCTCCCATAGCCGGATTACAACTCATTTGAGCTATTGTTTGCATGTTCATTGTAATTAACAACACGCTAGAACCCATATTGGCCGCTGCCGCAGCGGCTTCGCAACCTGCATGGCCTGCACCAACAACTATTATATCGTAATCTGTTTTCACTATTAAAAACAAAGATACTTAATTATTTTTGTTGGAAATTGTTTATGATTACAAAGAAAAAAATTTGCAAAGCCTTATTTTAGAAAATGTAATTTTATATTTGAACTATTAATTAAATTGAAAACTTTAATAATTGAAAAGTAAACTTAATTTATAACGTTACAATAATAGAAATAAAAATATAGGCGATTATATATCAATTTTATCAATTCGTTGTTGGTGTCTGCCACCTTCAAAGTTTTCAGATAGAAAAACATCAACACATTTATATGCCTCATCTAAATGAATATAACGAGCAGGTAAAACCAAAATATTAGCGTTATTGTGCTGTCTCGCTAACATCGCTATTTCAATGTTCCAACATAAAGCTGAACGTATACCATTATGTTTATTAGCCGAAATATTAATACCATTGCCACTTCCACACATCAAAATACCAAACTCTACTTCTTTATTTAATACATCTGAAGCAACAATATGCGCATAATCTGGATAATCTGCCCTTTCTGAATTAAAACATCCTCTATCTTTAACGTGAATATTATGTTTAATTAAATAGTTAATTATATTTTGCTTTAATTCAAATCCTGCATGATCGGACCCTATAGAAATTTTCATATTATTTGATATTAATATTAATTAGGTTAAAAATAAGACAATTACAATACAATAAAACATTAATTAGTTAACGTTAAATAAACAAGTAAAACTACTATTCAACTTATCATTTATTATAATTATAAAAAAGAAAAAAATTTTATTACACGTTGATTAACATTGATAATTAAACACATTGATTTCTAGAACATAACAATTAATTTAATAAACAATTAGCATGTTAATTAAATTAAATATGGTTAATAATTTATTACATTATTATCAATAATTTATAGAAAACTATTTGCTTACAAAAATATTTTAATAATTAAAAAAAAGTAATGATTTGAATTAATTAATTATCAGCATCATTTTTAATTTATAAACATTAAAAAAATGAAATAGTTATTAGCGTTAGTTCCTATTAACTAATGTTAATAATGATTTTTTTTATTGAATATCAGCCATTTAATGTATTAAATTTGTTACTAAATTGTTAAATATAAGTTACAAACTTAAAAAACAAGTTTAACTTAAAATTTAATCAACAATATTAACACCTTATATATACAATACATAAAGTAATTTTAAAATTAAAATAATTTATATTTATTTATGTTTTTAAAAATTAGTCATTGTTTGATTTTATATAATTTAAAATTATCTTAAAGAAAAATTACACGTAATTAGGTTAATGTTAAAACATAAATAATTGATATTTAGCTTTTTAAAGATAAAATTAACTAAAAATTAAAGTTCCAAAAAAGATAGAATGAATAAATTAATGCATACTAAATTATTATTTTTTATAGTCTTAAATTTTTTAGGTTTTAAATTTTTTTATGCTCAAGATAATAAACCTATTAATGGGTATAATAAATTTTATTACGAAAATGGTGTGTTAAGTAGTGAAGGAAAAATAATAGATGGTAAACCAGATGGTTACTGGAAAAATTATTATAAAAATGGAAAGTTAAAAATAGAGGGTAATCGTAAAAATTTTATGCTTGATAGTGTTTGGAAATTTTACGATGAAAAGGGTAGACTAACAAAGTCTATAAAATATTTTAATAATAAAAAGAATGGTGAAACATTTAATTATGATACAGCTCATAAAGTAGTAAGCACAGAAAATTATTTGAATGACATTAAGCAAGGTAATTTTAAAAATTATTATAAAAGTGGAAAAATAAAATCTATAATTCCTTATGAAAAAGGAAAACCAAATGGAATAGCTTATGAGTATAGTGAAGATTCATTAATAACAACAATTACAGTTTATAAAGATGGTATTATACAAAGTTTTGAAAAAATAAATCAGCGTGATTTTAATAATAAAAAACAAGGCATTTGGAAAGAGTTTTACGATAATCTAGAAGTAAAAAAAGAAATGAAGTTTAATGATGATTCGTTAGATGGATATGTTAAGCAATTTGATAAAAAAGGAAATTTATTGTCTACTAAAAAATTTAATAATGGTAAAATAATAGAAAATGCACCCGAAATTGCTAATGTTGAAGTTTTTACTGAATATTTTAAAGATGGTACATTAAAATATGAAGGTGTATATAATGATGGTGTTCCTATTGGTACACATTTTAAATACAAACAAAAATATCAATGCGATAGTAGTTTAATATTAAAGGATGATTCAACTACCAAGTTTAATACTGAACCAGTTTATGTTAATAGATTAATTTGCAGGAATGTGCCAGTTCCTGATAGTGCTATTGAATATTTTGATGGAATAGTAGTTGCTAAAGGTGCAGTAGATAGTGTAAGGAATAGAATAGGAATATGGTCTGAATTTCATAATACCGGAGAATTTAGAGGAAAAGGGTTGTACAAAGAAGGAAACAGAATAGGCGACTGGGAATTTTATTATGCGTCAGGAAAACTTGAACAAAAAGGAAAATACGATAAAAAAGGTAAACCTCAAGGTATATGGAAATGGTTTTTTGAAAATGGAAAATTATCAAGAGAAGAAAATTATATTAATGGAAAAAGAGACGGTGAACTAATTGATTATAATGAGGAAGGAAAAGTAGTTTTAAAAGGTTTATTTTATGATAATAAAAAGGAAGCCAAATGGATTTATGAGACCCCAGACTATAAAGAAATTGGTAATTATTTAAATGATGAACCTGATAGTATTTGGATAAGCTATTATATGCCTGAAAAAATAAAAAGGTTTGAAGGAAAATTCTCAGCAGGAGATCCAACCGGAACTCACATACAATATCATAAAAATGGTAATAAAATGTTTTATGGCAATTATTTAAGTGGTATGAAAGAAGGTGATTGGCGCTATTATGATGAATATGGCTATAATTATTTAACAATTACATACAAAAATGATATAGAAATTAAATGGCAAGGAGAAAAAATAAGACCCACCTATGAAGAAGGATTAAAAACATATAATATTAAAATTAACGACAATAAAACACAAACAATAAGAAAATAATCTTATGTCATTAAAAAAAATACAACCAAAACAGGTTGTAAATAAAAAAACCTATAAAAAAATATCTAATAATTCCGAATTAAAACAACAACAATCCAATTATCAAAATCTTTTAGACGCCTCTCCTACCGCTTATTTAATTCACAAAAATGGCATTATTGTTTTTTGTAATAAAGCTTTATTAAAATTACTTGAAGTAAATAATCAAAACCAAGTGATAGGGAAAAAAGCAGTTAATTTTTTAATAAAAGAAGATAGGAAAAAAGCAGAAAAGAGAATAATAGAAGTATACTCAGGAATTAATGTTAATCAATCTAATAACTATAAAATAATTAATTTAAATAAAAAAATTATTGAAGCAGAATTACAATCAATTGTAATGAAATTTAATAATGAAAATTATTTATTAACTCTAATAAAAAATATTACAGAAGAAAAATTAAAACAAAAACAAAAATTAAAGTCTGAATTAATAAAAACGAAAAACAATTTATTAAATAAAGAAATTAAAGAAAGAAAATTAATAGAAAAAAAATTACTTGAAAAAACAGCCCAATTAACTTCTGTATTTGAAAATTCTGATCATTTAATATGGACAATTAACCAAAATTTTTTGATATCTTCTTATAATCAAAATTATTTTAACTCTGTTTTTCAAACACGTCGTATTAAAATATATCAAAATTACAATTTGTATAAATTGTCTTCTAAAAGAAAAAAAGATCCGGAATCAATATTTTGGATTAATAAATTTAAAGAAGCGTTTACCGGAAAAAAATTAAATTTTGAAATTGAGTATACAATAAATAATATAAAGCAATTTGGTAAAGTATTCATTAATCCAGTATTTAATAACTTAAATAAAGTAACAGAATTAAGTTGCATAGCATATGATATAACAGAAATTAAATTAACTGAACAAAAAACAATAAACCAGGCAGCAAAACTAAAATCTATTTTTGAAAGTAGTTATCATTACCTATGGACAATAGACTGCGATAAAAAATTAACCTCGTTTAATAATAATTATTACGAATTGGTTTCTGCTATATACAATACAAAACCCCGAATAGGTATAACAATAAACAGAGGCGCATTAACAAATAATAATAAATATATACAAGTTATAAATAAAAATTATGACTTAGCTTTTAATGGAAAAGTCGCAAGTTTTGAAATTGAAACAATAGATAAAACGAAGAAAAAAATTTATTTAGATGTGTTTTTAAATCCAATAAAAGAAAATAACAAAATAGTAGAGGTTAGTGGAATTGCCTATAACATTACCGATAAAAAAATAAATCAACAAAAAATAGAACAAGCATTAAAGGAAAAAGAGGTGTTGCTAAAAGAAGTTCATCACAGAGTAAAAAACAACATGCAAATTATAAGTAGTATTTTAAACCTACAAGCGGCACATTTAAAAGAAGAATCAACAATTAATTTACTAAAGAAATGTCAAAATAGAATTAACACAATGGCTTTTGTTCACGAAAGCCTTTATCAAAACAAATCACTAACCGAAATAAATTTTTCAAAATATATAAATTCATTAGCAAAAAATCTTTTTCAATCATTCTCAGATTCAAGCAGTAAAATAAAGCTACTACTAAACCTAAATGATATTAATCTGAATCTTGACTCATCAATTCCGGCAGGTTTAATAATAAACGAATTAATTACCAATGCAATAAAACATGCTTTTTTAAACGCCAACGAAGGCGAAATTTGTTTAAATTTATATAACAAAAACGGTAAAATATATTTCGTTATAAAAGATAATGGCATTGGTTTACCTGAAAAATTTGATATAAAAACAACAAAAACATTAGGCCTACAATTGGTGTCTGCACTTATAAATCAGCTAGGCGCCGAAATTAAATTTAAATCACAAAACAAAACAGGAACAGAAGTTTCTTTTAGTTTTTAAACTAATTAAAATGAAAAAAATATTTATTGTCGAAGACGAAAGCATTGTAGCAAAAGACATTCAAGATTCTTTAATAAAATTAGGTTACGAGGTTTCAGGAATAGCTAATAACAGCAAAGATGCATATACTAAAATAATAGAGTTAAATCCAGATTTAATTTTAATGGATATTATGATAAAAGGCGATGAAACCGGTATCGATTTAAGCAATAAATTAAAATTATCAGTCAACATACCGATTTTGTTTTTAACAGCATATGCAGATGAAGCCACGCTTTCAAAAGCAAAATTGTCTGAACCCTATGCTTATATAATAAAACCATTTAAAGAAATTGATTTACTTTCAAGCATTGAGGTGGCAATGCATAAACATAATAAAGATAAAGAACTTAAAGCCGAACGAGATTTTTTATACCAATTGGTAGAAAATAAATCAAGTAACGATTCGAGTTTAATTTTTGTAAAAACAGGAGGACGACTTGTAAAAGTAGCCCTGAACGAAATTTTATATGTTGAAGCATTAAAAGATTATGTAATAATAAATACAGTAAGCAGTCGTTACACCATTCATAGCACAATGAAAGATATAGAGAAAAAACTTGGTAGTGCTGATTTTGTAAGGGTTCACCGCTCCTTTATTGCGCGTCTTGACAAAATTCAAAGCATAGATTCACAGAGCGTTATTTTAGAAAACAATAAAAAAACATTACCTGTTGGCGGTTCTTATAAAGATGATGTGTTGGTTAAATTAAACACACTTTAATTCAAATTTACCATGCTATAATTAATAGCAACCCTTTGCTGATTTTTAAAGTAACTTTGTTTTTGATTAAATAAACAATGTCAAAAACAAAAACTTCTTTTTTTTGCCAAAATTGTGGCGCCCATGCCTCAAAGTGGATAGGAAAGTGTCCAAGTTGTAACGAATGGAATACGTACGTTGAAGAGCTTATTCAAAAAGAAACTAAAAATAGCAGGCTGCAACTGTTTTCTGCCAATAAAGAGAATAAAACATCTAACAAATCAGTATTGCTTCAAGACATTGGTCTACAAGAGTTTCCCAGAATTAATGTTCCTGGCAAAGAGTTAACACGTGTACTAGGTGGCGGAATTGTTCCTGGCAGCTTAGTTTTATTTGGGGGAGAACCCGGTATTGGTAAATCAACATTAATGCTTCAATTAGCATTAAGGCTAAAAAATTTAAAAATATTATACGTTAGCGGAGAAGAGAGCGAGCAACAAATAAAAATGCGCGCAGAACGTATAGGTGTAACAACAGACAATTGTTTTATTTTACAAGAAACCAATACTCAAAACATTTTTAATCAAATAATAGAAACAGAGCCTCAATTGGTAATAATTGATTCTATACAAACCATACATACAAGTTATATTGATAGTAGCCCGGGAAGCGTCTCTCAGGTTAGAGAATGTGCCGCAGAGTTTTTGCGCTTTGCAAAAGAAACTAATACACCAGTTTTTATGATTGGGCACATTACAAAAGAAGGTAGTTTAGCCGGACCTAAAGTTCTTGAACACATGGTTGATACTGTTTTACAATTTGAGGGCGACAGAAACCATATTTATAGATTATTAAGGGCCACGAAAAATCGTTTTGGGAGTACTAACGAAATGGGTATTTACGAAATGAACGGCGATGGTTTACGCGAAGTGTCTAATCCTTCAGAAATTTTAATCACCAATAGAGATGTCCCAACAAGCGGGGTTGCTATTTCTGCAACAATGGAAGGTAATAGACCGATGTTAATAGAAACTCAAGCATTGGTTAGCTCTGCAGCTTATGGAACACCACAACGATCTTCAACCGGTTTTGATTTAAGGCGCTTATCTATGTTATTAGCCGTAT